>NZ_JBIRKB010000003.1:0-433293 GCF_044329855.1 Streptomyces sp. NPDC017520
TCAACCTGGTCGAGCGATGGTTCGCCGAACTGACGAACAAACAGATACGGCGAGGCGTCCACAAGACCGTCCAGGCCCTGGAGAACGACATCCGGACCTGGACCGCAGCCTGGAACACCGACCCCAGGCCCTATATCTGGACCAAGACCGCGGACGAGATCCTCGAACGCCTCGCCTCATATCTGAACAGAATTCCTGACTCAGGAGACTAGGAAGGTCCGCCCCGGGCGGCCCGTCGAGCGATGTGCGGTCGGCCGAGCGGCACGCGTGCGGCCGACTGGCACGCGTGCGGTCGGACCGGTCCCCGCGCGGTCGGCAGGCAGCGTCACTCACCACCGCACCACGAGCCGCGCCGCCGCCCCTGCGCCACCTCACGCCCGAGCGGGGTCAGCGCGTGCACCACTTCGCAGCCCCTGCGCGTACTGGTGACGAGCCGCGCGTTGCGCAGCACCGACGCGTGCTTGCTCGCGCTCGCGATTGACACGCCGATGCGCAGGGCCAGTTCGCCCGTCGAGCAGGGCGAGGACAGAGCGCACAAGGCCATGGCCCGGGTGCGGCCGAGCAGTTCGGGCAGGCCGTCGTGGGTCTCCGTACAGCCGGATCGGCGGTTCGCGGGGTAGACCAGAACCGGTGGCAGGCCGGGGTCGATGAGCGTGATGGGACGACCCGTGCAGAAGAAGGACGGGATGAGCGAGATACCGCGACCGCGCAGGTGGAGGTCGCCGTCGCGGGGATAGTCGGCGACCAGCGTCGGCGGCTCCCAGCGGATGGCGGGCGACAGCGTGCTCAGCAGCCGTTCGGCGCCCCCTTCCAGCAGATCCCGGCTGCGGTACGCGCGGTCGCTGTGCACCATGTCGTCGATCAGCTGCCGCTGCGGGAGGAGAAGTTCGCGGAAGTAGACGGCGAGGGCGGCGTCGAGCTCCTGCCGGGCGGCGCGGTCGCCTTCGGCGAGCCGCCGGAGCCGGCCGGACGGCGTCCGTTGCGAACAGCACGCGGCCAGCTCGGCGCGCACACGGTCCGTCGGTGTGGCGAGAATCAGGTCACGGGCGACCTCCATTCCGCCTCGGTGGGGAGGGGTCAGAAAGTCGGGGAATTTACCCCGGGCCGGCACCAGCGTGGTGAGCAGGCGGATCGGCTCTCTCAGGTCGCTCCTGGCCAGTCGTCTGCGGACGTGCTCCAGCCATGGCGCGTGTTCGGGGGTGGTCCGGGGGGCCTGGAGTGCGTGGAGGCTGTTGACCAGCTCCCACATGGGGTCGGGGCGGGGAGCCACCGTGATGCGTGTCAGGTCGTCTGCGGTGAAATGGATACGGAGTTCCATGGATCCCCCGAATGAACACATCCGTTTGCCGTGCGGTGAAAACCCTTGGACCCGTATTCACGGGCCTCTTCATCATCGTTGGAGAAGCTCCCAAAGGAGCGATGAAGGACCCAAGACCGACCAGATGGGGGAAAACGCGCATGCGTCAGTTTCGGAGGACCATCAAGAGGACAGCGATGACCGCCACGGCGCTCGCCACCGGCGCCGTGCTCACGTTGGGCGGATCGGCCACCGCGGTGGAGTCGGCAGCCACGATCCACGGCTGCCCGTCCGGGGCCGTCTGCCTGTATCCGAACGCGAGCTGGAACGGCGACAGGCCGAGCCACGCGTTCTACTCGTACGGGGTCCACAGGATCTACGACCAGTACGGCATGAAGCGCTGGTTCAACAACCAGACCGGCGGAGCCAAGGCCTACCGGTGCACGGGCTCCAACGGCACCGGCTGCGGGGGCAACCAGGCGGCCGGCACGTACTACGACTACGACTTCACGCCGATCAACTCCGTGAAGCTGGCTCCCTGACGGAGTCGCGCCCTCCGTAAGCGGCCTGCCTCCTGGCGTCGTATTGATGCACGCCAGGAGGCAGGCCGCCGGGGCGGTGGTGCCGGGCTGTCAGCCCGTCCAGCCGAGGAACGCGGACCAGGCGTCCGGGGCGACGGCGAAGGCGGGCCCGTCGGGCACCTTGGAGTCACGGACGTGGACGGCGTGGGGGCAGGTGGCGACCTCGACGCACTCGCCGCCGCTGCCGCTGCTGTAGGAGGACTTGTGCCAGGCGAAGGCGACCTCGATGCAGTTACCGCCGCTGGCGTTGCTGTAGCTCGACGTGAACCATCGGAGGGTGCTGCTCATACCGCTACTCCTGCCAACCGCTTGATGAGGTCCAGCGATTCGCGAGGACCCAGGGCCTGTGACCGGATCTTCGCATAGCGCTGGGCGTATGTGCTCACCTTTGCCGGGTCACTGATCAGCAGACTCTCGTCCTGCGGCTCCAGATAGACGAGGTGCTCGTGTGCCGGAGTCTCCAACAGGCTCATCGAGCCGCGATCTCCTGCGTACTCCCCGTACTTCCCCGCGTCCAGGGGCAGTACCAGAAGCGTGACATTGCGGCGGCGTGCGCACTCCACGAGGTGGAGCAGCTGCTCCCGCATGACCTCCTCGTTGCCGATGACCCGGCGCAGGACTGCCTCGTCGATGATGACCTCGATCATCGGGAGCGGGTCGCGGTCGAAGAGGACCGTGCGCTCCATCCGCAGCTGGACCAGCTCTTCCACCCGCTGGTCGGAGAGCGGCGGGTATGAGCCGCCGATCAGCGCCCGCGCGTACGCCTCCGTCTGGAACAGCCCGTGGATGACGTTCGTCGCGAACAGCTGGAGGCTGACCGCTCCCTGCTCCAGCAGCGCGTAGTCCTGGAACTGGCGCGGGTACTTCTCCATCCGCATGAACCGCCGCGCGGTCTCGAACACGCCGGTCCCGTTGCCGAGTACGCGTTCGAGCTCCACCAGCATCGCGTCGCTCGCGGGCTGTGCGCACGTCTCCATGGCGCTCACCGCCGCTGCCGAGTAGCCGATCTCGTGGCCGAGCTGTTCCTGTGTCCACCCCCGCTGGATACGCAGTGTGCGGGCCACTTCCGCGACCATGAGGGCCATCGGGCTCGCGGTCTGCTTGTTCTCAGCACTGGCCATTACGCGATCTCTTTTCGACTCAACCGAACTCAACCGGTCATTACTCGAAGTCGTTGAAATCCACCCCACTTCAGAGAAGTTCGAGCAGGTCAACGGCTGTACGACGCACCTCGGCAGGTACGGAGAACGCTAGGTGATCGGGGTCACAATCGTCTCGTGAACGCACTTAATGATGGGCTGAGGGCCGAGTGGATTCCGGAGTCCGGATTTCACCTTCGCAAGGCGGGCGTGCAATTCGACGCCGTCCGCGTGGACGGCGACGACGGGCGGCGGCTGGCCGACCTGATGGAGGAGTTGGTCGGCGGCGAACCGGGGCCCGTCGTCACCGAGTCGAACGGCCGGCGCGGGGTGTATTTCCTCGTCCCGGCGGGCTCCACGGCCGGGCGGCCGTGGCCGCGTGCGGTGACGCAGTTCAACGCGGCGACGGGCCGCATCAGTTACGTCCCCGTGCCGGCGCTGGGGGGCGACACCTGGCCGCTGATGTGGCGGTATCCGCCCACGCGAGCGGGCCGCTTCGTCCACACGTTGATCCTGTTCAACGCGGCGTACGCATTACTGAGTTGAGCGCCCGAGGTAGGTGACGGTGTCGTCCCCCGGAACCGTGATCTCGTGAAAGCCGACGCGGTCGTAGAAGGCGCGGGCCCGGGTATTGGCGGTGAGCATGCTCAAGTGGACCGCCTTGACGCCCTGTTCGTGCAGAGCGGCGAGGAAGGTATCCATGAGGCGCCGCCCGTGCCCGGACCGCTGGTGGGTCGGGAGCAGGTCGATGTGCAGGTGGGCCGGATAGTCGGCCAGCTCCGGCACGATCATGCGCTCGGGGTCGTGCATCAGGGCGGTCATCCGCTCGGCGGGAGTGGCCGGTTCGCGTACGGGGGCCGGGTGGCGCTCTGCGAGGCCGGGGAGCCACTCGGCACGGTAGCGGTCGACGAAGGACGCGGTGTCCGCCGTGCCGAGGATGTAGCCGACCGCGCGTCCGCCGTCCTCGACCACGAACGCCAGTTCCGGCTCCAGGGCGGCGTAGGGCGCGGCGAAGATGTTCGGCAGCAGGCCCGGGTCCGGGTAGAGGTGGCGGGCGTCCCCGCCCTCGTGTCCGGTGCGTACGCAGATGTCGAAGAGGGCCTCGCGGTCCTCGGGGCGGTACGGGCGCAGCACGGGCGACGGAGAAGTCATGCGCGGGATCTTCCAGGTGCGGGAGCGCTCCCGCAAGTGTTCCCGCTCCTCGTCGCCGCTCCCGCAAGTGCTCCCACTCCTCGTCGCCGTTCCCGCCCCTCGCCGCTGTTCCCGCTCCTCGTCGCCGCTCCCGCCGTTCCTGCCGCTTGTGCCGCTCCCTGCTGCTCGCGTCGCAACTGGCCGGTTCCGGTCGGCTCTCGGGCCCCCCGTCTCACCGACGGCGGGGAGACTTGACACAAAAGTGCATGATCGTGCAACCTTCTGGTCGTCCGTCAACTCCTGCCGCACCGTCGGGGGATGTTGTTGCTTGCGCGATCAATGACCTGGAGGTCGGCGCATGGCTGAACCCGTGAAGATCAAGATCTGGTCCGACTACGTCTGCCCCTTCTGCATGCTGGCCGAAGGTCCGCTCGAAGAGGCGATCAAGGACGTCGGCGTCGAGGTGGACGTCGAGTGGATGCCCTTCGAGCTGCGTCCCCACCCCCAGCCCACCCTGCGGCCGGAGGACGAGTACCTGCCCAGCATCTGGGAACGGGCCGTCTATCCCATGGCCCGTCGGCTGGGCGTCGACATCACGCTCCCCGCCGTCTCTCCCCAGCCGTACACGGCGCTCGCCTTCGAGGGCTATCAGTACGCGGCCGAGCACGACCTGGGGACCGCCTACAACCAGCGGATGTTCCGCGCCTTCTTCCAGGAGAACCAGGACCTGGGACAGATCGACGTCCTCGTCGCCCTGGCCGGCGAGGTCGGCCTGGACGAGGCCGGGTTCCGGGCCGCGCTGGCGGACGGCACCTATCACGCCCGGCACCAGGAGGCTCTGCGGGAGGCGGCGGCCCACCGGGTGCAGTCCGTTCCCACCCTGCTCGTCGGCGACACCCGGATCGAGGGAGTTCCGCGCCCGGACCAGCTGCGCAAGGCGATCCTGGACGCCCAGGCGCAGCAGGCGGAGGGTGACGTGTACGGCGCCTCCTGCGGCATCGACGGGAGCTGCTGAGGTGCCCGCCAACCGTCCCGCCAACCGTCCCGCCAACGGTCACGCCACCCACCCCGCCGCCCATCCCGCGCTCAAGGCCTGCCGGTTCGCGGGGATGGAGCTGTGCAACAGATACGCCGTCGCGCCCATGACCCGGGTCTCCGCGACCGAGGACGGCCGGGCCACCCAGGAGATGGCCGAGTACTACGCGGCCTACGCCGAGGGCGGCTTCGGGCTCCTGATCACCGAAGGGACCTACACCGACCGGGCCTTCAGTCAGGGCTACCTGCACCAGCCCGGCATCACGGACGAGGCGCAGGCCGCCGCCTGGCGTCCCGTCGTCGAGGGAGCGCACGCCGCCGGCGCGCGCGTCGTCCTTCAGCTGATGCACGCCGGGGCCGTCTCGCAGGGCAACCGTTTCCGTGACCGGGCCGCGGGCCCGTCGGCGGTACGTCCGCTGGGCGAGCAACTGGCCAAGTATCGCGGCAGCGGCCCCTGGCCCGTGCCGATGGAGATGACCCGACGCCAGATCGCCGAAGCCGTCGACGGCTTCGCCGCCGCCGCGGTCCGCGCCCGCGACGTCGGCTTCGACGGGGTGGAGATCCACGCCGCCAACGGCTATCTGCTCGACCAGTTCCTGACCCCGTACACCAATCTGCGCGCCGACGACTACGGCGGGGGAGTCGAGGAACGCCTGCGGCTCGTACGGGAGGTGACGGTCGCCGTCAGAGACGCCGCCGGGTCCGGTTTCCCGGTCGGCGTCCGGCTCTCCCAGGGGAAGATCAACGATCCCGCCTGGCGGTGGCCGGGCGGGGACGCCGAAGCGGAAGCGGTCTTCACGGCGGCCGGCGCGGCCGGGGCCGACTATCTGCATCTCGCGGGAAGCGGACGGGACTGGTTCCCGGAAGGCCGGACGCTGCCCGCGCTCGCCCGGTCGGTCACCGGGCTCCCCGTGATCGCCAATGGCGGGCTGCACCAGGAAGCCGTGGCGCGGCGCGTGCTGGACGAGGGGCACGCCGACGTCCTGGCAGTCGGGACGGGCGCGCTGGCCAACCCCGACCTGCCGCGCAGGGTGGCTGCGGGGACGGTCCAGGCCGCGTTCGACCCCCGGCTGCTGGAACCGCTGGCGACGCTGGACAACGCCCGGGCGCACGCACACGCTTGACAGTGATTACATGCACATGCAAGATTAGTTCCCGCAAGGCAAGTTGTCGGCGGAGGATTGCGGAAGCATTCAGTTGCATGTGCAGGCAAATAGCCACGCGAAATGATCGACGCAGGGCAACTCGGGAGACGAACTGCTGATGGGTACACACGAAAGCGAACTGCTGGGCTACGCCCACGAGGCGGTCCGGCTCAGCCGCGAGCACGTCGCGCAGGGCGGTATCCCCTTCTCCGGTGTGGTCGTGGGCAGTGGGCGGATTCTGGGGACGGGCTTCAACCGGGTCCGCGAGGACAACGACCCGACCGCTCACGCCGAGGTCGTCGCCCTCAGGGAAGCCGCCGCCAAGTACGGGATCCACGCCGTGGCGGGCGCCACCCTGTTCGCCTCCGGCGAGCCCTGCGCCCTGTGCTACCTGGCGGCCCGGTTCGCCGGCATCGGTCACATCGTGCACGCCGCCGACCGCAGGACCGCCGCCCGGTACGGCTTCGACTACACGAGCTCGTACACCGTCTTCGCCGAGGACCCGGAGGCGTGGCCCATCAAGGTCACCGCGCTGCAACTCCCGGAGGCCGAGCAGCCGTTCCAGGACTTCCTCACCATGAGTCGCTCCCCGCGCTAGCCACCGGACCTCCGCCACGCGGCATCGCTGCCCGGCGCCGATGACTCCGCTTGCCGGCACTTCCCGCTCACCCGCACTTCCCGCTCACCCGCACTTCCCGCACTTCCCGTTCATCCCCCGCTCATTCACCGCACGGAAGGACCTCCCATGCACTGGCTCTACCTCGCCATCGCCGTCGCCTTCGAGATCTTGGTCGCCATCGCCGCCGGAAAGGCCGAGGGCTTCAAGAACCGCAAGTGGACCGGCATCACCCTGGCCAGCGGCGCCGCCGCGACCTTCTTCCTCAGCAAGGCGCTGCTGACCTTCGACGTCGGCGTCGGTTACGCCCTGTGGACGTCTGTCGCGGGCGTCGGTATCACCGTCCTCGGCGCGCTGTTCTTCGGCCAGCGTCTGAACGTGAACAAGGCGATCGGCATTCTCCTCGTCATCGGTGGCGTCGTCGGCCTCCAGCTGAGCGGCTCCGCCTGAGCCGGAGCCGGAGCCCGGGGCCCGGAGCCAGAATCCAGGCCCGCACGCCCTGCGCACCTCGCACGCCTCGCACGCCTCGCACGCACCGTGCCCCCCTCGCAACCACCTGACGCCTTCCCTGAGAGAGGACTCACCTCCCATGTCCAACGAAGCCAAGAGCTCCACCAACGCCTGGCTCTCGCTCCTGCTCGCCGGAGTCTTCGAGATCGGGTACGCGCTCGCCGTCGGCGGCAGCGAGGGCTTCACCGTTCTGACCTGGTCCCTGGTCGCGGTGGTGTTCTTCCTGCTGACGCTCTACGCACTGAGCCTCGCCCTCCGCACGATCGACGTGAGCATCGGCTACGCCGTCTGGGCGGGAATCGGCGCGGTCGGCGCCGCGGTGCTCGGCCCGCTCTTCTTCGACGAGACCCTCACCCTGGCCAAGGGCATCTGGCTGGCCGTCATCATCGTCGGGGTCATCTGGCTGAAGCTCGCCGACCGTACGAAGCCCGAGGCCGCCACCGCGCCGCGCTCCGAGCAGATCGCGGACCGGCCCAGTGCGGTCCAGGTCTGACCTTTCCCTCCCCGCAGGTACGCCGCAGGCGCCCGCCGCCCCTTCACGAGGGGGCCGCGGGCGCCTGCGGCGTAACCCCGTCACTTCGCTGTTCTGCCGCCGTCCACCGCGAGGGCGGATCCGGTGGTGAAGGACGAGGCGTCCGAGCAGAGCCAGGCGGCGGCGCGGGCGATCTCGGTCGGGTCGGCGAGGCGCTGCTGGATCGCCTTGCCGCCGAAGCCGGCGCTCGCGGAGGGGCCGGCCGACAGGACGCCGTCCATCATCTCCGTGTCGGTGCTGCCCACCACGAGCGCGTTGACGCGGATGCCGTGCTCGCCGTACTCGGCGGCAGCCGCCCTGGACAGCCCGATGACCGCGTGCTTCGCGGCCACGTAGGGCGCGGACGCGGAGGTGGCGCGCACCCCCGCGACGCTGGAGGTGTTGACGACGGAACCGGCCCCGCCCGGCAGCATGGCGGGTATCTGGGCGCGCAGACAGTTCCACACGCCGCGTACGTTGACGTCCATGGTGCGGTCGAAGACGTCGTCCGCAAGTTCGTGCAGGACGGTCCCGGTGCTGACGTAACCGGCGTTGTTGAACGCGCAGTCGAGCTTGCCGAACCGGGTGACCGCCATGGCCACGGCCTCCTCCATGTCCGCCTGGAGGGTGACGTCGCCCGGCACGGCCACCGCCCGGCCGCCGTCCTTCCTTATGCGCTCGGCCACCTCCTCGACCATCCGGGCCCTGCGGGCCACGAGCACGACGGCGGCTCCCTCGTCGGCGAAGTGCCGGGCCGCGGCGGCGCCGATGCCGCTGGAGGCGCCGGTGATCAGCGCCACTTTCCCTTGCAGCAGGTGCCCGCCCGGCGTCACGCGCATCGGGCCGGGCCGGCTGCGGACACGGGCGATCTCCAGAAGGTCTCCGAGCTCATCTCCCGGTCGATCCGGTGCAGCAGCTCGTCGTCGAGCGTGTCGAGACCGCTGATCACGTGGCGTACGCCCGCCTCCCGCATCAGAGCGCGCTGGTGGCTGTGGACGAAGGAGGAGGGGCGGCCGACGAACGCGGTGCCGAGCTCGCGGGCCACGTCGGCGACCCGGGCGACGTCGTCGACGAAGAGGGACTGGCCGGGGCGCAGCCCGAACACGTCCTCGGCTATCTCCTTGAGGCCGGGGCGGATGTCGTTGGTGCAGACGTAGCCGGGCCCGTCGAACAGGTCGGCGTAGCGGCCGAGATGGCGGTCGAAGTGGTCCTTGCCCAGACCCCCGTAACAGACCGTGCGCAGGCCCGCGCCCCGCAGTCGCAGGAGCAGGTCACGCGTGCCCGGGGTGATCGTGACCGGGTGGCGGTCGAGGTGGGCGGCGCGGTCCTCGAAGTACGCGGCGAGCGCCTCCTCGCCCGTCATGCCGCCGCCCACGGCGGCCGACAGCAGCCGGCCGGCGATGTGCTGCGGCTGGGAGAAGATCGATCGCTCCAGCTCGGCGGAGTACGTACCGCCTCTGCTGACGATGAAGTGGTGGATGACCGGGCTGAAGGTGTCGTTGAGCAGGACACCGTCGATGTTCAGGGCGGCCAGTCGCAGGGAGATCATGCGGCTCCGTAGGTGATCGTCGTGGACGTTCGGTACAGGCAGAGCAGGCACAACAGCCAGGGCAGGTCAGGGCAGGTCAGGGAAAGGCGGAACTGGCCAAGCCAGGCCAGGCCAGGTCAGGCCAGGTCAGGCCAGGGAGGGACTGGGCAAGACGGGACGGGGCGGCGCGCGGGCGGTCCGGCTGTCAGGGCATCATCGCGGCGCCACGGGCCGGGGCCGCTTCGGCGCGGGTGATCACGGCCGGGACCGCGATGCCCGGGAGCAGCAGGTTCCACATCTGCTGGGTGCGCTCGGGAAGGTCCCTGCGGCCGCTGACGACGTTGGAGTACATCTGCATCCCGGTACAGGCCGCGATCACGAACTCCGCGACCACGAGCGGCTCGATCCCCGGCTGCAACTCGCCGCGCTCCCGCGCCTCGTCGAGACAAGAGCTCATGAACCCGCGGAACTTCTCGTACGGGTCGGAGTTCAGGGAGTCGCCGATGGAGGACTGTTCGTTCGTCAGCCTCACGCCGGCCCGGAGCAGCGGGTCGCGCTGCAACTGCCACGACCACACGAGGGTGAGGTCGATGAGCCGCTGCAGCCCGCTGGCGGCGATCAGCGGGACGAGGGTGTCCGGCTGGCTGTTCATCACCGCCCTGGCCAGGTCCTCCTTGGAGCCGAAGTGGAAGTAGAGCGCCCCTGCCGTCACCCCGGCGCGCTTGAGGATGCGCGTGATGCTGGCCCCCGCGTACCCGTACTCGTCGAAGACCTCCGCCGCCGCGAGCAGGAGTGCTCGACGGGTCTGTTCTGCCCGCTCTTGTTTCAGTGCCATGCCCCTCACCTTCCCAAAAAGAATGCTCCTTATGTTATCTGAGTGAACAGCGGTTGGAGCAAGTCCGTTTCGGGGGGCTTGAGTTGCGTAAAGCAACAAATCACCCCAAGTGCACTTCAGTGAATCACCCCTCTTGACGTGTCAAAAAAAAAGGAACATTATTTTTTGAGTCGGGCACACGGAGTCGATCTCCAGCGCCTCTGTGTAGTCGCTCGCGCAAACAACCGATCTTGGGGGGCCAAGTTGTCTGTTTCCGTTCGGAACCGTGAAGCGAGACCAGTTCAGCGGCAGCAGGTGCACCAGTGGCAGGTGCACAAACTTCGGAGTGAGGAAGTCCTGCTCACGTCGTGGGCCGAGCCGGACCCGGGACGCTATGAAGTCACCGCGCGCTGGCCGCGGGGGCATGCCTTCTACCGCCCGTCGGGGGGTTCGTACGACCCGATGCTGATCGCCGAGAGCGTGCGCCAGACCGTCCCCCTCCTGTCCCACGCCGTGCACGACGTCCCGCGGGAGTACAAGCAGGCGTGGGAGGAGTTCAGCTTCACGGTGGAGCCGTCGGCATCGCTGGTGACCACCGTCGACGAAGAGGTGCGCCTGGCGGTGTCCTGCCCGGACGTGGTCCGCCGCGGCACCCGGTTCGCCGGTATGACGATGCGCGTCGACATCCACCTGGGGGAGCGGCTGATGGGCACCGCGCTCACCCGCTTCAACAACCAGCCCGCGGCCATATACCGGCGGCTGCGCGGGAGTTACGCGGACACCGAGAAGGCGCTCGCCGACTGCCTCCCGGCGGGCCCGCCCGTGGAGCCGCACCGGGTGGACCGGGACTCCCCGGCCGATGTGGTGCTCTCACCGGCCGCGGGCATGGCGCCGGGCCGTTGGATGTTACGGGTGGACCCCGGGCACCCGGTGCTGTTCGACCACGCCGTCGACCACGTGCCCGGGATGCTGCTCCTCGAAGCCGCCCGGCAGGCCGCGCACGCCGCCGTCGACGGCGCGTCGACGGTCACCGGGATGCGGACGGACTTCGCGCGGTACGTCGAACTCGACGCCCCCGCCGTCGTGGTGGCCGGCGACCCCGTTCCCGACGGCACGGGCCGCAACCGCGTGAACGTGTCGGTCGAGCAGCACGGTGTCCGCGTCTTCACCTCCGAGGTGACCGTCCAGGGGCCGACCGGCCTGTAGGGCGGCCACTCCCCAGGGCATGTCCGGCCGCACCACGCGACGCGGCGGGCGGCCGGTACCCCCTCCGTGGGGGGACACCGGCCGCCCGCCGGCGGGCGTCAGGCCCGCACCGGCTCCGGCATCGGTTCCGGAAGCTCCTCGTGCACCGTGACCGCGACGTGCACCGAGGCCGGGACCGCGAAGCTGGCCTCGTACCCGGGCGGCGCGAGCAGCTGCCGCACCCGCCAGCCGAGCGGCTGGCCGGTGAGATCCAGCCGGTTCATGACGGCGGCCATGCCCTGTCCCGTCGCCTTGGCCATGGCCTCCTTGCGGGTCCACAGGCGGGCGAAGTCCCGGACCAGTTCGTCTTCCGGGCGGCCGCCCAGCCACTGCTGTTCCTTCGGATGGAGGAACGGCAGGTACCCGGCGACGGACTCCGGGGTCGGCCAGGACTCGATGTCGATGCCGATGGTGGCCTCGGCGACCGCGATGGCGACGTGGTCCCCGCTGTGCGACATCGAGAACTCCGGTGCTTCGCCGTCCGGGTCCGGATCGCGGATGGCCGGTCTTCCGTGCGCCCCACCGCAGCCGGGACACGGCTGCCGCAGGAAGCCGACGCTCCTGGGGGAGCAGCCGAGCGAGGAGCCGAGAACGCTCCGCAACGCCCAGTGGGCGAAGGCGTAGGTGTCCCGGCCGGCCTGCTGCGGTATCGAGGCCAGTCGGCCGCGCTCCTTCTCGTCCAGCCAGTCGGGCGGGTCCTCGCCGGGGTCGAGGAGCGGCCCGGCCGGAGCCCGGACGATCCAGATGCCGACCGGATCGAGGACTTCTCCCGGAGGCGCGTCGGACCACTTGAGGTCGTGTGTCATGTCGATACGGCTCCTGATGCGGCAGGGGCCCGGCCGGCCCCCGCCACGGGTCGGATCAGGCGGTTGCTGCGAGCAGCGGCCACGGGCCGGTCGTGGCGTACTGCTCCAGGTCCTCGGTGGCGAGATAGCGCCGGAACCCCGGCACCTGCTCCGCCGGACGGAGCCCTCCGCGGTACAGCACCATGCCGCGCACACCCGTCCCGTCGTCGTGCCAGCACACGAGCGGGAGGTGGTACTCCGGCGTGTCGCAGGTCTCCTGCACGGCGGCTTGGTAGCCGTACGCGGGCAGCATGCTCATCGGGCCGCCGCCAGGGTCGCGCCGGTGACCGCGCCGGTGGCCGCAGGCCTGGCCGCACCCCTGGCCGCACCCTCGGGGAGGACGCCGAACAGGGCTCCGTAATCGGTGATCCGCGCGGCCGCCTCGCTCCCGCCCGCGGCGTGCAGCGCGTGCCAGAACAGCACCTGGTTCGCGGTGAGCACGGGGAACCCGAGCCGCTCCTCCAGACCCGCGATGGTGCCCACGGCGCGGATGCCGTTGCCGGCGACCAGCACCGCCTGCGGCCGCTCCGGCGCGACGGCGGTCTCGATCCACTTCACCAGCGCCTCCGGAGTGATCAGCTTCTGGTTGCTGGGCAGGCCGCAGGGGGCGTGGTGGACCACGTCGAACCCCCGCTCGCCGAAGTACGAGGCGCCCAGCGCCGACAACTCGTCGTCGAACCACGGCGGGTTGACGAGGGCGATCCGCTCGGCCCCCAGGGCGTGGAAGCCGGCTGCGGCAGCGTGCGTCGTGCCGGTGAGCGGGATGCCGCGGGTCCGCTCGGCCAGCCGCTCGAACAGCTTCTGCTCGCCGTCGGCGCCCAGGACGTAGGCGGAGCTGGTGAACCCCAGGGCGATGGAGTCCAGGGGGGAGGCGGCGAGCAGCTCGACGGCGTCGTCGATGAACGGCGGGTCGATGAAGGCGCGCACCGGGTCGTGCGGGATCTTCGGGTCCATCTCCCCACCGGGGCGCATCGCCCCGAAGTGGACGCGTGAACCGTGGATGAAGACATCGCTCGGCGCCATCGCCTGGAGCTCGGACTCGGGCCCGACGTCCGCGTGCGGAACGACGACGCCGACGCGGGCGACCGCGCCCCAGCCGTCCTCGCGGGCCTGGAACTGCGTCATGGGGTGCTTCTCCTCTTCTGCCGTTCACCGGCTGTGCCTGCCGGCTGGGTGCCGGGTGTGGGTGAGGTGCCGTTACGGATCGGTACGGGCGCGGGTCAGGAGGCCTCGTCGGCGAGGGAGCCGCCGCTGACGGTTCCGGTGCCGTCCTCGGCCAGGAACTTCGGGTGCTTGCGGCGCATCGTGGCCATCACGAACGCGTACGGGACGTCGTCGAAGTCGCCGTGGTCGGTGAGGAACTCCATGCTCTGGCGCCCCTGAGCGTCGAAGGGGTGGTAGAGGCTGTCGGAGCGGCCGTCGAACTCCAGAGGGGTCATGCCGTACAGCCGGCACAGGAGCTTGTTGAAGACCGGGGTCACCTGGAGCCAGCGGCCTTCGAGATACACGGTGGCCAGGCCGTGGAAGAAGACGTCGCCGCCGATGTAGGAGCGCAGCCGGTCGGAGGCGAGGTGGTTGCGGACGTCGCTGTAGTGCAGCCGGGCGGGGATGCCCACGGCGCGGCAGCAGGCGGCGTAGAGGACGGACTTGTGCAGGCAGAAGCCCATGCCGCCGGCGATGATGCTGGACGCCCGGAGGCCCTCGGGCGAGAGGTCGGCGCCGTAGACCTCGTAGTGGATGCCGTCGCGCACCGCGTAGTAGAGCGCGACGGCGAGCTCGACCTGGGTGGCGGTCTCGCGGTCGATCCCGTCCAGGGCCTTGTCGACGAAGGCCCTGACGCTCGCGTGCTCGTAATCGAGGAAGTCGGTGGCCGCCGTGAGGCGGGCGAGGTCGTCGGCTCCGGGCTGTGCGGCCGTGGCGTCGGCGGTCTGCTGCTCGGACAGAAGGGGTGCCAGGGTGTCGGTCATGCGGATGCCTCTCGTCACAGGCCCATCAGGGCGGCGATGCAGTTGCGCTGGATTTCGTTGGTGCCGGAGTAGATGGAGCCGGCGGTGGCGTTGCGCAGCTCGCGCTCGATGCCCGTACCGGTCAGATAGCCGCGGGCGCCGAAGATCTGGATGGCGTGCTGGGCCGTGAGCTGGTTGGCCTCGCTGACCACGATCTTGGTGGCGGCCACGTCCAGTGAGGCGTCCTTGCCCTGCTCGACCTTCGAACCGGTGTCGTACAGCCACTTGCGGGCCGTCTCCACGGCGATCCTCATGTCCGCGATCTTGTGCGCGACCGCCTGGTTCTTGCCGATGGCGCTGCCGAACTGCTGCCGTGTGGTGGCGTGTTCGACCACCCGCTTCAGGCGGTGGGTCATCTCGCCGAGGTTCACGGCGAAGGAGAAGAGGACCTCCCGCTTCATCACGTGGTCCATGATCAGGAAGCCGGCGCCCTCGCTGCCCAGCCGGTTGCCGACGGGCAGCCGTACGTCCTCCAGCGTGACCTCGCTGATCGGGGAGGTGCGCAGACCCATCGTCTCCAGCGGCTCGCCGACCGAGAGGCCCGGGGTGTCGCGCTCGGCGAGGAAGGTGCTCAGCCCGAAGGCCCCCGGCTTGCCGGTGCGGACGTAGAGCAGGAAGAGGCCGGCCACGGGGGCGTTGGTGATGAACATCTTGCCGCCGTTGAGGACGTACTCGTCGCCCTCGCGGACGGCGGTGGTCCGGATGTTCATCACGTCCGAGCCGTGGCTCGGCTCGGTGATCGCGTGCGCGGTGATGACCTCGCCGGAGGTGACCTGCGGCAGGTAGCGCCCGCGCAGCTCCTCGGAGCCGAACGCCTGGAGCGGGATGCCGACGCTGACGATCTGCGTGGACGCCGAGAAGTTGAGGCCGGCGTCCCGGCTGGTGTGGCCGAGGCCCTCCAGCGCCGCCATGGTCTCGGTGAGGGTCCGGCCGGCGCCGCCGTACTCCGGGGCGAAGGGGAGGGTGAACAGGCCGGACCGTTGCAGCGGCTTCCACTTGTCGTGCGGGAACTCGCCGACCCGGTCCCAGTGGGTGACGTCGTCGTTCAGCTCGTCGGCGTAGGGCGCTGTGATGCCGTACGTGTCCGGGGCCTTCTCTGCTGCCATGGGTGTTTCGCCTTGCCTTTCGCTGGCGCTGGGCGCTGGGCGCTGGGGGCTGGGGCCGGGTGCGGGGCCGCGCCGTCGCGGCCCCGCACCCGGCTGTGCGGATCAGTAGCGGGAGAAGCCGTCCTCGGAGAGCGAGTGCTTCTCGTCGCCACGCAGCGCCGGGCTGAAGACGGAGACGAGGAGAAGGTCCTCGTCGTCGGAGGCGATCAGGTGGTGGGCGTCGTTCTTGTCCAGGGCGTAGATGGTCCCGGTCGTGATCTTGTGGTGGTCGCCGTCCACGGTGACGACCTCGCCCGAGCCGCCTATGCAGTAGCAGGCCTCCAGGTGGCCGAGGTACTGCAACGCGCTCGACGTGCCCTGACGGACCAGCGTTTCGCAGACGGTGAAGCCCATTCCGTCGGCCTCGGTGAGCAGGCGGTGGCTGGTGCCGCTGCCCCACTCGATCGCGGGGACGTCGGAGAGAGAACGGACGATCATGGAAGTACTCCTGTCATCGTTGTTTTCTGGACGTGTGTGCAGCTGGTGCGATGCGTGCGGGAGGTTCGAGGGGCACGCGCGGGCAGGCCTGGCGCGGTACGTGGGGGGCGTGGGGGTACGGGGGGGTATGGGGGTTGCAGGGTTCGTGGGGTTCGTGAAGGTTGCGGGGTTCGTGGAGGTTCTTGCGCGCGGAGAGGGGGAAGGGCTGTCAGACCGCGGCCGGAGCAGCCTGGCTGACGAAGCCGCGGATGTCCGCGAGCGTGCGGTAGGCGGCCGGCTCCAGCGGGATGTCGTCGACGGGGATGCTGTACGTCTCGGATATCCAGGAGATGAGGCGGACCAGGCCGAGGCTGTTCACGACGGTGCTCTCGATGAGGTCGAAGTCGTCGGTCAGGTCCTCGGTCTCCTCACCGGCGAGGAACTCGTTGACGATGTAGGCGCGGATCGGGTCGTTGGTGACGGTGCTCATGAGACGTCTCCGTTCAGTTGGGTCTTCTTGATCGAGTTGCGGTCCGGTTTGCCGGTCGGGGTCTTCGGCAGTGGGGTGCAGGCGAGCCCCACCGAGCTGGGCACGGCGTGCCGCGGCAGGTGCTTCGCCGCGTACGCCCGCAGGCCCAGTGAGCTGAGGGACGTGCCGTCCCGGCGCACCACTTCGGCGTGCAGCCGGGTGCCGGCCTCGGGGCAGGGCAGCGCGACGACGGCGGCCTCGACGACGTCCGGGTGCGCTCCGAGGACGGTCTCGACCTCCAGGGTGTTGGTGCGCACGCCGCGCACCTTGACCTGGAAGTCGGTACGGCCCTGGAGGAAGTAGCGGCCGTCGGCGTCGCGGTGGACGAGGTCGCCGGTGCGGTAGAACATGGCGCCGCCGCCGCGTGGGTCGGGCATGAACACGTCGGCGTTGCGGGCCTGTTCCAGATATCCGCAGGTCTGGAAGGGCGTGTGCACCAGCAGTTCGCCGGTGCCGGGCCCGCGCAGGACCTCGGTGCCGTCGGGCCCCTCGATCAGCAGCACGGCGTCGGTGCCGTCGATCGGGGTGCCGATGGGCAGCGGGTGCACGTACGCGGCCGGGTCGATGTCCTGGATGAAGCTGTCGTTGGTCTCCGTACAGCCGAAGACGTTGTGGAAGCGGGCGGCCGGGCAGGCGGCGAAGGTGTCCCGCAGCCCCTGCTCGGAGACGGCCTCCCCGGTGAACACGACTGTGCGGACCGTCGGGTAGCGGGCGTCGTCCGCGGCCAGGAGCCGGTGCAGCAGCGGAACACCCTGGACCAGGGTCACCTCGTTGCCCCGGGTGAGTTCGCGCAGATAGCCGGCGTCCCCGCTGGCTCCGGCGTCGGCCAGGACGACGGCGCCGCCGGCCTCCAGCACGGTCCAGACGTCGAGCAGGGCCAGGTCGAAGTTGAGCGGCGAGAAGCTCAGCGAGCGGGTGCCGCCGTCGATCCCGAACTTCTCCGTGGCCCAGTCGCCGAAGCGGTCGAAGGCCTCGGTGCGGACCGGGACGAGCTTGGGTACGCCGGTGGACCCGGAGGTGGTGAGGGTCAGGAGCGACTCCTCCGGGTCGGGGGCGCTGAAGCCGTCCGACAGGGTGGGGTCGGCCTCCTCCCGCGACAGGGTCGCACCGCCGCCGGGAACCGTGGCGGCCGACAGCGGGCCGTGGGCCTGGGCGGTGAGCGTGGAGAGGGCGGCGGCGCCCAGGGCGGGCGACGGGACCAGGGTGTTGATCCCCTGGCGCCAGGCCGCCAGCAGCAGGGCGACGGTCTCCGGCGTCTTGTGGGCCGGAACGCACAGGCCGCGTACGGATCCGAAGTCGGCGCCGTCGAGGTCCGCGGCGGCGAGGCGGGTCAGCCGGTCGAGCTCCGCGTAGGTGATCCGCCGGCCGGCGAAGACGAGCGCGGTGCTGTCGGGCCTTTCCTGCACGTGTCTGGTGAGTGCCTGCAACAGGCGAGGCGAAGGCAACGGTCCCCCCTAGGTGGATGCGCGGTCTGGCTACGAGAGAGAACCTACGACCTTCTACTTGCATGGTCAAGCAACTAAATCAGGGGATCGAGTGATCCGGGTCACAGCTAGCCCCGGTTCCGGAAAAGAACCCCGAACATGCAAAAACGGCGGGACGTCCGGTCGCCCGGACGCGTCCCGCCGTCTGTCGTGGTCTGGTCAGGCGGCGCTGCGCAGCGCCTGTACCGCGCGGGCGAGCTGGTCGTCGGCGCTCGCGGTGTTGAGGGCCGAGCTGAGGACGTCGGCGTAGGTGGCGCGGGCGTCCTGGTAGTGCTTGCGGCCCTCGTCGGTGATGACGGCGAAGACGCCGCGCTTGTCGTCGGCGCAGTTGTCCTTGTAGGCGTAGCCGGCGCTGTCCAGCCGCCCCACCAGGCGGGTTACGGAGCTCTGGCCCAGGCCGATGTGGTCCGCGAGCTCCTGCATGCGGCATTCGCCGTTCTCGGCCTGGGTGAGGGCCTCCAGGGCGCGGTACTCGGAGAGGCCGACGCCGTAGCGGCGCTGGAGGGTGTGTGCGAGCTGGCGTTCCACGAAGGCGTGCAGGCCGAGGACGGCCTCCCACATGGTCTGGTCGGAGGCGGCGCGCGGCTGTTTGTGGATCGTCATGGAACGGCTCCCCTTCTCGACTGCGATGAACAACAAGATACATGCCCATGCAATCATCTGGGGAGTGGCAGTGCTCGGGAAAGGGACTCCGGCCCCTATATAGTTGTTGGAGCAAGTAAAAGCTCAGTCGTGCATGCCTCCCAGGGTGCTGCACGCGTAAGCGGCCGAGACGAGCGTCATGTGCCGGTGCCAGCCGGGGTAGGAGCGGCCCTCGAAGTCGAGGAGTCCGAAGTCCTCGCCCATGCGGTCGATCGAACTCCGCGCCCCCTGGGGTGAACGGGCCAGCTCCAGCAGTTCGGCCGGGTGGCGGTCGGTGATGTTCGTCAGCCAGATCCGGCCCGGACGCCCGCTGCTCGCGTCCCACTCGGCCATCAGCCGGCCCGCCCCGCGGCTGCGCTCGCCGTCCGGACGCAGTCCGCGTACGGGTGTGTCGTACGAGATGACCTGCCGGTCCGCCCCCGCCGAGTGCCGTACGCCCCGGCGCAGCAGCAGGCCGCGCACCGATTCCCGCTCTCCTGGCGGCAGTTCGGGTCCGGCGAGCGTGGTCTGGCCCGGGATGGCGAGGATGAAGGCGTGCTCGCCGCCCTGGAGCCGCTCCGCCAGCGGCACGACGTCGCACAGGGCCGTCAGGTCGGCCACCACCGGCGCCGTCCGCCCGTTCGACCATGACGTCATCTCCTGGACCAGGCGCAGGGCGTGGTCCCACAGCGGCTGGGCCCGCGTCGTCGCGGGGATCTTCGCCCGGTCGCGTACGGCTTCGTCGCGCGTGAACCGGGGAGGCAGGAAGAGGCGCCAGTCGACGGGGACGTGCGTCTGCCCGGCATCCAGGAACAGGCCGAGCCCGAGCTGGCAGTTGACGGTGCGTCCGGACTCCGGCAGGAAGCGCTGATGCACCCCGGCCGAGCAGTTGCCGCGCTTGGGCAGCACCGCCGGCGCCAGCGTCCAGGCCCGCACCGGCAGCGACCGGGCGGCCCAGCGGGCCAGCTCGCCGCGTGCCGGGGCCCATTCCCACGGGCTGGCGTTGACGAACTGGTGCAGCGAGGTCGACGCCGCCTCCGAGCCGGTCACGACGGCCGCCATCCGGCGCACCGTCTTCTTTCCGTCCGTCCGCAGCAGCCCCTGGAGATACACGCGCCCCCAACGCTGCTGGTCGGAGCGGTGTAAGTGGCCGAACAGGAGCTGGGACAGATCGCCCGGCGGTCGGCCTGTCGCCATGTCGGGCATCTCGTGCGTCGTCGTCACTGCAGGTCCCTCCCAGGTGAGCGTCGCTGAGCAGACTAACAAACATAGAGAATGTTCGTTATATTTCTTGCACAGAGCACGACTACTTGCCGAGGTCCAAGGAGAAGGCGCATGCAGGAACGGGCGGCCAGGACGCGTCAGGCCGTGTTGGAAGCGGCCGCCGACGAGTTCGCCGAGCGCGGTTACGAGGGCGCCTCCCTCCAGCGGATGGGCCGGCGGGCCGCGACCTCGATCGGCGCTCTGACCTTTCACTTCGGGAACAAGACCACTCTGGCCGAGGAGGTGCGCACGGCGGGGCGCGCCCGCTTCGAGCGCTGCCTGGGAGACCTCGCGGCCGCCCCCGACCCCTTACGTGAACTGCGCACACTGATCGGTGCGTTGGCCCGGCTGGCCCACGAGGACGCCTTCGTGCGCGCCACCCGCCGCCTGGAGGCCGACGGCCCCGGGGACGTATCGCCGTTGGCGGAGGTCTGGCTCCCCGTGCTCCGCGGCCTGCTCGACCGGGCCCACGACGCGCGACGGCTGCGTCCGGGAGTCTCCCCGGAGGACGCGGTGGCCCTGCTGGCACATCTCGCGGAGGGCGCGATGGCCTCACACGGAGCGACCCGGGACTCGGCCTGGGACTCGGTCTGGGACTCGGTCTGGAACGTCGTCCTGCACGGCCTCGCCGCCGAGCGGACTGCTCAGGCGGGGAAGACGGGGCGGACCGGGCGGACGGGCCTGGCGGCCCCGACAGGCCGGACGGGCCTGACGGGCCCGACGGACCTGGCGGACCTGACGGACCTGACGGACCAGACGGGCCGGACGGACGTCCCGACGCCGCGTGCTTGACGGAGTGGGGGCCGGAACCAGTCGTCAGGCGGGTTCCGGCCCCCACTCCGCCCGCTCTCAGGCGGTCGTCCGCACCGATCTCGCCGCTGCGTCCGCCACCGCGTCCAGGACCTGCGCGCGGGGGCCCGCCGTCAGCCGGCTGCGGACCAGGGCGGCGCCGACCCCGGCTCGCGGCCAGGTCTGATAGGCGATTCCGCCGGGACCCTGGTGGCCGAAAGCGCCGGAGCGGACGTCCGGGTGGAGGCCCTCGTCGAGGAGTTGGAGGCCGCCCTCGCCGTACGCGCTGACCCCGCCGAGCAGCGGATCCAGGCCCTCGACCCAGAAGCTCCGCGCCTGGTCCAGCGTGCGGCGCGACAGCAGCAGCGGCTCCTCGCCCGGGGCCCGTGCGGCGTCCGCCGCCAGGATGCCCTGGAGCCGGGCCAGGCCGCGCGCCGACGCGTACGCCCCCAGCGAGGGGATGACCGCGTACCGCCGTCGGCTCTCGCTCCACACCCCGGCGTCCGCGGGAAACGGCGACGGGTTGTGCCAGACCCGCCCGGAGAGGCCCGCCGCGCTGTCGCCCGCCCCGCCGCGTCCCGTCCCCGCGCGTACCGCCCCGCCGCGTGCCGTCTCCCCGCCCCTTCCGCCCTCCGGCGCCGGGAAGCGGGCGCGGAAGCCGGCGTCGTACGAGATCCGGGCGGCGTACGGCAGTTGGTCGGGCACGAGGCCGAAATGGATGTCGAGGCCGAGCGGTCCCGCGATCTCCTCCAGGAAGAACAGGTCGAGATCGCGGCCGTCGACCCGGCGGATCACCTCGGCGGCGATCCATCCGGCGGTCCACGGCCCGTGAAGCACGCCGCCCGCCCGCGGGTCCTCCTCGGGGCTGTGCAGTTCGAGCAGCGCGGCCATCATCTGGGGGTTCTCGACATCGCGCTGGTCGAGGTCGGCCGCCATGCCCGGGAGCCGGGCGGTGAACGTCAGCACGTCCCGCAGCGTCACCGCGCCCTTGCCGCGCGCCGCGAACTCCGGCCAGTAGTCGGCGACGGGCGCCTCCAGCGCGAGCGCGCCCATGTCGGCGAGGAGCAGGACCGCCGTGGCCAGGATCCCGTGGGACCCCGTCAGCACGGGGACGAGGGTGTCGCCGGTCCACGGAGTCCCGGTGACCGGGTCGGCGGTTCCGTGCCACAGGTCGACGACCGTTTCTCCGTCGCGTACGACCGCCAGCGCGGCCCCTTGGGAACCGGCCGGACCCGCGTCCCGGCAGGCCCGTTCGAAGGAATGGCGCACGGAGGCGAACCCGGGCGCCGTGGTTCCGTGGACGCCGGCCGTCGTCGGACGGGGTCTGGGTCGCGGGAGGACCTGCCGTACCAGAGAGGTCGTCATGTCAAGAACTCCAGAAGTGGTGGGGAGCCAGGGACGGGGGCGGGCGGTGCGTGGGCCGGGCTCGGCTCACACCTCGGGGGCGCCCGCCGGGTAGGGCAGGAACTCCAGGTCGGTCAGGTCCTGTTCGGTCAGGCGGATCCGGTCGCCGCCGAGGTTCTCCGCGAGGTGGTACGGCACCGTCGTGCCGGGCAGCGCCACCACGTGCTCGCCGAGCCGGAGCAGCCACGCCAGGGCGACCTGCGCGGAGGTGGCCTCGTGCCGGGCGGCCACCTGGGCGACCGCCTGGGTGAGGGCGTAGTTGTGGCGGATGGCGCGGGGGGCGAAGCGGGGCTGGGTACGCCGCCAGTCGTCCGGGGCCAGGTCGTCGGAGCGGGACAGCGCGCCGGTCAGCAGACCGCGGCCGAGCGGGGCGCCGGCCAGCAGCGCGATCCGGCGCTCCACCGCGTACGGCACGACGTCGTCGAGACCGCAGCGGGTGAAGAGCGACACCTCGGCGGCCATCGCCGCCGCCTCGTGCACGGCTTCGGCGGCGCGGGCCTCCGGGACGGTGACGACGGGCAGCCCCAGCATGCGGATCTTCCCCGCCCAGACCTGCTCGGCCAGCGCACCCCAGCTCTCCTCCAGCGGCACGCCCGGATCGACGCGGCGCAGCAGATAGAGGTCGATGTGGTCCACGTGCAGCCGGCGCAGGCTCTCGTCGACCGCGGCCCGCAGCGCCTGCGGACCGCCCGCGGGCCGCAGCACACCGTCGGCGTCGCCGAGCAGGCCGCCGCCGGTACACAGCACCACCTCGTCCCGGCGCCCGCGGATGGCCTCGCCGATCAGCCGCTCGTTGTCCCCGGCCGCGTAGGCGCCGGCCGTCTCGACGAGGTTGACCCCGAGGTCCACCGCCTCCTGGACCAGCGATACGGCCTTGCTCCTGTCCCTGAGGGACGGGGTGTAGCGGTACGACAGCCCCATCGCGCCCAGTCCCAGCCGTCCGACGACCGGCCCGTCCCTGCCCAGTGTTGTGGTTCGCATCCTGCGAGAACTCCCTTTTCCACAGAGGAAAGCGACCACCTCATAGCAACAGCCCGCGGTGCCGAAGCACAGCATCCCGTTCCTACTTGCCGACCTCTGGACGACTTCGGGATGTCCACCACGCCCCGGGCGCGGGAAAGCCTGACCGGAAACCGGGCGTCGGCTGTCCGGAACCGGGGCATCGGCTGTCCGGAACCGGGGCGCCGTCCGTCCGGAACCCGGGCGTCGGCTGTCCGGAACCGGGCGCCGCGCGTGGCCGCACGCGCCACGTACAGCGCTCAGCCGCGCTTCCGGGGCCCCTGGTCTCCGGCGGGGCCCGGTGCCGTGATCCGCGCGATCGCCTCGACCGTCAGGGCGCGCTCGTGGGGCTCGGTCTCCAGGGCGCGGTGGATCGACAGGCCCTCGATGAGCGCGTCGAGCTGACGGGCGGTGGCCGGGTCGAAGTGCCATTCCAGGGCGCGGCGGCTGCGACCCATCCAGGTGCGGGTGAGCTCGCGGTAGGCGGGCCGGCGCGCGGCGAGGGTGTAGAGCTCGTGGGTGAGGATCAGCTCGCGCTGGTTGCCGCCGGAGAGGTGGTGGACGAGATCGGCGACGGCTTCGCGCGCCTCGTCGGGGGTGCTCGCGGCGCCGAGGCGTTCCTCGAAGACGGCGACGATCGTGCCGGAGAACCGTGTGAACGCCTCGTGCAGCAGCTCGTCCATGCCGGAGAAGTGGTACGTCATCGAGCCCAGCGGCACGCCCGCGCGGGCGGCGACCTTACGGTGCGAAACACCCGCGACGCCCTCGTCGACGATGAGGTCCAGCACGGCGTCGATGATCCGGTCCCGCCGGTCGGGGTCGGTGCGCCCTGTCGCCACGCGGGGCCTCCTCGGTGGGCTCGGTCCTCCTCGCAGCATAGAGCGCGGGGGAGGGGCGGCCGCGCGGTCGCGCGGCCGACGGTCGACGGGCCGAGGGGCCGAGGGGCCGAGCGGTCGAGGGGTCGAGGGGTCGAGGGGTCGAGGGGTCGAGGGGTCGACGAGGAGAATGTACGAGCGTACGCTCGAACGCCGGAAGTGCTCCCCACCTCCCCACCTCCCCACCTCCCCACCTGTCTGCCGAGGCCCCACCCCCATGAAGAATCCGCCGGTCATGGACGCCACCACCCGCCGCTGGCGCGCGGCGCTCTTCCTCTTCATGCTCGCCTCCGGGGTGAGCATGGCGTCCTGGGTCGCCCGCACCCCGGCCGTCCGGGACGCGCTGGACGTGACGACCGGATCGATGGGTCTCGTGCTGTTCGGGCTCTCCGTCGGGTCGATGGCCGGGGTGCTGGCCTCCGGCGGGCTGGTGCGCAGGCACGGCGGGCGGCCGGTGATGGCTGCCGGGGCGGGGCTGATCGTGGCCGGCCTGCTGGTGATCGCCGGGGGCGCGGCGCTGGAGGCGTCGGCCGGGGTGTTCTGCGGTCTCGCGCTGTTCGGCGCCGGGCTGGGCGTGGCGGAGGTGGCGTTCAACATCGAGGGCGCGGCCGTCGAACGGGCCGTGGGCCGCCCGGTCCTGCCGGTGCTGCACGGCTGCTTCAGCCTGGGGACCGTGGTCGGCGCGCTGGTCGGGATGGGGCTGACGGCGGTCCGGTTCCCGGTCGGCTGGCACTTGGCGGCGATAGCCGTCGCCGTCGCGGCGGCCGGGGTGTGGACCGTACGGGCGGTGCCTGCGGGCACGGGGCAGGAGGGGCCGGAGGCCGATGACGGGGAGCGGACCGGAGGCGTGCGCGCGCAGGTGGCGGTCTGGCGTGACCGGCGGCTGGTGCTGATCGGCCTGATCGTGCTGGCCATGGCCTTCGCGGAGGGCTCCGCCAACGACTGGCTGCCGCTGCTGATGGTGGACGGCCACGGGACGAGTGCGACGGCCGGTTCGCTGACGTTCATGCTGTTCGCCGTCGCGATGACGACGGGCCGGTTCACGGGCGGGCCCCTGCTGGTGCGTTACGGCCCGGCGGCCGTGGTCCGGGCCAGCGCCGTGGTGGCGGCGGTCGGCGTGGCGCTGGTGGTCTTCTCGGACAACGCGCTGCTCGCCGGGGCTGCGGTGGTGCTGTGGGGACTCGGCGCCTCCCTCGGGTTCCCGGTCACGATCTCGGCGGCGGGCGAGGGCGTGCGGGACGCTTCGGCCCGGGTCGCGGCGGTCTCGACGGCGGGCTACGCGGCGTTCCTGGTCGGCCCGCCCTCGCTGGGCTTCCTGGCCGACCATGTGGGGCTGCGGAACGCGATGGTGGTGGTGCTCGTGCTGCTGGGCGGCGCGGCGCTGATCAGCCGGGCGCTGCGGACACCGTCCTCCGGGGCGGGCGTGGAGCCGGCCGCTGCGCCGGTTCCGGGAGCCTCTCAGTCCGACCTGGTGTAGATCAGACTCTCGCCCGTCCCGGCCGTGGACCGGCGCAGGTCCCCGTCCGGGAGCAGGGTCAGTTCGGTGGGCTTCCCGGGAGTGCAGGAGGAGGCCGGGCGGCCGGAGGACACCGTGGAGGGCCCGATACGGACCGGCCCGTCCCCGGTGGGCCGGTCGGCGAGGGGGGCGGTGAACTCGCAGCGGTACGTGGATCCGGAGGCGAGGGGCCCCTCGGCGGTGAGGGCGAGGACCTCGTCGCCCACCTTCCCCTGCCGGATGGTCAACGTCCTTGAAGCGGTGCCCTGTTCGCCGGGTATGGAGCCGGTCCAGGTCCCCAGGAAGTCCTCCGGGACGGCGCCTCCCTGGCTGCCCTGCTGGCCACCGCCGGATTCGGTGGCCCCCGAGGGTCCCGAGGACGCGGTGGTCCGCGGTGCGGTGCCGTTCATGAACGCGTACACCGATCCGCCCGCCCCGATCGCCACGATCACGGCGACGGCGACCAGCGCGGCGGTGGCCCCTGCGGAGCGGCGCTCCCGGGCGGGCGGGGGAGCGGTGGGCGCGAAGTAGGCCGGGGGGAAGAACTGTTCGGCGGTACGGCCGGGGGTCGGTTGCGGGGCGGCGGGGGTGCCGTACGGCGGGTGGTGCGGAGCGTACGGGTGGGGCGCGGGCGGTATCGGGGCGACGGGCGGCCGAGCGGGGCTACCCGCCGTCTCCGGGCCCGTAGGGGCGTTCTGCGGGTGCTGGGTGTACTGGGTGTACTGGGGGTGCTGCGGGTGCTGCGGGGCGTGGCGGCGCTGCGGATACTGAGCGCCCGGGGCGCCCTGGCCGCCTGGAGGGCCGTGCGGAGCTTGCCGGCCGCGTGGCTCATCCGGCTCATGGGGGTTGTCCGGGGCCTCCGGGGCCTCCGGCTCATCCGGGTCCTCCGCGTCGAGCAACCCCACGGCATGGCGGCCGAGTTGGGCGATCAGGGCCGCGGGCAGCCAGGGTTCGTCCGCCTCCGCATCGCCCAGGCGGGCCAGGATCTCGCCGGTGCCGGGACGGGCCGCCGCGTCTTTCGCCAGGCAGTCCCGGACGACGCCGGCCAGGTCCTCCGGAACCCCGGTCAGGTCCGGGTCCTCCTGGGCTATCCGGAACATCAGGGCGTGGACCCCGCCGCTCTCCGTCGTGCCGAACGGCAGCCGGCCCGAAGCGGCGTACGCGAGGACGGACCCGAGGCAGAACACGTCGCACGCGGTGGTCACGCGCTCGCCGCGCACCTGCTCGGGGGCCATGAAGCCGGGGGAGCCGACCAGGGCCCCGGTACGGGTCAGATCGCCGTCGGGCACGGACTCCAGGGCGCGGGCGATCCCGAAGTCGATGACCCGGGGGCCGTCGATGGTCATCAGGACGTTGGAGGGCTTCAGGTCCCGGTGGATGAGCCCGGCCCCGTGGATGTGCTGGAGCGCGTGGGCGAGCCCGGAGCCGAGGAACCGTACGGAACGCAACGGCAGCGGCCCGTACGCCCCCGAGTCCGTGACCGGGGCGCCGGGGCGGCCCGAGACGATGCGCTGGAGGGAGGGCCCGGCGACGTAACCGGTGGCGACCCAGGGGACGGGGGCCTCGGTGTCGGAGTCCAGCACCGGTGCCGTCCAGGCCCCGCCGACGCGGTGCGCGGCACGGACCTCCTGGCGGAAGCGGGCCCGGAATTCGGGCTGCTCGGCGAGCTCGCGGCGGACGAGCTTGAGGGCGACGGTGCGGCCGCGGTCGGAGCGGGCGAGGAAGACCTGGCCCATGCCGCCCTCGCCCAGGCGGCCGAGGAGACGGTACGCACCGATGCGGTGCGGGTCATCGGACCCGAGCTTGTCCATGGTGCGCTTCCTCCCCCGTGCGGCCCGCAAGAGGATAGCGCCGCGACCCGACACCCACCCCGGCTCCCCGTCTAGGACACGACACCCCGCCCCCTTGGTTCCCTCTCCAGAACAGCCGGACCGCACTCCCCATCCGGCCCGGCGTCCGCTTCCCTTTCCAGCCCGTCCGGCGTTTGAGGACGGAACCGTGGCCCGGGACGGGTCGGCCCCGCACTCCCCAGCCCGTCCGGCGCTTGAGGACGGAACCCTTGATCGGACGGGGGCGACGCACGCAACACCGCCGGTGTCCCGGCGGAGCCGACCAGGCAAGGCCGAGCCCCGACACCGGCACGGTTCCGTCCTCAAGCGCCGGACGGGCTCGGGTCGGCCCGGTCCGCAGGGGACTCCGCAGGGGACTCCGCAGGGGACAAGGTGGCCAGGGCCTCCGACAGGCGTTCCAGCGCGCCCACCGTCGCCGTCAGGTTCTCCACCCCCACCTCCCCCGCCAGCCGTGCGGCGAACTCCGCGTGCGGCGGGCCGATCCGGGAGACCACCTCCCGCCCCGCCTCCGTCGCCCGCAACAGCTTCGCGCGGCGGTGGGCCGGGTTCTCCGCGTACTCCGCGAGCCCCCGCTCGACCAGCAGGTCCGCGATCCGCTGCACACTCTGCCGGGTGATCCCCATCGCCCGGGCGATGCCCGCCACCGGCAACGGCTCCACCAGCACCGCTCCCAGCACCTGCCACCGCGCCGACGTGAGCCCCCCGGGCCGCGCCAACTCGTCGGCCACCGAGAGAAACTGCCCGTTCAGCCGGAACACCGTCAGCGCCGCCCGGCTCAGCAACTCCTGCTCGGACGGGACGCGTCCCGCACCCCCCGCGCCCTCACTCACCCTGCAACACCTCGTACGCGCTCGCGTCCGAGTCGTGGAACAGCCGGTACCACGCGTCCAGCTTCTCCGGCCCGTACACCCCGAGCAGCGCGAAGACCTCCCGCGCGAACGCCACCGGCTCCGTCGGCCCGGCCGTGATCAGCCCGCCGTCCGTGACCGCGTCCGCTTCCACGTACCGCGAGCCGCCCGCGTACCCCGTCGCCGCGAGGTAGAAGGAGACCGCACTCGTGTGCGCGCGGCCGTCCAGCAGCCCCTCCCGGGCCAGCCCGGCCGTCGCCCCGCAGATCGCCGCGACCGGGACCCCCGCGTCCAGGAATCCCCGGGCCGCCCGTGCGAACGGGGCGAGAGTCTCCCCCGTGTCCCACCCGGACGCACCGGTCAGGATCAGCAACGAGCTGTCGTGCGGGCGCAGTTCGTCCAACGCCAGGTCGGGCTGGATCCGCAGGCCGCCCATGGTCGTCACCGGCTCCCGGGTCAGCCCCACGGTCCGTACGGTGTAGCCGTTCTGTGCGAGATGGGCCGTGGTGTGCCCGGTCTCCCAGTCGGCGAAGGTGTCGTAGACGGCGAGATGTGCGGTTCTGTCGCTGCTGTTGGTCATGATGACCTCCTCGGCTCGATGACAGGAGACTGTCATATCGACAGCATGCTGTCAATCAATGAGGGAAGGGACCCACAGGGGAACGGACCCACAGGGACCCACCACCGCCCCCGGACCCGACACCCTGCCGACCCATCCGCCCCACGCCGTACAAGGTGGCCATGGAGGCGGCCCCCACCAGCGCCTACGCTCGCCGCATGACCCCTCATGCCCCTCATGCCCCGTCCGCCGACCCCGCGGCCGGTGCGGCCGTGAAGGCCGCGGACCGCGCGCACGTGTTCCACTCCTGGTCCGCCCAGGGCCTCATCGACCCGCTCGCCGTCGCCGGCGCCGAGGGGTCCTACTTCTGGGACTACGACGGCAACCGCTACCTGGACTTCACCAGCGGGCTCGTCTACACCAACATCGGCTACCAGCACCCCACCGTGATCGCCGCGATCCAGGAGCAGGCGGGCAAGCTCGCCACCTTCGCGCCCGCGTTCGCGATCGAGGCCCGCTCCGAGGCCGCACGCCTCATCGCCGAGCGCACCCCGGGCGACCTGGACAAGATCTTCTTCACCAACGGCGGGGCCGAGGCCGTCGAGAACGCCATCCGCATGGCCCGGCTGCACACCGGCCGCACGAAGGTGCTCTCCGCCTACCGCTCGTACCACGGCGGGACCTCCACCGCGATCAACCTCACCGGCGACCCGCGCCGCTGGCCCTCCGACAACGGCTCGGCGGGCGTCGTCCGCTTCTGGGCCCCGTTCCTCTACCGCTCCCCGTTCCACGCGGCGAACGAGGCCGAGGAGTGCGCCCGCGCCCTCCAGCACCTGGAGGACACCCTCGCCTTCGAGGGCCCGGCCACCATCGCCGCGATCATCCTGGAGACCATCCCGGGCACGGCCGGCATCATGACCCCGCCGCCGGGCTATCTGGCGGGCGTCCGCGAGATCTGCGACCGGTACGGGATCGTCTTCGTGCTCGACGAGGTGATGGCCGGATTCGGCCGCACCGGCGCCTGGTTCGCCGCCGACCACTTCGACGTCGTGCCGGACCTGCTGACCTTCGCCAAGGGCGTCAACTCCGGTTACGTACCGCTGGGCGGCGTCGCCATCAACGCCGAGATCGCCGCGACCTTCGAGACCCGCCCCTACCCCGGCGGCCTCACCTACTCCGGGCACCCGCTGGCCTGCGCCGCCGCCGTCGCCACCATCGGCGTGATGGAGGACGAGAAGGTCGTCGAGCACGCGGCCCGGATCGGCGAGACCGTCCTCGGTCCCGGCCTGCGCGAACTCGCCGAACGCCACCCCTCGGTGGGCGAGGTGCGCGGCCTCGGCGCGTTCTGGGCGCTGGACCTGGTCCGCGACCGGGAGACCCGCGAGCCGCTCGTCCCGTACAACGCCTCGGGCGAGGCCAACGCCCCCATGGCGGCCTTCGGCGCGGCGGCGAAGAAGCAGGGGCTGTGGCCGTTCATCAACATGAACCGGACCCACGCCGTCCCCGCCTGCAACGTCTCCGAGGCCGAGGCCAAGGAGGGGCTGGCGGCCCTGGACGTCGCTCTCTCCGTCGCCGACACGTACACGGTGCAGGGCGCGTAACCGCGCCCCCGGCCCGCACGCCGGGTAACCGGACTGCTCGGCTCCGTACGCGATCAACCCTGTGCGCATCCCCGCCGTGCCCGGAATCGGGCACGGCGGCGGGTCTGGCTTAAGGTGACCCGAACCAGAAATGACCCCCGCCAGAAATGACCCCCGCCGGAAACGGCCGATGCCGGAAGCGCTCGGTGTACGGGGGCCGGGGCCGGGGGCGGACAGGGACAGACGGACGGATGGGGGCCGGTATGAGTCCGAGCGGAGGTGTGACGCGCAACACCCTGCGCCAGCAGATCGCCGACGCACTGCGTGACGAGGTGCTGGCAGGGCGTCTTCCGCCGGGCCGGGAGTTCACCGTCAAGCAGATCGCCGAGCAGTACGGGGTCTCCGCCACACCCGTCCGTGAGGCGCTCTTCGACCTCTCCGCACAGGGGCTCCTCGCCTCCGACCAGCACCGCGGCTTCCAGGTGCGCGAATTCACCGTCGCCGACTTCCGCGCGATGGCCGAGGCCCGCGCCCTCGTCGTCGAGGGCCTCTTCCGCAATCCCGCCGAGCGGGTCGCGGTCCGGCCCGAGGGGCTCGCCCCGATCCGCCGCCGGGCGGCGGAGGCGGTCCGCGCGGCGAAGGGCGGCGACCTCGACGTGCTGATCGGGTACGACCTGCGGTTCTGGCGGGAGCTGGGGCAGTTCGTCCTCAACCCTTACGTCTCCGACTTCCTCACCCGGCTCCGCGTCCAGTCCTGGGTGTTCGCCGTGCACCGGCTGCGCCGCGACGGCATGGACGAGGACGTGCTGTGGTTCGGTCACGAGGACCTGGTCGAGGCCATCGCCCGGGCCGACCACGAGCAGGTCCACGCCGCCATGCACTCCTACTACGCGCACGCGCTCGCCTGGGCGGACCGGCTGGAGGCGCGGGCAGCCGGGGGAGACGCCCCCGGACCGCCGGACCCTTCCGAGCCCGGGGAGCCCGGGGAGCCCGGGGAGCCCGGGGAGCCCGGGGAGCCCGGGGAGCCCGGGGAGCCCGTGGTATCCGGGGAGTTCGAGGTCTCGGGGGTCTCGGGTGAGTCGGGGGAGCCGGGGGAGTCCCGGGTCTCCGGGGAGTCCGGGGTCTCGGGGGAGTCTCCGGAGACCCCGAAGCCCCCGGGGCACTGTGCGTGAGGTTCGCCCCGCATTACGCTGTCCCGACGACCGCCCGAACCCTTCCGAGAGCGAGACTTCGTGGCCTGTGACCTGTGGCTGGTCCCCCTCGTCGATGTGCTGTGCCACAGCGCCGACAATCCGTTCGCCGAAGAGATCGCCGTCTACGACAAGGCGCTGAACGACGCCGGGCTGCCGCCCGTCCCCGTCTACGCCTACATGCCGGGCCTCAACGGGGAAGTCGCCCCCGTGGCCGGCTTCGACTACGACGCCCTGCACTTCCTGCGCCGCGCCTACCTGCTCCAGCTGAGCGGCCTGGCCGTCACGCCCGTCGCGGGTCTCGACGGCGACTACGAGCAGCTCCTCGAAATGTTCGAGCAGGCCGCGCAGCAGTCGCATCTGGTGTGGCACTACGACCACGCCGGGGCGTACGTCCCGGTGGACTTCCCGGCCCCCCTGTCCGACGACGCGCTCCTGGCGGGCGGCGGACCGCTGGGCTCCGCGCACGGTCTGCTGCGCGAGCTGGAGTTCGTCGCCCCGTCCATCGGCATCGACCCGGCCAACCCGCCGGCCGCCCCGCAACCGCCCTCCGGCCCCACGGCCCTGGAGGAACCGGCGGACCCGATCCCCTACGACGACAGCCCGTTCGCCCGGGAACGCCACGTCTGGCTCGGCCTCCACGCGGCGGCGACCCGCAGCCTGGCCCAGGGCTCAATGATCATCTTCAGCTGACGTGAAGTCAGAGCGCTTTCTTTCCCGGACCGGGACGCCAGAATCAAGCCCGTCCGGCGATTGAGGCCCGGGGGCCCGGGGGCCCGGGGGCAGCGCCCCCGAAGCCTCACCCGGGCCCCGGCGCACCTCACCGCGGCGGCGACTCCGGCGGCCGCTGCCGCGGCATGTTCGGCCGCGCCGCCACCGACGGCATCGAGAACCGCCCCGGCGCCGCCCCCGACTCACCGCGCCCCCCGGCGCTCCCCGTCGCCAGGGCCTGCATGCCCATCGGCGCGGGCCCCGCCCGGAACTCCACCATCCAGTCCGCCGTCTCCGACCGCACCAGCTCGGTGACGTCCTCGGAGAACCTCCGCAGCACCCCCAGGCACCGCTCGGCCGCCTCGCTGGCCGTGCCCTCGGTCGGCCCGAGCATCTCCCGTACGCACTCCGAGGCCCAGTCGAACTGGAGCACCTGGAGCCGCCGCTGTACGGCCTGGGCCGTGGCGAGATTCCTTATCCACCCGGAGGTGAGACCGAAGTACCGGTCGCCGGCCATGCAGGCGGCCCCCAGCAGCAGGGACAGGTAGCCCCAGCCCGCCGAGCCGCTCAGGGTGCCGGTCAGGTCGAGCAGCGGCAGGGCGGCCCCGGCGACCACCCCGGCGGCGGTGCCCATCCGCAGGGCCCTGGCGGCCCGGCGCTTCCAGACCCGGTCGTTGAGATACCAGTCGGCGGTGTCCAGCGCCCCGGTCTCGACCCAGCGGTAGAGCTCGTCGAGCCGCTCGGCCGGCTCGCCCCAGTCGCCGAGGGGGAAGGGGCGCCCGGTCAGATCACGCCCGGCGGGACGTCCCCTGCCCGGGCCGGAAGCGGAATGCTCAACTCCGTCTTCACCGGATCCCGCATCGGACTCCTTGCGGGGCGGCCCCTCGGGCTGCATCTCCGGCTGACTCACCGGGGCACTCCTCTGCACTCTGACGGACGGGACGGACGCGACGGGCTTCCCGGAACCGGACCCGACCGGCCCGGGGAGGGCGGGGCGGTCCGCGCGACCGACGACCCCCGTGGGGTAACTCTGCGTCACCGCACATGCACGCTCGTGTGTCGATGTGCATGCCCTTCCTACCGCCGAATGGTGGGCCATGGGGTCGAAATCGCGGGATTCCCGCCTGTGCACGGCCGCTGGTCAGGTATAGGAGCACTCACGCCGCTTCCTGAATCTCACCCGAAAGAGTTGGTCCCTGGCGGGTGGAGCGCGGTGACCGGGGAGCACGTAGGCTCGGCTTACCGAAACATTCGTCGTCGAGATGCCAGGAGTGACCGTGATTCCCGGTGGTGGTCAGCCCAATATGCAGCAGCTGCTCCAGCAGGCCCAGAAGATGCAGCAGGATCTCGCGGCGGCCCAGGAGGAACTGGCCGGGACCGAGGTCGACGGACAGGCGGGCGGCGGTCTCGTGAAGGCCACCGTGACCGGCTCCGGCGAGCTCCGCGCCCTGGTGATCGACCCGAAGGCGGTGGACCCGGAGGACACCGAGACGCTCGCCGACCTCGTCGTCGCGGCCGTCCAGGCGGCCAACGAGAACGCGCAGGCGCTCCAGCAGGAGAAGCTCGGTCCGCTGGCCCAGGGCCTGGGCGGCGGGGGCGGCATCCCCGGCCTGCCGTTCTGACCGGACCGGGCACCGGCCGGTAGGTCGCACAGGCCCGCGAGACCTACTGGTACCGACCCGTACCCACTACGGTACGGAGCAGGAAGCAAAGAAAGGCGTTCCGTTGTACGAAGGCGTTGTTCAGGACCTCATCGACGAACTGGGCAGGCTGCCCGGCGTCGGTCCCAAGAGCGCGCAGCGGATCGCCTTCCACATCCTCCAGGCCGAGCCCACGGACGTACGACGGCTCGCGCACTCCCTCCTGGAGGTCAAGGACAAGGTCCGGTTCTGCGAGGTGTGCGGCAATGTCGCGCAGCAGGAGCAGTGCGGGATCTGCCGGGACGCGCGCCGCGACCGGAGCGTCATCTGTGTGGTCGAGGAGCCCAAGGACGTCGTGGCGATCGAGCGGACGCGTGAGTTCCGGGGCCGCTACCACGTCCTGGGCGGGGCGATCAGCCCCATCGAGGGCGTCGGCCCGGACGACCTGCGCATCCGCGAGCTGCTGGCGCGGCTCGCGGACGGCTCCATCACGGAGCTGATCCTCGCGACCGACCCCAATCTGGAGGGCGAGGCCACCGCGACGTACCTGGCGCGGATGGTCAAGCCGATGGGCCTCAGAGTGACCCGGCTGGCCAGCGGCCTGCCGGTCGGCGGCGACCTGGAGTACGCCGACGAGGTCACCCTGGGCCGTGCCTTCGAGGGGAGGCGGCTGCTGGATGTCTGACACCACCGCCGTACGCCCCCGACACGTACAGCAGCCCGCTCCGCTGCCCACGTCGTTTGTGCTGTCCCCTTCGTCGTCCCCTTCGTTGCCCCCTTCGCCGTCCGCTTCACCGTCTGTGACCGCGCCCACGGGAGGTCCCCTCGATGTCTGACGCCACGCTGAACTCCGTCACGCAGGACCCGGGCGACTTCGCCGTCCAGATCGCGGACCAGATCAAGACGTTCATCGTCGCGGTCACCGAGGTGTCCAAGGTCGACGAGCCGGAAGAGGCCGTCCCGGTCCTGCTCCTCCAGGTCTCGCAGCTCCTCCTCGCCGGCGGCCGCCTCGGCGCGTACGAGGACGTCCTGCCCGACGAGAGGTACGAACCGGACCTCGGCCCCGAGCCGGACGCGGACGGCCTGCGCGAGCGGTTCGCGGCGCTGCTGGAGCCGATCGACGTCTACTCCGAGGTCTTCGACCCGTACGAGCCCCGCAAGGCCCCGGTCCCGCACCGGATCTCCGACGACCTGGCCGACCTGGTCACCGACCTCGGCCACGGCCTCGCGCACTACGACGCCGAGCGCACCGCCGAGGCGCTGTGGTGGTGGCAGTTCTCCTACTTCTCCAACTGGGGCTCCACCGCCTCCGCCACCCTCCGCGCCCTCCAGTCCCTGGTCGCCCACATCCGCCTCGGCCAGCCCCTGGAGGAGCTGGACGGCCTGGACACCGACCAGGACCCGGGCGAGGAGGACCTCGCCGAGGAGGCGGGCCGCGTGATGCTGGAGGAGATCGCGGGGCCGCTGGGCCTGCGCCCGGTGAAGTAGCCGGAACGTGCAGGACCCGGATTCTCTCGTTCACTCGTTTGAGCAGAGGATATAAGGAAACGCTTCTACCAGGTTGCGGCGTACGCTGAGGTATGAAGCATGAACTGGGAGATCAACCTTCACTCATCGGTGGAGCTGTGGCTGCTCAGGCTGGCGGAGGAGGACCCCGTGACGGCTGACCTTGTCGAAGCGGCGGTCGACATGCTGGCTGACAGCGGGCCTACGTTGGGTCGACCGCTTGTGGACCGGCTCCAGGGGTGCCGTCTCCCTAACCTCAAGGAGCTGAGGCCGGCCAGCTCCGGCAGGAGTGAGGTTCGCATCCTGTTCGTCTTCGATCCGGGGCGGCGGGCCATCCTCTTGGTGGCCGGAGACAAAGCGGGCCGGTGGAGCGACTGGTATCGCGAGTCGATCCCGGTGGCCGAACGCCGATACGACGAATATCGGGCCGCGTCCGGTGCGCCCGGGGACCCGGGAGGTGTCCGATGAGCGAGCACAGCAGCTGGACCGAGGTGAAGCAGCGGATGCGCGGGGCCGCACCGGAGGCGACCGACATCGAACGGGAAGGCCGCAGGCAAGCGGCGCGTACCGCAACCGAGGCGTACGTGCTGGGGCACCATCTGCGGGTGATCCGCGAGGAGCAGGGCCTGACCCAGGCGCAGGTGGCCAAGTCCGTCGGCATTTCGCAGGCGCGGGTGTCCCAGATCGAACGGGGCGAGATCCACAACCTGGAGAGCATGCGTACCTACGCGGCTGCGCTTGGTGCCAGAATCAAGGTGTCCATCGAGTACGGGGATCGAACGGTCGGGGCGGCCTGACGGGCGGTCTTCACTGAACGCCCAACGAGCCTTCAGGTACCGCCGGTTGGGCGGAACCGCAGCCACTTGACCTCAACCGCGCTTGAGGGCCGAGGCTCCTGGTGAACGGCCGACGCAACGGCCGCGCCCCGCAAGGAGATTCCTCATGAGCGCCACGCCCACCGCCTCCACGCCCACCGCCTCCACGTCCACCGACACCGCACCCACCGTCATCGGAGTGCCCGCCCCGCGGGAGGACGTGGACGCCATCGTGGCGTTCGTCGCCGGCGTGCAGCACGCCCAGCAGAACGCGCTGCCCGAGGCCTTCCTCGACGGCTTCCGTGAGGACGCCATCTGGACCACGGCCCACGGCAAGCGGCTGACCGGCCTGCCGGAGATCAGCGCCTTCACCCGCAAGGTGCTGCCTCCGCAGGCGGACTCCCCGGTGACCGCCACGTACACGGTCGACCTGATCCTCTTCGTCCGCCCCGACATCGCCGCCGTCAAGATCCGCCAGCGCCCGGCCACCCGGGACGGGGTGTTCCTGGACGAGGTCTTCCACGGCCAGGAGGACCCCTCCGCGCTGGTGGCCGCCCACCCGGAGGCGGTCCCCGGCACCCCGACCTATTTCCTGGCCAAGGACGACGGGGTCTGGCGTATCGCGGCCGCGCAGAACACCCAGGTCCTCGACGTGGAGACGCTGACGGCGGGCTGAACCGGGCGGGGCGCGATCCCTCGTTCCCGCCCGAGGCTCAAGTCCGGAGCGCCGGCCCCCGGTGCCTGCATGGCGAAGCCCCACAGCGCGGGCGCGGTGGGGCTGTTGCCCGGGCGGCTCAGACGGTGCCGAAGTCTCCGGCCCGGACGCCCGTGACGAACGTGGTGAACGCGGTGGCGGGGATGTCGAGGACTGGGCCGCCCGTGTTCTTGGAGTCGCGGACGGGGACGACGCCGTGCGGGGCGGCGAGGTTGGTGGCGACCTCGACGCACTGGCCACCGTTGCCGCTGTACGAGGACGTGAACCACCGGGGGGTTTCGGTCGTCACAGGGTGCCCTCTCGCAACTTTCTGATCATGGTTATGGAAGCCGCTTGCGACAGAGCCTCTTCCTGTAGTTGATGGTAGGTCGTCAACAGAGGGAGGACGAGTGCGTGGTTGCGTTCCAGACGCCCGTGCTGGGCGGACTCGGCGTACGACATCAGCGAGCGGTCGGGCACTCCTGGGACGTGAAGGACCCGCTCGCCGACCTGATGGCGGAACGAATCCGGGAGGACGTACGCCGCGACCGCGACGGAGGCGGCGGGGTGGCGACTTGAGGCCCTGTGTTCCGCCCAGGCGCAATCCCGCAGGTCCGCCCGAGGCTCAAGCCCCGAGCCGCGAGCATCGGGCTTCGAGCTCTCTCTGTAGGAATGGGTGGTTGGGTTCAACCCACCCACCCTCCCTACCCACTCCCTGACCAGGTTCCGAACCGCGCTGCGGGCTGCGCGAATTCGACCAGAAGTGACGGTAGGTGACCAGGTTGCGCCGGAGCGTACGCACGCTCTAGGTTCGCGATGAGCAACCCACTATCCGTAAAACGGACAACCCCGGTGGTGCTACCAACACCGACCGGGGTCTGACCGTAAGAGATCGAAGCCCCTAGAAAGGCGATCCCCATGGCTACTGCCAACCTTAGTGCCGCCCTGCGCGCACCCGCTGCCCACCCCATGGCGAAAGCCGGGTACGGAAAGCGTCACGCCCCAGACCAAGCCCCGTCCCGGGCCGACGACTTCGCCGGTCTGGAGCCGCGTGAGGCGGCCATCGCCGCGTACGTCGACCGGCTCCCCGAAGGTGCGGCGATCGGCTACAAAGTGCTCGCCGAGGAGCTGCCGGACTACGGGCAGCAGGCGTGCCGCAGCGCGCTCGACCGGCTGACCAGGGCCGGGCACCTGCGGCGCATCAGGGTCCAAGTCACCCTGCTCGACGGCCAGATGCGCTGGGTGACGCGTACGTACTTCTCCCGGACCGCCCGCGACGCCGACTGGTGGGCCGCCCACGTGCGGTTCGTCCGGGGCCTGGACGCGCCCGGCCAGCCCCCGGCACCCGCCGCCGTCGGTCAGCCCCCGGCCCCCGCTGCCGCCGAAACGGCCGAGGAGCTCCGCCCCGGCGTCCGCGCCCCGCGCTCGGAGGCGTACGACGTCCTCGCCGGGCTCGGCCGCCGCGAGCCCCGGCTCCAGCTCTCCGAGGGGGACTGCGTGGCGCTGGAACACCTGGTCGGGGAGTGGCTGGCGCGTGGCGTCGGCCGCGAACAGATCACCCAGGCCCTGACCTCGGGCCTGCCGGCGTCCGTGCACTCCGCCGGACCCCTCCTCCGTAAACGACTGGAGACCAAAATGCCGCCCAGCCCCGCACCCCGGCCGGAGAACGACCACCCGAGCGAGCAGATCGTGGGCATGGTGATGATGTGCCTCTTCTGCGACGAGGACGAGACAACGACCACGCTGGACCACGGCGTGTGCTCCGACTGCCGCGCCCAGGTCGCCCGCGACGAGGCGATGGGCCTGACCGGCGACGTACCCGACACCTTCCTGGCCCGGCCGCGCGCCGAGGTCGACGTCGCCGCCCGCATGGCCGAACTCCGCTCGGCCACCGTCCGCCCGGTCCTCCCGGCCCCGAGGTCGCGCCGGTGAGCGTGCGGGAGATCCCGGTCGGGGCACCATGGAGGCAAGGAGGCGACGCCATGACCCCCAGGACCACCGCCCAGCCGCAGATGAGTGTCGAGGAGTTCGAGGAACTCGCCCGCCGAGCCCCCGAACTGGTGCGGCTGGAGTTCATCAACGGAAAGGTCCAGGTCAAGGCGGTGCCTGACGGCAATCACGGGGCGATCGTCATGTGGCTGCTGAGGCAGTGCATGCAGCGGCGTCCGGAACTGTCGCTCTTCCCTGATCAGGGCCTCGCGGTCGAGACGTACCGCAAGGGCCGCGCCCGCCCCGACGGCGTCCTCGCGCCCGACGAGCACTTTGCCGGGGCGGGGGAGTGGGCCGACCCCACCGGCGTACTGATGACCGCGGAGGTCACCTCCCGCGACGCCGACTCCCCCGACGCCGACACCAACCGGCGCGACCGGGTCGAGAAGCCCGACGGTTACGCGGCCGCCGGCATTCCGGTCTACCTGCTCGTCGACCGTGACGCGTGTTCGGTCACCGTCTTCACCGAGCCGGAGAAGGGCGCGTACCGCTCCGCCACCACCCGGCCCATCGGCGCGGTCGTCGAGCTACCCGAGCCGGTCGGCTTCGCGCTCGACACCGAGAAGCTCAAGGAGTACGCCGAGTGAACGCGTACGCCGACTGACCCTCCCGGCTCGCCGGTCCGCCACGGATCGTGTGGGCTGGGACGTACCCGATCGTGTGGGCTGCGACACAAACGGGAGTGCTGCCGGGCTGCGTGGGCAACAGCCCCGTACGAGCGGCTCGGAGCGACACGCCGTACCGGGTGGTGAGCGGGACATCTCACCATCCGATATGAGCGGGTCTATTCCGGGCTGCTCGTTAAACTGAGCCGACCGCAGTAATGACTGAGCGAGGAGCGCACGTGGGCCTTGTCGTGCAGAAGTACGGAGGCTCCTCCGTAGCCGATGCCGAGGGCATCAAGCGGGTCGCCAAGCGAGTCGTCGACGCCAAGAAGAACGGCAACCAGGTGGTTGTCGTGGTGTCCGCGATGGGCGACACGACGGACGAGTTGATAGACCTCGCCGAGCAGGTGTCTCCGATGCCTACCGGCCGTGAATTCGACATGCTGCTGACCGCCGGCGAGCGGATCTCCATGGCCTTGCTGGCGATGGCGATCAAAAACCTGGGCCATGAGGCCCAGTCGTTCACGGGCAGCCAGGCCGGTGTCATCACCGACTCGGTCCACAACAAAGCGCGCATCATCGACGTCACGCCGGGCCGCATCCGGACCTCGATCGACGAGGGCAACATCGCCATCGTCGCCGGGTTCCAGGGCGTGAGCCAGGAGGGCAAGAACATCACGACCCTCGGCCGCGGCGGGTCGGACACGACCGCCGTCGCGCTGGCCGCCGCGCTGGACGCCGAGGTCTGTGAGATCTACACCGACGTCGACGGCGTCTTCACCGCGGACCCCCGGGTCGTGAAGAAGGCGAAGAAGATCGACTGGATCTCCTTCGAGGACATGCTGGAGCTGGCCGCGTCCGGCTCCAAGGTGCTGCTGCACCGCTGCGTCGAGTACGCACGCCGTTACAACATCCCGATCCACGTCCGCTCGTCCTTCTCCGGACTGCGCGGCACCTGGGTCAGCAACGAGCCGCAAGGGGACCAGCAGGTGGAGCACGCGATCATCTCCGGAGTCGCCCATGACGTCTCGGAGGCCAAGGTCACCGTCGTCGGCGTCCCGGACAAGCCCGGCGAGGCGGCCGCGATCTTCCGCGCCATCGCGAACGCCGAGGTCAACATCGACATGGTGGTGCAGAACGTCTCCGCCGCGTCGACCGGCCTGACGGACATCTCCTTCACCCTGCCCAAGGCCGAGGGCCGCAAGGCCATCGACGCCCTGGAACGGACCAGGAGCTCCATCGGCTTCGACTCGCTCCGCTACGACGACCAGATCGCGAAGATCTCCCTGGTCGGCGCCGGCATGAAGACCAACCCGGGCGTCACGGCCGGATTCTTCGAGGCGCTGGCCGACGCGGGCGTGAACATCGAGCTGATCTCGACATCCGAGATCCGCATCTCGGTGGTCACCCGCGCCGACGACGTCAACGAGGCCGTGCGCGCCGTGCACACCGCCTTCGGTCTCGACAGCGACTCCGACGAGGCCGTCGTCTACGGAGGCACCGGCCGATGACCGGGCACCGCCCTTCGCTCGCGGTCGTCGGCGCGACCGGGGCGATCGGCGGTGTCATGCTCCGGATCCTCTCGCAGCACGCGGACGTCTGGGGCGAGGTCAGACTCGTCGCCTCACCGCGCTCGGCCGGCCGCAAGCTGGTCGTGCGCGGTGAGGAGAGCGAGGTTCTCGCGCTCGCCGAGGACGTGTTCGACGGCATCGACGTGGCCCTCTTCCTGGTGCCGGACGAGGTGTCCGCCCGCTGGGCCCCGATCGCCGCCGCCAAGGGCGTCGTCGTCATCGACGACTCGGCCGCCTTCCGGCTCGACGACGACGTGCCGCTGGTCGTCCCGGAGATCAACTCCCATGCCGCCCGGCTCCGGCCGCGCGGCATCGTCGCGTCCCCGAGCTGCACCACGCTGTCGCTGATCGTCGCGATCGGCGCCCTGCACGCCGAGTTCGGACTGCGCGAGCTGATCGTCTCCTCCTACCAGGCCGTCAGCGGCGCGGGCCGGGAGGGCGTCGCCGCCCTGCGCGAGCAGCTGGCCCTGGTGGCCGGCACGGAGCTGGGCACCCGGCCCGGGGACGTACGGCGGGCCCTGGGGGACAGCGCGGAGGCGGCGGGGAGCCCGTTCGCCGCACCCGTCGCCCTGAACGTCGTGCCCTGGGCGGGTACGGACGCCGGCGACGGCTGGTCCTCCGAGGAGATCGCCCTCCGCGAGGAGTGCCGCAAGGTGCTGGGCCTGCCGGATCTGAAGACCACCGCGACCTGTGTGTACGTTCCCGTGATCGCCACGCACTCGATGTCCGTCCACGCCCGCTTCGAGAACGAGGTCGCCGTGGGCAAGGCGCACGAGATCCTGGCGACCGCCCCCGGCGTGGTCCTCTTCGACAGCCCGGCGTCCGGCGACTTCCCCACTCCGTCCGATGTGGTGGGCACCGATCCCACCTGGGTGGGCCGCGTCCGGCGTTCGATGGATGATCCGCATGCCCTGGAAATGTTCCTTTGCGGTGACAATCTCCGAAAAGGTGCGGCTCTGAACGTGGCGCAGATCGCCGAATCGGTCGCGGCCGAATTCCCTCGGGCGTGATCGAACCTGTTTTGTAGGATCTGTGAACGCCCCATGAGCAATTTGCTGGTCTGAACCTCTTGAGCTGGGACGTTGTCATATCCGACGATGATCTCCCGGCCATCTGCAACCGCATCTTGGTCGGGCTGCGTCTATGCGGTCACTTCTTGCGTGGCCAGACGCTATGACGGGGCATTTGGGGAAGAGCAGGTACGTATGAGGGCATGTCGCACAGCGTCGAACGTGACGCCGTACGCGTACAACCCTGACGGGGGGCAGCGTGTCCAACAGGCGTGGCAGCAGAGGTTCTCGACATCACAGTGGTGGGCCCGTTGCGAGGCGCGTCGACGCGTCCGCTCCGGCGGCCCCGTGCGCCCGGCGGCATGCCGGTGATCGCGCCCATGCCCGCCGCGCGCCCGGCACAGTTGCCCTCGCAGCGCGGGAATGCTGAAGAAACGGTGGCAGCGGGAACCACGGTCGACCACCTCACCGAGACCTATCGCGCCCATTACCGCTCCCTGCTCGGCCTCGCGGCCCTGCTGCTGGACGACACCGCGTCCTGCGAGGACGTGGTGCAGGAGGCGTTCATCCGCGTGCACTCCGCGCGGAGCCGGGTCCGCGAACCGGAGAAGACCCTCGCCTACCTGCGGCAGACGGTCGTCAACCTCTCGCGCTCCGCGCTGCGTCGCCGCATCCTCGGGCTGAAGCTGCTCTCCAAGCCGATGCCGGACATGGCCAGCGCGGAGGAGGGCGCCTATGACCAGCTGGAGCGGGACGCCCTGATCAAGGCCATGAAGGGGCTGCAGCGACGCCAGCGCGAGGTGCTGGTGCTGCGCTACTTCGCGGACATGACGGAGGCCCAGGTCGCCGAGACGCTGGGTGTCTCGCTGGGCTCGGTCAAGGCGTACGGTTCCCGGGGTATCGCGGCGCTGCGCGTCGTGATGGAGGCCCAGGCATGAGCGGGCCCGAGCAGCGCCCCGGACAGGGCCCCGATCACAGGAACGAGAATGACCCCACGGGAAGCGGAATGGTGAACCACGGGCCGGAGAAGACTCCGCACACCGATCCGGACCGCCCGCACGACGGCAGCCCGGGGCCCGAGCCGGGCGAGACCCCGGAACCGGCGCCACCCGCGCGGGTGGACAACGAGGCCGCCGAGGACCCCGACGAGCAGGACCTGGGGACGGACCCGCGGGCGGCGGAAGCGGGTACGGGGCGCTCCGCGGGCGCCGACAGCCCCGCCGGCGGTACGAGCGAGATCCTCGCCTCCGGCAAGGCCCCCGCCGACGGCACGAGCGACACCCCCGCCGACGGCACGAGCAAGACCCTCGCCTCCGGCAAGGCCCCAGGCAAGGCCCCAGGCAAGGCCGTCGGCAAGGCCCCAGGCAAGGCCTCAGGCGAGGCCTCAGGAGTGTCGGGCGACGACGACCTCCTCGGCACGCTGACCGACCTCTTCGCCCGTGACCGGGGCGGCGCCCCCACCTCCGAAGAGCTGGACGAGGTGGCCCTGCGCCGCATGCTGCACGGTGCGGTGCGGGAGCTGGCCCCCTCCGAGGGGACCCTCGACCACCTCCACCGCGCCGTCCCCGCCCGCCGGGCCAGGCGACGGCAGGCCGTCGTCGGGGCGGCCGCGGCGGCCCTGCTGATCGGCACAGCCGTCCCCGCCTTCGTCCACGTCGCGACCTCGGACGGCCCGTCCAACGCCCGCCCCGCCATCGCCGGACACGGCGAGCAGGCCCAGGGCGGCAACGGGGACGAGGCCGGCCCCGAGGCGCCCGGCCGGCGGACCGTGGAACCCACCGAGCGGGAGAGCGAGGGCAGCGCGGGCGAGGCCGTCCCGGACCCCAGCCCCAGCGCGGGCGAGGGCCGGGACCCCAGCGGCGCGGCGACGGGCGAGACGACCGACTCCCCGAGCGCGGACTTCGCCTCCCTGCCGGTCTGCGACCCGAGTCAGCTCGGCGTCGCGTCCGCGGGCACCGACGCACCGGGAGCCGACGGCACCGTCTACGGCAGCTTCAAGATCGCCAACGTGTCCGGCACCGACTGCACGGTCAGCAGCAACGGCACGGTGGGCTTCACCGCCATGGGCGCGGCCGACCCGCTCAAGATCGGCGTGGTCCAGCACGCCGCGGGCGACGCGGCCCCCGGGCTGCCCGACCCCTCGCAGGAGCCGGGCACCGTGCTGCTGAAGCCCGCCATGGCGTACGAGGTGCGGTTCGCCTGGGTGCCGACCGACACCTGTCCGACCGTGGGCCCGTCACCGAGCCCGACCCCGTCGGCGGACGGGGCCGGCGGATCGGTCGGCGAGGGGGGCACCGATCAGCCCTCGGGCGTCGACACGCAGGCGCTGAACGAGGACGGCGAGGGCGCGGCGGAGGGCAGCGTCGCCGTGACGCACACCCCGGAGACGGGAGCGCCCACCGCGGAGACGGAGATCCCCAACGCCTGCTCGGGCACCATCTACCGTACGGGCGTGCTCGCCACGTCGTAGTCCGACGACGACGGGCCCTGCCGTCGTAGTCCGACGACGCCGGCTCCTACCGTCGTAGTCCGACGAGGCCGGGTCCTGCGGACGACGACGGGGTCCTACGGGGCCGCCGGGGCCTTCCGAGCCGCCTCAGGGGCCCCAGGCACCGCCGGATCATCCGGTGCCTCCTGCGCCGCCGGGTCCGCCGGAGCCGCCGCCGGGTCCTCCGGTTCCGGTACGAGGCCCAGCGCGATGTCGCGCTCGGCCTCGGCCTCGCGGCGCACCAGCCGGAACCACATGAAGAGTACGAAGCCGGCGAAGACGAACCACTCGCCCGTGTACCCCAGGTTCTGGAAGGCCTTCAGATCGAGGCCGCTGCCCTCGGGGGCCGCCGCGGGCACCGGCTTCATCGCACCGCCCGTACCGCCCGCCTCGGCCTCGGGAAGCGTCACCCAGGCGTCGTACACGTCGTACGGCACGAGGTTCACCAGGGTCGCGGCGCTGATCATGCCGATCTGGCCCCCGGGGAGCCCGCCCCGGGCGTTGACGCCGTCGCTGCGGGAGTTCTCGGAGGCCTGGAGGTCGCCGGTCACCGTGACCTCGCCCTCCGGCGCGGCGGGCACCCGGGCGCCGGTCGCGGAACCGGGCAGCCAGCCCCGTACCACCGGCAGGGCCTTGCCGCTGTCCGTACGCAGCAGGTTCAGGACGTAGAAGCCCCGACGGTCGTCCAGCTCGCGGCCGGGCACCAGGAACTGGTCGGCGTACGTGCCGGTGGCGACGGCCGGGCGGCCGGACGTCACCTTGTCGACGGGCAGCAGCTCGTCCAGGGGTTTCGCGGCCCGGGTGCTGGGATCGGGCTGCTTCTCCGCCTGTTCGTGCGACTGCACGCGGTCCTCGAAGCGGCCGAGCTGCCACATGCCCATGAACACGCAGAACGGGATGGCCAGCACGACGAAGAGGTTGATCCCCCACCATCGCGGGGTCAGCAGGAACCGGTACACCCCTCAAAGGTACGGTTCCCCGCCCCGGGTTCCCGGAGCGGGGTCCGCCATTTATCCGGTTCTTACGCCGCTTCCGGCCCCGGGGCGCCGACCACGGCGTCTCCCCCCAGGTGCTTCAGGGCGAACTCCAACTCCAGCCGCACCTGCTTGATCCGCTCCTCCACCACCAGCGAGCCGTGCCCGGCGTCGTACCGGTACACCTCGTGGACCGCGCCGCGCGCCGCCAGCCGGTCCACGTAGTTCTCCACCTGACGGATGGGGCAGCGCGGATCATTGACGCCCGCCGAGATGTAGAGGGGGGCGCGCACCGCGTCGACGTACGTCAGCGGGGACGAGGCCTCGAAGCGCTCGGGAACCTCCTCCGGCGTGCCGCCCAGCAGCGTGCGGTCCATCGCCTTCAGGGCCTCCATCTCGTCGTGGTACGCCGTGACGTAGTCCGCGACCGGCACCGCCGCCAGGCCCAGCGTCCAGGAGTCGGGCTGGGTGCCGAGCCCGAGCAGGGTCAGATAGCCGCCCCAGGACCCACCCGCCAGGACCAGGCGCTCCGGGTCCGCCAGCCCGGAGGCCACCGCCCACTCCCGTACGGCGGCGATGTCCTCCAGCTCGATCAGGCCGACCCGGTGCTTCAGCGCGTCGGTCCAGGCGCGGCCGTAGCCGGTGGAGCCCCGGTAGTTGACCCGGACGACCGCGAAGCCGTGGTCCACCCAGGCGGCGGGGCCGGAGGCGAAGGCGTCGCTGTCGTGCCAGGTGGGTCCGCCGTGGATCTCGAAGATCGTGGGGAAGGGGCCGTCGCCGGCGGCGGGCTTCTGCACGAGGGCGTGGATACGGCCGCCCGGCCCCTCCACCCAGGCGTCCTCGACGGGCACCGACGGCGGGGCCTTCGCGCCCGGCGGGTCCAGGACCACCGCACCGCTCGTCGACCGCACCACGGGCGGCAGCTCGGCCGAGGACCACAGGTACTCCACCGTGCCGTCCGGGCGGGCCGTGGCGCCCGACACGGTGCCCGCGGGGGTCTCCACGCGCACGGGAGCCGGGGCCCCGGGCTCGTACCGCCACAGCTCGCTGCGGGCCTCGAAGCCGTGCTCGACGAGCAGCGCGGAGCCGTCGGGATACCACTCGGCCCCCACGTCGCCCGGCAGGTCGACCGGGAGCGCGGTCTCCGTGCCCGCGACCGGGTCCCAGATCATCGGCTCCCAGCGGCCCCGGCGCTGATGCCCGACGAGGAGACGGGTGTCACCGGCCACCGGGGCGAAGCCCAGTACGGCGAGGCCCAGTTCCTTCGTGCCGCCCTCGGTGTCGTCCAGCTCGGCCACCGTGGAGCCGTCGGGGCGCACCACGCGCAGCGCCGAGTGCATCGCGTCACCGTGCTCGGTGTGCTCCAGCGCGATCAGGGTCCCGTCGTGGGAGAGGTCCCCGACCCCCGCGGACTCCCGGTGCCGGTAGATCTCCACGGGCTCGGCGCCCGGCGTCCGCACCAGATGGATCGTCGTGCCGTCCTCGTCGGTCGAGCGGCCGATCACCGCCGTACCGTCCCGCCCGATGGCCAGGCCCGCCGGGTAGGAGGGAGCGAGGCCAGGGGCGGCCGGCTCGTCCTCCCCGCCGTCGAACGGCTGGCGCATCCACACCCCGAACTCGTCGCCGTCGGTGTCGCTGAACCACCAGACGGCTTCGCCGTCCGGCGTCAGCACGCCGTCCGTCGTGCCGTTCGGCCGGTCCGTCACCTGGCGCTGCCGCCCGCTCGCCCGGTCCCACGCGTACAGCTCGTAGGTCCCGGTGGCGTTGGAGACGAACAGCGCGCGGTCGGGGGCGTCCTCGGCCCAGTCGGGCAGGGAGACGCGAGGCGCACGGAACCGCATCTCCCAGTCGGGCACAGCTGCTGCATCAGTGGTCATCCCCCCATCCAACCCGATCCGGGGCTCGGGCCCGTAAAGGGATTCGGTTTCCTGCCGAGCCGCGAGCCGAACGAAAGGGGAAGGCGCAGAGGAACAGAGGAAGGGAAGAAAAGGGAAGGAAAAGGACCTCTTCCTGGGTGGGGCCTTCCGGGGTGGGGCACCACCGAATATCCCCTCGCGCCACCCCCACCCCATGGGTAGCTTTCCGGACATGTACTCCCCGATTCCGGACGACTGGCACGACACCAATCGCGCGCGCTGGGACGAACGCGTGCCGATCCACGTGGCGAGCGACTACTACGAGCTGGACGCGTTCCTGGCGGGCAAGGACGTGCTGCGCGCCTTCGAGCTCGCCGAGGTCGGCGACGTCACCGGGAAGACCCTGCTGCACCTCCAGTGCCACTTCGGCCTGGACACCCTCTCCTGGGCGCGGCGCGGCGCCGCACAGGTCGTGGGCCTCGACTTCTCCGAGCCCGCCGTCGAGACCGCCCGGGGCCTGGCAAGATCGCTGGAACTGGGCCCGGACCGGGCGCTGTTCGTCGCGGCCGACGTGTACGACGCACCGGCCGCTGTCCCCGACTCCGCGTACGACATCGTCTACACGGGCATCGGCGCGCTGGGCTGGCTGCCCGACCTCGACCGCTGGGCCGAGACCGCCGCCTCGCTGGTCGCGCCCGGCGGATTCCTCTACCTCGCGGAGTTCCATCCGCTGACCGACTCGATGGACGAGACCGGTTCGGTCGTCACCGACGACTACTTCAGCCGCGACGCCTGGGTGGACGAGACGCCGGGCACGTACGCCGACCTCGACGCGCCGACCGTGCACAACCGCAGCGTCGAGTGGCAGCACCCGGTGGGCCGGGTGGTGACGGCGCTCGTCGCGGCGGGCCTGCGGATCGAGTTCCTCCACGAGCACGACTTCTCGCTCGTCCAGAGGTTCGGTGTGCTGGAGCGCCACGCGGACGGCCACTACCGCTTCCCGGCGGACCGGCCGAGGATCCCGCTGATGTACTCGATCAAGGCGTCGCGGCCTGCGGAGCATCAGGGGTGACCCGGGGGCCGGCACCGCCCCTCGAGGCTTCTCCGGCCGATTGTCAGTGGTGGGGTGGAGACTCGTTTCCATGACCGACACGACAGGTGGAACGGCGGGCGGAGTCACGCCCGGCAAGGCTTTCATCACGCCGCCCGGCACGGCTCCGGGTGCGACCCCGGGCACGGCTCCCGGCACGGCCTCGGGTACGGCTCCGGGTACGGCTCCCGGGACGACGACGGCCGCGCTGCGCGGGGTGGTCGAGGCGTACTGGGCGGCGGCCGAGGCGCGCGACTGGGCCGCGTTCGGGGCGACCCTCGCCGAGGACGTGGTGTACGAACTGCCGCAGAGCCGCGAGCGGATCCACGGCAAGGAGCGGTATCTCCGGTTCAACGAGGAGTATCCGGGCGACTGGCACGTACGGGTCGAGCGGATCGTCGTCGACGCGGAGGGCCGGCAGGCCGCCGCCCGGACCGGTTTCACGGTGACGGGGGATCAGCCGGAGGAGGATGCGCGGGAGATGGACGCCATCCACTTCTTCACCTTCGACGAGAAGGGGCTGATCACCGGGGTGACGGACTTCTGGCCCGAGTCGTACGAGCCTCCGGCCGGCCGCGAGCACCTGGTCGAGCGCTACTGAGAACGGCGGCCCACCGACCCCCCGGTGAACCGCCGTTCCGTACGCGCAGCTACGTGCGGCGCCGCTCCCCGGAGCCGCGCCCCGAGTCACACCGCCGCAGCTGCCCCGGCGAGCTGCCCCGCCGAGGCGCACAGCCGAACTACACCGCCGAACTACACCGCCGAGCGGAGGGCGGGCAGATAGCCGCCCGACTGCCCTGCGGCCTTGGGGTGGTAGGAGTTCTGGATCGGGACCGTGACGCTGTGAAGCCAGGCGTCTCCGGAGCACAGCTCGTGCCCGGTGAATTCGTCCACCACGCTGGAGAAGGTGAACCCGGCGTCGGCGGACCGCTTGGCGAGGACGTCGTTCAGCACGTCCGAGGCGTTGTTGATCGCGGTTCGCTCGGCCTCGGAGAGCCCGGCGACGCAGCTGCCGGACAGCTGGTAGAAGCGCGGGTAGCCGAGAACCACCACCTGGGCCTGTGGGGCGCGGGCCCGGATGCCGTCGTAGAGCGCGTCGAGGCTGCCGGGCAGGGAGCTGTTCATCTGCGAGACGGCGTTGTTCACGCTGTTGATGCAGGTGGCCTCACTGGACAGCACGCAGTCCTGCATGACGCCGGCGAACCCGACGTCATTGCCTCCGGCGGTGACGCTGACCAGGGAGGTGGACGCGCTGAGCACGCCGAGCTGGGAGCCGGCCACGGACGAGGTGGTCGCCCCCGAACAGGCGACGAAGTCGAACGAGGCGGGGGAGTTCGCCGCCTGCCACAGATACGGGTAGGCGTTGGTGCTGCGTCGGCAGTCGCCGCTGTCGGAGAGATAGCTTCCGGCGCCGACACCGGAGGAGTACGAGTCGCCGAGCGCGACATAGCCGCCCGCGGCGGCCGAGTCGGTAGCGGAGGCGGGTCCCGCGACGCCGAGCGCGGCCACGGCGGCGAGCGCGAGAGTGACGACGGATGCGCGAATTCTTCGTACTGACATGGCTTCCAGCCCTTCGAAGTGTGGGGGGATGAGGGGGTGGGAGGACGAGCTGTGGGGGACAGGCCGGGAGTTGGGAGGACGATGCAGTTTCTAGCAGCTCGCGGTACCCGTCGGTAATGCCCGCGCGAGAAGTCGTCTGATATGCCCGAATGATCGTTCGGTGGGCTGGGCTCCGCACGTAAATGAACCGTCAACTCCGCTCCGCGTAAAGCCGGTTCAGGGAATTCCTGAGCGTTCAGGAGGGGCTGGACGGGCGACGACACGCGGTGCGAAGGGCCCTGTCCGGGCGTCGCCGCACCGGCGATTTCATCCGGACGGGTGAGGCCGGGGCGGCCGATGGCGCCGCGCCTCGGCCTTCGGAGAAGAGAGGGAACCCGCGGTCGTCGGGGTGCGCCAGGCGTCCAGCGCTGTCAGCCTCCCGCTCAGGAAACTCTTCCTGAGCGGGAGGCCGGGGCGGAGGAGCCGGTCGCGCGCACGATGCAGGCGACCGGCTGTGCTGCGCGGCGTGGCCGGGTCCGAGAAGTCCACCCTCGTACAGTGGCTGGCGGTTTCCACCACCCGGCGGTACCAGCTGGTTCACCACGGTTTGGTGCCGTTCGCCCTGCCGCTGCGCACGCTCTCCAGGGGTGGTGCCATGGAGGTGGTGAGCATGCGCCACGACGCGAGGTGACCGTTCGACCGAAGGGCTTGGATCCCATTCGTGTACTACGTGCCGCACGGGCTCCTCGAGCCTGTACAGGCTTACCTTGACGTGGCAATGCTGCAAAGGTTCAGCCCGCAGGCATGAAATCTGGTCGCATACGCACCGTGATCCGTTTGCTGACGATGATTGCGACGGTCGACGAACGGGATAGATGAGGTGATGCCCGCCCCTCCAAGCCCGATGGTTCCGCTCCCCCTTGGGGAGCGGAACCACCGGGCCTTCGCCGTATCCGCGTCATGGAGGTGACGGCGCCGGTGAGTCCCGGATCCGGGCTCTGAATAGGATCGCTCCCGTGAAAGTCAAACGGATAGGCAAAGGACCACTGCGCGGCTACCTCCTGGAGGAGGTGCTGGCCTGGTTGCTGCGATCCAGCGGCTTCGAGGTGCTCACGGCCAATGACGATAAGGACAAAGAGCCCTGGAAGGTCCTTAAAGAGGACAAGAATGGCTTGCTGGTCCGTGGGCGCGGGGCATGGCACCAGGTCGACGCGCTCGGGCAGTTCCGGTACGTCCCGCCGTTCTCGCTGCCTGTCCGCCTGTTCGTCGAGGCGAAGTATCTGACCTCGACGCGCGTAGGTCTGCCGACCGTGCGCAACGGTCACGGCGTGATTCACGACGTGAACGAAGGCGAGACTACGACGCTCAGCGCTCCGGGTACGGGTCGGCCGAGGACGCGGTACCGCTACAACTACGCGATCTTCGCCACGTCGGGCTTCACCAAGGAAGCCCAGGACTACGCGCTGGCCCATCAGATATCCCTGATCGACCTCTCCGCTCCGGACTTCGCCGTACTGCGGAACCTCGTCCGGAGCGCGGCCGACACCATTCACGCAGCGCTCGAAGCCGCGCCCGCGGGCGAGCAGCCGAAGGTGCACCAGCTACGCGCGTACCTTCGCGGCCCACTGCTGGACATGGACGCCGAGGACGCATACCTGCCCGATCAATTCCGTCGGCCGCTCGATGGACTCGCCCAGGCGCTGCGCAGCCGGTCGAAGTTGGGCCTGGTGCTGGCCTTTCCCGCAGCACCGTTTGTTCTGGGGTTGGCGTCGAACGACCTGTACGGGTTCGTGAATTACGCGAGAGAGCATCCGACGCACGCCGTTCGCGTGCGGCGACTGGATCAGTCGGCTTCGCATCCCGTCTGGGAACTGCGCTCGGCCGAGCACCCGGACATATACGCGTTGAGGTTCAGCCTGCCGGAACGGGTGGAATCCTGGATCGTCGAACAGGAAGAAGGAATGCCCTCACGAACCCGGTATGTGAAAAGAAGCATGCTCTCGACCATGACCCTGTACTGGATGGACGGGGAGCACGCGCAGACATTCCAACTGCGCTACGAGCCTGGTGCACTGCGCCTGGCGGGCTGATCGGCTCATAGGCCGTAACCCCCGGTGTCCTGGCCTGTCCGTCCGACAGGCCAGGACACCGGGGGTTACGGACGGTGGAGCGGGTCAGCGTGCGGTGCGGGCCTTGGTGAGCGCCTTGTTCAGGTGGGCGTCCACGAGGCCGGTGAGCCGGAGACGATCACCAGGATGTTGCTGGAGCGGTGCGCCGTCTGCCAGCTGCCCGGTCCGGATGCCCTTCCGTGGCCGCCGGCTCAAGCGGTGGCAGCGCCGGCACAACAGCACGCACGCCAGCCTTGGTATGCCTTGTCCGCCCGGCACTTGGGTCCGGCAGCGGCGAGAGCTTCGACGATCACGTGAGTGCGGGCCGCAGTCAGGTCGTGGGTGGAGCCGGTCAGCGCGGGCGAAGCCCACAGCAGGCGGCCGAACGGGTCGGTGAGAACCCGGACGTTCATGCCGTGACGTTTGTGTGTGCCGGAGTGGTACGGGGTGTCGGCGGCGATTCGGTCGATCGGCAGCAGGGTGCCGTCGAGGATCACAAAGGCCGGGCGGCTCGCGGTCCGCATGACCTGGGCCGGGCTGGGAGCAAGCGTGGCCAGGACTTCTATCGCCTCGCGGACATAGCGGCAGACCGTTGCGACCCCGATGCTGAACCCGGCGGCAAGCCGGGCGTAGGTGCCACCGCAGCGCAGCACGCCGGTCCGCCAGAACCAGGAGGGCCTGGCGGCCCGGCGTGATGCGCCGCCACCGGGTGCCGATCTCACGACGGCGCGCAGCGAGGTGTCCGGCGAGGTGGCGCAGATGGCCACTGGACAGATCGATCGCCGATGGGTGGACAAGCACGCGAAGCTCCTGGTTGGCACGGGTGATCTTGGTCCTGAACCCGTCTACCAGGAGCTTCACCGCTTCGCGCAACCCGCCAACCACCGTCCCACACCGTCAGGTTGGAAGGGGCTCACTGATTCATGCCCGAAAGCCCTCTGGGAATTGGTCCGGCCGGCGTGCTGACCGCCCGCGCCACTACCCGTTCCCGCGCAGCGCGCGGATTCGCCCAGCGCCAGCTGGCCGAACGGGGGACCGCGCTCGGCCGCCCCATGACCATCACCATGTTGTCCCGCATCGAACGCCGGCAGCGCCGTTGTGACCTCGTCGACCTCGTCTCCATCGAGACCGCCCTCGACGTCTCGCCGCTCGTTCTGCTTGCCGAGACGAGTTGGCGGAGCCTGCACAGTGCTCCCGGGTGGGCCAACACCCGGCCGCCGCTACGTACTTCACCTCGCCCGTACCCAAGTGATTAACCGGCGCGTCATGAGTCACACCACCGCGCCAGAGAAGGAACCTTCTTGCACCAAGAGACCTTGCCCCCCTGCCCTGTTGCCCTTCCTGAGCTGGATCGCGAAGGAGGCGATCCAGCGTGGCTGAGCAGTCAGGAAGCGAGGTGGCGGCGCCGGCCCGCCTCTACCGCCCCGACGAACTCGCGACCGCGCTCGGCTGCTCCGCGTGGTGGGTCAAGGGCAGGGCCCGTCGTCACCAGATCCCCTTTGTTCGCGTGGGCCGTGCCTACCGCTTCACCGCCGCCCATCTCGCCGAGATCATCCGCCTCAACGAGGAGCGACCGGCCGTCGCCGCGCGACCGCCGGCACCTGCTGCCGTAGCTGCGGCACCTGCCCGACGTACCAGTACACCCGAGTCGGCAACGCCCTCCGGCCGCCTGCGCGCCAGGCCACCGCGCCGATCCAGCCGAGCCGAGTTCGACACCGCCGCGTCGAACGCCGCACCGAAGAGGAAGGAAGCGCAATCGGGTTTCGCGGAGAAGCGCGGAAGCTACTGGCGTGCCCGATACGAGACCGCCCCCGGCAAGCACCTCACGGTCGTCGACGAGCATGGCAAGACGATCAAGTTCGCCACCAAGGGCGAGGCCCAACGCTCGGCGGGCGAGGCCGAGAACAAGTACCGACGCGGCGACTGGCGCGACCCCGCCCTGGGGCAGGAGACGTTCGGCGAGTACGCGAGCCGCTGGTACGCGGACCAAGATCGGTCCGCCTCGACCATGCAGAACTACAAGCGCCATATCGAGGAGCATCTCCTCCCCGACTTCGAGGGCCACGCGCTCGCCGCCATCCTGCACTCGGACGTCGACCGGTGGGAGAAGAAGGAAAGGGCCCTGTACGCGGCCTCCAGCGTCAAGACATGGCGCTCCACGTTCCACCTGATCTTCGAGGACGCGATTGACGAAGGGCTGATCACCTCGAACCCGGTGACCCGGTGACCCGGTGACCCGGCGACCCGGCGACCCGGCGACCAGGCGGCGCGGGCGGGGCAAGCGCGCGGGCCGCTCCCGTGACCGAGGCCCGGAGAAGGTCGTCACCGATCCGCTCGGCATCCTGCTCACCGCTGAACGGGCCGCTCTCCTGTCCGGCCGCGATGACGAGTTCGTCGCCGTTGTCCTCAAGGGGTACACCGGCATGCGCTGGGGCGAAATCATCGGACTGGAGACCGAGTTCGTCCGCTCTGGCTCCGTCCGCGTCGAGTGGCAGCTTTACGAACTGGACACGGGTGAGATGGTGCGCTGCCCGCCCAAGGACGACAGCTATCGCACCCTCGACTCGATGGACTGGCTGTCCGCCCTGGTCGCCAACCGCGTCGCCCGCACGAAGCCGACGCCCTGCCCCTGCCACGGCAGGACCTACGTCTTCCGTGGCCAGGGCGCAGCTCGTACCGGAGGGCACCAGGGCGCGAAACTCGTCGATGTCGCACGCCGGGCCGTGGTCTCCACAGGAACGGTGTCCAACGTCCTCAACCACCCCGATCGCGTCGCCGACGCCACCCGCACTCGGGTGGAAAGGGCCGTCAACGACCTCGGGTTCGTGCGTGGCGGAGTCGTGGCGGAACATGCGGCTCACTGGCGGAGGAACGGCTTCGGGACCTGGCTGTTCACTCCGGCGGTGTCAGGCTGGTACCCCAAGAAGGCCCCGCAGGAAGCGCGCCCCGTTCCTCTGCGCGGCGAGCCGTGGCCGGGTGTTCCGGTACGGGGTGCGGCGCCGGCAACCGGGCCGGCGCCTGCTGGCTCCCGATCGCGAAGGGCCTCACACCCCACGGCCTGCGCCACACCCATAGAACCGTGATGGAAGACCTCGGTACCGAGAAGGTCCTCATGGACCAGCGCATGGGACACATCGACGGCTCCGTATCGGCGCGGTACGCCCACGTCACCCCTGGCATGCGCAAGCGCCACATGGCCGGGATGACAGAGCAGTGGGAGTCGGCCCGCGATGCCCGACTGGCCATGTGCACCACATCTCCCGTGCCTGTACTCGACGCCCTCCTGCGCTTGCGCAGGTAGTACGGCCGTCGTGACGACCGTGCGGCGAGTGGCACCGGGATGCCCTGGTCCGAAGGAGTACGGACGCACCAAGTCGCGGGCCCTAATATGAGGACCGCCTCGGCCGTACGGGACTAGCTTGGCCGCCTGTCCCGTACGGCCGAGTGCGTTTTCGACCCTTCGCCCCCGGGCGTCCGAAGGATAAACGGCTCGCGGTGATGGCGCCGGGGTGCCATACGATTGCGGCGGTTTGCAGCTCCGGCCCTCGCCCCAGGTGATCCGGCAGACCTGAGCGGTCGCCGTTTGCTGCACCCTCCCGACCTGGGCCCGCCGTGGCACCGCCACCGGCGCCAAACGTACGAAATGGAGCATCCAAGGATGGCTCGACACCTGGTAACCAGCGCGCTTCCCTACATCAACGGGATCAAGCACCTGGGCAACATGGTCGGGTCGATGCTTCCGGCGGATGTGTACTCCCGGTACCTCCGCCAGCGTGGTCACGACGTCCTGTACATCTGCGCGACCGACGAGCACGGGACGCCCGCCGAGCTGGCGGCCAAGGCGGCTGGGGTATCGGTGGCAGAGTTCTGCGCCCAGGCCCACGACGCGCAGAAGGCTGTGTACGACGGGTTCGAGCTGGCCTTCGACTACTTCGGCCGCAGCTCTTCGCACCAGAACGTCGAGATCACGCAGCACTTCGCGCGGAAGCTGTGGGAGAACGGCTTCATCGAGGAGCGGGCGATCAGCCAGGTGTTCTCGCCGGTCGACGGCCGGTTCCTCCCCGACCGGTACGTCGAGGGGACCTGCCCGCACTGCGGCTACGACAAGGCGCGCGGCGACCAGTGCGAGAACTGCACCCGCGTCCTGGACCCGACCGACCTGCTGGACCCGCGCTCGGCGATCAGCGGTTCAACTGAGCTGGAGGTCCGCGAGACGAAGCACCTGTTCCTGCTCCAGTCGAAGCTCCAGCACGAGGTCGAGGCGTGGGTGGCGCGGCACGAGGCCGACTGGCCGCAACTGTCCTCCTCTATCGCCCGCAAGTGGCTGACCGAGGGTCTCCACGACCGGGCGATCACCCGTGACCTGGACTGGGGCGTTCCGGTCCCGGGGGACACCTGGCCGGAGCTGGCGGCCGAGGGCAAGGTCTTCTACGTCTGGTTCGACGCCCCGATCGAGTACATCGCCGCGACGAAGGAGTGGGCGGACGCCGCCCCGGACGGCGAGAGGCGCGACTGGAAGTCGTGGTGGTACGAGGCCGACGACACGGTCCGCTACACCCAGTTCATGGCGAAGGACAACGTCCCGTTCCACACGGTGATGTTCCCGGCCACGGAGCTGGGTGTTCGCGAACCGTGGAAGAAGGTCGACGTCGTCAAGGGCTTCAACTGGCTGACGTACTACGGCGGCAAGTTCTCCACCTCCCAGAAGCGCGGCATCTTCACCGACGCCGCGCTGGAGACGCTCCCGGCCGACTACTGGCGCTACTTCCTGATCGCCAACGCCCCCGAGTCCGACGACTCCTCCTTCACCTGGGAGCACTTCGCCGCCACGGTCAACAAGGACCTGGCCGACACCCTCGGCAACTTCGTCAACCGCGTGCTCTCCTTCTCCCGCAAGCGCTTCGGCGACGAGGTCCCCGCAGGCACGGCGGCCGGGGAGGCGGAGACGCGACTCGGTGCGGAGATCGCCCGCCTTCTGGCCGAGTACGAGGAGCACATGGACGCCCTCCAGTACCGCAAGGCTGGCGCGGCACTGCGGGCCCTGTGGTCGGCCGGCAACTCCTACCTGGAGGAGAAGGCCCCCTGGCTGGAGATCAAGACCGACCCCGAGGGCGCGGCCCTGACCCTGCGCACCGCGATGAACCTCATCCACCTGTACGCGATCGTCTCCGAGCCCTTCATCCCGGCCTCGGCGGCCGCCATGCGGGGAGCGTTCGCCCTGACCGCCGACACCGATACCTGGGTGACGGCCGACGAGGCGAAGTCCCTGGCCTCGGTCCCGGCCGGCACGCCGTTCACCGTCCCGCCGGTGCTCTTCGCGAAGATCACGGAGGAGGACCTGGAGTCCTACCGCGAGCGCTTCGGGGGCGCGGGGGCCTGACTGCGTCTTTGGCGCCCGTACCGACTGCGCTTCGTCCGACGGTACGGGCGCGGAAGCGCCCAGCCGGTTCATGTCGGCTCGGACTCGACCAGGGCGGTGGGCCACGCGGGTGCCGCTCTGCTCACCTGCTGCACTGGCCCGTAGTGCTCAGGCCACGGCCGGACTTGCCCCATGGCGTTCGTAGAGCCGTTTCACCTGCGTAATCCAGAACTCGAACTTCTCGTCCAAGGACGCACTCATGGGCAGAAGCTGCAGGTCCTTGGCCAACTGATAGAAACCGGGTCCAGCGTCGTTGGCACCCAGGTAATTCACCAGTGCCGAGAGCATGACAGGAGGGTCGGAGGGGGCGATCTCCCGATCTCGGCCCACGATCCGTCCCAGCAGATGCCCCATGGCCGCCCGCTCATCAGCACGCTCGAAGTCGAATGCACGGCAGCCGGTTCGCCTGGCCAGAGTGACGCTGAGCTCTGTGTATGAGGGCTTGCCAAGTTTCGCGCGCCCGACGAGGAATCCTCGCCCGGCCTCCACCAACATGTTCCACTCGATGTCTGCGCGGCCGTACCCAGACATCCCGCCCCCTTCGAGTCAAACCGATCCGTAAGCGGAAACGTACAGTGACGCCGCGACTACCACAATCGCTTATGTGGTGGGGGAACGGCCGCGCTCGCACGGCAGGGATGCCCCGACCCAGCCGGGGCCGGGGCAATCGCCGTTGTGCATGTCGTCCCAGCCCCTGAAGCCTCAAGCACTGTCTAGTTCGATGGCCGATGGCTCCCGCTCAGAGGTGAGGTCGTACTCGGAGAACTCCCAGGCGATGATTTTCGCGTTCTCCGGGATCCGGTAGACGAATAGCATTTCATCCTTGAAGCCCGGCTGGAGCTGTTCGTTGCACTCGGGGTTACCCGCGACTTCGTCCAGGTCATCGATGGTGTCGTAGCGCCGGTCTTGCTCGTCGAGCAGGTTGTTTACGATGGGCAGCGAACAGGTGAGGTCCATGCTGGCCTTGGTGTCGTTGAACACCACGGTCTCCAGGATCACGTACTTGGCGCCGCTTCCTGCCTTCTTCACCGCGCCAGCCACGTTGATCGACTTGGTCTCCCGGACCTTGGCAACCGTGACGACGGCGCCGCCGTTGCGGGCCTCGTCACCGATCTTGAAGTCGGCCGGTCGACTCGGGGCGGGGGATATCGTCTCGACGGGTGTGGTGTCAGCGCGGGGGCGGTCGTCCTGCCAGATCGAGGGCGAGGGATCGGCCGAGGCGTGGGGAGTACCTCCTCGGCCTTCGGTAGCGGTATAGACGAGCGCGGCAGCAGTCACCGTCAGCGCGCCGGCCAGGCAGAACGTGGCCGTCTTCCACGGGTTCCTGATGTCCTTGCTGGGACCTGGAAGTCGTCCAGGCATCGGGGGTATTTGGCTGCTCACTGCAGTCCTCTCATAGATGGCCGGGCTCGCCAGGGCCGAGCTGTATGACGGCACCGGCCGCGCGGAATCCACAGGGCGTATCAGGAAGGACTCGGGCTCGCCAGCGGCGCTGACAGTAGCAACGCCACGAGGGAGGAGGTGTCATTCGCGCCGAACGCAGGCACACCTTGCCTTCCGGGCTGACCGTGGCGCTGTCCTTCCATCCTGTCGGCGAGCAGATTTGAGGTGCGGCCAACCTCCGCGCCCAACTGGCCTTGACGGTAGGGCGAGTTTGAAGGCACCCGCGGAGGACAGCTGAGCAGCATCGATCTCAGGGTTCGAGTTCGGCTAGGACCTGGCGCCAGTAGTTGGCGCCTTCACCATCCTTGCTGGCCCACAGCCCAGGGATGTTGCTCGCCCCCACGGACCTCGCCGGACGCGTATTCTGCCTCGTGATGTTCCTCTGCGGATAGCTCAGTGACACCAACTAGCGCTTCCAAGCCGGGGGTTACACCTCTCATCGCAAGGACCTGGCGAATCTGGCCGAGGCCACGGACGGAAGCTGCAAGGTTTCCTCGTCCAGCGGCGCAGACTCATGGCCGCGTTCACCCGGGACTGCTTTCAAGCACTCTGATACCGAGGCGACGACATGACTCTCTCTGCTTACGAACTACGCGAGTGGGAACGGCTCCAGGAGCGAAAGGCAGCTGCTCTCAGCAAGCGAGCGAGGACCTTCCTCCCGCCGCAGGCCCGGGACCGCCTCGCTTCGCTGGGAGAGAAGGCTAGGGGCGCCCCGGGCGCCGACAAAGTGGCTGCCGCCTACGGCGGAGCCGCAAAGGGGCTCGGCAAGGCCGTGGGAGGCACCGCGAGCCGGACAGTGAGCGAGAGGCGTGTCATTGGGCAGTATCGACGTGCCGGACACGACATCGCCGGGTTGGACGAGATTCGTGAGCTCGACCTGCGGGTCCTCGATGAGGTCGCAAGGCACAACTTGGTTCGGTACGGCCACGCCCTCTCCGCAGCGGCAACAGGGCTTGGGTCGGCTGCAGTCGTGACAGGCGGAGAGGTGCTCGCCAGCGCCGGAACAATCGCCGGCGCGGGCGCGGGCGCCGCACCTGGAATCGGAACCGTAGCCGGGGCGATGGTTGCCGACACTGCGATGATGCTCGGCCTTGCCACTCGAACGGTCGCTGCCACAGCTCTCTACTACGGCTACCACCCAAGCGATCCCGAAGAGGAACTCTTCGTGATGTCCGTGATTGCTCTAGGAATGTCCACGGGTACATCGGCGAAGACGGCCGCCTACGCCGAACTGTCGCAGCTCACCCAGTTGCTTGTCAGGAATGCTCCTTGGGCCAAGTTGAACGAGAAGGTCCTCACCAAGATCGCCCAGAACTTCGCGGCGAAGTTCTCGCAGCAGCTGCCGAAGAGGAAGCTCGGGCAGTTCGTGCCCATCGCGGGCATGGCTGTCGGCGCAGGGCTGAGCTACATGCTCATTGATCGGATCGCTGTTTCGGCGCGCGACGCGTACCGCGAGCGCTTGTTGATCGAGAAGTCAGATGGCGACCTGACCGATGGTCCGAACTACGGCGACGCCGACCTTGCGCAGGATGATGCCGCGATTGGCGTGATGGAGCTGCTCCGGGAGGAGGATGCTCTGCCGACGCCTACCCCGTCCGACTTCGAAGAGCAGCCGGACAACTGAGCTTGGCGAATACCGCAGCAGCCGCGCGGCCCTGCCAGTGGTCACCACAGGGCCAGGTAGGGCGCCCGGGTTTGTCGGAGAGAACCGCAGCCCTTCTTCGCTCAGCCCGGAGGGCGGCATCGACGCTACTGGGTGGTAACCATCAAGGGGCGGGCCGCTCTGTCTCTCACCTGCCCGGCGGCATAAGTCGAAGGGCGTGTCCGGCCGGATAGGGCTCCACGGTTGGCCTCCAGCGGCCCAGCGGGGAGCTGTTTGGGAGCCGCCTGCCGCACTCGGCTCCCAAACAGCTCCCAAGACGCCCCCGGGAACCACTCAGGGGCCTGATCCGCTTAGCGGATCAGGCCCCTGACCTGGTGTTTCAGCTGTCGGGGTGGCGGGATTTGAACCCACGACCTCTTCGTCCCGAACGAAGCGCGCTGCCAAGCTGCGCTACACCCCGATGTCCACCGGACTCCCGGCGACATCGATTACTTTAGCCCACCGGCGGCCGGAGGCGAAATCCGGTTTCTCCGGTGCTGGAACCGCCCGGCCACGTTCGGCCGGAGGTGGTCCACGGTGGTGATCAGGACGCCCAGGGCGGCGAAGAGGAGGCCGAGGGCGAGGGCCTGGGTGAGGGCGCCGGCGTAGCCGTATGCGTCGACGTCGAGGAACGGGTACGGGTAGCGGGCCGGGGCGTCGGGGGAGAGCAGGGCGCCGCGGGTCAGGACGATGCCCAGGTAGGCCGCGGGGGCGGACAGCCAGAGGGGGATGTGAGTCAGGCGCAGGGTGCGGGGGGTGGTCAGCAGGAGCCAGTCCGCGGCGACGGCCGAGGGGGTCACCGTGTGGAGCAGGAGGCTGGCGGTGGTGGCCCAGTCGGCCCCCGTGTCCGGACCGGCGCGGGAGGCGCTCATCGGGGAGCCGCCGTGGTTCACCAGCACCAGGTGGTACATCAGGCCGGTGATCGCGGCGAGCAGCAGCACCCCGCCCGACAGGCGTGGTGACAGTGGCGGCCCGCCCCGCCAGGAACGTACGGCCGACCATCCGAAGGTGCCCGCGATCAGGAGGTTGGCCAGGACCGTGAAGTGGATCAGCATCAGCGTCGGTGGCGCGTAGCCGGTCGTCAGGGCGATGACCGGGCCCGCGGCCGCCGCACCGCACGCGGTCGCGCGCAGGGCCGTAGCCCAGGGGCGGCGGGGCGCCGCCGGTTCCGGGAGCACCTCTGCCGCCCGGGGGCGGGGGAGCAGGGTGGTCCGGGGCGGGGTCATGATTCGTACCGTAAGCGGGTGGGAAGACCCCCGCGATTCGTACCGTAAGCGGGTGGGAAGACCCCCGCGATTCGTACCGTAGGCGGGTGGGATGCACACCGCGATTCGTCCGCCCGCCGCTCGTGCCCCCTCGCTCGGACGCCCGGCTTCGGTGCCCCGCACCCCCGCCCCCGCGCTCCGCGCCCCGTCCCGTGCCCGTCGCGACGCGCTGTGGCCCCGCCCCGCGTGCCCCGCCCCGCGTCCGTCGCGCGCGCTCTGGCCCCGCCCCCGTGCCCCGCGTCCGTCGCGCCCGCTCAGGCCTTCGGCGTCAGTGTCAGCAGGGTGACCTCGGGCGGGCAGGCGAAGCGGACCGGGGTGTAGCGGTTGGTGCCGCAGCCCGCGGAGACGTGGAGGTAGGCGCGCCGGTCGCCGACCGTGTGGCTGGACAGGCCCTTGACCCGGTCGGTGTCCAGGTCGCAGTTGGTGACCAGCGCCCCGTAGAACGGGATGCACAGCTGTCCGCCGTGCGTGTGGCCCGCCAGGATCAGGGGGTAGCCGTCGGCCGTGAAGGCGTCCAGGGAGCGCAGGTACGGGGCGTGGACCACGCCGATGGAGAGGTCGGCACTGGTCTCCGGGCCGCCCTGGACCTCGGCGTAACGGTCCCGCTTGATGTGCGGGTCGTCCAGACCGGTGAACGCCAGCTCCAGGCCGTCGAGCTTGAGCCGGCCCCGCGTGTTCGACAGGTTGAGCCAGCCCGCCTCGTCGAAGGCGTCACGCATCGGCTCCCACGGGTTGTGGACGACGCCGACCGCGGGGGCGTTGCCGTTGAGGCCGTGCTTGCCCCGGGCCTTCTCCAGGAGGTAGCGCGCGGGGTTGCGGAGTTTGGGTCCGTAGTAGTCGTTGGAGCCGAAGACGTACACCCCCGGGAACTCCATCAGCGGGCCGAGCGCGTCGAGTACCTCGGGCACGGCCTTCGGGTCGGAGAGGTTGTCGCCGGTGTTCACGACGAAGTCGGGGCGCAGGCCGGCCAGCGACTGGAGCCAGGCGCGCTTCTTGTTCTGGCCGCTCACCATGTGGATGTCGGAGACCTGGAGCACGCGCAACGGACGTGCCCCGCGCGGGAGTACGGGGACGGTGACCCTTCGCAGGCGGAACGAGCGGGCTTCGAACCCGGCGGCATAGGCGAGTCCGGCGGCGCCGACCGCCGCGCCGACTGCCGTGACTTTCAGGGGTACTCCGTAGCGTGCGCGCATGTGCCCATCGTCGCAGAAGCGGAACCGTGAGCGGAAAGCCGGTGGGGCGGCCGAGGAAACCGGTGGGGCGGCCGGGATATCCGGTGGGGGCGACCGGGGAATCCGGTGCGGTGGCCGGAAAACCGGTGGGCGGCCCCCGCCCCGTACCTGTCACAATCGCGGCATGACCACGCTCAAGTCCAAGCTCAAGGAAGACCTCCACACGGCCATGAAGGCGCGTGACGAGCTGACCTCGTCCACCCTTCGGCTCACCCTCACCGCGATCACCAAGGAAGAGGTCAGCGGCACGTCGGCGCGCGAGCTCTCCGATGACGAGGTGCAGAAGGTGATCGCCAAGGAGGCGAAGAAGCGCCGTGAGGCGGCCGAGGCCTTCGCGCAGGGCGGCCGGACCGAGCAGGCCGAGCGGGAGAAGGCGGAGGGCGAGCTGCTCGACGGCTATCTGCCCCAGCAGCTCTCCGACGACGAGCTGAACGCGATCGTGGCGTCCGCCGTCGAGGAGGCGAAGGCCGCCGGGGCCGAGGGGCCGCGGGCGATGGGCGCCGTCATGAAGATCGTCAACCCGAAGGTCGCCGGGCTCGCCGAAGGCGGCCGGGTCGCCGCCGCGGTGAAGAAGCTCCTCGCCGGCTGAGGCACACGCGGAGAAGACGCAGAAGACGCAGAAATGGGTGGGCGCCCCGGTCCTCGACCGGGGCGCCCACCCTCGTCTGTCATCTAGTACGGATACGGGTCAGGGGCCGTTCTGGCCTCGCCCGCCACCGCCACCGCCGCCACCGCCGCCCCGTCCGTCGGTCACGCCGTCCGGGAGTTCGATGCCGGGGAACCGGTTGCCGTCGTCGCCGGGCTTGGCGTCGTCGCGGTCCTCGTCGTCGCGGTCGCGGTCGCGATCCCGGTCGCCCTTCTCCTTCTCCTTGTCCTTCTTCTCCTTGCCACGGGGGACGGCGACCGGGTTGAACCCGGGAGTCTCCGCCGCGTCCAGGGCTCCGGTCATCGCGATGCGCCAGATCGGACCGGGCAGGCAGCCACCGCAGACCTTGTCGTAGTACTGGCCGCCGATGGTGACGCCGAACATCGAGCTCTTCTCGCCGACGTCGTCGCCGACCCACACCGCGGTGGAGAGGTTCGGCGTGTACCCGACGAACCAGGCGTCCTTGCGGTCGTTGGTCGTACCGGTCTTGCCCGCGTTGTCCCGGTCGCTGAGTCCGGCCTGCGTACCGGTGCCGTCCTCCACGACGCCCTTGAGCATCTGGTTGATCGTGTCCGCGGTCTTCTCGCTCATCGCCCGCGAGCAGGACGTCTTCGGCACGGGGATCTTCTTGCCCTGCGGGTCCTTGATGGACTCGATGGCGATCGGCGTGCAGTACGTGCCCCGGTTGGCGAACGCGGCGTAGGCGCCGGCCATGGAGAGCGGGGTGCTGACCTCACCGCCGAGGGTGATCGAGGGGTACTCGCCGACCTTCTTGCCGTCGCCCCGCTCGTAGCCGACCTTCTTGGCCATCTCCACGGTCTCGCAGAGGCCGGCCTTCTGCTCCAGCAGCGCGAAGTAGGTGTTGATGGACTTGCCGAGCGCGCTCGTCATGTCCCAGGTGCCCTTTTCGGACTCCAGCTCGTTCTGCAGGGGCCAGTCCGCGTAACCGGCCGGGGAGCCGCTGCAGTTCCGGAAGTCCCGCTCCTTGAGCGTCATCTTCCAGTCCGTCGAGAACGTCGTCGCGGGGCTGATGCCCTTCTCCAGCGCCGCGGCCGCGGTGAACGGCTTGAACGTCGAACCGACCTGGAAGCCGTACGTGGAGCCGCCCATCTTGTTGCTGACGGCGAGGTTCAGCACGGTCTCGTTCTGCTTCTGGTCCAGTCCGTACGGGCGCGACTGGCCCATGGAGAGGATCTTGCCGCTGCCCGGCTCCACCTGCACCACGGACGCAGCGAACTTGTCGTCCTTGTTGACCCTCGCGGTGGCGGCCTCGTTCGCGGCCTTCTGGGCGCGCGGGTCCAGCGTGGTCCGGATGGTCAGACCGCCGAGGTTCCAGAGCTTGGCCCGGTCCTCGTCGGTCTTGCCGAAGGCGGGGTCGGTGAGGATCGTCTTGCGGACGTAGTCGCAGAAGAAGCCGGAGCCGCTGACGGCGGTGATGCAGCCGTTCTTCGGCCGGGAGACCTTCAGCTTGATGGGCGTCTCCATGGCCTTGTCGGCCTCGGCCTGTGAGATTTCCTTGACCGCGGCCATCCGCGCCAGCACGACGTTGCGGCGCTTGGTGGCTTCCTCGAGGTCGTTGACCGGGTCGTAGCGGCTCGGCGACTGGACCAGTCCGGCGAGCAGCGCTGCCTCCTCCAGCTTGAGGTCCTTGGCCGGCTTGGAGAAGTAGCGCTTGGACGCGGCCTCGACGCCGTACGCCTGCTGTCCGAAGAACGTGATGTTGAGGTAGTTCTCCAGGATCTTCTTCTTGCCGAGCTCCTCCTCGACCTGGATCGCGTACTTCAGCTCGCGGACCTTGCGGCCGAGTGTCTGCTGCGTGGCCTCGGCGACCTTCTCCGGGTCGTCGCCCGCCTCCTCGACGAAGACGTTCTTCACGTACTGCTGGGTGAGGGTCGACGCGCCCTGCGCCGCCCCGCCCGCCTGCACGTTGCGGTTCATCGCGCGGAGGATGCCCTTGAGGTCGACCGCGCCGTGTTCGTAGAAGCGGGAGTCCTCGATCGCGATGATCGCGGCCTGCATGTGCGGCGAGATGTCCTTGAGCGGGACGACCGTGCGGTCACGGGAGTACACCGTGGCGATGGTGCCGCCGTCGCGGTCCTGGATCGTGGTCCGCTGACTGAGCGGTGGAGTCTTGAGGTTGGAGGGGATCTCGTCGAACCCTTCGACCGTCCCCTTGGCGGCGAGCCCCAGCGCTCCGGCTGCGGGCAGCGCGATGCCTGCCAGGACAGCTCCGGAGAGCGCGGCGACACCGAGGAACTTGGCGGCCTGCTGGGTCGTGGTGAGACCCCCGCCCGAGCGCTTCTTTGGCATAGGGGGCAGCCTAATCCGTAGTGATGAACGTGTCGCAGGAGCAGGGCCTCTCGGAGCGTTCGGGTACCGGACCGTGACATCCGGACGGGTGCGCCGCGATATCCGAAGAGGTTGGGCGTGACGTCCGAAGAGGTCGGGCGTGACGTCCGGACAGGTCGGGCGTGGCCGTCCGGACGGGTCCGCCGTGGCGTCCGGACGGGTCCGCCGTGGCGTCCGGACAGGTCGGACCCCTGTCCTACGGGGCCGGCTGCGGCCTTCCGGCGAGAGCGTGCCGGGCGTCGCGGCACGGGCGCGCGGGCGCGGAGCGCCCTACGTTCTCATTCGCCGGACAGACGGAGAGGCCTTGGCCTAAGCTGCTCTCAACTGTCACAGCAGACCGGTTCCGTATCAAGTCCCGTGCAACCCCATGCGCATCTTCTGGTCATTCTTCACCCGACGGATGGGCAGCCGCATTGCTCTTCACGTAGCCATCGAGGCGCTCCCGAAATCGCCCCGTATGTCGCGAGAAGTCCCTTGCAACTTGAGTGCACTGTCCCCTTTTCGCGGAGATAGTCGCGCATGTCGTCGGCTCACTCCCCTGGGTGATCTGCCGCATACGCATAGTCCGTTCGGACCATTCAAGATTGGGCCCGAAGGGGGTGTTGTGGTGTCCCCACCTTCCGTAACGTCCTCAACTGGCAGCGGTGAATATGCCGCTACCGCCGTGGGGGAGCCTCGATTCGGGAGAGGACGGCGCCGGGATGGGCTGGGTAACCGACTGGAGTGCGCAGGCAGCCTGCCGCACTACCGATCCGGATGAACTGTTCGTACAAGGGGCAGCGCAGAACAGGGCCAAGGCGGTGTGCACCGGATGTCCGGTGCGGACCGAGTGCCTGGCCGATGCGCTCGACAATCGCGTCGAATTCGGCGTGTGGGGTGGAATGACGGAGAGGGAGCGCCGCGCACTGCTGCGGCGCCGGCCCACCGTCACGTCCTGGCGCCGACTGCTGGAGACCGCGCGCAGCGAGTACGAGCGGTCCACCGGTGTTCTGCCCGGGGTCATCGGGCTGGAGGACGAGGAGTTGCACGAGACGTACGCGGCCGTCGGGTAGGCGTCGGCGCCGCTGAGTCGGCCCACGTGCCATCAGGTCCGGTGCCCGGGTGCCATCAGGCCAGGTGGGTGGTGGCTACGCCGCTCCGGCAGGGGTCGGAGCGGAACCGTCCGCCAGGCGGTCGCCGATGGCCCGGAGGCCGTTCAGGTCGTGTACGTCGCCGGGCAGCGCTGCCACGGCCGTCACCGGCACCTCGGGGTGCATCGCGGTGAAGCGGTCGCGGGTGCGGTGTTCGCGCGCGACGACCTGCATGCGTTCGGCGTGCAGACGCAGCAGACCCGCCGTCAGTTCGTCGACGCCCACGGCCTCGTCGGCGGTCGCGTCCGCGGAGTCGGTCGCGACGGCGGAGTCGGCCGCGTTCGCGGGGACCGTCGCGTCGTCAGGGGTGTTCGCGGATGTCGCGATGTTCTCGTGGGGCGGCTCGTTCTCCGTCGTGTCCTGGTGCTCGGCTGCGGGCTCGGGGCCGGACGCCTGCCCTGCCTCGGGGGAGAGGGGCGGCTCGGTCGGTCCGGAAGCGGTGACCGCCGGGTCGGGGGCTTCCTGGTCACCAAGGCCAGCTTTCCCGGCCCTCTGATCCACAATGCGGGTGTCGTCAAGATTTTCTGCGGCGGCCAGTGCCTGCTCGGCGGAGAGCCGCGAAGCCTCGCTGCCGTGCACACGGTTGAGGACCAGACCGGCCAGCGGCATCTTCTCGGCGGCCAGCCGTTCCACGAAGTAGGCCGCCTCGCGCAGCGCGTCCTGCTCCGGCGTCGCCACCACGAGAAAGGCCGTGCCGGGCGCCTGGAGCAGCTTGTACGTGGCGTCCGCGCGGCTGCGGAAGCCGCCGAACATGGTGTCCATCGCGGCGACGAACGTCTGGACGTCCCGCAGGAACTGCCCCCCGAGCAGCTTGCCCAGCGTTCCGCTCATCATCGACATGCCGACATTGAGGAACTTCATCCCGGCCCGGCCGCCCACCTTCGCCGGCGCCATCAGCAGCCGGATGAACTTCCCGTCGAGGAACGATCCGAGCCGCTTCGGCGCGTCCAGGAAGTCCAGGGCGGAGCGCGAGGGCGGGGTATCGACGATGATCAGGTCCCACTCGTCGCGCGCGCGCAACTGCCCGAGCTTCTCCATCGCCATGTACTCCTGTGTACCGGCGAACCCGGCCGACAGGGACTGGTAGAAGGGGTTCTCCAGGATCGCCCTGGCCCGTTCGGCGTCCGCGTGGGCCTCGACGGTCTCGTCGAAGGTCCGCTTCATGTCCAGCATCATGGCGTGCAGTTCTCCCGCGCCGTCGATGCCGTCGACCCGTCTCGGCACGTTGTCCAGCCGGTCGATGCCCATGGACTGGGCGAGCCGGCGGGCCGGGTCGATGGTGAGGACGACGGCCTTCCGGCCGCGCTCGGCGGCCCGTACGCCCAGGGCGGCGGCGGTCGTGGTCTTGCCGACCCCGCCGGAGCCGCAGCACACGACGATCCGGATGCCCGGGTCGTCCAGCAGTGCGTCCGTGTCCAGCCCCGCCACGGGCGTGCCCCCACCGGCTGTGTCCGCCGTCATGCGTCTCCCTCTTCCCCCGTGCCCTGCTTACGGAGCTCCGTGGCCAGGTCGTGCAGCGCGGCGAGGTCCACCCCGTCGCCGATCAGGGGCAGCTCCGCGGTCGGCAGCCCGAGACCGGCCAGCACCGCCCGCTGCTCCCGCTCCAGGCCGACCCGCTCGGCGTGCTCGGCCGCCTGCTCGACCAGGGGCCGTACGAGCGCCGCGGAACCGGTCACTCCGGCCCGGGTCAGCGCTTTGGCGATCTCCTTGCGGCGGCCGCCCGCGGCGGTGCGCAGGGCGTCCTCGTCGAGCAGATGCGGGCGGACCATGTTCACGAAGACGCTGCCCACGGGCAGTTCGGCGGCGCGCAGCTCGGCGATGCCGTCCGCGGTCTCCTGGACCGGCATCTCCTCCAGGAGGGTCACCAGATGGACCGCGGTCTGCGGGGACTTCAGGACCCGCATCACGGCCTGGGCCTGGTTGTGTATGGGGCCGATCCGGGCCAGCCCGGCGACCTCGTCGTTGACGTTCAGGAAGCGGGTGATCCGGCCGGTCGGCGGGGCGTCCATGATCACGTGGTCGTAGACGAACCGGCCCTGCTTGTCCTTGCGGCGTACGGCTTCGCACGCCTTGCCGGTCAGCAGGACGTCCCGGACGCCGGGCGCGATGGTGGTCGCGAAGTCGATCGCGCCGAGCTTCTTCAGCGCCCGGCCGGCGCTGCCCAGCTTGTAGAACATCTGGAGGTAGTCGAGGAGCGCGCGTTCGGCGTCGATCGCCAGCGCGTACACCTCGCCGCCGCCCGGCGCGACGGCGATCTTGCGCTCCTCGTAGGGGAGCGCGTCGGAACCGAAGAGCTGGGCGATGCCCTGCCTGCCCTCGACCTCGACGAGGAGGGTGCGCCTGCCCTCGGTCGCGAGGGCGAGCGCGAGGGCGGCGGCGACCGTGGTCTTACCGGTGCCGCCCTTGCCGCTGACGACCTGGAACCTGCTCACGTATTCGAGCCTAACCAGTCCGGCCCCGGGCTACGCACGGGACCGTACGTGCCAGGCGTTACAGTCGGGCCCATGACCAAGTGGGAATACGCGACCGTGCCGCTTCTCGTGCACGCGACCAAGCAGATTCTGGACACCTGGGGCGAGGACGGCTGGGAGCTGGTCCAGGTCGTTCCCGGCCCGAACAACCCCGAGCAGCTCGTGGCCTACCTGAAGCGGGAGAAGCCGTAGTGGCGGGCGCCGTCGAGGCGCGGCTCGCCGAACTCGGCCTGATCCTGCCCGCCGTCGTGCCGCCGCTGGCCTCTTACCAGCCGGCCGTGCGGTCCGGGGTGTATGTGTACACCTCGGGCCAGCTGCCGATGGTGGACGGCAAGCTCGCCGTCACCGGCAAGGTCGGCGCCGAGGTCACGCCGGACGAGGCGAAGGAGCTCGCGAAGACCTGCGCGCTCAACGCCCTGGCCGCCGTGAAGTCGGTCGTCGGCGACCTGGACCGGATCGAGCGCGTCGTGAAGGTCGTGGGCTTCGTCGCCTCGGCCTCCGACTTCACCGGCCAGCCCGCCGTGATCAACGGCGCCAGCGAGCTGCTGGGCGCGGTCCTCGGCGACAAGGGCGTGCACGCCCGCAGCGCCGTGGGCGTCGCCGTGCTGCCGTTGGACGCGCCGGTCGAGGTCGAGGTCCAGGTGGAGCTCGCCGACGCCTGAGATTTCCTTCTCGCTCCTCCTTTCGATCCCGTCCGGTCCTGGCGACCGGGCGGGATCGTTTGTGTACCGGGGTTGGTGCGCGTGCCGGGCTTGGTGAGCATGTACGGGCATTGGCGGCATGTACGGGGCGGTGGCGGGCGGGTACGGGCACGGGCGGGGCGGGTGCCGGGGCGTGTCGGGTCACCGCGACGATCGGGGAGCCGGGAGCCCCTCGAACATCGGCGCGGTTCCGGATAGCCTCCGGCCATGTCCCAAGGTCAGTGGTACCCCCCGGAATGGCCCGACCGGATCCGGGCCCTCGCCGCCGGTGAGCTGACGGCCGTGGCACCCCGGCGGGCCGCCACCGTGATGCTGCTCCGCGATCCGGGCGGGTCCGAGGCGGGCGGGGCGGGCGGTGGTCCCGGCAGGACGGGCGGTGATCCGAGCAGGACGGGCGCCGATCCGGGCAGGACGGGCGGTGATCCGGGCAGAACGGGCGGCGCGCCCGGTGGCCCTGTCGTGCACATGCTTCGTCGCCGGACCTCCATGGCCTTCGCCGGGGGCGCGTACGCCTATCCGGGTGGCGGGGTCGATCCGCGCGACGACGACCGGCTGATCGGGTGGGCCGGGCCCCCGCTGGAGCAGTGGGCCGCCCGGCTCGGCGTGGCGACGGTCACCGAGGCGCAGGCCATCGTCTGCGCGGCGGTGCGCGAGACGTTCGAGGAGGCGGGCGTCCTCCTCGCCGGGCCGGCCGCGGGCACCGTGGTCGGCGACACCACCGGGGACGACTGGGAGGCCGACCGGGAGGCGCTGGTCGCCCGGGAGCTGTCCTTCGCGGAGTTCCTGGACCGACGGGGCCTGGTGCTGCGCTCGGACCTGCTGGGCGCCTGGGCGCGCTGGATCACGCCGGAGTTCGAACCGCGCCGGTACGACACCTGGTTCTTCGTCGCCGCGCTCCCCGAGGGGCAGCGCACCCGGGACGTCTCCACCGAGGCCGACCGCACGGTGTGGATCGCCCCCGCCGACGCGGCCCGCCGCTACGACCGGGGCGAGCTGCTGATGATGCCGCCCACCGTGACCACGCTGCGGGCCCTCGCGCCGTACAGGACGGCCGCGGAGGCGCTCGGGGCGGCCGACGGGCAGGACCTGGCCCCGGTCCTCGCGCAGGCCCGTCTGGAGGGCGGCGAACTGGTGCTGAGCTGGCCGGGGCACGACGAGTTCACCAAGCACGTCCCCGCGGCGGGCCCGGCAGGCGGTGGAGCGTGAGCGACGCGGCAGCACTGCCCGGACAGCCGCGCGGAACCGTGGCCTCCGGCCCCGCGACCACCCGCACCGTCAACATCCTCGCGCCCAACCCGTCCGCGATGACGCTCGACGGGACGAACACCTGGATCGTGGCCGAGCCCGACTCCGACCTCGCGGTCGTCATCGATCCCGGGCCGCTCGACGACGTACACCTGCGGGCCGTGATCGGGGCGGTGGAGCGGTCCGGGCGGCGCGTGGGCCTCACGCTGCTCACCCATGGCCACCCCGACCACGCGGAGGGCGCGGGCCGGTTCGCGGAGCTGACGGGGACGAAGGTGCGAGCCCTGGACGCCGCGCTGCGGCTGGGCGACGAGGGCCTCGCGGCCGGCGACGTGATCACCACCGGCGGCCTGGAGCTGCGGGTCGTGCCGACACCCGGGCACACCGCGGACTCGCTCTCGTTCCATCTGCCCGCCGACCGGGCGGTGCTGACGGGCGACACGATCCTGGGCCGCGGCACGACGATGGTCGCGCACCCGGACGGGCGGCTCGGCGACTACCTGGACTCGCTCAGGCGGCTGAGGTCGCTGACGGTCGACGACGGCGTCCACACGGTGCTGCCGGGCCATGGCCCGGTGCTGGAGGACGCGCAGGGGGCGGTGGAGTTCTACCTGGCCCACCGCGCGCACCGGCTCGCCCAGGTGGAGACGGCGGTGGAGGCCGGGCACCGTACGCCGTCGGAGGTGGTGGCGACGGTGTACGCCGACGTGGACCGCTCCCTGTGGCCGGCTGCCGAGCTGTCGGTGCGGGCGCAGCTGGAGTACCTGACGGAGCACGGGCTGATCCAGAGCTGATCTGGCCCCCGCGTGGCGAAGGGCCCGCGTGGCGAAGGGCCCCGCCGACGGACGTACCGGAGTGCGTACTGCGGTACGTGCCCCGGTCGGCGGGGCCCTTCGCGTACGGAAACGAGGTCAGCGCGAACGCTTCGCCAGCCGCTCCACGTCCAGCAGGATGACCGCACGGGCCTCCAAGCGCAGCCAGCCGCGGCCCGCGAAGTCCGCGAGCGCCTTGTTGACCGTCTCGCGGGAGGCGCCGACCAGCTGGGCCAGCTCCTCCTGGGTGAGGTCGTGCACGACGTGGATGCCTTCCTCGGACTGGACGCCGAAGCGGCGCGACAGGTCCAGGAGGGCGCGGGCGACCCGGCCCGGCACATCGGAGAAGACCAGGTCGGACATCTGGTCGTTGGTCTTGCGCAGCCGGCGGGCGACCGCGCGCAGCAGCGCGGTGGCCACCTCGGGGCGGGCGTTCAGCCAGGGCTGCAGGTCGCCGTGGCCGAGGCCGAGGAGCTTGACCTCGGTCAGTGCGGAGGCGGTCGCCGTACGGGGGCCCGGGTCGAAGAGCGACAGCTCCCCGATCAGCTCGCCGGGGCCGAGCACGGCCAGCATGTTCTCGCGCCCGTCGGGCGAGGTGCGGTGAAGCTTCACCTTGCCCTCGGTGACCACGTACAGGCGGTCACCCTGGTCGCCCTCGTGGAACAGCGCGTCTCCGCGCGCGAGGGTCACCTCACTCATCGAGGCGCGGAGCTCCGCGGCCTGCTCATCATCGAGCGCCGCGAAAAGCGGGGCGCGCCGCAGAACGTCGTCCACGAGTTCTCTCCTTGTCGGCCTGTTCAGGGAACCGTGGTCCCCATCATGCCGGACGGTAAAACAGTGCGATCAATCACAAACCAGTTTGACGCACGGGCGGGCCGGACCCTACGGCAGGGGGCCGATCGGGGGTGGATATGCCGTGACGGCGGTGGTTGTCGGTGCCTGGCTCTAGGCTGGCCGGGTGTCCAGAACGCCGGGGAGAGCGCGTGCCGAGGGGGCTGACGCGGTCCTGAAGGGCGGCGATTCCGCTGTGGGCGAACAGCCCTGGCCGCGCCCGAATAATGCCGCGAATGGCTCCCTCGGAGGGGCGCCCGGCTCCCCCGGAGAGCCGGGGGAGCCGCTCCGGAAGTCGGCCAGGAGGTCCGCAGTGTCATCGTCGTCATCGCCAACGCCCGCCCAACCCGCCCAACCCGGCAAATCTGGCAAATCTGTCACATCCGGTAAGAAAGCCAGGCCTGCCACGGCGCGCGAGGCGGCCGCGACCACAGCTGCCACGGCGCGTACGGCGGCCGTGGCCAAGGCGGCCACGGTGCGCAAGGCGCCGAAGGCGGAGTCGCACCTCGCGATGGTCCGCCGGGCCCGCCGGATCAACCGCGAGCTCGCCGAGGTCTATCCGTACGCCCATCCCGAGCTTGACTTCCGTAACCCGTTCGAGCTCCTCGTGGCCACGGTCCTCTCCGCCCAGACCACGGACCTGAGGGTCAACCAGACCACCCCGGCGCTCTTCGCCGCCTACCCCACGCCCGAGGACATGGCGGCGGCCGTCCCGGAGGAGATGGAGGAGATCATCCGGCCGACCGGGTTCTTCCGGGCCAAGACCAAGTCGCTGCTCGGCCTCTCGGCCGCTCTCCGGGACGAGTTCGGCGGCGAGGTCCCGGGGCGCCTGGAGGATCTGGTGAAGCTGCCCGGCGTCGGCCGCAAGACCGCCAACGTGGTCCTGGGCAACGCCTTCGGCGTCCCCGGCATCACCGTCGACACGCACTTCGGGCGCCTGGTGCGGCGCTGGAAGTGGACCGACGAGGAGGACCCGGTGAAGGTCGAGGCGGTCGTCGCCGGGATCTTCCCCAAGAGCGAGTGGACGATGCTCTCGCACCGGGTGGTGTTCCACGGCCGCCGGATCTGCCACGCCCGCAAGCCCGCCTGCGGCGCCTGCCCCATCGCCCCGCTCTGTCCTTCGTACGGAGAGGGCGAGACCGATCCGGAGAAGGCCGGGAAGCTCCTCAAGTACGAGATGGGCGGATATCCGGGCCAGCGGCTCAGCCCGCCCGCCGACTACCCGGGAAAGCCCGCGCCCGCGCTCGGGGCGGGGTGAGGGCGACGCCCCGCGCACGGCCCCCCCACACCTTCACCCCTCAGGAACACCTTCACCCCTCAGGAACACCTTCACCCCTCAGGACGGAACGGCTCGGAACGAAATGGCCGATGACAGGCGTTGTGAATCGACGGGGGTGCCTATGACGCACACGCACACACACGGCACAACGCACACGCACACACACGGCACGACGCACGCGCACACACCTGGCGTGACGCACGCCGGGAACGACCTCGCCGAGGGGCCGGATCACAGCGGTGGGGGCCGTGCTCCCGACCCGGCCGTCGCCGTCACCACGGACGGTCTGCCCGCGTGGCTCGACCCCGTCGCGGCGGCCGCGCGCAGCGTCCAGCCGCAGCAGCTCAGCCGCTTCCTGCCGCCCGAGAGCGGGGCGGGCCGGCAGTCCGCCGTCCTGGTCCTGTTCGGCGAGGGGGAGCGCGGGCCCGAGCTGCTGCTGATGGAGCGCTCCGGGACCCTGCGCTCCCACGCCGGGCAGCCGTCCTTCCCCGGCGGCGCGCTGGATCCCGAGGACGGCGACAAGGCCACCACCGGGCCCCTGCGGGCGGCGCTGCGCGAGGCCGAGGAGGAGACCGGGCTCGACCCCCGGGGCGTACAGCTCTTCGGTGTGCTGCCCCGGCTCTACATCCCGGTCAGCGGTTTCGTCGTGACGCCCGTGCTCGGCTGGTGGCGCGCGCCCAGCCCGGTCGGGGTGGTCGATCCGGCCGAGACGGCCCGGGTCTTCACGGTCCCCGTGGCGGATCTCACGGACCCCGCCAACAGGGCCACGGCCGTCCACCCGAGCGGGCACAGCGGACCGGCATTCCTGGTCGAATCGGCCCTGGTCTGGGGCTTCACCGCCGGAGTGATCGACCGGATTGTGCACTACGCGGGGTGGGAACGCCCCTGGGACAGGGCCAGACAGGTGCCGCTCGACTGGCGCGCATGACACGCTGGCTGTCCTGCTGCGCTGTTCCGGGCCCGGCCCGGACCCCGTCACCACCGACGGGTCAGGTGACGAAAGTGCGAGGCTACAGACGGTGAACGTGCTGGACATCCTGCTGCTGCTGGCTGCCGTGTGGTTCGCGGTCATCGGCTACCGCCAGGGTTTCGTCGTCGGCATCCTGTCGGTGATCGGCTTCCTCGGGGGCGGTCTCGTGGCCGTCTACCTGCTGCCGGTCATCTGGGGCCGGTTGACCGAGGACGCCGAGGTCTCCACCGCCGTCGCCATCGGCGCGGTCGTCATCGTGATCGTCTGCGCCTCGGTCGGCCAGGCCTTCACCACCCACCTGGGCAACCGGCTCCGCCGGTACATCACGTGGTCGCCCGCGCGCGCCCTGGACGCCACCGGCGGCGCCCTGGTCAATGTGGTGGCCATGCTGCTGGTGGCCTGGATGATCGGCCTGCTGCTGGCGGGCACCTCGCTGCCGACCCTCGGCAAGGAGGTCCGCCAGTCCTCGGTGCTGCTCGGGGTCGACCGGGTGATGCCGAAGCAGGCGCCCAACTGGTTCCAGGACTTCTCCTCCGTCCTCGCGCAGAACGGCTTCCCGCAGGTCTTCAGCCCGTTCGCCAACGAGCCGATCACCGAGGTCAAGGCCCCGGACCCGGCCCTCGTGGGCAGCCCGGTGGCCGCCCGCGCCAAGAAGTCGATCGTCAAGGTCGTGGGCACCGCCCCGAGCTGCGGCAAGGTCCTCGAAGGCACCGGTTTCGTCTTCTCCGAGCGCCGGGTGATGACCAACGCCCATGTGGTCGGCGGCGTGGAGGAGCCCACCGTGCAGATCGGCGGCGAAGGCCGGCTGTACGACGCGAAGGTCGTCCTCTACGACTGGCAGCGCGACATCGCGGTCCTGGACGTGCCCGATCTCCGGGCCAGGCCACTGCAGTTCACCGGCCCGGACGACGACGCGGAGTCCGGTGACAGCGCGATCGTCGCGGGCTTCCCCGAGAACGGCGCGTACGACGTGCGCTCGGCCCGCGTCCGCGCCCGCATCGACGCCGACGGCCCGGACATCTACCACCGGGGCACGGTACGCCGCGATGTGTACTCGCTCTACGCGACGGTGCGCCAGGGCAACTCGGGCGGCCCGCTGCTCACTCCGGACGGAAAGGTGTACGGGGTGGTGTTCGCCAAGTCGCTCGACGACCCGCAGACCGGCTACGCGCTGACGGCCGACGAGATCCGCGAGGACATCGAGATCGGACGTGAGGCCAACCAGCAGGTCGACAGCGAGGGCTGCGCCCTCTGAGGGCCCTCCCGTGGCCCCCGGTGGATCAGCGCCGGAAAGGGTCAGTTACGGGGGTGTCGGAGCCGTGCCGAGACCCAGCGGGCCCGACGGCGGAGGATGCGCGGAATCCCGAGGCGGGAACGGTGAAGGTCATGCACGTCGTGCACCCGGCCCCGGGGGCCGCCCCCCTCATGAGTGCTCACACCGGCTGACGCGGTGGAGCGGCGGTTGCGTGCTTCGTCAGTGAAGTCGTGCGTCCAGCCCATACCCCGACGTCTGCCCGTGACCCAAGGTCGGTAATCGTGCGCGAGTCAGCCAATTGGCCTATGCGGCGGGCAATTGGCTGTTCGTCGGGCACGCGTGCCCGTGACGGGCGGGCGGCTACCGGTCGGGCTCGGGGTCCTTGAGCCAGTTGATGAGTTCGGTGGAGAAGCCGATCGGATCCTCCTCGTGCGGGAAGTGCCCGACACCGTCGAAAAGTCGCCACCGGTAGGGCGCCTCGACGTAGTGGCCGGACCCGGCCGAACTACGGGTGCGGACCGCCGGATCGAGCGATCCGTGCAGGTGCAGCGTGGGCACCCGGACCGGACGTTTCATCCGCCGGTTGAACTGGATCCCGTCCGGACGGGCCATCGACCGCACCATCCAGCGGTACGGCTCGATCGAGCAGTGGGCGGTGGAGGGGATGCTCATGGCCCGCCGGTAGACGTCGAGGGTCTCCTCGTCGGGGAACTCCGGGGTGCGGGGGCCCGCCCAGTCCTGGATGAGGCTCCCGACCAGCGCCGCCTCGTCCGCGAGGAGCTGACGCTCCGGCAGCCACGGGCGCTGGAAGCCCCAGACGTACGAACCGGCCCGCGACTGCGCGAAGTCGGACAGCATCGACGAGCGCCAGCGGCGCGGGTGCGGCATGGAGGAGACGGCGAGCCGGCGGACGAGCTTGGGCCGCATCACGGCGGCCGTCCAGGCGAGGTAGCCGCCGAGATCGTGGCCGACCAGGGCCGCGTCGGGCTCACCGAGGGAGCGGATCACGCCGGTGACGTCGAGGGCCAGGTTGGCGGGGTCGTAACCGCGCGGTGTGCGGTCGCTGCCGCCCACCCCGCGCAGGTCCATCGCGACCGCCCGGAAGCCCGCGTCGGCGAGCGCCGGCAGCTGGTGGCGCCAGGTCCACCAGAACTGCGGGAAGCCGTGGAGCAGAAGCACCAGCGGCCCCTCGCCCATCTCCGCGATGTGGAACCGCGCACCGTTGGCCGCCACGTCACGGTGGGTCCAGGGGCCGTCGAGGCGCACCGGGCCACCGGCGGCGGCCCGGCCCGCCCGGCTCGTGGCCGGTTCGGCCGGGGCTGCCGGACCCGTCGGGCCGCATGCGCTGGAATCGGGAACCGTCATGTGGACGAGCGTGCCACAGCGTCGGCCCTGCCCTTGCCCGCGTCCTTCGTGAAGCCGCTCTCGACGCCCTTCTTCGCCAGGCTGCTGCCGGAGCGCTCGATGATCGCGTCGGCCGTGATCGACGGGCGCGGGTGCGGCTTGGCCTTCTGCAGGACGGCGGCGGTCTGTTTGGCGGAGGCGATGGACTTCTCCGGCGGCTTGACCTTCTTGAACTTCCGCAGACCGATGAATCCGATCAGGGCGGCCAGAAGGACGAAGGCGCCGGCCACGATCAGGAAGCACCACCCCAGACCCAGGCCCGAGCTGTGGATCCAGTACGCGGCCGCGAAGCTCAGCATCGGCATCGTGAACAGCAGCAACACGCCCGCGGCGATGAACGCCGCGCTGCCGATCGCCCCGCGCTTGACGTCCTGCCGCACCTCCGCCTTGGCCAGGGCGATCTCGTCGTGCACCAGCGCGGACATCTCGGCCGTCGCCGAGGCGACCAGCTGTCCGATGCTGCGGTCCGCACTGCCCGCGTAGTTGCCGGGGTCGCTCATCCCTGACTCCATCTCCGTCTTCGACACGTCCGATGTCAGATCATGCCGGACTGTTCGGCTCGTCGCGCGCTGCCCCCGCCCGCTCTTCGGCGAGACGGCGGTGTTCTGCCGCCTTCCGCTCCAGGATGGCGGCCATCCGCAGGTGGTATTCCGGATCCTCCTGCTCGTAGACGTCGGGTACCCCGGATTCGTCCTCGTCCAGCTCCTCGGCCTCGTACAGCTCCTTGTATTTGCGCACCCGGAGCTTGAGCAGTACGCAGGCGAGGAGGGCCGCGATCAACGAACCGAGCAGTACGGCTGCCTTGATCTCGTTGATCATCTCCGGGTCGCCCTCGAAGGCGAGCTCGCCGATGAGCAGCGAGACGGTGAACCCGATCCCGGCGAGTGCGGCCAGTGCCAGGACGTCTGCCCAGGCCAGGTCCTTGTTGAGCTCCGCCTTGGTGAAGCGGGCGGCGAGGTAGGTGCCGCCGAAGATGCCGACGGTCTTCCCGACGACGAGACCGAGGACGACGCCGAGCGTTTCGGGCCGGGTGAAGACGCCGGCCAGCGCCTCGCCGTTCAGCGCGACCCCGGCCGAGAACAGGGCGAAGAGCGGGACGGCGATCCCGGCCGACAGCGGGCGGACCAGGTGCTCGATGTGCTCACCGGGGGAGTGCTTCTCGCCCTCGCGACGGCTGCAGCGCAGCATCAGACCCATCGCGACACCGGCGATGGTGGCGTGGATGCCGCTGTTGTACATCAGCCCCCAGATGACCAGGGCGAGCGGAACGTAGACGTACCAGCCCCGGACGTCGAAGCGGAGGAGCAGGTAGAAGACGGCCAGGCCGAGCACGGCCCCGCCGAGCGCCAGGAAGTTCAGGTCCGAGGTGAAGAACACCGCGATGATCAGGATCGCGAAGAGGTCGTCGACCACGGCCAGGGTCAGCAGGAAGGCCCGGAGCGCGGACGGCAGCGAGGTGCCGATCACGGCGAGGACGGCGAGCGCGAAGGCGATGTCGGTGGCGGTGGGGACGGCCCAGCCGTTCGTCGAGCCGCCGCCGACGACCACGGTGAGGAAGTAGACGAGGGCGGGCACGGCCATGCCGCACAGGGCTGCCACCACCGGGAGGGCCGCGGCCTTCGGATCGCGGAGTTCGCCCGCTACCAGTTCGCGCTTGAGTTCGACGCCGGCGACGAAGAAGAAGACCGCGAGCAGTCCGTCCGCCGCCCAGTGCGCGACGGAGAGGTCCAGGCCGATGGCGTCGATGCCGAAGTGGAACTTGCTGACCGTTTCGTACGAGTCGCCGAAGGCGTTGGCCCACACGAGCGCGGCGACGGCCGCGGCCAGCAGAAGCATCCCGCCGACCGTCTCGGTGCGGAGCGCTTCCGCCACGTAGTTCCGCTCGGTGAGGGAGAGCCGGCCGAGCAGCGAACGTGGGGGCGGTGTGGGGGTGGGCGGGTTGGGCGGTGCCACGAGTGGACCTCCAGGTCAGGGGCGGCATGAGGGCATGACTGATGGACATGCCGACCAGACTTCCCGGCGCCCCTGTGGAGATGTTCTCTGCAGTTGTGGGTGAAGCGCCCACTCTACCGGGGGCGTGAAGAGCGGGACCGTATGAGGTGATCTTCAGACTAAATGCCCGATGGGCACCCGGCGCGTTGCCGGATGCCCATCGGAGCCGTACTCCGTACTCATGCGTCTGTTCTGGCCTGTGCTGTCGGTCCTAGTCCTCGGACGAGGAAGACGGCAGCTGGGTGGTGATCAGGTCCATCACCGTCGAGTCAGCCAGCGTGGTGACGTCGCCGACCTCACGGTTCTCGGCGACGTCGCGGAGCAGACGGCGCATGATCTTGCCGGAGCGGGTCTTGGGCAGCTCGGCGACCGGCAGGACCCGCTTGGGCTTGGCGATCGGGCCCAGGGTCGTGCCGACGTGGTTACGCAGGTCGGCGACGAGTTCGTCGGAGGCGGTGGCGGTACCGCGCAGGATCACGAACGCCACGATGGCCTGGCCGGTCGTCTCGTCGGCGGCGCCGACCACGGCGGCCTCGGCGACCGACGGGTGGGAGACGAGGGCGGATTCGACCTCGGTGGTGGAGATGTTGTGCCCGGAGACGAGCATGACGTCGTCGACCCGGCCGAGCAGCCAGATGTCTCCGTCCTCGTCCTTCTTCGCACCGTCGCCCGCGAAGTACTTGCCCTCGAAACGCGACCAGTAGGTGTCGATGAACCGCTGGTCGTCGCCCCAGATGGTGCGGAGCATGGAGGGCCACGGCTCGGTGAGGACGAGGTAGCCGCCCCCGCCGTCCGGCACCTCGTTGGCGTCGTCGTCCACCACGGTGGCGGCGATGCCCGGCAGCGCGCGCTGGGCGCTTCCCGGCTTCGTCTCCGTCACACCGGGCAGCGGCGAGATCATCATCGCGCCGGTCTCGGTCTGCCACCAGGTGTCCACGATGGGGCACTTGTCGGCGCCGATGTTCTTCCGGTACCACATCCACGCCTCGGGGTTGATCGGCTCACCGACCGAACCCAGGACGCGGAGGCTGCTCAGGTCGAACTTCGCGGGGATGTCGTCGCCCCACTTCATGAACGTACGGATCGCCGTGGGGGCGGTGTAGAGGATCGTGACGCCGTACTTCTGCACGATCTCCCAGAACCGGCCCTGGTGCGGGGTGTCCGGGGTGCCCTCGTACATGACCTGCGTCGCACCGTTGGCCAGCGGCCCGTAGACGATGTACGAGTGCCCGGTGACCCAGCCGATGTCGGCGGTGCACCAGTAGACGTCGGACTCCGGCTTGAGGTCGAAGACCGCGTTGTGCGTGTAGGACGCCTGGGTGAGGTAGCCGCCGGAGGTGTGCAGGATGCCCTTCGGCTTACCCGTGGTGCCCGAGGTGTAGAGGATGAAGAGCGGCTGCTCCGCCTCGAAGGCCTCGGGGGTGTGATCGGCGGACTGCCGAGCGGTGATCTCGTGCCACCAGACGTCGCGGCCCTCGGTCCACGCGGTGTCCTGGCCGGTGCGGCGGACGACGAGGACGTGCTCGACGTTCTCGAACCGCGAGACGGCGTCGTCGACCGCGGGCTTGAGCGCGGACGGCTTGCCGCGGCGGTAGCCGCCGTCGGCCGTGATGACGACCTTGGCGTCCGCGTCCTTGATACGGGCGGCGATGGCGTCGGCCGAGAAGCCGCCGAAGACCACGGAGTGCGCGGCGCCGATGCGGGCGCAGGCCAGCATCGCGATGGCGGCCTCGGGGATCATCGGCAGGTAGACGGCGACCCGGTCGCCCTTGCCGACGCCCAGCTCGGTCAGGGCGTTGGCGGCGCGGGAGACCTCGTCCTTCAGCTCCGCGTAGGTGATGGCGCGGCTGTCGCCCGGCTCGCCCTCGAAGTGGATGGCGACCCGGTCGCCGTTGCCCGCCTCGACGTGGCGGTCCACGCAGTTGTACGCGACGTTCAGCTTGCCGTCCGCGAACCACTTCGCGAAGGGCGGGTTGCTCCAGTCGAGGGTCTCGGTCGGCTCGGTGGCCCACGTCAGGCGGCGGGCCTGCTCGGCCCAGAAGCCCAGCCGGTCCGCCTCGGCCTGCTCGTACGCCTCTGCGGTGACGTTGGCGTTGGCGGCCAGCTCAGCAGGTGGAGCGAATTTCCGCTCTTCCCGAAGCAGATTGGCCAGGCTCTCGTTGCTCACGACTTCTCCCAGTCCCAGGGTGTCCGTTGTGTCCCGGGGCATAGCTCATCAGGCGTGGGGCCAGGTGACAAGGGCCTGCCGGGAATTGGTTTAGACCTGTGTCTTCGTGTATGGAGCCATGATCCCGCTCCGCGGTCGAGGGTCGCCGCGCGACGCGTGGCGCGCGGCAGTTCCGCCCCCGTCGGGGCGTGTCGGTCGGGCGTGTCGGTCGGGTGTGGCGGTCGTGTGTGCCGATCGGGTGCGGCGGGTGTGGAGGGAGTGGCGGGTGTGGCGGGTGTGACGCGGAACGGGTCGCCTGGTTGCACGGGCTCTGGGTGCGCCCGGTTCAGGCCAGGGCTAGTTGGGCTAGTTGATGTCTCTTAGCAGTGAATAAGCAGCTTTTCATTCGGTATGTCGCCCTTGCTGTGCGGAACCGTGTGCGAATTTGGCCGCGCCGTGTCGGCACTTCAACGCAAATAACCTGCAAGGAAGAGGGTGGGCGGATGATGGCCGCCACGAAGAGGATCACCTTGGGCGTTATGTCCACGGCCTTGGTCGCCGTGCTCGCGGGCTGTTCCGGAGCCGGATCCGGGGGGTCCGCATCCGGGGGCGCCGGAGCCGACAAGGAGAAGGGCGCCCACGGCGCCAAGGAGAACCCCCCGGCCGCCGCCCCGAAGAACGCGGTCAAGCTCATCGGGGACGGCTCCACCGCCTTCACCGGCGCCCAGCCGAAGATGCCGGCCGTCGAACGCCTGGCGCCCGGCGAGAAGCCACCTCAGTTCGTGGTCTTCTCCTGGGACGGAGCCGGAGAGGACAGCCAGAAGCTCTTCTCGCACTTCCGCGGCGTGGCAAAAAAGTACAACGCCAAGATGACGTACTTCCTCAGCGGCGTGTACCTGCTGCCGGAGGAGAAGAAGGACCTTTACAACCCGCCCCAGCACGCGCCGGGCCGTTCCGACATCGGCTTCAACGACACCGAGGGCATCCGGGACACCCTCAACGAGGTGCGTGCCGCATGGCTGGAAGGCAACGAGATCGGCACCCACTTCAACGGCCACTTCTGTGGCAAGGACGGCGGCGTCGGGACCTGGTCCGTCGATGAGTGGAAGAGCGAGATCAGCCAGGCGAAAGCCTTCGTCAAGGGCTGGAAGACCAACACTCCGGAGCTGAAGGACGAGGACCCGCTCCCCTTCGACTACGACAAGGAACTGGTCGGCGCCCGCACCCCCTGTCTCGAAGGCCAGAAGAACATGGTCGCCGCCGCCCGGACCATGGGCTTCCGCTACGACTCCAGCGGCGTCGGCAACCAGGTCTGGCCCAAGAAGAAGGATGGGGTCTGGGACATTCCGCTCCAGCTCGTTCCGATGCCGGGCCGCGCCTTCGAGACCCTCTCGATGGACTACAACTTCATGGTCAACCAGTCCGGTACGACCACCCAGGGGGACCCCTCCCAGCACGAGTACTGGGGCGACCAGATGCGGGACGGGCTGCTTCAGGCCTTCGACCGTTCGTACAACGGGAACAGGGCGCCTCTGATCATCGGCAACCACTTCGAGTCCTGGAACGGCGGCACCTACATGCGCGCCATCGAGGAGACCATCGCGCAGGTGTGCACCAAGGAGGGCGTGCGCTGCGTGTCCTTCCGTCAGCTCGCCGACTGGCTGGACGCACAGGACCCGAAGACGCTGGCCAAGCTCACCACGCTCGGCGTCGGCGAGGCGCCCAAGGCTGGCTGGTCGTCCTACCTCGGCACCCAGCAGGCCGCCGCGCAACCCGCGGGCAAGGGCAAGAGCGAGGATGAGGGCAAGGACGAGGGCAAGGGCAAGGGTGAGGACCAGGGCCAGGGCGAGGACCCGCGCAAGGGTGAGGGGTAAGGACCAGGCCCCGGCCGAGGTCGCCGGGGAGGCTCCGGATCAGGCCTCGGACGGGGGTCCCGGGGAGGCTCCGGATCAGGCCCCGGGCGGGGGTGCCGGGGAGGCCCCGGGGCAGGGTCCGGATCAGGCCCGGGCGCTGCCCCGGGTCAGGGTGACGCGGGCTTGGCTCCCGCCGGAGCGACTGACTGAAGCACCGCCGGAGCGACTGGCTGAAGCACCGAGGGGACGCCGGCCGAAGCGTCGATGGAACGCCGGCCGAAGCATCGGCAGATCGCGCACCGCATCGTTCGCCCCCTCGTCGGCCCGTCGGCGCCCCCTCGTCGGCCACAGAAGGCGGCCGACGGAAGGTGGCCGGCGAGGGACCGCCGAGCAGGCCCGTGCGATGAGTCAGGCGGGTGCGGTCACGCCCGCTGCTGTGTGGCGTTCGTCGAGCACGAAGGCGGGGTCGACCTGGGCGGCCAGGTCGGCGCCGGTCTTCTCGTTGCCCCAGCTCTCGGCGTTCTTCAGATGGAAGTGCACCATCTGTCGTGTGTAGCGTTCCCAGTCACGCGACCCGTACGAGTCCTCGGCGGCGTCCTGCAGCGTCTGCAGGGCCATCCGGTTGTCGGCCTCCAGCAGCTCGAACCCGGACGGCCGACCCTTCTCCATCGACCGCACCCAGTCGGAGTGGCCGACCCCGATCAGCAGGTCGTCGCCGACCTCCGCACGCAGGAACTCCAGGTCGTCCGGGCCCTGCACCTTGTTCCCGACGACCTTCAGGGCGACGCCGAAGTCGCGTGCGTACTCCTTGTACTGGCGGTAGACGGACACCCCCTTACGGGTCGGCTCCGCAACCAGGAACGTCATGTCGAAGCGCGTGAACATACCCGAGGCGAACGAGTCCGAGCCCGCCGTCATATCGACCACGACGTACTCGTCGGGACCGTCGACCAGGTGGTTGAGGCAGAGCTCCACGGCCCCGACCTTGGAGTGGTAGCAAGCCACACCGAGATCGGACTCCGTGAAGGGCCCCGTCGCCATCAGCCGGACGTCCCCGTCGTCCAGCCGAACCGTGCGCGCGCAGGCCGCGAAGATCGGGTTGTCCTCGCGTACCCGCAGCAGCCGGGAGCCCTCGCCGGGCGGAGTCGTCTTGATCATCGTCTCGGCGGAAGCGATACGGGGGTTGGCGCCCCGCAGGTAGTTCTTGATGAGCGGGAGGTGCGCCCCCATGGCGGGCAGCGCGGCGGCCTCTGCCTCGTCGAGGCCGAGAGCGGCCCCCAGGTGCTGGTTGATATCGGCGTCCACGGCGATGACGTGGGCTTCGTTGGCGGCGAGATGGCGGATGAAGAGCGAGGACAGCGTGGTCTTTCCGCTGCCGCCCTTCCCGACGAAAGCGATCTTCATGTTCACCTAGGGTAGCTGGTCCGTTGCGGTGTGCTGTCACTGTTCGTGAAGAAGGCCACTTGAGGTTGGGGGTGGTACGGGAGTGGTGTGCGCGTAGCCTCGCTACTTATGAGTACGACTGCCTCTGACCCGCTCGCCACGCTCGGTTCCCTGCCCGGCGTTCCCGATGCCGTGGACTCCGTGCGCAAGGCCGTCGACCGGGTCTACGGTCATCGCGTCATGCGACGCCGCAGCAATGAGGTCACGGCTGAAGCCGCACTGCGAGGTTCTCGCGGTTCGGCCGCGTTGGCCGGTGCCGACTGGAACCTCGAGGAGGTGCGTCGGCGTACCGACTTCAGCGGTGAGGACGAGGCGCGCATGGTCGGCGCCGCACTGAGGCTCACGGCGGAGGCTGGGCAACTCCTTTCCATCTGGCGGCAGTCACCCCTACGGGTGCTGGCTCGGTTGCATCTGGTGGCGGCCGGCGGAGTGACTTCCGACGACGCGGTGGTGGGGCGCCCTCGGCTGGCGGGTGAATCCGTCGACGAGCCGCTGATCGAGGCACCTGTTCCCGGGGCCGATGAGGTCTCCGGACGGCTCGAAGGGCTCTCGCAGCTGATCATTGCTGGCGGCAGCGCCCCCGCGCTGGTCACAGCCGCCGTGGTGCACGGTGAGCTACTGGCGTTGCGTCCGTTCGGCTCGCACAACGGTCTGGTGGCCCGGACCGCCGAGCGCATCGTGCTGATCGGCAGCGGGCTTGACCCGAAGTCGATCTGCCCGGCCGAGGTGGGACACGCGGAGCAGGGCCGGGCGGCCTATGTCGCGGCGTTCGAGGGCTATACGGCTGGAACCCCGGAGGGCATGGCCGCCTGGATCACCCACTGCGGGCGCTCCGTCGAGCTGGGTGTGCGCGAGTCGACCGCGGTGTGCGAGGCGCTTCAGCGCGGCGCCGCCTGAGTAGCCCTGCCGCTGCCCGGAGCCCTATGCCGGTGCGAGTTCCCTATGCCAGTGCGAGTGCCCGATGCCGACCCGGGGCCTATGCCGACCGGGTGTCCGATGCCGACCCGACCCGGGTGCCCGACTCCGGCCCGGGGTCGACGCGCGGCGTCGGGGTCGACGCGGCATCCAGGGACCGTGGCCTCAACGTTCGACGTGGTTCGACGTGTCTCGGGGCGGAAATGGCCCGAGGGCCCGATGCGGCAGCGCGTCTGGGGGTGTGAATGGTGCGGAGGGCGCCGCCAGGTGAAGAGGGCGACTCCGGGCGGCTGTGGCGTGAGGGATCCGGGCGGGGGTGCGGCGGCACCGATGTGCGGTACCGCCGCTGGCACGTCCGCCCAGTTACCAAGCGTCCTCGTAGTTTGCCCATCAGGTCGGGTACTTTGCCCGTCGCCTGGTGCGGCTGGCCCGTAATCGACGGGTCGACGTCGCGTGGGTGCTCGGCTTTCGTGCGCGGTCCGTGGGGCCGTTCTGCGTTACAGGTCATCCTCGCGGATGTCCTTGGTCTCGCGGGCCGTTAAATCCTTTGTACTCCAGGACCAGGGGAAGGGATACCCCTGGCCCCACTTCTTTACTTTTAGGTTCAATCAAGGGCGAATCGGACGAGGTGTGACTCCGGTGGAAGCGCCCTGCTCACCTGGCTGAGCCCCGCACCGTCTTACCCGGGCAGAGCGGCGCCGGCGGTACGCCGACGACTGGCGTACCAGACCAGTCCGGCGGTGAGGGCCGCCGCGCCGACCGCGGCCGCCGCCACGAGAGCGGGGCGGGGAGGCATCGAGAAGGCGGGAAGCCGCTGCTTGAGTCGGACCGGGCGGTTGAAGACGAGAATCGGCCACTCGCGGAGGGTCGCTTCGCGGCGCAGCGCGCGGTCGGGGTTGACCGCGTGCGGGTGGCCGACCGACTCCAACATCGGTACATCGGTCGCCGAGTCGCTGTAGGCGTAGCAGCGCGAAAGGTCGTACCCCTCCGAGACCGCGAGCGCCTTCACGGCCTCGGCCTTGGTCGGTCCGTAGGCGTAGTACTCGACCTCACCCGTGAAGCACCCGTCGTCACCGACGACCATGCGCGTGGCGACGACGCGGTCGGCGCCGAGCAATTCGCCGATGGGCTCGACGACTTCGGCGCCCGAGGTCGAAACGATGACTACATCGCGCCCCGCCGTGTGGTGCTCTTCGATGAGGGTGGCGGCCTCGTCGTAGATGATCGGGTCGATCAGGTCGTGCAGGGTCTCGGCGACGATCTCCTTGACCTGCTGGACGTTCCACCCCTTGCAGAGGGCGGAGAGGTATTCACGCATCCGCTCCATCTGGTCGTGATCTGCGCCCCCGGCGAGGAACACAAACTGTGCGTACGCAGTGCGCAGTACGGCGCGGCGGTTGATCAGTCCGCCTTGGTAGAAGGACTTGCTGAAGGTCAGCGTCGAAGACTTCGCAATGACCGTCTTGTCCAGGTCAAAGAAGGCTGCTGTGCGCGGCGAGAAGCAGTTTTCCACAACGCTGAGCATAGGGGCCCGCCATTCGGCGTAAACTCCGGCGCGTGGGTTTGCCTGAGAGGACCCTCGGGTACACCATGGAAGTCACGGATCGTTCGCGACCGTGCTAACCCGGTCCGACTCCTCCCCCCCCGAGTCGGCCGTGGGGACGACCCCCGCTCTCCCCCCCGGCGGGGGTCGTCGCATGTCCGGACGCGTTTTAGGGGTGGGAACCACCTGAGCCTCCCGTCTGGCCGTCCGTCGGCCTGATTGCGCGAGTCGGGTGTCGTGCGACTCGTCTCGTCACAGTGTGTAGCCAGAGGGCTGCGCTCCGGAAGTCGCTGGTTCGGGTTACGAAGTTATTCACAGTCTCGAAGTTGTCCACAGTTTTTCATCAAGATCCACATGATTTTCCGGGGTGCTGCACGTTGATTCCACCCGCGAAGTCCGCGGGTGCCGGAATCGCGCATCTCGGAACGCTCTGAGAACACCGCGAACCGCACTGAAGGGGCAGTGAGAAGGGGGCGGAGATCGTGACTGGATCCATCGCAGGAGAAGGAACGGCGGTCGACGGGGGCCAGCGCGGAGGCCCGCTGATCGTGACGGAGGACGTGGAACTGCTCGACGACCTGCTGCGGCTGTGCGCTGCGGCCGGAGCCGAGCCGGAAGTTCATCACGGGCCACCCGGGCACCGGGGCGGGTGGGAGCGGGCTCCGATGGTTCTGGTGGGAGACGACGCCGCCGCGCGTTGCCGCGGCGCCGGCCGCAGGAAGGGGGTGATGCTGGTGGGCCGGGACCAGGACGACCCCGACGTGTGGCGGCGGGCGGTGGAGATCGGGGCCGAATATGTGCTGCGCCTGCCCGATTCCGAGGCATGGCTCGTCGATCAGATCGCCAACGCCGCCGAAGGCGTGGGGAGGCCCGCTTTCACCGTCGGTGTGATGGGCGGCCGGGGCGGCTCCGGCGCATCTACGCTGGCCTGCGCCCTTGCCGTGAGTGCGGCGAGGTCCGGGAGGCGGACGATGCTGATCGACGCCGACCCGTTGGGCGGCGGGATCGACGTCCTGCTCGGCGGCAAACGGGCCGAAGGCATGCGGTGGCCGGATTTCGCGCAGTCGAAGGGCCGTCTCGGGGGTGGGGCCCTTGAGGATTCGCTGCCCGCCCTCCACGGGTTGCGGGTGCTGAGCTGGGGTCGGGACGACGAGGTGGTGATCCCGCCGCAGGCGATGCGTGCGGTGCTGGCCGCCGCGCGACGCCTCGGCGGGGTGGTGGTCGTGGACCTTCCGCGCAGGGTCGACGAGTCAGTCGCCGAAGCACTGGCCCAACTCGATCTCGGCCTGCTGGTGGTGCCAGGCGAACTGCGCGCGGTAGCAGCGGCCAGGCGCGTCGCGGCCACGGCCGGAATGGTGCTGGACGACCTGCGGGTGGTGCCCCGGGGGCCGTACGCGTCAGGGTTGGACGGGCGATGGGTCGCCCGGGCCATCGGCCTCCCGCTCGTCGGTGAACTCCCCTTGGAATCGGGCCTTCTGGCCTCCCAGGACGACGGCACCCCGCCCGGAGCCAGTGCCCGGGGGCCGCTGGCCCGGTTCTGTTCGGCCTTCTGGGAACAGGCAGCGGCAGCCGGTGACGCAAGCTCCGTGACCGGCCTGCCCGGGGGAGGGACAGCATGACGGACGAACTGCTCGACGCCGTACGCCAGCGGCTGGCACGCAGCGGTGCCGCTCCCACCCCGGCCGGCGTGGCCGCTGCTCTCAGGGCCCAGGGGCGGTTGCTGGGGGATGCCGAGGTGCTCGGGGCGGCGGCGGAGTTGCGCGGCGAACTCGTCGGCACGGGAGCACTGGAGCCGTTGCTCGCCGATCCGGAGGTGACCGATGTGCTGGTCTCCGCGCCGGACCGGGTGTGGGTGGACCGGGGCGGTGGGCTCCAGCTGACGGGCGTCACCTTCTCTGACGCGGCGGCGGTGCGGAGGCTGGCCCAGCGTCTCGCCGCGGCGGCGGGCAGGAGGCTGGACGACGCCCGTCCATGGGTGGACGCACGTCTGCCCGACGGCACACGGATGCACGCCGTGCTGCCCCCGGTGTCCGTGGGCTCGACCTGCCTCTCCCTGCGCGTGGTGCGACCACGGGCCTTCTCGCTGGCGGAGTTGGTGGACGCGGGCACAGTGCCGCCGGGCGGAGACCGGATCCTGCGGGCGCTCGTGGAAGCTCGGATCTCCTATGTGATCAGCGGCGGCACCGGAGCGGGCAAGACGACCTTCCTTGCCAGTCTGCTGGGCGCGGTCGGCCCGAACGAGCGGATCGTGCTCGCCGAGGACTCCGCCGAGCTGCGGCCGGACCATCCGCATGTGGTCCGTCTGGAGTGCCGTCCGGCCAATCAGGAGGGGGCGGGCCGGGTGACGTTGCGGGATCTGGTGCGGCAGGCACTGCGCATGCGGCCCGACCGGCTGGTGGTCGGTGAGGTGCGAGGAGCTGAGGTCACGCAGTTGCTGGCCGCCCTGAACACCGGACACGAAGGTGGGTGCGGCACCGTCCATGCCAATGCCGCCGAGCATGTTCCTGCCCGACTGGAGGCTCTGGGCACCGCTGCCGGGCTCGACCGGGTTGCGCTGCACAGCCAGTTGGCGGCCGCGCTCTCTGTGGTCGTGCATCTCGTGCGGGACCGCGCCGGGCAACGGCGAGTCGCCGAGGTGCACGTCCTGGAGCGGGACGCGGCGGGACTGGTCCTCACGGTTCCGGCCCTGAGCTGGGGTGTCGGCGGATTCGTTCCGCAGCGCGGGTGGGAACGTCTGCGGTCGCTGATCGGGGGTGCGCTGTGACGGGAACGACGTCCGCGTACGCGGCGCATGCGGTGGCTCTCTGCGCGGGTTCAGCGGTGTGGCTCGCGATGGTGCGGGATGCGGGCGTTCGGCGGGCGCGGGTGTTGTTCGTGGACGCTCCCGCCGAGTCGGGTCGGCCATGGAGCCGATGGCGGCCACACCTGCTCAAGACCCTGGGGCGTGTGAAGGAGTCGGCCCGGGGCCGTCGGGAGTGGTGGTGCGTTCCGGTCGCGGTGCTGCTTGCGGTGTCGGGGGATTCGGTGCTGCCGCTGGTCGCGGGGGCCGTGGCGGTCCCGTTGGCGCGTCGGTGGCTGCGGAGGCGGGCAGGAGCGCGGGAGGCGGAGCGGGCCGCGACCGCGGTGGCGGCGCTGTGCGGAGCCGTGGTCGGGGAGCTGCGGGCCGGCCGCGAGCCGGGACAGGCGTTGCTGGTCGCGCTGCGCGAAGGCCCGGCGGAGGCCGGCTCATCGGCGTCGCCCACTTCAGGCGGCCGACTGGGGGAGGCGGAGGCCGCAGTGCTGGCGGCGGCGCGGTTCGGCGGCGATGTGCCGGCGGCGCTGCGACAGGCGGCGGAGGGCCCGGGGCTGGGGGGCCTGTCCGGGATGGCCGCGTGCTGGCGCGTGGCCGTGGACGGCGGGGCCGGGCTGGCGACCGGGCTGGAGCGCCTGGAGGCGGCGCTGCGGGAGGACCGGCGCAGACGGGAGGAGCTACGTGCTCAACTGGCGGGAGCGTGGTCGACGGTCGTGGTCCTGGCACTGCTCCCGCTTGCGGGCCTGGGGCTGGGAGCCGCACTCGGCGCCGAACCCTTGCGTGTACTGCTGCACACCCCTGGCGGCCTGGCCTGCCTCGCTGTCGGGGGGTTCCTGGAGGCGGCCGGGCTGTACTGGGCCTGCCGGATCGTGCGCGGAGGGGAGACGGCGTGAACGTGGCGGACGGAGGAGTTCTCCACAGCCTGGGGATGTCGGCGGCGGTGGCGGGCATGGCGGCACAGCTGGTAGCCGTGATCGCCGCCGGATTGCGGAAGCGAGCGGTGCGCGGGCGGGGTGCGCTGCTGCTGGGGACGGCCACTGCGGCACGGCCCGGCAGGGGGAGCCGGCTGGTCGCACCGCTCCGGGCGAGCGGTGGTTCGGGCCTCTCCGAGTCCGCCCGGCGGTGGGCGGCCCCGGCCGGGGCATGGTTGGCCGGATGGATTCTGGTCGGTGGTGCGATGGGCTGCGCGGTCGGTTCGGCCGCGGCGTACGGGCTGTGGCGGTGGCGGAGAAACCGGCCCGTTGCTCGTCCGGGCGGTACCCATCGGGAGCGGGCCGTGATCGCCGGGCAGCTTCCGCTGGCCGCGGATCTGCTGGCGGCCTGTATCGCGGTCGGGGCAGGTCCCCGGGAGGCAGCCGCGGAGGTGGGCGAATCCATCGGCGGCCCGGTCGGTGATCGGCTCACCCGCACGGCCGCTGAGATCCGCCTCGGCGGCGAACCGGCCGAGGCGTGGGGTCGGTTCGGGGAGATACCGGGCGCCGGACCGCTGGCCCGCTGTCTGCACCGGGCGGGTTCGACGGGGGCCCCGGCCGCGGAGCCGGTTGCCAGGCTGGCCGAGTCGATGCGCGCCGAGCGAGCCGCTGCGGCGGTGGCACGGGCGCAACGGGCCGGGGTGCTGATCACGGCGCCGGTCGGCCTCTGCTTCCTCCCCGCCTTCCTGGCGGTCGGGGTGGCGCCGGTGATCATCGGCCTGGCCGGCGACCTGCTCTCGACCGGCCGCCCGGGCCGGTGAGGCTGCCCGGGCCGGTGGGGCTGCGCGGGCCGGTGGGGCTGCGCGGGCCGGTGGGGCTGCGCGGGCCGGTGGGGCTGCGCGGGCCGGTGGGGCTGCGCGGGCCGGTGGGGCTGCCGGGCTGGTGAGCCTGCCGGGCTTTCGCGGTCGACGCGACCTGGTGGCCATTCATTTTCACTGTCACTCACGGGTGTTCCCTTCGGGCGCCCGCTCGTCATCGATGCTCATCGGGGGATGAAATGGAAACGAAGTTCTGGGGCCGGGCCGTCGACGTTCTGCGCGGAGGCCGGCTGTCCGAGGGCGTGCCGGACCGGAGGGCGAAGTGGGCCGCACGGTGGGCGGGGCGGCTCGGCCGGTCCGACCGAGGGATGACCACGTCCGAGTACGCGGTGGGAACCATCGCAGCGTGCGCCTTCGCGGCGGTGCTCTACAAGGTGGTGAACAGCGGGCCCGTGCTGTCGGCGCTGCAGTCGCTGGTCGAGGACGCGCTCGATGCGAAATTCTGAGACCCCGCCGGGCCCCCGCCCGGGGGAGGAGCCCATGGCATGGGGCCACGGCCTCCCCCGGGGGCGCCGGCGGGGGCCGCAAGGGCGCCCGGCCATGCGTGGCGGTGGGCGCGGCGACCGGGGCGCTGTGACGGCGGAGGCGGCCGTGGTGATCCCGGTGCTGGTGGCCTTCACCACAGCGCTGCTCTGGGCGTTGATGCTGGTCTCGGACCAGATCCGCTGTGTGGACGCGGCGCGGGCGGGGGCACGGGCGGCGGCCCGCTCGGAGCCGGAGGCGGCGGTACGGGAAGCCGTCCGTGACGCGGCACCCCGCGGTGCCCGGGTCGAGGTGGGGCGGGCAGGAGACCTGTGGCGCGTCCGGGTGGAGGCCCCGGCCCCGGGGCCGGGCGGGCTGGCCCTGACGTTGAGCGCCGAGGCGGCCGCCCTGGCGGAGGACACGGTCGGGGGCTCCGGGCCGTGAGGGCGAGAGAAACGGAGACCTGGGGCCGGGGACTGGGGCGCTGGGCGGGTGTCGTCGGTGGGGCGGGTTCCCCGCGGTCGAGTCGGAGTGGTGCGGGGCGGGGCGGATCGGGTCGGGGCGGGGAGAAGGACGAGGGCGAGAGCGGGGACAGAGGTATGGGCCGGTGGATGAAGCGTGGCGCGGACCGGGGAGCGGGCCGGCGAAGGGATCGGATCGCGGCCTGGCTCGCAGCCCGGCTAGCAGCCCGGCGCGGGGGCCAGCGCGGGGGCCGGATCGAACGCCGGATCGCGAACCCGCGTGCGGGTCTTGGTGCGGACCGAGGTGTGGCGACGGTGTGGGTGGCTGTCACCGCGGCGAGTCTCTGCACCGTGTTCGCCGTGGTGCTGGCGCTGGGGCAGGCCGTGGCTGCTCGTCACCGGGCCGGTGGGGCCGCGGATCTGGCCGCCCTCGCGGCCGCGGACCGGGCGCTGGAAGGGACGGTGGCCGCTTGCGGGACGGCCCGGCGAGTGGCCCAGGCACAGGGGGCCGTGCTCATTCGCTGCGTGGTGCACGGGGAGATCGCTGATGTGACCGCCCGCTCGGGGTTCGGGCCCTACCTGCCCGCTGTCCGGGCTCGGGCCGGCCCTCCCGTAGGTCCTGGGGCCAGCTCTCCCGTCGGTCCTGGGGCCGGCCGTTCCGTCGGTCCTGGGGCCAGCTCTCCCGTCGGTCCTGGGGCCGGCCGTTCCGTCGGTCCTGGGGCCGGCCCTCCCACCGGTCCTGAGGCCGGCCGCTCCGTCCGTCCTGGGGCCGGACCTCCGGCCGATGGCCGGGCTATACCGGTTCGTCAGGTTCCGGGGGTGCAGCCTTGAGGAGTTCGGTGAGCAGGCGTACGGCTCCGCGTTTGTGCAGGGGCTCGTTGCCGTTGCCGCACTTGGGGGACTGGATGCAGGAGGGGCAGCCTGCCTCGCACTCGCAGGACGCGATGGCCTCCCGGGTCGCCGTCAGCCACGTACGGGCGGTGTGGAAGGCCCGCTCGGCGAATCCGGCTCCTCCTGGGTGGCCGTCGTAGACGAAGACCGTCGGCAGCAGGGTGTCGGGGTGCAGCGGTACGGACACGCCGCCGATGTCCCAGCGGTCGCAGGTGGCGAAGAGCGGCAGCAGGCCGATCGACGCGTGTTCGGCGGCATGCAGTGCGCCGCCGAGGATCTCCGGGTTGACGCGGGCCGCGTCGAGCTGGTCCTCGGTGACCGTCCACCACACGGCCCGGGTGCGCAGGGTACGGGGCGGCAGGTCGAGCTTCGTCTCGCCCAGTACTTCCCCGGTGATCAGCTTCCGGCGGAGGAAGGAGACGACCTGGTTGGTGACCTCGACGGAGCCGTAACAGAGCCGCCCCTGGCCCCAGGGGACCTCGGTGTCGGTCTCCAGGACGGTGATGGCCGTGGTGTCGCGGGCGACCGTCGAGTACGGCGGGTCGGCTTGTTCGACCAGGGCCACGGAGTCCTCCAGGTCCAGTCTCCGGACCAGGTGGGTGCGGCCCTGATGGAGATGGACGGCCCCCTCGTGGACGGCCGTGTGGGCGGCGGCCTCGTCGACGGTGCCCAGCAGGCGGCCGGTGCCCTCCTCGACGATCTGGACGGGTCGGCCGCCCCCGCCCCGGATGTCGGCCAGGTCGGCGGCCCGCTCCCGGCGGGTCCAGTGCCAGCCCGACGCCCGTCTGCGCAGCAGTTTCGCCGCCTCCAGCTGCGGCAGCAGCTCGGGCACGGCCGGGCCGAAGAGGGCGATGTCGGGCTCGGTCAGGGGTAGCTCGGCGGCCGCGGCGCAGAGGTGGGGGGCGAGGACGTAAGGGTTGTCCGGGTCCAGCACCGTCGACTCGACGGGCTGCTGGAACAGGGCCTCGGGGTGATGCACCAGGTACGTGTCCAGCGGGTCGTCCCGGGCCACGAGAACGGCCAGGGCGCCCTGTCCCGAGCGGCCGGCCCGGCCCGCCTGCTGCCAGAGGGACGCCCGTGTGCCCGGGTAGCCGGAGATGACGACCGCGCCGAGGCCGGAGACGTCGATGCCCAGCTCCAGGGCGGTGGTGGCCGCCAGACCGAGCAGCTCGCCGGAGTGCAGCGCCCGCTCCAGGGCCCGGCGCTCCTCGGGGAGGTAACCCCCGCGGTAGGCGGCGACCCGTTTCGGCAGCGAGCGGTCGACCTCCGCGAGGCGCTCCTTCGCGATCACCGAGATCAGTTCCGCGCCGCGCCGGGAGCGTACGAAGGCGACCGAGCGGACGCCCTGGAGGGTCAGGTCGGTGAGGAGGTCGGCGGTCTCGGCCGTCGCGGTACGGCGAACGGGTGCGCCCTTCTCGCCGTGCAGGTCGGTCAGCGGGGGCTCCCACAGGGCGAAGACCAGCTCACCGCGCGGGGAGGCGTCGTCGGACACCTCCCGGACCGGCAGACCCGTCAGACGCCCGGCTGCGACCGCGGGGTCGGCCGCCGTGGCCGAGGCGAGCAGGAAGACCGGATCGGCCCCGTAGCGGGCGCACAGACGGCGTAGACGGCGCAGGACCTGGGCGACGTGGGAGCCGAAGACGCCCCGGTAGGTGTGGCACTCGTCGATCACGACGTACCGCAGGGCGCGCAGGAAGGACGCCCAGCGGGGGTGGGAGGGCAGTATTCCGCGGTGCAGCATGTCGGGGTTGGTCAGGACGTAGTTCGCGTACTGCCGCACCCATTCGCGTTCCTCGACGGGGGTGTCGCCGTCGTAGACCGCGGGCCTGAAGGCGTTGCCGAGCGGGGCCGCGAGCGCCTTCACCGAGCGCCGCTGGTCGGCTGCCAGGGCCTTGGTGGGGGCGAGGTACAGGGCGGTGGCCCCGCGGCCGTTGGGGGCCTCCGAGCCGTCCAGGAGGGTGCTGAGGGCCGGTGCGAGGTACGCGAGGGACTTCCCGGAGGCCGTGCCGGTGGCGATCACGACCGACTCGCCGTCCAGCGCGTGTTCCGCCGCGGTCGCCTGATGGGCCCACGGATGGGCGATCCCGGCCTTTTCGATCGCCGAGATCACTTCTGGCCGGATGCGATCCGGCCAGATGGCATGGGTTCCCGATCGCGGGGGCAAGTGCTCCGTATGAGTGATGCGCGCGGCCCGGCCCGCCCCTGCGGCGAGCCGGTCGAGGATCATGGCGGGAGAGGGGCGCGAGCCCTCACTCTCGGGTGGTCGTCCGGGACGGTGATTCTTGGCCATCGGCACCGAGTGTGTCACTGGCGTGACGGACAATGGTCCCAAGGCGTCGTGCATGGCTGCTGGTAAGTGATTGAATGCCATCGCGGCTGGCGATCCGTCCCCTGGCCTCCGTCGGGGAGACCGAGGGGCGACCGCTCGATAGCAAGGTGCTGGAGGATCCGTGGACCTGTCCCTGTCGACTCGCAATGTGTCCGGGCCTGGTGGCGACCGTACGGTCGTCGAGGTCGGTGGCGAGATTGATGTGTATACCGCGCCCAAGCTGCGCGAGCAGTTGGTCGAGTTGGTGAATGACGGCAGCTACCACTTGGTTGTCGACATGGAAGGCGTCGATTTCCTCGACTCCACCGGCCTCGGCGTGCTCGTGGGCGGCTTGAAGCGTGTCCGGGCCCATGAGGGCTCGTTGCGCCTGGTCTGCAACCAGGAGCGCATTCTCAAGATCTTCCGGATCACGGGTCTGACCAAGGTGTTCCCGATTCACACCACGGTCGACGAGGCTGTCGCCGCCACCGACTGAGGTCGGAGCGGACCGGCCCCCGGGTCGGTCGGCAGGTAGTGAACAGGCCGGCAGCGGCAGCGCGTGGGCCGTGACGGGCAGGCGGCCGACCCTTGGGTCGGCTGTCGGCTTTGTCGGCTTCCGGAGGAGGAGAGCAGGGGTGCCGGGCGATGTGCCCGGGGCCTCTGAGGCGTACGCCCGAACGTTCGAGGGGGATGTCATGGCCACCGTTGAACTCCGCTTCAGCGCCCAGCCTGAACATGTCAGGACGGCCCGCCTGGTGGCGGCCGCCGTGGCGCGCAGGGCCGGTGTCGACGAGGCGGTGCTCGACGAGGTCAGGCTCGCCGTCGGGGAGGCGTGCAGCCGCGCGGTCGGGCTGCATCGCAGTCACGGCATCACCGAGCCGGTCAGCGTCGCGTTGACCGAGGAGGAGAAGACGTTCTCCATCGAGGTCGGGGACAGTGTTCCCGGCCCCGGCGGGGATCCCGCCTCGTCCGGGGCGCGCACCGGTTCCGGTGCCTCCGGAGCGGGACCGGACCGGCCCGTTCCCGAGATGGACGGCGAGGGCGAGGACGAGATGGGCCTTGCGGTCATCAGTGGTCTCGTCGACGACGTCGAGGTTCGCTCCGGTGCGGCCGGCGGAGTGATCCGCATGAGCTGGCCGACGGCCGACGCCGCGGTGCGCCCCTGAGGGCCTGTGCCCGCGCCTGAGGGGCCCTTGTACCCGCGTCTGAGGGGTTCCTTACCCGCGCCCGAACCTGCGCCTGCCTCTGTGCTCGCACACGTTGCTCGCGTGTGCCCGTGATTGCGCGGTCTGTGGCCCGTGCTCCGTGGCCCGTGCTCCGTGCCCCGGCACTGTTCGTGCCCGTGGCGCCGTTCCTGCGCCTCTGCGTGATTCCAGGTGCCGAGGTGCTGAGGTGCTGAGGTGTCGAGGCGCTGATGTGCTGAGGCGCTGATGTGCTGAGGTGCTGAGATCCGGCTTCCGGTCCCGCGCGTCGAGGATCGTGGGCGTTGAGCCGCGCGGGTGATGTTTCGTTTTTCCAGGCCCTGCTGATCAGGGCCTTTTTTTCTTGATGTCCCTCGCGTAATGCGCCTGCCTCATTACTGCATTCGAGGAGAATCTCTCGGCTGATCTTTGGGCGTTGGGGGGAGAGCGATCAATTCTCCTCCCGCCCACTGTTTTGATCAGGTCCCGCTCCCTACAATCCGTCCACGACTTGAGCGCTGAGCGTCAAGGAGGACGTATGGCGGAGTTCTTCACCACCCCAATGGCAGCACTGACGCAAGAATCCGCACTTTCCGACCGACCCGTCTCCCTCGCGGCGGCGGTACTCACCGACGGCAACCGGCTGATCGTCGTCGTGGTGGCGGTCGTCGCCGTCGCCGCGCTGATCGTCGCCCAGCTGCTCGTACGCCAGGTCCTGGCGGCCGGCGAGGGCACCGAACGCATGAAGGAGATCGCCGCGGCGGTCCAGGAGGGCGCGAACGCCTATCTGTCCCGACAACTGCGCACGGTCGGTGTCTTCTCCATCGTCGTGTTCTTCCTCTTGTTCCTGTTGCCGGCCGACAACTGGTCGCAGCGCGCGGGGCGTTCCCTCTTCTTCCTGGTGGGTGCGCTTTTCTCCGCGGCGACCGGATACATCGGCATGCGGCTCGCCGTGCGGAGCAATGTGCGGGTGGCCGCAGCCGCCCGTGAGGCGACGCCGGCGGAAGGCGAGCCGGAAAAGGATCTCACCGCCGTCTCGCACAAAGCGATGAAGATCGCTTTCCGTACCGGTGGCGTGGTCGGAATGATCACGGTGGGACTCGGCCTGCTCGGGGCCTCCTGCGTGGTGCTCGTCTATGCCGCCGACGCGCCCAAGGTGCTGGAGGGGTTCGGTCTCGGCGCGGCGCTGATCGCCATGTTCATGAGGGTTGGCGGCGGGATCTTCACCAAGGCCGCGGATGTCGGGGCCGACCTGGTGGGCAAGGTGGAGCAGGGCATTCCGGAGGACGATCCGCGCAACGCCGCCACCATCGCCGACAACGTGGGCGACAACGTCGGTGACTGCGCGGGCATGGCCGCCGACCTCTTCGAGTCGTACGCCGTGACGCTCGTCGCGGCGCTCATCCTCGGTACGGCCGCGTTCGGCGACTCCGGTCTCGCCTTCCCCCTGATGGTGCCGGCGATCGGCGTCGTCACCGCGATGATCGGGATCTTCGCGGTGGCCCCGCGTCGCGCCGACCGCAGCGGCATGACCGCGATCAACCGCGGCTTCTTCATCTCCGCGGTGGTCTCGCTCGCCCTGGTGGCCGTCGCCGCCTTCACCTATCTGCCCTCCTCGTACGCCGAGCTGGACGGGGTCTCCGACGAGGCGATCGCCGGGCACGGTGGCGATCCGCGGATCTTCGCCCTGGTCGCGGTGGCCATCGGCATCGTCCTGGCCGCGCTCATCCAGCAGCTCACCGGCTACTTCACCGAGACCAATCGCCGCCCGGTCCGGGACATCGGGAAATCCTCGCTCACCGGCCCGGCCACCGTGGTGCTGGCCGGCATCTCCATCGGCCTGGAATCGGCCGTGTACACCGCGCTGCTGATCAGCCTGGGCGTCTACGGGGCGTTCCTGCTGGGCGGTACGTCGATCATGCTGGCTCTCTTCGCGGTCGCGCTCGCCGGGACGGGGCTCCTCACCACGGTGGGCGTCATCGTGGCCATGGACACCTTCGGACCGGTCTCGGACAACGCTCAGGGCATCGCCGAGATGTCCGGGGACGTCACGGGGGCCGGCGCCCAGGTCCTCACCGACCTGGACGCGGTCGGCAACACGACCAAAGCCATCACCAAAGGCATCGCCATCGCCACCGCCGTACTCGCTGCGGCGGCGCTCTTCGGGTCCTACCGCGACGCCATCGCCACCGCGGTGGACGAGGTCGGGGCCGGGGCGGGTGAGTTGGGGCTGAGCCTGGACATCTCGCAGCCCAACAACCTCGTCGGCCTGATCCTGGGCGCCGCGGTCGTCTTCCTGTTCTCCGGGCTGGCCATCAACGCCGTCTCCCGGTCCGCCGGGGCCGTGGTCTACGAGGTCAGGCGGCAGTTCCGCGAGCACCCCGGGATCATGGACTACTCGGAGAAGCCCGAGTACGGGCGCGTCGTCGACATCTGCACGCGCGACGCCCTGCGTGAACTGGCCACACCGGGGCTGCTCGCGGTCCTGGCGCCGATCGCGGTCGGCTTCACCCTCGGCGTCGGCGCCCTCGGCTCGTACCTCGCCGGCGCGATCGCCACGGGCACGCTGATGGCCGTGTTCCTCGCCAACTCCGGAGGCGCCTGGGACAACGCCAAGAAACTCGTCGAGGACGGCCACCATGGCGGGAAGGGCAGCGAGGCCCATGCCGCGACCGTCATCGGCGACACGGTCGGCGACCCGTTCAAGGACACGGCGGGTCCGGCGATCAACCCGCTGCTCAAGGTGATGAACCTGGTCGCGCTGCTCATCGCTCCGGCGATCGTGCAATTCAGCTACGGAGCGGACACCAACCCCTGGGTGCGGGCGCTGGTGGCGGTCGTCGCCATTGGGATCATCGTCGTCGCGGTCTACGTCTCCAAGCGGCGCGGCATCGCCGTGGGCGACGACGACGCCTCGGGAGACGGTGGTCCGTCGGTCCCCGCGTCGGACCCAGCGGCGGCCCCATGAGCCTTGCGTAGCGAGAGCGTGCCGGGCGCGCGCCTCTGTGTGACGTGTGGTCAAGAGGGGGGCGGACAGCGGGTGCTGACGCGTCGTCCGCCCCGCCTCTGTTACGTCCCGCTTCTTCTCTGCCGCCCGCTGCCCCTCCCACGTCCCTTCTCACGTCCCTTCCGTTTCCGTCCGGTGTCGTCTGTGTCTGTGTCTGTGTCTGTGTTCGTGTCCGTGTCGAGGGGGCGATGGAGCCGATGATCGGGAGCAGCCTTTCGGATGAGCGGCCGATCGTGCGTCCGATTCTTGAGGTGAGTGGCATCTCCCTCATTTCCCTTGGTGCAAATGGCTTCAAAAGCATGCACACCGGATGACCGGCACCCGGCTGTCGTCCCCTCGGCGTGTAAGTTCCGGGGCCGAGAGCCTTGGAAGGGACCAATCCGGTGAACAAGAAGCTTGCAGCCGCACTGTCCGGCGGTGCGGTACTCGTACTGACGCTGTCGGGCTGCAGCGACGACAGCGACAACAAGGTCAACGACTGGGCCAAGAAGGTCTGCGACCAGGTTCAGCCGCAACTGCAGAAGATCGCCAACGCCAACGCCTCCATCCAGCAGCAGACCGCGGACAACAGCAAGCCCGCGGACGTCCAGAAGACGGACTCGGCCGCCTTCCAGCAGATCTCCCAGGCGTACAAGGCGCTGGGCACCGCCGTGGACTCGGCCGGTCCGCCGCCGGTCGAGGACGGCGAGACCACGCAGAAGGAAGCGGTCAAGGAGCTCAACGCCTCCTCCAAGGCGTACGCCGACCTCAAGACCGAGGTCGACGCGCTCGACACCAAGGACCAGGCGAAGTTCGCCGACGGGCTGAAGGGCATCGCCGACGAGCTGAACAAGATCAGCACCAGCGGTGACCAGGCTCTGAAGAAGCTTCAGTCCGGTGAGGTCGGCGTCGCGATGTCGAAGCAGAAGGGCTGCCAGAAGCCGACTGCCTCGACCGGCCCCTCCGGCTCTGCGGCGGCCGGCTCCGACGTGTCCCCGGCGGGCACGGACACAGACAAGAACGACTCGACGGAGAAGGACTCGACGGAGAAGGACTCCGCTGACAAGGACTCCGCGGAGAAGAAGGGCTGAGCGCCGTTCTTGCGGCCCGGACACCCGGTGGGTGCCCGGGCCGCTGCCGTTGTCGGTGGGAGCGGACACAATGGGTGGGTGAGTAAGAGCAGCCTTCCCGCACCCGACCACGCCGCCGCCCTCCGTGAGGCCCTGCTCGCCGCGGACTTCACCGCGGACGGGCTCCTCGAACGCCTCGGCGCGCCCGCCTATGCCGCCCTCGCCCGCAGCGAGACGGTCCCCGCCCTGCGGGCCACCCGGGGTGACACCCCGCTCGACACGCTGGTGCGGCTGTTCCTGCTGCAGCGTCCCGTCGCCGAGGAGCAGGTACGTGCCGCCCTGCCTCTCGCCGAGTGCGTCGAGGACGGCTGGGTGAGCCACGCCGACGGGACGGTCCGTGCGGGCGTCGACGTAAGGCCGTACGGGGGGCCGGACGGCGAGGACTGGTTCATCGTGTCCGACCTCGGATGCGCGGTCGGTGGTGCGGGAGGGATCGGCTCGCGCGAGGAGGGCGTCGTCCTCGGGGTCGGGGGGGCCTCCACCACCCTCGCCGGGATCACCGTCCGGACGCCGGTCGCCTCGGCCCTCGACCTCGGTACGGGCTCCGGCATCCAGGCGCTGCACGCCGCCCAGCACGCGAGCCGGGTCACCGCCACCGACGTCAACCCCCGTGCCCTGGAGTTCACCCGGCTCACCCTCGCCCTGTCCGGCGCCGCCCCCGCCGACCTGCGCGAGGGCTCCCTCTTCGAACCGGTGGGCTCCGACACGTTCGACCTGATCGTCTCCAACCCGCCCTTCGTCATCTCGCCCGGCGCCCGCCTCACCTATCGGGACGGCGGCATGGGCGGCGACGACCTGTGCCGGGCGCTGGTGCAGCAGTCCGGGGCCCATCTGAACGAGGGGGGCTACGCCCAGTTCCTCGCCAACTGGCAGCACGTGGAGGGCGAGGAATGGCAGGACAGGCTGCGCTCCTGGGTGCCGTACGGCTGTGATGCCTGGATCGTCCAGCGCGAGGTCCAGGACGTCACGCAGTACGCCGAGCTGTGGCTGCGGGACAGCGGCGACCACCGCAGCGACCCCGCCGAGTACACCGAGCGGTACGAGGCGTGGCTCGACGAGTTCGAGGCGCGGGGCGCCACGGCCGTGGGGTTCGGCTGGATCACCCTGCGTAGATCCGCCGCGGCGGAGGCCGGGAACCCCTCGATCGTGATCGAGGAGTGGCCGCACGCGGTGCGGCAGCCGCTCGGGCAGGCCGTCCAGGAGCACTTCGCCCGCCAGGACTACCTCCGCGACCAGGACGACGCGGCGCTGCTCGCGGGGCACTTCGTCCTCGCCGCCGAGGTCGTGCAGGAGCAGGTCGGCCTGCCGGGTGCGGAGGATCCCGAGCATGTGGTGCTGCGTCAGCACCACGGCATGATGCGGGCGACCAAGGTCGACGCGGTGGCCGCCGGGTTCGCGGGCGTGTGCGACGGCTCGCTGCCCGCCGGGCGGATCCTGGACGCCATCGCGCAGTTGATGGCGGAGGACCCGGTGCTCCTGCGCGACCGCACCCCGCAGGCGATCCGGTTGCTGGTCGAGGAGGGCTTCCTGGAACCGGCGCCCGGCGTCGTTCCGCGAGGCCAGTAGGACGCGGGGTGCGTGAGGGCCTCGGCGAGCGCGGAGTGCCTGGAGGGCGCGGCGAGCGCGGAGTGTGTCGAGGGCGCCGAGGGTGCGGCGGCCGGCGAACCGGAGGTCGTCTCCGTACGACGGTGTGAGCTGGAGGCCGTGTCCGTAGGACAGTGACCGCGGCCGCCTTCCGGTACGGGGCGGGAGGGCTCGCCGGTGGGGCGGTGCCGCCCTTGTCACCAGTGTGTTCCTGCTGCGCGCGCTCTCCGGCGCGACCGGGCCGTGCGTTCCGGTCGAACGATCGCTGTGCCGTAAAGGGCCGGTCCGAGTCCGGTACGCATCCCGCCCGAGTCCGGCCCGAGTCCGGTACGAATCCCACCCGCATCCCGCCCGAGTCCGGTTCGAACCCGGCCCGAGTCCGGCCCGAGTCCGGCCCGAGTCCGGTTCGAGTCCGGTCCGTATGCGATTCGTACGCGGCCGATGGGGTTCCGCTGGTCGGCGGGGGAGTGCTGTTCACCCGGGGTTCGTGTGGTCGATGCCCCGGGGTGACAACCTCCCCGTGCCGGGCCGCGGAGGTCCGGCTCCGGGACCGGCCGGCCCGCCCCGGGTGGTTCGCCACGACGGTCCAGGAGTACGACATGGAGAGCGTCTCAGCAGTCTTCGCCGGTACGGCCCTGGCGCTGTTCGGCGCCGCCCTCCTGGTCTGGACAGGGGCGCGAGCCCTGCATCGCGCGCCGGTCGCGCACGGTGTGAGCCCCGTCGCCTCCACCGCACTCACGACGCTCTTCGGCGTAGTCTTCCTCGGCCTCGGCGTGTGGTGCTTCACGCTCGTCTGATCCCCGCCCCCGGCAGTGCGGCGCCCGGGCCGACAGGTTGCCCGGCGGACACCGCGACCACCTCCGAAAAGGCACTGGCCAAGCCGCCGTGCGGCGCGGACCCGGCGGTCCGGGCGGCAGGAATGGCGGAAGTCGGGTTACCGTTCGAGTGGCCGTTGCGGGCTTTTGCCGTTTGACACGGGGGCGGGTTGTACCGTCACACTCCGCAGCGACAGCACCGCGGGCAGCGTCATGATGCTGCCCGGATGCCCATCGAGTGTCGACCGGAGAGAAGAGCGAAGTTGTCCCCGACCAGCGAGACCGCACAGGGCGGCCGCCGACTCGTCATCGTCGAGTCGCCTGCCAAGGCGAAGACGATCAAGGGCTATCTCGGCCCCGGATACGTCGTCGAGGCGAGCGTCGGGCACATCCGCGACCTCCCGAACGGCGCGGCCGAGGTCCCGGACGAGTACACCGGCGAGGTACGCCGCCTCGGGGTGGACGTCGAACACGACTTCCAGCCCATCTATGTCGTCAACGCCGACAAGAAGGCCCAGGTCAGGAAGCTCAAGCAGCTGCTGGCCGAATCCGACGAGCTCTTTCTCGCCACCGATGAGGACCGCGAGGGCGAAGCCATCGCGTGGCACCTCCAGGAAGTGCTCAGGCCCAAGGTCCCGGTCCACCGGATGGTCTTCCACGAGATCACCAAGGACGCGATCCGGGCCGCCGTCGCCAACCCGCGCGAGCTCAACCAGCGCATGGTCGACGCCCAGGAGACCCGCCGCATCCTCGACCGCCTCTACGGCTACGAGGTCTCGCCGGTCCTGTGGAAGAAGGTCATGCCGAAGCTCTCGGCGGGCCGCGTCCAGTCGGTCGCCACCCGGCTCGTCGTCGAGCGGGAGCGCGAGCGCATCGCCTTCCGCTCCGCCGAGTACTGGGACCTGACCGGAAAGTTCGCCACCGGCCGCACCGGTGACGCCTCCGACCCCTCGACTCTCACCGCCCGCCTCAGCGCGGTCGACGGCCGCCGGATCGCCCAGGGCCGCGATTTCGGCCCGGACGGGCAGCTGAAGGCCGGCTCCGCCCAGACCCTGCACCTGGACGAGACGAACGCCCGCGCCCTGGCCGCCGCGCTCGCCGACTCCTCCTTCGCGGTCCGGTCCGTCGAGTCGAAGCCGTACCGCCGCTCTCCGTACGCGCCCTTCCGGACCACGACCCTCCAGCAGGAGGCGAGCCGCAAGCTGGGCTTCGGAGCGAAGGCGACCATGCAGGTGGCGCAGAAGCTGTACGAGAACGGCTTCATCACCTATATGCGTACGGACTCCACGACCCTCTCGGACACCGCGATCTCCGCGGCCCGGGCCCAGGTCACGCAGTTGTACGGGGCGAACTACCTCCCCGAGAAGCCGCGTACGTACGCCGGGAAGGTCAAGAACGCGCAGGAGGCGCACGAGGCGATCCGCCCCTCAGGCGACCGCTTCCGCACCCCCGCCGAGACCGGCCTCACCGGCGACCAGTTCCGGCTCTACGAGCTGATCTGGAAGCGGACCGTCGCCTCCCAGATGAAGGACGCGACCGGCAACTCCGTCACCGTAAAGATCGGCGGCCGGGCGAGCGACGGCCGGGACGCCGAGTTCTCCGCCTCGGGCAAGACGATCACCTTCCACGGCTTCATGAAGGCGTACGTCGAGGGTGCCGACGACCCGAACGCCGAGCTGGACGACCGCGAGCGCCGGCTGCCGCAGGTGGCCGAGGGCGACGCGCTGTCCGCCGAGGAGGTCACGGTCGACGGGCACGCCACCAAGCCCCCGGCCCGTTACACCGAGGCCTCGCTGGTCAAGGAGCTGGAAGAGCGCGAGATCGGCCGCCCGTCGACGTACGCCTCGATCATCGGGACCATTCTCGACCGCGGCTACGTCTTCAAGAAGGGCACGGCGCTCGTCCCGTCCTTCCTGTCCTTCGCCGTGGTCAACCTGCTGGAGAAGCACTTCGGCCGGCTCGTCGACTACGACTTCACCGCCCGTATGGAGGACGACCTCGACCGCATCTCGCGGGGCGAGGCCCAGTCCGTGCCGTGGCTCAAGCGCTTCTACTTCGGCGCCCAGCCCGGTGACGACATCGCGGGAGTCGGCGCGGCCTCCGACGCGGGCAACGGCGACGGCGACCACCTCGGCGGCCTGAAGGCACTGGTCACCGACCTCGGCGCGATCGACGCCCGGGAGATTTCCTCCTTCCCGGTCGGCAACGACATCAAGCTCCGCGTCGGCCGCTACGGTCCGTACATCGAGCGGGGCGAGAAGGACGCCGAGGGCCACCAGCGGGCCGACGTCCCCGAGGACCTGGCACCCGACGAGCTGACCGTCGAGCTCGCCGAGGAGCTGCTGGCGAAGCCCAGCGGCGACTTCGAGCTGGGCGCCGACCCGGTCAGCGGCAACCAGATCATCGCCAAGGACGGCCGCTACGGCCCGTACGTCACCGAGGTGCTGCCCGAGGGGACGCCGAAGACCGGCAAGAACGCGGTGAAGCCGCGGACCGCCTCCCTCTTCAAGTCCATGTCCCTGGACACGGTCACCCTCGCCGACGCCCTCAAGCTGATGTCGCTGCCGCGCGTCGTCGGCGAGGACGCCGAGGGCGTCGAGATCACCGCGCAGAACGGCCGCTACGGCCCGTATCTGAAGAAGGGCACCGACTCACGGTCGTTGACCTCCGAGGACCAGCTCTTCGACATCACCCTCGAAGAGGCCCTCGCGATCTACGCCCAGCCCAAGCAGCGCGGTCGGGCCGCTGCCAAGCCGCCGCTCAAGGAGCTGGGCACCGACCCGGTCAGCGGTGCGCCGGTCGTGGTGAAGGACGGCCGCTTCGGCGCGTACGTCACGGACGGCGAGACCAACGCGACGCTGCGGACCGACGACAGCGTCGAGGACATCACGCCGGAACGCGGCTACGAGCTGCTCGCCGAGAAGCGCGCCAAGGGGCCCGCGAAGAAGAAGACGGCCAAGAAGGCCCCGGCGAAGAAGGCGACGGCCAAGAAGACGGCCGCGAAGAAGACGACGGCCACCACCAAGACCACGGCCGCCAAGAAGACCGCGGCGAAGAAGACGACGACGGCCAAGAAGGCGACGACTGCCAAGACGGCTGCCAAGAAGACGACGGCGACGGCGAAGAAGACGGCTTCGGCCTCCTCCTCCGCCTCCGCCCCGTCGGACGACTGACCGCGCAGTCGCGTCGGACGACTGACCGCGCCGCCCCGTCGGACGGCTGACCTCGCCGTCGCGCGGATCGTATCCAGCCGCCCGGTACCTCGATCCCTGTGATCCAGGTGCCGGGCGGTGGTGCGTCGGCGTGCGGGGTGGTGGTGCGCAAGGGGGCCGGCGGCGGCGGCGGTGCGCAAGAGGGTCTCGCGCACCATGGCCTGAAGTTGTCTGCGTCCATATGTTCGGACGGGCCGACGTTCACCGCACCGCTGCCGATAGGCTGGGCGGATGACGCGAGCCGAGCAGCCAACGGTCGTGAGCCCCACCTCCGACACACTTGCCGCAGACTCACGCGAGCGCGCCGTACGGGCCCTGTTGCGTATTCCCCCGCTGAAGCGGTTGTGGAGCGCCCAGCTCGTCGGCGGTATCGGCGATGCACTCGCCCTTCTCGTGCTGGTGCTGCTGTCGCTGCAAGCGGCGGTCCTTGAGGGCTCATTCGGTACCGGATACCGCGGGGCGGCCTTCGCCGTCGCCGCCGTCTTCGGTGCCCGGATCCTTTCCACCCTGTTCTTCGGAGCCGTACTCCTGGGGCCCTTGACGTCCCTCACGGGGCCCGGCGGAAAGCTGGACCGGCGATGGCTGATGATCGGGGTGGACGGGTTGCGCCTGGCGCTCCTGGTCGTCGCCCCGCTGTGGATCGACTGGACGCCCGACAAGGCGCTCATGATGATCCTCATCACCGTCTTCGTGACCGGCGCCGGTGAGCGCCTGTGGGCCGTGGCCAAGGACAGCGCCGCCCCGGCGCTGCTGCCCGCCCCGCCCCTCGAAGGCGCGGCCGTACGCCCCCTGCCCGACCACCTCGACGCCCTGCGCCGCCTTTCGCTGCGTACGAACTTCCTCGCCGTGCCCGCCGCCGCGCTGGTCCTGCTGGCCGCCACGCTGGTCGGCAACCTCCTCGGGTCGGGCCTGGAGTGGTTCTCCTTCCACCAGGCGGCCCTGGGGTCCTACGTAGCGGCCGGGTTCTTCTCGGCCTCCATCTCCACCCTGTACTTCCTTCGGTTCCCGGCCACGCAGACGCCCCGGCCGCGCTCCCCGCTGGAGGGGCTGCGCCGCCCCGCCACCGGCAACGGACCCGACAAGGGCCGCACCGGCGCGGTCCCCCTGCTGGTCGCGGTCTGCGCGGCCCTCGCCGGAGCCGCGGCCGCGGCCGCCGCCGTCTCCGTACTGCACGCCCACGACCTCGGGGGCGGGCCCGCGACGTTCGCGCTGCTGGTCCTCGGACTGACCGGTGGCACCGCTCTCGGCATCCGCACCGCGCGCCATGTGCTGCCCACCCTGTCGCGCCGCCGTCTGCTGGCGCTGGCCGTCATGGTCACCGGCCTCGCGCTCCTCGCGCTCGGCCTGGTGCCGGACACCGCGACCGGGATCGCCATCGCCCTGCTCGCCGGTTACGCCGCCGGGGTCGCCGCGAACACCGGGCACACCCTGATCGACCAGGAGACCGAGGCGTTCCGGCAGGCCCGGACCACCGAGCACCTCCAGGCCGTCGTCCGGGTGCTCGTCGCGCTCGGCGTGGTCGCGGGCCCCCTGCTGGCCGCCGCGATCGGGCGGCACCGCCTGGTCGCCGGCGACTTCGTCTTCGCCCACGGCGGGGCCGCGTTCACCCTGATGCTGCTCGGCGCGCTGCTGTTGCCCGTCGCCGCCCTCGTCCTCGCCAAGACGGACGACCGGGCGGGCGTGCCGCTGCGCCGGGACCTGCGCGAGGCGCTGCGCGGCGGCGACCCGGCGGTCGCACCCGCGGCCACCGGCTTCTTCCTCGTCCTGGAGGGCGGCGACGGAGCGGGCAAGTCCACTCAGGTCGAGGCGCTCGCCGACTGGATCCGGTCCAAGGGCCACGAGGTCGTCGTGACCCGCGAGCCCGGGGCGACCCCGGTCGGCAAGCGGCTGCGGTCGATCCTGCTCGACGTGTCCTCCGCCGGCCTGTCCAACCGGGCCGAGGCCCTGCTGTACGCCGCCGACCGCGCCGAGCACGTCGACTCCGTCGTCCGCCCGGCGCTGGAGCGCGGCGCGATCGTCATCTCCGACCGTTACATCGACTCCTCCGTCGCCTACCAGGGCGCCGGCCGGGACCTGGCCCCGACCGAGATCGCCCGGATCTCGCGGTGGGCGACGAGTGGCCTCGTACCGCACCTGACGGTGCTGCTCGACGTCGACCCGGCGACCGCGCGGGAGCGGTTCACCGAGGCGCCGGACCGGCTGGAGTCGGAGCCGGCCGAATTCCACGAGCGGGTGCGGTCCGGGTTCCTGACCCTGGCCGCCGCCGATCCGACCCGCTATCTGGTGGTGGACGCCGGCCAGGAGCCGGAGTCGATCACCACCGTCGTACGTCACCGGCTCGACCAACTCCTCCCGCTCTCCGAGGCCGAGATCGAGGCCATCGAGGAGGCGCGCCGCCAGGCCATCGAGGAGGCCCGGCGCAAGGCGGAGGAAGAGGCCGCCCGCAAGGCCGAGGAGGAGCGCCTGGAGAAGGAGCGCCAGGAGCAGCTCGCCCGGCTGCGCGCCGAGGAGGAGGAGCGCAAGCAGCGCGAGCTGGAGGAGGCCCGCCGCCGCGAGGCCGAGCGCCAGGCGGAGGAGGCCAGGCAGCGCGCCGAGGAGGCCCGCCGCCGCGCCGAGGAGGACCGGCTCCGGCTGGAGGCCGAGGAGCGGGTCCGCGAGGCCGAGCAGGAACGCCTGCGCAAGCAGGCCGAGGAGGAGGCCCGACTCCGCAAGGAGGCCGAGGCGCAGCGGCTGGAGAAGCAGCGCAGGGCCGAAGAGGCCCTGATGCGCGCGGAGGAGGCCCGCCGCCGGGCGGAGGCCGAAGCCGCAGCCCGTACGGAGGCGGCGCGCGCCGAGGCCGAGCGGGCGGAGGCCCAGCGGGCGGAGGAGGCGCGGGCGTCCCGTGACTCCCGTGACTTCCGAGACTCCGGTGACTCCGGTGACTCCGGTGACTTCCGAGACTCCCGTAACTCCCGTGACTCCCGTGACTCCCGTGACTCCCGTACGGAGACGTCCTCGCGGTCGTCGTCGCCCTCGTGGTCGGAAGGCCCGTCCGTTCCGGAGAACGAGCTCACGGTGCCCACACCCATCGTGAACCCGAACGAGATCACGCAGCCGGTCCCGGCGGTTCGGCCGGAGGACGACGACCGTCCTTCCGGATCCGGTACGGGTATGGGTACGGGTGCACGTTCAGGACCCGCTTCCGGGGACGACGAGACGGCGATGCTGCCGCGCTTCTCGGACCGGCGGCCGGAGGACCAGCCGGTGGACCAGCGGCCGGCGGACCGGCGACAGGCCCGGGACGCGGACGAGACGGCCGTGCTGCCGCCGGTCTCCGCTGATCGGCCCTCCGACCGGGTGCCCCAGGGGTTCTTCCGGGACGAGAACCAGGCGACCTCGCCCGCGGAGAGCGAGAACGAGCGCACCCGGGAACTGCCGCAGGTCGAGGACCCGAACGCCGGAGAGACGCCCGACCGGCAGCAGGGCCGCCGCAAGCGCCCCCGCCCGGACTGGGCGGAGGAGACTCCGCTGGACGATCTGCCGACCCTGGCGGACGAGCTGCTCGGGGGCCACGAGGACGACGGCCCCGCGGGCCGGGGACGTCGCCCGCGCGGCTGACACCCCCGGCGCCGACGCTGAAGTCCCGGCCCGTCCGTCCCTCCGGGGGCGGGCGGGCCGGACTGTCAGTGGCGTCCCCCACAATGGAGAGCGGCGAGACGGACAGCGCACCGCGCCCCTCCCGCGTACCGCCCGCAGACGTCCCGCAGAACGACGCTGAACGCTCAACGCCAACGCCACCGCTGCGCCACACCACACCACAGCACGGCACGACACCACCGGAAGGGCGGTGACCCATGACCGTATGGGACGACCTGGTCGGACAGATCCGCGTGCAGGAACAGCTCGCCGCCGCCGCCAAGGACGCCGACGCCCTGGTCACCGCCGTGTCCGACGGCAAGCCGCTGGACCAGGGCTCGAAGATGACGCACGCCTGGCTGTTCACCGGACCGCCCGGCTCCGGCCGGTCCACGGCGGCCCGGGCCTTCGCCGCCGCGCTCCAGTGCACGAGCCCGGACCGGGCGCTGGGCGGCGCTCCCGGCTGCGGTTTCTGCGACGGCTGCCACACCAGCCTGATCGGCACGCACGCCGACGTCCAGATCATCCGTACGGACCTCCTCTCCATCGGCGTGAAGGAGACCCGCGACCTGGTCCGGCGTGCCCAGCTCTCCCCGGCGGTCGGCCGCTGGCAGGTCATCGTGATGGAGGACGCGGACCGCCTCACCGAGGGCGCGGGCAACGTCCTGCTGAAGGCCGTCGAGGAGCCCGCGCCGCGCACGGTCTGGATGCTCTGCGCCCCCTCGCTCGAAGACGTCCTGCCCACGATCCGTTCCCGTTGCCGGCACCTCACCCTGAGCACCCCGCCGGTGGAGGCGGTGGCCGACGTCCTGATCCGCCGCGACGGCGTCGACCCCGAGCGGGCGCACTCCGCGGCGCGCGCCACCCAGGGGCACATCGGCCGGGCCCGCCGTCTCGCGACGGACGAGCGGGCGCGGGCGCGGCGGGCGGCGGTGCTGAAGGTTCCGCTGCGGGTCGCCGACGTCGGGGGGTGCCTCAAGGCGGCCCAGGAGCTGATCGACACGGCCACCGACGACGCCAAGCAGCTGGCGGAGGAGGTCGATGTGAAGGAGACCGAGGACCTCAAGGCGGCGCTCGGCGGGGTGGCCGGGGGCCGGATGCCGCGCGGTACGGCGGGGGCGATGAAGGAGCTGGAGGACAAGCAGAAGCGCCGCAAGACGCGTACGCAGCGGGACAGCCTCGATCTGGCGCTGACCGAGCTCACCGGGTTCTACCGCGATGTGCTGGCGATCCAGCTCGGTTCGAAGCTGGCGATCGCCAACGTCGATGTGCAGGACTCCCTCGACCGGATCGCGGAGTCCTCGACGCCCGCGCAGACCCTGCGCAGGATCGAGTCGGTGATCGCCTGCCGCGAGGCGATGGACCGCAACGTGGCGCCGCTGCTCGCGGTGGAGGCGATGACGATGGCGCTGCGGGCGGGCTGAAGGCTTCCACGCCTGGTCCCTGTTCACCCGAATGAGTAGGGAATCGGACGACTCGTCACCCGGCGGATACGCTCCCTGAATGGATACCAGGCGGCTGCTCCGCACCTTCGCCCTCGGGATCGGCACTGCCGGCCTCCTCATCTCCGGCTGCAGTGGCAGCGGCTCGTCGCCGAGCGCTTCGGCCACCGGCACGGCGGCCCCCGAGGGGCTGTCGTCGTACTACGCGCAGAAGCTGAGCTGGCGCGACTGCGGGGTGGAGGGGTTCGAGTGCGCGACGATGAAGGCGCCGAAGGACTACGACAAGCCGGATGGCGGCGATATCGACCTCGCCGTCTCCCGCAAGAAGGCCACAGGACCGGGCAAGCGGATCGGCTCCCTCCTGGTGAATCCGGGCGGCCCCGGCGGCTCCGCGATCGGCTATCTCCAGGGGTACGCGGCCCTCGGCTATCCGGCCCAGGTGAGGGCCCGCTACGACATGGTCGCGATCGACCCGCGCGGCGTGGCCCGCAGCGAACCCGTCGAGTGCCTCACGGGGCCGGAGATGGACGCCTACACCCAGGTCGACCAGACGCCCGACGACGCGGCGGAGGTCAAGAAGCTGAGCGCGTCCTTCGAGAAGTTCGCGGCGGGCTGCGAGAAGCGGAGCGGCGAGATCCTCCCGTACGTCTCCACCGTCGACACGGCCCGCGACATGGACGTCCTGCGGGCCCTGCTCGGCGACGAGAAGCTGAGCTACGTCGGGGCGTCGTACGGCACCTTCCTGGGCGCCACCTACGCGGACCTCTTCCCGGAGCGGGCCGGCCGCCTCGTCCTGGACGGGGCGATGGACCCCTCCCTGAAGGCCATCGACATGAACCGCGACCAGACGGCGGGCTTCGAGGGGGCCTTCCAGTCCTTCGCCGCCGACTGCGTCGAGCAGCCGGACTGCCCGCTCGGCACCACGTCCACCGCCGACGCGGCGAAGGCGCTGAAGCAGCTCTTCAAGGACCTGGACGCCAAGCCGATCCCGACCGGCGACGACCGCGAGCTGAGCGAGTCCCTGGCCACCACCGGCGTGATCGCCGCCATGTACGACGAGGCGGCCTGGCCGCAGCTCCGCGAGGCGCTGGCGGGCGCGCAGCGCAGCGACGGCTCCGGCCTCCTGTCCTTGGCCGACGGCTACTACGAGCGCGGGCCGAACGGGAAGTACGCGAACCTGATGTTCGCCAACGCCGCCGTGAACTGCCTCGACCTGCCGCCCGCCTTCGACGGCCCCGACGCGGTCGAGAAGGCGGTCCCGGACTTCGAGAAGGCCTCCCCGGTCTTCGGGCGCGGCTTCGCCTGGGCCTCCCTGAACTGCGCCTCCTGGCCCACCGATGCCACGGGCACCCCGCACCGCACCGAGGCGAAGGGCGCCGACCCGATCGTGGTCGTCGGCACCACCCGCGACCCGGCCACCCCGTACAAGTGGTCCGAAGCCCTGGCCGAGCAGCTCTCCTCCGGCACCCTGCTCACCTACGAGGGCGACGGCCACACTGCCTACGGCCGGGGGAGCGACTGCATCGACACGGCGATCAACACGTACCTCCTGGAGGGCACGCCGCCCACCGACGGCAAGAAGTGCACCTGACCCCCCGCCCCTCCGACCCGCCCTGACCAGCGCAAACGCCTCCGAGGACGCCGTGTGCGGAGCACCCCCGGAAACTGTGTAGACTTGGCCCCGCTGCTGATCGCACCATGGTGCGACAGGGCGCGCCGCCTTAGCTCAGTTGGCCAGAGCAACGCACTCGTAATGCGTAGGTCTCGGGTTCGAATCCCGAAGGCGGCTCAGCTAGGAAACCGCAGATCAGACGCGGTACGCGACTGGCCCCCGACAAGATCACCGTCGGGGGCCAGTACGCATTTTGTACGTGCTACTTCGCCTAGGCCTCGACCGTGACCGACGCATCCTTCATCGCCAGTGCGACGAGTCGGCCCGCGTCGAGGGCGTCCGCGACCTCGTCGAGGCGATCCGGGAACAGATGCCCGTAGATGTTCAGCGTCATCGACGCGTCCTTGTGCCCCAGCATCAGCTGGATGACCTTCACGTCGGCGCCGGCCGCGATGGCGAGCGACGCCGCGGTATGCCGGAGCTTGTGGGGCGTGATGCCCATGCCGCCGAGCCCGGCTTCCTTCACCGCCGGATCGAAGACCCGGTTGCGGAAGTTGTTGTAACGCAGCGGCCCGCCCTCCGGAGCCGTGAACAGCAGGTCGCCCTGCCCCTTGCCGCGCGCGAGGGTGCCCAGCTCGTCAGCGAACGACCGGGGGATCGGAACCGAACGCTTCTCGTGATTCTTCACCGGGCCGAGCTCCAGCACCCCGCCCACGTCGGTGAAGTTCTGGACGATCCGGATGCGCCGCTTGGGGACCAGCAGCCGGCCCGTCTTGATGGCGGACGCTTCGGCCCACCGGATCCCGCTGTACCCCAGCGTCAGGATCATCAACCGGTAGTCGCCCGCCGCTAGGGCCAGGCGCTCCAGCTGGTCGTAGGTGAGGTAGACATGCTCGTCCTCATCGTCCGGCCGGGGGAGTTCGTGGTCGTGGCACGGGCTCGTGCTGATCCGCTTCGAGAACACGGCGTGCTTCATCACCATGGACAGCACCCGGTACGCCTTGATGATCCGGGCCGCCCCGAGGATCTTCCCTGCCTTGCCGGGCTTCGTCTCCAGCTCGGTCAGCCACGCGGACACGTCCTCCCACTGAATCGCGGCGACCTGCCAGTCACCCCACTTCGGGATGACGTAGTTGTCGAGGAGATCCCGGTAGTCCCGGCGGGTGGTCCGGCCAACCTTGCGTTTCGAGGTGAACCACTCCTCGGCCACGATCTTCGTCGCGGCCTTCCCCGACTTCGGGTCCCGGTAGGACCCCTTGTCGAGACGGGCAGTGATGGCGTGCATCTCGGCCTCGGCCTGCGGGAGCTTCCCGAACGTGGCCGCCTTGCCCTTGCCGTCCGGCCCGTACCAGCGGACCCGCCACCTGCCCGGTGGCCGGCGCTTACTGCCGTTCCGCTTCGCGTCCTGCCACTTCTCCATCGCCTCCAGGTAGTCGGCGTGGTTCTCCCGGTCCTCAATCCATACTCGGGCCATCGCCGCCACCCTCCCCAGCCTTAGACCCGACACCGTCACGGAGCATCGACAGCTCGTTGCGCTCGACAGCGATGCGATCCACCTCGACCCGTGCCCGATCCAGAGACGTGCGGGCCTGGTCCAGCAGGTCAGCGAACTCCTGATCGCTACCACCCTCGACGGACCAGCCGGCGTAGACGACAAGCCGGGTCACGTCATCGTGAGCGGCCTCGATCGCCCGCCCGGCGGGGTGCTGTCGGGCTTCGCGAGCGTCTGGGGGCAGCGACGCCAAGGCGTACTGCATCTCTGCGGTGCGAGTCTCGGTCGACGGCGTTTTGAGCGGGCGTCGGTTGCTGGCCCATGCCCATGCCACGTCAGCCGGAACGACGCCGGCGCCGGTGATGCCCACCCGATCCCGCGGCGAGTCCTTGAGCGGAAGCAGAAGCGCCGCGGGTGACACGCCGAAGACCACGGCGAAGGCTGCGAGGTCATCAGCGTCGACCCGACGACCACCCGACTCGACGCGAGAGATCCCTGACTGAGGGATCGGGCGACCCGCTGCGCCCATGCGTTGGGCCAGTTCATACGTGGTCCAGCCCCGCGCCTTGCGCAGTCGGGCGACGTTCCTCTTCACCTCTTCGCCAGTGGCGGCGATCTGAGTAGCGGCCGGCCCGCGCTTCTTCTGCTCATCAGTCATGCGGACCAGTTTATGCGGCTTGACCCGCTTCAGTGTCTGCCTAGGTGGTGCTAGTCTCTGGCTCATGGCCTAACTCTAACATTAGGCAATGCAAATCCGCATGACTGGAGTAGGGAAAACGTGATGGCTGATGAGCTCCTTGAGCCGAAGCGAGTCCACGCCGAGTACGGCTTCACCGCTCAGACCCTCGCCAACTGGCGGTGGATGGGCATCGGGCCCGACTACATCAAGACCAGCCCCGGCCGCTCCGGACGCATCAGGTACCGGCGCAGCGTCATCGAGGCATGGCTGAACGCCCAGACCGTCAACACGGCCGACGGCGCCGCATAGAAACGGCCCCCACCAGGTCACCGGTGCTCGAACACCGGCAGGCAAGGGCCGTCAGCCCCGTACACGCCGAAGCCCCGGCTCATCGCTCGCCAGCGACCGGGGCTCCAACGAAAGGACTACCCACCCATGGTGACACAACCGCTGGACGACTTCGACGGCATCAGCTTCACCTTCACCAACTGCGGAGCGCTCCGCCGCGCCGTCGACGCCGCCACCTCCAAGGCTCGCCGCGAAGGCAAGACCAGCTGGGCCGACACCCTCGTCTTCGACGCCTGGCTCAGCCTCCCGGACAACGAGCAGCGCGCCGCCGTCAAGGACCTCTGCACCGCCTACTTCCTCAAGCTCAACGAGGAACGCCGCGCCCACGAACACGACGCGCTCGGCACCAGCGGCACCTACCTGGAGCCCGACGACCTGCCGCTCATCCACGAAGCCCTGATGAACGCGGCACCCATCGACGAAGACACCGTCATCGACGGGTTCCTCGGCGACTCCATCGACCGGCTCCTGAAGGAACTGGAACTGCTCCGGTACCGGCTCGCCATCGCCCAGCACGAGAGCAACTGACGTGCCCCGGCCCGGCCCCCACAACCGAGGCCGGGCCACCACGCCCCATCCCCGTCGCGAGACGTTCCCCGCCCCGTCTCGCTCTCGCGAACGGACACCACATGAGCAAGCCCAACGGCCACTGGCCGATCAACACCCCCGTCGACCTCGACGAGACCGAGCAGCAGGGCCGCCAGCACCTCCAGCTGGTCAAGGAACGAGCCCGCTGCCTGATCGTCCGCGACAGTATCCGCGCGCACCTCGCCGAACAGCCCAGCCCCCGCGCCGTGCGGCTCGTGCAACGCCTCTACACCGACGACGTCGACCGGATGGCCGCAGACGCCATCACCGCACTCACCAGCACGGAGACCGATCTAGTGAGCCGCAGCCACACCCCGCGCGACGCCACCCCCGGCGGTGCGGCATGAACCTCGATACCCCACTGTGGTTCGCCCGCCAGAACATCCACGTCTTCCCCTACCGGCCCGACGACAACAAGCCCTACGGCAACTGCACGCACTGCTCGCCCACCCTCCGGGGCACCAACACACCCAACCCGGACTACGTGCTGCACGACCCGCGCAAGTGCCGCTGCATCGCCAACGGCGGACGCTGCCACGGGCTGCACGCAGCCACCACCAACCCGGACACCATCCGCATATGGCACAAGGAAACCCCCGACGCCAACTGGGGCGCCAACTGCGGGCGCTCCAACATCGTCGCCATCGACCTCGACGCCCACGGCCACGAACCCCCGCAGGACGGGGTGTTCATCCGCGGCGAGACCATCGACCCCGCAGGGATCAACGACGGCCTCGACGTGTTCGCCGCCCTGTGCGAACTGCGCGGCCGGTGCCTGCCCTGGATCGAGCACAACACCCTCACCGTGCTCACCAAGTCCGGCGGACTCCAGGCCTGGTTCCGGGTGCCCTACGGGTACGAGTGGCGCGGCGGCGACTCCGTCCGGGCCGGGTTCGGATGGCAAGCCGACTTCAAAGCCGGCGACCAGTCCGTCACCCTGCCCGGCACCGTCGTACCGAAGGGCACCTACCGGGCACTCGGCGACTCCCGGACCATAGCGCCACTGCCCAGGTGGTTGCGCACCGAGCTGGAACGCCTCGGCCGGTGGGTCGACCCCAACCCGCGCCCCCGGCACGTCGCACCACCGGAGACGCCCAAAGACCTCAGCCGGTACACCGCGACGGCCCTGGAACGGGAACTTGCCGACCTGGCATCCGCCCAGCCCGGGGCGTTGCACGAGTCCGTACTGACCTGCTCGTACAGCATCGGCCAGCTGGTCGGCGCCGGGCTCATCGGGCAGGACGACGCCCACCAGGCCATCACCGCCGCAGCAGCGCAGGCCGGGGTCAGCCCCGACGAACGCAAAGCACAAAGCACCATCCGGGACGGCCTCAACGCCGGAATGCGGTCGCCCCGCCAGATCGGAGAACTCGTATGACAGCCGTATACGATCCGGCCACGATCGCCGCACAGCTCACCGGACACCTCGGCCAACGCGCCCGCTGCGAACGCCACCCCGAACAGGTGCAGCCCTGCCAGCACGTGACCTGCCGCCCGCCCGACGAAGACCAGGCCGAGCAGGACGCCCTCGACGAGTTCGACGAGGGCAACGACCCGGGCAAGGACGACAAGCCCGAATCCGAACTCGCACGCAAGCTCGCCATGCTCAAGACCCCGGACGCCATCTGGAAGCACTCGCACATGCGGTACGCCGAAAAGGTCGCCAGGTCGGTAGGCGTCAAACGGGAAGGCATCTTCGTCAGGCTCGGCAACCGGGCCGCAGTCCTCGCCGGGCCCAACGTCTGCGGATCGATCAACGAGCGCGGCACCTTCCCTCTCACCACCATCAACGTCATGGTCGGCCGATCCGGCGCCGGGTCCAACGTCACCGCCAGAGCCGTCGACAGGGCGTTGCCCGTACCCGCGAAGCTGCTCACCCCCGTGCGGGCAGTGGAGACCGCCGACCAGGTCAACGACCTGGACTGGGGGTACAAGGCACTGAAGCCGGCCACCGGGTCGGCGCTGCTGGCGAACATGCAGCGGCTCGTTCCGGTGACGCAGGAAGAGGACACCGAGCCGGTCATCGCCTACCTGCCGCGGGTGGAGTTGAGCTACACCGAAGGCGAGACGCTGCTCGGCACCATGAGCAAGTCGAAGTCCTCCGGATCGCAGGGCGCGGCAATCGCCCCGTACATCCTCGACGGCTACTTTGGCGACCCGCTCCAGTACGACATCACCAAGTCCGAGGAGCGGGCGCCGATCCCGGCCCGCGTCTACACGATGGCGACGAACGCCTACTTCCAGGTGGAGTTCATCGGCACCGTGATGGAGCAGACCACCGGGTTCGTGCAGCGCGCCAACTTCGTACCGCTCATGAAGGAACGCGGCGACGAGAAGCGCATCGCCGCAGCCCGCGCCCTCATCAACGGGGGCACCATCCCCCTCAACGACCGCGAGAAGCTGCTGTCGACCATGGGGGAAGCCCCGAAGCACCCTGGCCCGCTCAAGGGGGCGGAGGAGTTCCTGCTGCGGGTCTCAGGTGCACGGTCGACGCCGACGACGGTCATGAAGATGTGCACCACCATGGCCGAGGAGATCGCCCTGATCCAGGCGGGCATCGATGAGGGCCTGGCCCAGGACGACCCGGAGTCGTCGCACAAGGCAGTGGCCATGTACCGCATCGCTTCCCAGTCGGCGCTGCTGCGCTACTCGCACGACATCAACGAGGACGACTGGGCGATCGCCAAGGCGTTCTCCGCCCTCGACCAGCAGACCCGCGAGGTCTGCCGGGCCTGGGGCGAGCTGATGCGGCAGAAGGACGACGCGGAGGACAACGCGAAGACCGCCCGCCGCACCCGCACCGTCGAGGACCAGCGGGCCTTCCAGCGGGGCGAGCACACCAGCGTCGCCAAGAAGGTCGGTCGCGACCTGATCGAGTACGTCAGCGGGGGGCCGCGCACGGGTCGGCAGATGACGAACCGGATCAACAAACAGGACGTCGCTTACTGGACGTTGATCAGCGGCGGCGGCACGAAAACGACCCTCCGAGACGCGGCCGTCAGGTGGGCCGGGATCGCGAAGGTCGGCACCCTCTACACGCTGCCACCTAAGAGCTGAACTTGTCACTAACTGTGACGAGATCCGCTTTCGAATCGAAAGTGCGGGTTGCGGGTCATGCGGGTCAGTTCATGACCCGCGCCCGCACCCCCTTACTACCCCTATATAGAACAAAACGGACGCAAATCTTGTAGTGGCTTTCCAACGTCACCCGCAAAACGGCAGGTCAAAAGAGAGCGATGTCCGAAACAGAGAGGAGGAGATGACCCGCACGACCCGCATGACCCGCAGATTTCGACCCGCATCCTCCCGTCACCCTCCGTAGACCCGCAGAAGCCATCGTTCCGCACCAAGAACCCCCCTCACCGCTCCTCCAATCGCAGCCCCCAACGAAGGAGATCCCGTGACCGCCTCGCAGCCCACCAACGACCTCACCGAAGCCGAAGTCGTCGGCGCCGTCGGGTACCTCGCCCGCAGCCTCGCCCACCTCCGAGCCGGCCACCCCATCACCGAACTCGACGCCCCCCACGTCATGTACGTCGCCCCCACACAGGCCGACGTCGACAACGCCCGCCACATGACCGGGCGCCTCAACCCCCAACCCGCGACCGTGCCACCGCACTTCGACGGCGCTCACATCACCGTCGACGGCACCACCTACGACACCGCCGACAAGCACGTCGTCCTCTTCGACCACGACGGCTGCGCCTTCCTTACCCTCTACCGCAACGGCCAAGAACTCTCCAACACCGCCATCCCCGCCGACCAGGCCGAAGACCTCGGCGCCACCCTCACCCACGGGGCAGCCACCGGTCAGCTACGGCAGGAACAGCCGGCCGCCACGTTCGAGGACATCGTCGACCTCGACCTCGGCCTCTCGCCCATGTGCCGGGCCGTCATCCAGGCCGAAGCGCAGGACCCCGACCAGCTGCCCATCGTCATCGGCGTGAAGGCGTGGCAGCTCCTCGACCCCGACCAGCAGCGGCACAGCCTCAAAGAGCTCCTGCACGCCTACGTCGACGTCGTCCAACACCAGCGCGACGGCCGCCCCATCCGCTAACCGCGAGCAGCGCGCCCCAAAAGCCGACCGGCGGTTCTAGGCGACTCGAACTAGCCATGGCCGATATGCGCCGAACCCGTAGCGCAAATACCCGCACCCGGACAACATCGACACCCCACCCACACCGAAAGGACCCCATGAGCATCAAACCCATAGAAACCCGGTACGCCGGCCACCGGTTCCGCTCCCGCCTCGAAGCCCGCTGGGCCGTCTTCTTCGACACCCTCGGCCTCAGCTGGGAGTACGAACCGCAGGGATACCTCGTCGGCCCGGAACGTAAGCCCTACCTTCCCGACTTCTGGCTCCCCAAGGAGCGACTGTGGGTCGAGGTCAAGGGATCCGAGGAGCACCTGGACGTCGAACTACTCGTCCACGCAGCCTCGCTCGACACCGGACTGCCCCGGGCCGCCGAGCCGCACATCGTCAGCGAGCACGAAGCCCGCCTGCTGGTCCTCGGGCCACATGGACGCGGCGTCCACGGGCTCATCGACAAGGCCAGCAAGGAACACGTCGGGTACGTGCTGCCCATCCACACAGCCCTGACCATCCGCAAGGGCGACATGTTCCAGAGCCACGCCTGGTTCTCGCAGAACGGCGTGACGGTCGACCCCACTCAGGATCGGATCGCCGACGACTCAGTCGATATCGACTGGGAAGGGCGCGGACACCGATGGGGCAACCTCGTCGGCGGCGGCGGAATGATCTCCGAAGGCCAGTTCGACGAGGCGGTCATCGCCGCATACCGGAGCGCCATTTCAGCCCGCTTCGAGCACGGTCAAAGCGGCGCCTGACCCGCATTACGGCCGCCCCCGCGGGACTCGGGGGCGGCCACCCCGCAAGGCTCTCATCCACCCCAGCCCCCGCCCCGGAACCTGGGAAGCCGATGAACTCCGAAGACCTCGTGCAGGAACGCATAGCCGCCGCACGACGCAAGATCGCCAACGACAAACGACGCCGCGCCGAACTCGCCGAAGCACGGCAGCACGGCATCACCGCCAGGCACCGGCAGAAACTCGCCCACCTCGCCCGACACGGTCGGCCACTTACTTCCTCGAAGGAAGTCAGTGAGGGGTACACGTCACAGGCGTGTACCCCTGGCCCGGCCAACCGTGGGGAAGATGCCACGGTTGCGGGTCCGCCGCTCGGACCCGCGAACGACAGACCTCCTTCAAGGAGGTCAGTTGTGGGGCTCCAGCCCACAACCTTGGGGCAGCCGCCCACGGTCGCGGAACCCCCGGAGGGTGCTGCGAAAGACAGGGGTCCTTCGAGGACCTCGGCTGTTGCTCAGACGCCTGTCCCGGTACACCCCGCCCCCGCGCGCGAGGCGGCAGCACGTGAGGAGATAGCTGATGACGACACCGATTCCCGATGAGCAGCGGGACCAGGTTGTGGAGCTGGCCCGAGCCGGCCGGGCGCGGAACGAGATCGCCCGAGAAGTGGGGATCTCGACTGCGTCGGTGTCCCGTATCTGTGCGGATGCTGGTGTCGGCTTCGATCGGTCGTTGACGGCGGCTGCGTTGCAGGCCCGGGTGATCGATCTGAAGGCTGCCCGGTTGGGGTTGGCGACGTCGATGCTCGATGACGTGCAGGCGGCCCGGCAGCGGATGCACGGCGCCGACGACAACCGGAACTTCCTCGACGGAGCCAAGGCGGTCGCTGCCCTCGCGGGTACGCACATCAAGTTGGTCGCGGTCGACCGGGATGACTCCTCGGGTACCGAGGCTGCGAAGTCGATGCTCGGCCAGCTGGCTCACGCGTTGGGTGTGGCGGCGGCGGAGGACGTCGACCAGGTCGAGGACGGTGGTTCGGCATGACCGACGACGAGATCCACCTGCGGATCCTGGCGCTCCTGGCCTTGGTAGCCGAGAGCAAGACGGCGGACGTTGACGCGTTCATCGACGACCTCCTCATCGACGATCTGATCCTGTTGGTCGCCGGCCTGGCCGACCTGGCGTTGAGGTCGATTGCCCCGGATGTGCAGGGCCCGGAGCGGCGGGCGGTGGTGTGTGCCGGACTGCGGGCTCAGATCCTCGCCCGGCAGGGGGGTGGCCCGGGTGCGTAGCGAACCGCCGCCGGGTGCCCGTGCTCTGGTGCGTGAGGACGGCAGTGTTCTGGTCCCGGCCCACCTGGCGGGCGAGCTGCTGCGGCGCCTGTTGCGGGATGTGGGTCGGGAGATGGAGGAGACGAACGGTGTCCCGTCCGAGGCGTGCCGGGTCCTGTTCTGGGGCTTGCATATTGCGTCCCGCCGGGAGGACGACGCGGCTGGTTTCGCCGAGGAAACCGAGGCTGCGGGGCCTGTCAGTGTCGAGGTAAGTGCACGTGAGTGGGCGGAGCGGGTTGGTTGCTCTCCCCAGTACGTGAGGCGTTTGGCCCGCACGGGTCGGGTGCCGGCTCGCCGGATCGGGCGGGCGTGGCTGATAGCCGGATCGGCGGCGTTCGTCGCCCGAGGAGAGGACAACGCGGCATGACGAGCAAGGAAGCGGTTGAGGCGCAGCAGCAGCTGGCTGACGCCCAGAAGGAGAAGGCCGAGCTCGACCAACTGATCGGCACCCTGGAGCAGCAGGTGCTCGACGGCGAGGAGTCCGAGGCCGCCCGGCAGCTCGGTGAGCAGTGGGGGCTGCGCCGGCTGGTCGAGCTGCGGCAGGAGCGGGCGGCGAAGCGGCTGAAGGAGGCCGAGGCCGCCGACCTGGCCCGCCGGATGGAGGCGGCCCGTAAGGCTGCGGTTGAGGAGCTGGGCACCCTGGGGGCCCGTGTGGTGCTGGAGAAGTACCGGGTGCTCCTCGCGGCGCTGGACGACTTCGTGTCGACCTGCGGGGAGCGTGAGGCCGCGGTACTCAAGCACAGCCAGGCGCTGCGGCAGGTCGGTGACCAGCGGATGTTGGTGAAGACCGGTGACAGTCGGGTGATGGTGGATGTGCCCGGGGAGCGGTTCGAGTTCGGGCAGTACGAGCCGGGCAACATGCTTGCCCGTGCGGCAGGCGCGGTGCTGGCTGCCCGCTCGGTCAATCACCAGGTGGGGCGCGGCGGGGTGGGCATTGTTCGCCCGTCGGGGGTGCATCCGGTGGAGCTGCTGCTGGCTGTCGAGGCGGGCGAGGACCGGGCGAGCTTCGATGTGAACTGGTCGTCGGGCCAGTGGGCGGCCCGGGTGGTCGCCCACGCTTCGGCGACGGCCAAGGCTGGGGAGGTGGCCTGATGGGTGAGCAGCTGACGGCCGAGGATGTGGCCCGCATGTCGGCGCAGGAGATCGTGGCGGCGGATCGGGCTGGCTTCCTGGAGTCCTTCAAGATGGCTCCGCGGTCGCACGCTCTGCCGTACACGGTGCCGGTGGATCGGGCGACGGGTGCCCCGGTGCCGCAGTTGGGTGCGGCGGCGTTGGCGGCGATGGGGCCGGAGGAGGCCACGGCGGCTATCCGGGCGGGCAAGTTCGCGGCGCTCTCCGCGGGCCACGATGTGCCGCCGCCCGCGCCGGAGGAGGCTTCGGCCCCGGTGCGGTTCGGTTTCCAGTTCGGTGCGCAGCACATCGAGCACATGACCGCCGAGGAGGTTGCCGGGTATCGGGCTAAGGGCAACTTCTACGACTACGACCAGGCGCAGGGCGCTGGAGGTGTGGAGTGAGCGGCCGGTCCGCGGAGGAGCTCCGGCGAATCGTGTACGGCTTGCCGTTGGCGTTCGCCCAAGGCGACGAGGAAGCTGCGGACATCCTGCTGGAGGGCCTGGAGCCGATCGAGATCGAGGCGGTGTGCCAGGCGCTCGGCCGGATGGTGGTGCAGACGGTCGAGGTGTTGTGCGAGAAGTCGGGCGAGCCGGACCCGATGGCGTCCGTGGTCCGCCTGTTGCAGGCGCAGGCGTTGGAGGCCGCCGGCGAGTGAGCACAGCAGTGAGCGCCCGTTCCCGATCGTGGGGGCGGGCGCTTTCTGCGTTTTGAGCGCTTCAACCGGTTCGTGAATCGCGCTTCCTAGGAAACCCCTGAAATACAGAATAATGACCCTTATCCTGTAGTCATGGATTCTCTGCCCGCTGTACCGGAACAGGGGCTCGCTCCCGAGGCGATCACGGCACCGGCCGTGAAGCTCAGGGGGACACCGCCCGCCAACTCCCCGGCATCCCTCATCGAACTCCTCCGCGGCGCCGGCGCGGCCCCGGCCGTGATCGAAGCAACCGACACCTGGCTCATGCGCCGCCCGTCAACCAACAGCCGCACCGCCTACGCCAAGGACGCCGCCTGGTGGCTGGCATGGTGCGCGGCCACCGGCACCAACCCGGCCAGGGTCCGCGGCATCGACGCCGACCGGTACGCCACCGCCCTGCACGACTCGCAGCTCGCCAAGTCGACCCGCGGGCGCCGCCTCGCCGTTGCATCCGCCTGGTACGAGTACCTGATGCGGGCCGACCTTGCCGAGCGGAACCCGTTCGCCGGCATGGACCGCCCCTCGGTATCCGCCGACGACTCCCCGACCCGAGGCATGACGGCCGCACAGCTGGGCGCCCTCCTCAACTACGCCAAGACGTCGGAGAGCCCGCGTACCTACGCGCTGCTCGTCACCCTCGCCACGACGGCCGGGCGCATCGGGTCCGTGCTCGGCGCCACCATCGGCGCGCTGGGGGAAGACGAGGGACACCGGGTCATTGACCTCATTACCAAGGGCAGCAAGAAGAAGCGGTTCGTCCTCGTACCGCTCGCCGTCCAGGCGATCGACGCGTGTCTCGAAGGCCGCGACCGGGGCGACTCCGCCGCGTTCATCTTCGCGACCCGCACCGGCAAGCCCATGGATGAGCCAGCCGCCTTCCGGACCCTGCGGCGCGTCGCGAAGGCTGCGGGCATTCCGCACGCCGGCCAGCTATCGCCACACTCGCTGCGCCACTCCTACGCGACGGCGATGCTCGGGAAGGGGGTTCCTCTCGCCGACGTGCAGGACGCGTTGGGGCACGCCGACCCCCGCACTACCCGCCGCTACGACCGGTCCAGGGGTGCACTGCACCGCTCGCCCAGCTATCGGATGCAGGAGGAGCTGACGAAGGCGATGCGCACGGCTGAAGACTCCTGACGGCGGCGCACCAAGGGACTGAAGCCCTCACCAGGCGGTGGGGGCTTCGTCATGCCGCCTGGCGGGCGGGGTGGCTGAGTCCGGCGTCACTCACGGCCGCCGCGTACAGCTGCGCCCTTTCCTGGTCGGTGAGTTGGAGGACGTCGGCGAGGCGTTCCGCGGCGACGCGGGACGGGGTGCGGTGGCCGCCCTCGATGAGGCAGACGTAACTGCGTCCGAGCCCGGCGGCGATGGAGACGCGGGCCTGTGTGTGTCCGGTGCGTTCCCGGGCGGCGGCGAGCATCGGCCCCAGCTCGGCCGGCGGTGTACGGCGGATACGGACGCGGGCCCTGGTCGCCATCGTCAGACCACCCCTTCTCCTGCGGATCGTAGCTTCAAGGTTACCTAGGAAGTATGATTCAAAGGACAATCGTGCCTATGGCCTTTGAATGTGCCCCTCAAGGCGGGGTGAGGGGCTGGGATCGAAGGAGCGCACCGTGGCCGAACCGACCCTCGTAGGGAGTACCCGGGTCTCACTGGTCCCGGACGTGACCCGGTTCGGCCCGGAACTCCTCGCAGAGCTCCCCAAGGCGGTCAGGCCCGGCGCCGAACGGGCCGGTGACGTCATTGGTGACGTCATCAGCCGGAAGGTGAACGCCGCCGTCGCGAAGATGCGCCCGCGCATCAGGCTCGGCCTCGACCTCGACGACGTCGCGGCGAAGGCCGGGATCCGGGAGCTGACCCGGCCCCGGAAGGTCAAGGTCACCGCCGACCTCGACGACAAGGCCGCGTCCGCCGGCCTCGCGAAGCTGACCGCAGACCGCACGGTGAAGGTCACGGCGCAGCTCGACGACAAGGCGGCAATGGCCGCGGTCACGAAGCTGATAGCCGACCGCACAGTGAAGATCACCGCGAAGCTCGACAGCACCGCCGCCGAGGTGGCGTTGGGGAAGCTGACCCGGGACAGTGCCGTTGACATCAGCGTGTCCGCGAAGATCAACGATGCGGCGTACCGGCGGGTTGAGCGGGCTCTCGACAAGCTGACGGCGGACCGCGTCGTCAACATCCGGGCCACGACGGACACCCGGGTCGCAGCAAACGAAATCCAGAACCTGATCCGCCGGCGCACCGTCCGCGTCGGCGCGGACGTCGACACCAGGGTTGCCGCGAACGACTTGGCGAACCTCACCCGTGCGCGCATGGCCCGGGTCACCGCACGCGCGGACACCACCGCCGCGAACACAGCGCTGACCTTCCTGACCCGCGACCGCACGGCGAATGTCCGCATCCGCACCACGGGCCTGGCGGCGCTCACCGGGTCCCTCGCCTCCCTCGGGTCGTCCGGGGGCGGCAGCGGCGGGCTGGGGCTCCTCTCCAGCCGCATCGGCGCCCTCGGTGCCGCCGGCCTCCTGGCGCTCCCGCAGATCGCGTCTCTCGGGTCGGCTATCGCTCAGCTCGGGCCGCTCGCCGCTCTGGCCGCACCGGCGGTGCTGACCCTGGTGTCGGCGTTCGGTGCGATCAAGGTGGGCACGTCGGGTGTCGGCGACGCGATCAAGGCGGCGTTCGCCGACACGTCCGGCGAAGCGAAGGCCGCCGCCACCGCGACAAAGCAGGTCGAGTCCGCGCAACGGTCCATGGCGAACGCCCAGCGGGGTGTTGCGGACGCTGAACGAAACCTGTCGCAGGCGCAGCGGGCCGCACGCCAGGCACAGGGCGAACTGTCCGCAGCCCGACGTCAGGCCCTCCGCGACCTGGAGGACATGAACCGCCAGCTGCGTCAGGGGGCGTTGGACCAGCGGCAGGCCGCCCTGGACGTGCAGCAGGCAGAGGTAGACCTGGCCGCGGTCCGCTCCGACCCGGCCGCCACCCAGTTGCAGATCCAGCAGGCGGACCTGGCCTTGGTGCGGGCGAAGGCGTCGGCCGAAGAGCAGGCCCGGCAGCAGAAGCGCCTCCAGGTTGACACGGCGGCGGCGAACAAGGCCGGGGTGTCCGACGCCGAGGGAGTCGTCCAGGCGCGGGAGAAGATCCGCACCGCGGGCCTTCAGGTCGCCCAGCAGGAACGCGCTGTGCAGGACGCCCACCGGGCTGTTGCCGACGCTGCCCGCGCGGTGGCCGACGCCCAGTCGAGCGCCGCGGTGCAGACGTCGAAGCTCGACACGGCAATGGCGAAGCTCAGCCCGAACGCCCGCGGCTTCGTGAACACCCTGCGGGCCCTGGCGCCTGCCTGGACCGCCCTCAAGCTTGATGTGCAGGACCGGCTGTTCGCCGGCCTTGGGGAGCGGCTGCGGCAGGTGTCCGGCAGCGCCCTCCCTGTGCTGCGCCAAGGTCTCGCGGGTACCGCCGGCGTCCTCAACACGATGGGGAAGAACGCCCTCACCGCGGTGGAGAACCTGGCGAAGTCGGGCCAGTTGAAGGGCGCGTTCGACGTCGTTCGTAACGGCCTGGGGAACATGAGCCGCATCCCCGGGCAGATCCTGACCGGCCTCACGCAGCTGACTGTGGCCGCCGGTCCCGCATGGGACCGGATCACCGCAGGCGCCGGGTCGGCCATGGACCGGGTCATGGGCAAGCTGGCCAAGGGGCTGGAGAGCGGCAAGCTCGAAGAAGCCATCAACACCGCCCTCGATGTGGCGGTCGCTTTCGGGAAGGTCATCGCCGACGTCTTCGGGATCCTGAAGAACGTCATGGGTGCCGCCGCGAACGCCGGCGGCGACTTCTTCGCCGTGATCGGCGACGCGGTGAAGGAGATCCGCCGGGTCACCGCCCTGCCCGAGGTTCAGGCCGCGCTCAAGGCGATCTTCTCCGCAGTCCAGGCCGTCGCAGGGCTGATCGCCGGCGCGCTGGGGACCGCGATCCAGGCGGTGCTGCCTATCCTCGCCGCCCTCGCTCCTTCGGTAATTCAGATCTCGAAGCTGCTTGGCCCGGCGATCGGCTCACTGCTGGAATCGCTGGGCGGTGCGCTACTTCCGATCGCCGAAGCGCTGGGCCCAGTGCTGGTGGTGGCTACCCAAGCTGTCATCGCCCTGGTTAAGGCCGTGTCGCCGCTACTCCCGGTACTCGGCAAGCTGATCGCCGACCTGCTGCCGCTCGTCACCCCGATCTTCGACACGCTGATCGTCGTCTTCAATGAACTCGCTCCGGTTATAGCCCAGATCGCTGGGATGCTTGGCCCTGTCCTCGGTCCCATCATCAAGGGCCTGTCCGCCGTCATCTCCGAGCTCGCGGGACAGTTCGCTGCAGCGTTCATGCGGGTCCTGCAGCAGCTCCTGCCGATCATCCCGATGCTCGTGCCGCCGCTCATGCAGCTCGGAAAGAGCATCGGCGACATCCTTCTCGCCGTGGCCCCGCTGCTGCCGCAACTGGCTCTGCTGGGAACCGAGTTCCTGATCCAGTTGCTGCCTGCGATCATGCCGCTGCTGCCGCCACTGATCCAGTTCTCGATGCTGATGACACAACTCGCCACGGCGATCATCCTGCGGGTCGTCATCCCGGCGATGAAGCTCTTCATCAAGTCGATGACGGACCTCCGCAAGGACATCCAGCCCGGCGTAGACGCGGTGAAGTGGCTCACCAATGCCATCGCCAAGGCTTTCGAGTGGCTGTACGACTTCCTCCTCGGCCACTCCGTCATCCCCGACATCGTCAACGGGGCCATCCGCTGGTTCACCAACCTGCGCGACGGTGCGGTCCGCATCTTCACGTCGGTACGGGACCGAGTCAGTGAGACGTGGACGGCGCTGTGGGGGGCCGTGAAGTCGACAGCGTCGGCAGCCTGGACGCTGGTACGGAAGGGCTTCGACTCGTTCGCCGAGGGCCTGACGTCAGCGTTCGGCACGCTGACGAAGGGCATCGGGAAGGTCTGGAACGGGCTCAAGAGTCTGGTCAAGGCCCCGGTCAAGTTCTGGATCGAGACGGTCTACAACCAGGGCATCGTCAAGGTCTGGGAGAAGACCGCGGCGAAGATCCCGGGCATCGACCCGCTGAAGGAGATGCCTCTCCCGAAGGGCTTCGCACGCGGTGGGGTCCTTCCCGGATACAGCACGTTCCGCCAGGGTGACGACCAGCTGGTGCCGATGCGCCGCGGCGAGGGCGTGTACGTCTCGGAGGCGATGCAGGACCCGTATGAGCGGGCACGGCTGCACGCGGTGAACCAGGCCGCGATGCAGGGTCGCAGCCTCCGGGCCTTCAGGGGCTTCGCGGAGGGCGGCATCTTCGACGGCATCAGCAACGCCGTCGGCAGCGTCCTCTCCAAGGGTGCGGATGTTGCCCGGGGCGGGCTGGCGAACCTGGCCCAGTCGGCGTTCAAGCCGGTCAAGTCCGGGATTCGCAAGGCGCTCGGGGATAACACCGGCACCTACCCGGGCCTGGTCGGTGAGCTGCCCATCGGCTTGCTGAACAAGGTCGTCGACTACATCCGCGGCAAGGACATCCTGGAGTCCACCGGCCAGTGGATGAAGCCGGTCAGCGCCCCGTATGGGACCCCGTTCGGGAAGCCCGGCCTGATGTGGTCTTCCGGCCGGCACACGGGCCTGGACTTCCCGGCGAAGACCGGCACGAGCATCAAGGCGGTCGACAACGGGCAGGTTCGGACAGCCGCCTCCGGTGGCTCCTACGGCAAGCACATTGAGATCAACCACGGCTCCGGCCTGTCGTCGCTGTACGCGCACATGTCGGCGATGGTCGCGAAGGCCACCGAGGGTGTCACCCGCGGCCAGGTCATCGGGAAGGTCGGGGCCACCGGCAACACCACGGGCCCGCACCTCCACCTCGAAGCCCGGGTCGGCGGCAAGACGGTTGACCCGATGCGGTATCTGGAGGGCGGAACCGGGGGCGAGGCCGGCGCGGGTGTCGAACGGTTCCGCGGTGTGGTCACGCAGGCCCTCGGCCAGGTGGGGCAGTCGCTCAGCCTGGTCAACACCACGCTCCGCCGGATGAATCAGGAGTCGTCCGGTAACCCCAAGGCCGTGAACCGCAACGACATCAACTGGATCAATGGCCACCCGTCGGTGGGCCTCATGCAGGTCATCCGGCCGACGTTCGAGGCGTTCGCGGGGAAGTACAAGGCGACCGGGCCGAAGATGTACGGGGTCAGCATCGATCCGATGGCGAACGTGTACGCGTCGATGCGGTACGCGTTGAAGACCTACGGCAGCCTCTCCGCCGCCTACAACCGGATCGGCGGGTATGCCCAGGGCGGCATTGTCGGCGGCGGGGTGCAGATCAGCACCGGGTACCGGCGTAGCACCGGGTACGCGTCGGGCGGGATCATCCGGGTCGGCGGCAAGAGGATCGACACGGGGCCGATCGCCGCGTCGGTCGGCTCGAACTTCCTGAAGGCCCTGGCTGGTACGGCGAGCAGCATCGACAAGGCCATGACGCAGGTTGCGACGGCGATCAAGAACGCGTTCAAGGGGGTCAAGACGACCCTCGACGACAAGCTGCTGCGGCAGATCTCGACCCAGAACAAGGCGCTCCAATCCCTGGCGAAGCAGCGCGACACCATCGCTGCGAAGATCAGCCAGGCGAAGACGTTCGCTGCTGAGACGACGGCAAACGCCGCCGGCTTCGCCACCCTGACCGGCCTCCCGAACTCGGGGCTCCCGTTCGGGGTGGAAGGCATCCTGTCCGGCTTGCAGGTGCGCCTCGGCCAGCTCCAGGCGTTCTCGGCGAACATTGTGACGCTGGGGAAGCGCGGCCTGTCCAAGGCGTTCATCGGGCAGATCATCGCCGCCGGCCCCGACCAAGGCGCACCGTATGCCGCGGCGCTGGTGAAGGCGACGGACGCGCAGTTGAAGTCCATCAACGCAACCCAGGTGCAGATCGGGAAGGCTGCCACTGCCTACGGGCAGTCCGCCGCCGACGTCATGTACGACGCCGGCGCCATGTCCGGCAAGGGGTTCCTAACCGGGCTGGTCGCCCAAGAGAAGTCGATCATCAAGGCGCTCGCCGACCTGGCCAAGAAGATCCAGAAGACGCTGAAGGTCGAGCTGAAAATTTCCAGCCCCTCGAAGGTCGCCGACCAACTGGGCCGCTTCTTCGGCGGCGGCTTCGAAGGCGGCATCCGAGCCAGCATCCCCGGTGCAGCCGACGCGGCTGCAGCCATGGCCCGCACCGTCCGCTCGTCCGCGGCGGCCACCATGTCACGCACCGAAACGCGCACCGTCAACAACACCAGCGGAGACCGGGTCCTCAACTACAACGCCCGCGTCACCGAGGTCGCCTCGAAGCGAAGTATTCTCGACGCCCTCGCCACTGACGAAATGCTCCACGCCCCCGTCATGAGCGGAGCCAACTGATGCCGATCCTCGTAGCCTCAACGACTCCGCCTGCAGAACGGCAGGGTCATGACCGGGTTCACCGGAACGGGTGGACGCCCCGGCGCGAGCCCGGCATCCTCTTGATCCATGCCGCCTAGCAATCCCCCCGACGAAACCGAACCTGCGCCACGTTCCCGCTTTGCTCTCACAGCCGTAGTAGTAGCACTCGCTCTGATAGCCACAGCGGCAGTCTTCTTTGCCCTCTACTTCTGGACCGAGGCTTCCGACCTTGCCCTTCCGGCAGCGACTGCCATCCTTGCCCTCCTAGCGGTCGTGGGGCGGATGGTGACATTCACCGACAGTCAAACCGCTGCCGTCGGCGAAAGCCGGGAACGCCTAACGCGCGCGGAAGGTGCTCTCGCGGATGCGATCCGCCGTGGGACCCTCACGGGAGTGGACGTCATCATCGGTGGCAGCCTTACTCACAGCCGTGACGCCACGCCCCCGCTTCATTCCGACCCAACAATGGGCGACGAGCATCCCCCGCCTGCGGAGATCGGACGGCGGGCCGCCCTCGGCCTCCCCGAACTCTGGGAGGCCACCCACGCCCGCCTCGACCTCTACCATCAGATCGCCACCGGCCAAGCCAAAACCTCGTTCCGCAACGCCCAGATAGCCATGGGCGCCGGCTTCCTGCTCCTCGTCCTCTTCGCAGGCATTGCCCTCTGGGCCAGCACCACCGCTGTCGCGATCGTCGCCGGCGGCCTCGGAGCCGTCTCCGCCGCCCTCGCCGGGTACGTCGCCAAGACGTTCATTCGCTCCCAGGAAGCCGCCGCCACTCACCTGCGGTCCTACTTCGATCAGCCCCTCGAACTCTCCCGCTACCTGGCTGCCGAGCGCCTCGTCGCCGACGGAGACCTCACCCAAGAGCAGCGGGGCGAAATACTGTCCGCGCTCGTCCAGGCCATGGTCGCCGGACCGCAGCCGCCAGCCCCGCCGCAGTCCGTAGTCGTCGCCTCCGTGCCAGGGCAACAAGGGGCGTAGGTCCGCGGAGACAGTCCTCGCGCGCAATCTTGCGCAACCCGCCCCCGGGTTGGGCCCGTCGCCTGCATGCTGGTGCCTCACCTGCGAGAACGGAGCCCCGTTGTGACGCTCAGGTTCATCGGCACCACATCTGAAGGCGGTAACTGCCCCACCCTGTACGAGGTCGTCGAGACCGGCGACATCGTCGTCCAGGGCGACCAGCTCACCGCACCCGAGGATCTTGCGCAGCTCCGGGATGTCGGCGAGCACGAGACGTTCGTCGTGATCCCCCGTGAGCTCCTGACCCGCTTCGCCCCCAAGGAGTAGCTGTGCCACTGGTCCCCTTCGAGGAGATCACCCACCTGTTCGCCGACTTCGAGCACACCGCGTTCCGCCTGGAGACTCGCCGCGGGTACGCCACAGACCGGGCCGGGGAACGGTTCCAGGCGTTCATGCGAGGCGTGAACCCGCAGCCGGTACCGGGCAACGCCTGGAACACGAACGTGCGGGAGAAGGCCGCGCAGGGCGCCCACTTCTCCCGTGTCCGGATCGTCGACGACCCGCCCACAGACGGGCAGCGGTTCCTCATGGCAACCGCGTTGAGCAACGTTGCGGCCGGCGAGGACATCCGGGTACTCAGCCGGTACGTAGCCGAGTCCGAAGGCCTGCCCGACTACGACTTCTGGCTGTTCGACTCCCGCATCCTCGCCCGGATGCACATCGACGAAACAGACACGACGGTTGGCGTCGAGGTCACCGACGATCCGACGGCAGTGCTCGCCGCGTGCCGGGCCAGGGATACCGCCTGGCCGCTCGCTACGCCCTCGGCCACCGTATGGGCGCAGGTACGTTCGTCGGTGTGAGCACCGACTTTCAGAGCGCGAGGGAAGCTCTCGGTGCGCGGCTGAACGAGCTGCGCACCGGGGCCGGGCTCAACGGCCGCGCCTTCGCCCAGCTCCTCGGCTGGCAGCCGTCGAAGGTGTCCCGGCTCCAGAACGGACGACAGACCGCCACCCCCGAAGACCTCCAGGCATGGGCAGCCGCCTGCGGGCGCCCGGAAGTGTCCGCGGACCTTCTCGGCCGGCTTCGGTTGCTGGAGTCCCGGCAACGGCACTGGCGTAAGCAGCTCGCCGCCGGCCACGCGCCGGTGCAGGATCGGTACGTCGTTGAGTACCAGCAGACCACTGTTCTCCGCGGCTATGAGGCGACGGTGATCCCCGGCCTGTTCCAGACTCCGGACTACGCCCGGCATCTGCTGATGGGGCATGCCGACTTGATCCAGACGCCCCGGGACACCGAAGCGGCTGTCGCCTCCCGCATGAGGCGCCAAGAGGTGTTGTACGCGGCGGGGAAGCTGTTCCGGGTGTTGATGTGGGAGGGGGCCCTGCATGCCCTGGTGTGCCCTCGGGAGGTGATGGCGGGGCAGCTGGACCGGCTTGTCGGGCTGATTGGGATGAGCACCGTGGAGTTCGGCATTGTGCCGCTCGGGGCGCCGATGTGCCTGACGCCGAAGCATGGGTTTTGGATCTTCGACGAGTCCCGGGTTGTCGTCGAGACGATCAACACAGAGTTGTCGTTCGACTCGGCTGACGACCTGGCCCTGTACGGGCGGACATGGGATGGGCTGAACGAGTCGGCCGCCTATGGGGCGAGGGCGCACCGGATCATCGCCCGTGCACGGCACCTGATCGCCCCGACCTGAGCAATCCGCCCCAACGTCGGGCCGGGGTCGCGCAATCTCGCGCAATCACCGGGACTGCTCTATCGGGCTGCTCCTACGGTCCAGGCCATGACCACACCATCGAACATCGCAGCGCCCGCACCGTTCGGGTGGTGCCACTGGCATAAAGGCCCCTCCGGCACCGCCGTCATGGTCGACCTCGTCGAGCAGAACTCCGGCCCCGGGGCAGGCCTGTACGCGTGCGCCCCGTGCCGGGAACAGCGCGGCCTGAAGCCTGTTGCCGAGCAGGCCCACGAGGTGGCCTACCGGGACTACCTGCTCCACACCACGGACTGCGAGGGGTGCAGCAGGATCGGCCGGTGCGACGTCGGCGGCCGGCTCCGCGACATCTACCAGAAAGCCCTGGACGGGGCGGCCTGACGGATGTGCCCTACGGCGGGCGCTCATGGCCGAGAGAGGGCAATGTGGGCACATGACAGAACTTCCAGAGGACGACCAGCCCAGCGGATCCGGGCTTGTGCCTGACAACAGTGAGTCGTCCGCGAAGGCGGACATCGGTGATCTAAGCGACCCTCTTAACCCCATGGCTACGGCCGTCGCGTTCTACAACGCGGTGATGGCCGAGGACGGGCCGGACGTCGAGAACCTCCAGCTACTTTGCACTCCCGAGTCGTGGGGAGCGTGGGGCGACTTCTTGCAGGTGATCGAAGTGATCGGCGATCGCGGGCTTGCGACCCGAGCAGATCCGCCTTCGACTGGTGAGGCGGACGTGCGCTACGCCAAACTGGTGTCCCTGCCTGACCCCAACCAGTCGGTCCGATCGGACGGGGACACGCTGGTGGAGGCGAAGATCATCACCTTGCAGTTCCGTCCCTCCAGCGGGTACTGGCGTGTCCACGGGGTCGGTGACTACATCCGCCCGGAGAATTTGCCGCCGGCCGTCTAGACGCACGAAAGCGCCCCCTGCCTGGCCAGTGAAGGGTGGGGCAGGGGGCGCGTGACGTATTGCGTTACGTATTTCGTTACACCTGGTGGGTCTTGGCCCAGTCGACCAGGTCGGCGAATGAGCCGGGGGTGATGCTGATGCGGGGCCCGGTGCGCCGCTTGCTGTCCCTGACGAGGACTTCGCCGGCGGGGCGGGCGACCTCGACGCAGGCCCCGGAGTCGGTGTAGCTGGACAGATGCCAGGTCAGTTCGTCGTCAGGCATGGGTGAGTCGCTTTCTCGCGGCTTCGATCATCCGAAGCGAGTCCACCGGGCTCGCCGCCCGCTCCTCCACATGATCGCAAGCGTGGATGAACGACAGGGCGGTTTCCGGGCGGTTGATGACCGCGGTGCCTGCCAGGTGCTCGACGAAGACGCTGCGCCCCGGCCGCGCCCGGTAGACAGTGAACGACCCGTTCAGCCCGGGATGCTCTCCTCCCTCGGGCAGGACCCGCACATCAAGGGACGGGCGCAGCGCGAGGAGGGTCATGAGGTGGTCGAGCTGTGCGGCGAGGGTGGCCGGCCCGCCGACAGGCTGCGTGAGGACTGCTTCCCCGATGACGAACCGGGCTGTACGGCCTGCTGCGCGCCCCAACGTGTCGATGCGCACGGTTCGGCCGGTGGCCCGCTTCTCGACGTCGTGCGGGGGCAGGGCGGGCGCGGACGCGCGGATTGCGGCTCGGGCGTAGTCGGCGGTCTGGAGCAGCCCCGGCATGAGCGTGGGGTGCCATCCGTGGATGTGGTCCGCCGCGGTCTCCAAAGCGAGCAGCCGGTCAAGGTGCTCGTCCAACGAGGTGGGCTCGGTCACGGTGTTCAACGGGAGTCCTTCATCAGGGTCGGGGTGGAGCGGGTACCGGCGTGCCGGGTGCGGAGCCAGGCGTTGAAGGCGCGGCGGCCGATGCGCAGGCGGAGCTTGCCGTTGTGGCAGCGGGGGCACATGCGGGGCTTCCCGAACCGCTCGATCTGACCGAGGCCGCGGCACTTTCGGCACGGAGCGAACGGCCGCAGAGCACACAGAGCGGCGTAGTAGACGGCGGCGGCGAGCAAGACGAGGCTAGCGATGAGCATGGGGTGCTTCTCCTCCCGAAACGGGGGCTATGAGGGTGCTGGGCGGGCCCCCTGCTAGGCGTTAGACGCCTGCTCAGGGGCCCGTTCGGCTGCTAGCGGGCCTGCTAGACCTAGCGGGTGCGGGTGCTAGGTCTAGCGGCCCGTTCCGGGGCTAGGCGGCGGCCCGGTCGGCGTCGCGTCGGGTGATCGCGGCGGCCACATCGGCGCGCTTGATGCCCCGCCGGTTCTTGCCCTCCCCGTCGTCGGTCTGCCCCCACACCTGGTCCGTCTTCACGCCCCACGGCTTGAGGGCGTTGGTGACGTTCTCGGCCTTCCACCCGGTGTACGTGTCGGGCCGCAGGTCGGCCAGGCGGGCGGCGATCCGCTCGCACCACACGGTCTTCTCATCGGTGCCGATCACGCCCAGGACGTCCGCGAGGACATCCATGCCGGCGGACGCTTCGGGGCCCTGGCCGATGGCGTGCCCGGTGATGTTGCCGTAAGCCTCACGCAGCTGACGGGCGCGGACGATGACCTTCTCGGCGGCGGGGCCGTCGACGAACGCTGATGCTGCGATCTGCGGGTCGTCGCCCTCACCGGACATCCAGCAGATGCCGCGGTCGGATCGGGAGAACATCGTCGCCCGGATCCCGGACTTGTACGCCCCGGTGCCGAGGACCATGTCGTTGGCCTGGTGGTTCATCACCTTCAGGCAGAACCGCAGGATCGCGTTCGCGCTGATGCCCGGCGGCAGGCTCTTGGCGTCGGGCCGCTGGGTGGCGAAGATCCCGATGATGCCGAGGGCGGGGCCGCGCTTCGCGATGTCGGTGCAGATGGATTCCAGCTCTGCCCCGTACTTCTCGTGCTCGAAGGGCACCTGGCACTCGTCGAAGCCGACGACGATCGGGTGCAGGCCGAGGCTCTTGTCGTTGGCCAGGGCCGGGGTCACCTTCGACTCGGGGCACCGGGACTTCGGCAGTGTGCGGATCACCTTGGCCCGGCGCCGCAACTCCTCCTTCAGCTCCCGCATGGCGTGCAGGACGTACAGGAGGTCTTCGTCTTCCTCGCCGGCCCGGTAGCGGTGCATGACCGGTTCCAGGGGGCCGAGGTCGCCGGTGCCCTTGAAGTCGAAGCCGTGCAGCTCGGCGCGGGGGTCGAGGGCGGCGATGAGAAGCAGGAGGCGCAGCAGGAACGTCTTGCCCATGCGGGGCACGGAGCCGATGACGACGGACACGAACATCAGGGTGACGACCATGTCCCGCATCCGCTGGTCGTTGCCGAACACCACCGGTTTGAACAGGTCGACCTGCCCGTCCTTCAGCAGCGGCCACGCGGGCTTCGTCGTCTCGTTCATCGGCTTGTCGCCGACCCACAGGATCAGCCGGCCCTCATGCTCGTCGGGGTCGGGGGACGGCCACACGCAGCCCAGCTTCCGCCGCAGCCCGGACGCAAGGGGGGAGCGGGCCTCCATGATGTCGTCCGGGGTCACACCGTAGGGAAGGTCCAGGTCAGCGCGGTACCCGGGCCCGTCCCGCACGATCTCGGAGACGAACCGCATGCCGTTCATGTCTCCGCCCTTCTTGATCGCGGCGCTGATCTTCGAGTTCCCGATGGCGTCGAGGCCGCGCAGCACGATGCTGCCGGTCATCTTCTGTACTTCGGTCTTCAGCACAGCAGGCCCGATGACCGGGGCGTCCTTCTCCTGACCGGCCAAACCGCACAGCAGCACCCCGCCCGCAGCGAACGCAGCGAGGAAGCCGGGGGCCATGACGTACAGCCACAGGGCGAACCCGGCCCCGAACACCGCGGCGACGATGGTGACCAGGCCACGGAGCCGCACCCGGTTGGCGCGCAGCCTCGACAGCGTCAGGTACTCGACGGCGTCCTCGGCCCGTACAGCGGCCTCCCGCAAGGGTGCGGCTTCCCGGTCCCACACCCACCGGTTGCTATCGGCGACGAACCGGCAGGCGCCGCGGGGCGACATCAGGCCGAGGCGCAGTGCGTAGACGGGCAGCCGTACCCCGTGGAACAGGGCGGCGTACCCGGCGTTCGCCCCGGCGTGCCGGGTGGTGGCGAGGAAATCGGCCCCGCTCCTGAGCCAGGGGGCGAGGATCGGCCGCCGCTTCTCCTGCGTCACCCCAGGTGAGGGCAGGTCCGGGTTGTCGACGGCGACCGGTGTGGTGGTCTCGGAGGCGTCCTCGACGACCGGGGCCGGCTGCTCGGCGCGGGCCTCGGGGATGGCTTCCGGCGGGATGGGGTGGAGCTTGGCGAGGGTGTGCCCGTTGACGGGGCCGATCTCAGTGTCCGTCATGCTGGTCTCTCCTGCTGCTCGGTTGGGTGGTCAGGGGCACGGGGCGGCCGGCTGTCTTGGCGGATGACGGCCGCCCCGTGGTGGATCTACTGGTTCTCGGCCCGGTTCACGGCCCGCTCACTGCGCTTGAGCTGCTGCTCGGCGTCCCGCAGCGCCTGCTTGGCGGCGGCCTTGTCCTGACGGCTCGCGGTGCGCACGGTTGCCTTGGCCTGGGCGACCGACTGCCGGTCTCCCTCGCGGACGTTGTGCAGGGCGTTCAGCTCCCGCTGGCCCCGCTCGGCGGCGGACTGGTCGATGCGCTCGATCTGCTGGCGGATCGCGGGGTCGACGCAGTCGGCGAGGGCCTGGCGGAAGCCCTTGCGGAACAGCTTTCCGCGCTGGCGGGACTCGTCTCGGCTGTAGGAGTACATGGGTGTCCTTCCTGGTCAGGCGTTGTCGGCGGTGAGGGTGGCGGCAGCGGTGGCGACGTGGGCGTAGACGGCGGCGAGGTCGCCGTGCAGCGTGATCCGCCCGGTGTTCTCCTCGACGGTGCCGAAGGGCCGGGTGAGGTACCGGTCGGCCCGGTCGGCGTGCTCCACGGCCTTGGCCAGGGCGTGGGCGCCGATTTCCTGCGGGGTCATGGTGGTCTCGGTCTGGGTCTCGCTCATGGGGTGTTCCTTTCGGGTGGGTGGTGCTGGGTTGGGTGCGGTCAGCGGTGCAGGTTGAGGCGGCTCAGGACGTGGCGGACCTCGTGGTTGTTGGTCTTCCAGCCGGCGCACACGGCGACGTGGGTGATCTCGGAGGGGCTGACCTGGCCGTGTTCGCGGTGCATGGTGCGGGCGATGCGGGCGATGAACGTGCGGCGCTGGCGGGCGGCGTGGTGACGGGCGCTCATGGGGTGGTTCCTTCCGGGTGATCGTGCAGGTGGGGGAGGGCTACTTGGGTTTGATGTCCTGCCACATGGCGCGCAGGACGAGGAGGCAGATGGTCAGGGCGACGGCGGTGATCGCGACGGCGATAGCGGACAGGGCGAACGCGACCAGGAAGATCGATCCGCCGATCCCGATCCCGATCCACTTCGCGGCACCACCGCTGCTCTGGGGCGCGGCAGGCGCGGGCGCCGCGGGCTGCTGCTGGGTGAGCTGCTGGGCCTGGAGCACAGCGGCGATGAGGGCCAGCTGCTCGCTGTTCGCCGCGGCGTCGACCGCGTCCTTGGCGGCCTTCTCGAAGTCGTTCACGCGTAGCCGCCCTCCATCGGGTGGCGGGCCGGCTTCGCCTTCTTCGCTTCGCGCGACAACGTCGTGCGGACGTAGTTCGGCTTCACCGTGATGCCGTTGATGCGTTTCACCCGGTCGGCGACATCCGAGGACGTGACATCCGGACCAAGAGCTGCGGCGGCCTCCAGGATCGCCTTCGTCTTGTTCGCGTCGACACCACCCCCGACCTGGGGTGCATCATGATGCGCATCATCCGCATCGTCGTCCCTGTCGCGTTCAACGGTGACGTTCTGCGGGGCCCCGTACAGGACGAGGGCGACCTGCACGGCATCGACCACCACCCCGTAGGTGATGAGCATCGAGGCGAGCTCGGCGGGGGGCGCATCAGGGTGCGCATCATGTGCGATGCGGATCGCCTCGGCCGGGTCCATCTCGGCGAAGCGGCGCCGCAGTACCTCCGTCGCCGAGTGCTTCACCGGGGCGACCTTGGCCGTCTCTGCCACGGTTCCCGGGAGGGCGTACATGTCGGCGAGGGCTGCACCGGCCCCGCGGGTCAGCTGCTCCCGCTGCACCTCGACGAGGCTGTGACCGAGCTGGGCGTCACCGTGGCCAACGCGGCGGGCCAGGCGCCACGAGGCACGCTCGGACCACCACTTGACCCGCTTGTCCGGGTGCTTCGCCGCACGGGCCTGGTGGAAGGCCAGGCGCTGCATCGTGGCGGCGTTCCGCCGCTGGGCTTCCATGTCGATGCCGGTGGTGTAGACGACGACCCGGCGGGCCAGGAACCCGAGCCCTTCGGCGGCGGCGGACATGGCCAGGGGGGTCATGCCGTAGACGACGGCCTCGGTGAAGTCGTCGGCGACGACCACCCCGGTCAGCCCGGCCCCGACCGGGGCCACCCACAGGCCGAGACGAACGGGCGTGGGGGCGGCCTGGCCGAGCATCGTGACACCGACCATGACCAGGGCGAGCACCAGGGTGACGCCCTCACCGGCGGCGACGACACCGATGGCGGTGGCGGCCCGGTTGAACTCCTCGACGATGTTGCTGTAGGTGCCTGCCCCGCCGAACGCGCCGACGGCGACCATCGGCAGGGCGGCGGCGGACAGAACGACCGCCTGCCCCCGGGTGAGTTTGGTGCGGGTGGTGCTCATGACGGGCTTCCGTTCTGGTCGAATCCGGCGTAGTCGCCGGGCGGGTAGACGTAGTTGGCGAGGGCGGCCTTGGCCTGGTTGAGCAGGAGGTAGGCCACCGTCCACGGGAGGGTGTCGGCCTTGGCCGTGTTGCAGGGGGCGCAGGCCAGGACCAAGTTGCGGTGCCACCCGGTGCGCCACATCGAGTAGGGGATGTAGTGGTCGAACGTGGGCGGCTCCTGGTCGGTGAAGGGGGTGCGGCAGTAGAAGCACCACCAGCCGCACCCCGGGCGGGACGCCACCAGCCGGAGGAGGACCCTCCGGCGGGCGGGCGTCTTCGCGTTGGTCCGACTCACCGGGCGGCCCTCCGGCCGCCGCGGGCCAACTCCGCCTGCAACTCGTCGATACGGGCCTGCATCAGGGTCATCTCGGCGACCATGACCACCGGCGACTCCTGCTTGCGCTCCTGGCCCGCGGCCGGCTCCTTGAGGACGGCCACGAACCGTTGCAGCTCCCTCGGCTTCAGCAGCTCGAACGAGGTGTCCAGCAGCTGCTGCATGTCCGGGCGGGGCACCGCCGTGGGCTTGGCCCGCCACGTCGCGACGGACCGGACCGACACCCCCAGGTGCCCGGCGAACCGTTCGTTCGTCATCCGCCGGGCGGTCATCAGGGCGGCGATCTCCCGGCCGGTCCACGTGCAGATGACCGGGGCGTTCTCGTCGGCGCTCACCGTGCGACCTCTCCGCCGGTGCGGGCGATGAGGTGACCGAGGAGGTTCACCCCGTGCCGGTCACCCACCGCCGTGGCGGTGAGGAGACCGGCGAACAGGGCTGGGTACTCCGGGCAGGGCCGCGGGGCCCGGTCCAGGGCCCGCAGGGCGGCGTTCTCCGTGGGCCGGGGGATCGGCCACTTGCTGCTCACTGGCCTTCACCGGCCCGGAGGTTGACCAGGTGACCGGCCATGAGGTCGATGTGGTGCGCCTGGTCCCGGAGGGCGGTGGCGATCCGGTGTGCACCGGTCGGCCCGACCTCCAGAAACCCGTCATCGGTCTCGACACCGAGGAACACGGCGTCGCGGTCGCTGTACGGCCACTGCACGAGACCGACCTCGACCAAGCTGGTCGGCCCGTGCTCGGGAGTGTCGGCCAACGCCCACACGGGCTCGCTGCGGTGGGTGATCTCCGCCTTCGCCGGCGGAACGCTGTACCCGTGCTCGACGAAGCACCACGTGGGGCAGGTCATCCGCACGATCCCGGCGTCCAGCGTCAGCACGCTGGTCGTGCCGTCCGCGTTCCTGCGGGGCTCAGGGGCCACAGTGGGCCGGTCGCCGCTCACTTGCCGGCCGCCTTCGAAGCCTGACGGCGGATCTCCGCGGCGAACTCGGCCAGCTCGTCGGCGAACGCGACGGCCTCCATCAGCGGCAGGATGTGCATGCCCTGCTCGTCATCGATGACGATGTGCGGCTTCCGCTCCGCCTCCAGGATGCTGAACGGGTCCACACCGATCCGGGCGTGCATCAGCAGCACGTCCTCGTTGCTGTTGGCGATCCCCGAAAGCGTCAGGTCGGCGTAAGCGCTGGCGTGGATGATGTCCTCGATCGGCCCCGTGTGCTCGTGGTGGGCCTCGGTGCACCAGTCGTAGCAGTCGACCTGCACCGTGACCCGGCGGACCAGTCGAGCCGCCACCGGGCCCCTGGTCCGGGTCGCAGGCTCGGGGGTGATGGTGTTGAGGAAGTCACGGACGATCGGCTCACGGTCGGCCTGCGGCAAACTGCGCGACAGCCAGATCTCACCGTCGCCGATCCGGCCGGTGAAGCGGGCGTAGTCCCCGATCTGGAGCGCCTTCGGCTCGACCTCCTCGACGGTGACCCCGAGGAGGGTCAGCAGCTTGTCGAGGGGCATGTGCGCGGTCTCGCCGACGGTCATGGACTGCCACAGCGCCCACAGGTCTTCAGTCGAGGTGGGAGACGTCGCGGCAGGCCCCGGCGCCCTCTTCGAGTACGTCTGCTCGACGGGGCTGATCCGGGCCAGGAGCTCCCTGATGATCGGCTCCCGGTCCGTCTGCGGCAGGGTGCGCTCGACCTGGATCTCGGCCTCCCCGATGCGGCCGTGGAAGTAGGCGACGATGCCGTCAGCGGCCAGCTCGCCGGGCTCGACCTCGATGAGGGTGACGCCCATGCCGGTGAGGAGTTCGGCGACGGGAATCGTCGCGACGTCTCCGAGGGTGACCGCTTTCCAGAAGGAGGCCGGGGCGACGGGGGCGGCGGCGGTGGCCGGGGTGACGGGGGCCCCGGACTGGCGGAACGTGGCCGGGATGCTGGTGCGGGCGGTATTGCTCATGGCTGGTCTCCTCAAAGCATGTGAGGGGCCCCGGCCGGCGGACAGGACACGTCCGGCCGGGGCAGTCCCGAAACCGCGGGACACGGTGGTGGAGCAGGGGCCGTCAGGCGGCGATGAGGACCGGTGCGACGGCGGGAACCTCGGCGAGGCGCTCGACCTTGAGGGACGGGGCCGACGACTTCATCGGCACGGGACCGAGCCCGTTGGCCTTGAAGATGGCCCGGATGGCGTCGAGGTCGGCGGTCTGCCGGTTCGACACGGTGCGGGTCACCAGCCAGGACCCGTACCGGCCGGCGGGGAGCCGGTCGAGGATCTTCTTCGCGGCCCGCTTGCCACGGTCACCGGCACGGGCCTGCTGGGCGGCCACGTCGAACGCGGCGGCAGCAGCCTCGACGTCGGCGACCGGGGGGACCTCATCGACCTCGTACAGGCCGGCCGGGTCCGGGGCGGCGGTGGTGGGGGCCTCGGCCATGAGAGAGGCCGGGGCGACGACCGACCGGACCGCGTCCGAGACGATGGTGACCAGGCGGGAAGGGATGAGAGACTTCAGCACAGCGGTACTCCTGTTCACGCAGGTTTTCCGTGAGGCCCTCGTTCGGTGTGCTACCACCAGCGGGGGCCGCTTCAATGTGACTGCTAATGCAGATTAGCATTGGAAGATGCGATAGAGCAACCCTGTCGTGCGGGAGTATCGCGGGCGGCGCGCTGGCCGCAGTACACATTCAGTACGGGTGATCCCCAGACGTTGCGGGATAACGAGAGACGTGTACGGATGACAAACTCGCAGGTCAGAGGCCGTATGGGCTTCCGTCGCAGGTCGAGAAACTGGCCTGATAGACCTCGTAATGCGTAGGTCTCGGGTTCGAATCCCGAAGGCGGCTCAGAAAATCCCCAGGTCACATAGCCCGTGACCTGGGGTTTTCTGTTGCTCGGGGCATGGCGGGTCACACGGCCGAGTTGCCGTGACGTTGCTTGCGTGAGCGGTGCGTGAGCGGAGCCGCTCGGATACCTACTTCTTGGGCTTGCGGCGGGTGGCCTTCTTGGCGGCCTTGGCCTGGGCTTTCACCTTGTCCCGCTTCGGCTTGCCGCCGCCCTTGCCGACGTCGGCCGCCTTGGCCGCAACCTTCCTGGCTTTCTCCTTCTTCGCGGCCTTGCGCGCGGCCTTCTCGGCCTCGGCCCTCCGCTGGAGGGGGACGAGCTTTGCGGTGGCCTCGGCGGCGCTCCTGCCGACGTGGGGGAGGACGCTCTGGTAGATGTCCCGCGTGATGCGGGTGTCACTGTGCCCAAGGGTGTCCGACACGATCTTGATGTCGATGTCGGCGGCGAGCATGAGGGTGGCAGCGCCGTGGCGCAGATCGTGCAGGCGGATCGGCGGGAGGCCAGAGGCGGCGACGAGGCGCTCGAAGAGGTCGGTCACCTTGCCGGGGTGGAGCCAGGAGCCGTCTTCCTGCGTGAAGACGTGGCCGGTCTCGACCCAGGCTGTGCCCCATTCTTCGCGAGCCGTTTCCTGCCGTTCGCGGTGGTGCTTCAGGACGTCGACCGTGTCGTCGTCGAGGGCAACCACGCGGGAGCCGCTGTCGGTCTTGGGGTCGGACGCCTCCACCTCCCAGCCGTCCTGGACGAGTTGAGAGGAGACGGTGAGGGAGTGGGTGTCGAGGTTCGTCTCCGACCACGGCTGGCCGCACGCCTCGCCACGGCGGAGGCCGCGGAAGGCGATGAGGTGCCACATCGCGTACAGCCGGTCCTCAGCGACGAAGTCGAGGAAGGCGCCGGTCTGCTGGGGCGTCCAGACCATCACGGGGGACGGCTTCTCGCCCGTCTGCTCCCATTTGGCGACCCGCTCGTCGGTCCACACCAGCGCCTTCGGCTTGCGTACGGGGTCGATCTCGACGTGGGCGGCCGGGTTGAACGTGATGATCTGCTGCCCGATCGCCTCGTTCAGGGCCGCACGAAGAGTGGCCTTGACGTGCAGGCGCGTGGCCGGTCCGGTGACACGCCTGAAGGGCGGCATCTCGTCGATCGCGGCCTTCATCGCCTTGCGACGAGCCCGGTTTCCGACGCCCTTCGTCCACGGCACCGTCGCCAACTCGTCGAGTGCGGCCCTTCGCTGGGCGTTGTCCTCCAGGATCTGGGCGTTGGCCTCGCGGATGTCGGTGAACATCTCGCTGAGGTGGCTGACGCGCAGCCGGTCCAGGCGCCGGTTGCCGATGCGCGGCTTCAGGTGGACGCGGATGTCGGTCTCGTAGCGGTTGAGACCGGATTTGCGTATGCGCTTGCCGGCCAGCCACCGGTCGAGCCATTCGGCGACGGTCAGGCTTCCGATGAGGTCCTGACCGGAGTTGAGGCGCCGCCGCGTCTCCTCGACCTCGGGCAGAGGTGACCGCTCTCGACTTACCTCGGCCAGCATCTCGGCGAGCAGTTCGGTGCCCTCGGGGTCGTCCGAGTCGGCGAGCCCGAGGAGGGCGCGTACGCGGTCGAGGTCGGCCTGGGCGGCCTTGAGACTCGCGTACCCGCCACGGGCGAAGGAGCGGCGGCTGCCGTCCTCGCGGGGTGAGAGCTCCTGGCGTACGGAGTAGGTGCAGTGGTTCCTGCTGTTGCGCTTGGGGCAGGAGGTGCCGAGTTCCCTGCCGGTCCTCGGGTCGCGGCAGGAGCAGCGGCGGTAGGTGGAGCCCTTCAAAGATCATTCTCCTCGCGGGTTTCGGGATCGCTCCCGGATGAGTCGATTACGTCGGTCAGGTCGGGCCACAGGAACGGGGGCGTGACGCCCTCTTCCTCGATGAAGGCGCGAACTCTGCGCAGGCGGTCTTCGGCGTCGTCGGCCGTCTCGGCGGCACGGGCCTGGGAGCGGAGGGCCTCGGCCTTCCGGTCGGCATTCGGGGCGGTCTGGGCGTGGTAGCGCGCGTACTCCTCGTCGCGTCGCGCACTTCGAAGCCGCTCCTGGGCGGCGTGATGGGCTCGGAAGTAGCGGAGCATGTCGTCGTCCGCGCCGAGATCGGTCTCCTCCCCCGTGAACCAGCGCAGTGCATCCAGAGTGGAAGTCGAGTCCTGGAGCGGGAGCCGCTGCACGTCCTCGATGTAGCCCACGGGATAGAGGAGGCAGATGGGTGGGGTGTTCAGGGCTTCGGCCAGCACCATGATGTCGACCAAGGGCAGGTTGGAGCGGCGTCCGGACTCCATGTTGGCGATGACGTTGCGGGGGATCGGATGGCCGATCTCCGCGCATCTGTCGGCCAAGTCCTGTGCGCTCCAACCCAGTTCCTTCCGTCGTCTGCGGACCTCGGCGGCCACGGTGGCCATGACCTGGTCCACCCACTCCGGGACGTCGTCCTCGTCGTCGGCCTTGCTCGATCCATGGTGACTTCGGCGTTGTGTCATGTAGACACATTAGCTCGCTTAGCGTTGATTCCAAGACCTGGAGACGGACGCGGAGGTCGCGTTCGCCGTGGGCTCAGTCATGGATGGAGTGCGCATGCGCCAGAACGAAGACGCCGGAGGGGCGAAGGGGATGAGTCGCGAGGAGCTTCTGGGACTCCCGGCGGCCGTTGACCTGGAGACGGGTAACCGGGCGCTGGGGCTCGGCCGGAGCAAGGGCTACGAGTTGGCCAAGCGCGGCCAGTACCCGTGCAAGGTGCTCAGGCTCGGGAACGCCTACCGGGTGGTGACGGCAGACCTGTTGGCCTTGCTGGGGCTGGCCGCATGAGGCATCTGATGCGCCGTAGGCGCTTCTGCGCTGAGCTGACACAGAAACGCTGGACTGTGGCACGCCGTGGACGTACTGTCCGTGGTCGCTCGCGGTACCGGGACCCCCGCGAGAAGAGGGAGAGCCTCCGACGGTGCAACGCCGGAGGCTCCAGGACTCCCCAGCAATCCCGTGAGATCCGACCCGGCGGCAAGGGCGTGCAAGCCCGCAGCCGCCAGACGAGGAGCCGCCCAGTGCAACCTGAGAACCCCGACTCCTATTCCATCCCCGCCCGAGCGGCCTGGCCCGCCACGGCCATCCCCGGCCGGCCCGGCGCTCATCTGGGTCCGACCCAGGCCGCCTCTGCCACAGCGGAGATGCACGATGGTCCGGCTGACGGCAGCGAGACGGACCCGGCGAAGAGCCTGGAGACCATTCCCGACGCGGAGCCGACACCAGGCTCGGATCTGCTGGACGAACTGCGCTCCCAGATAGCCCAGTTCGTGATCCCGCCCTCTCCCGAGGCGCTGGACGCGACCACCCTCTGGGTGGCGGCGACGCAGCTCCAGCCCGCCTGGCAGCACGCCCCTCGGCTGGCAGTGGTGGGACCTGCGAAACGGTGTGGAAAGTCCCGGCTCCTGGACGTGCTGACCGAGACGGTCCACGAGCCGATGCTCACCATCAACACCACACCAGCGGCTATCTTCCGTTCGATCAACGAGGAGGAGCCACCGACGCTGCTGGTGGACGAGGCCGACACCATCTTCGGCCCCAAGGTCGCGGAGAAGAACGAGGAGACACGCGGCCTCCTCAACGCCGGCCACCAGCGCGGCCGGTACGTCACTCGGGTCGTCGGCAACGACCACACCCCGCACAAGTTCGCCACCTTCGCCATGGCGGCCATCGCGGGCATCGGTGACCTGCCGGACACCGTCATGGATCGATCCGTCGTCATCCGTATGCGCCGCAGGGCCGAGGGTGAGAAGGTCAAACCCTTCCGCTCGCGACGCGACATCCCGGCTCTGCACGAACTGCGCGACCGTATCCGTGCCTGGGCCCTCCCGCTACTGGAGGACGCTGCGAGCCTGGAGCCGGAGATGCCGGTCGAGGATCGAGCCGCCGACACCTGGGAGCCTCTGGTGATCATCGCGGACCTGGCCGGCGGCCGCTGGCCACGGCTTGCGCGGATCGCGTGCGCACGGATGGTCGCCGCCGAGGTGGCAGCTGAGGAAGACCACCCGAGTGGGGCGCGCATCCTCGCTGACATCCGACGAGTCTTCTTCGCGCAGCGGGAGGCGGACAGCCTCTCCACCGAAGACCTCCTGCACCACCTGAACGCGGACGCCGAAGCCCCGTGGGGAGAGCGTGGACGCCACGGCCTGACCTCCCGGGAGCTCAGCGGGATGCTGCGCGACTACGACATCCGGCCCGGCAACGTGCGCATGGCGGACCGGACTCAGCGCAAGGGCTACACGCGCAACAAGTTCTTGGACGCCTGGCGGCGGTACTGCCCGACCGTCCACCCGGTCGACGCTCGTCGCGGCGAAGGCTGACCCCCACATCCCTGGTTGCCGTACTTGCCGTCCCTGCCGTGATCGTGCAGGTCAGGGCACACATAAGCAAGACGGCAGCCGAGGGGCGAGACGGCAGCGCACGCGCCTGAGCACGTGCATCCAGCAGAGGCACGGCGTCCAGATCCGTCTTACCCCGTCCCAGGCGTCCTCGCCGTATTGCCGCAGGTCACAGTCCTGCTCGCTGGGACGGCTGCCGTAACCGGCCGTCCCAGCGGGTGCCGGCGCTCGGACACGAGCCGGGGCGGATCCGCCTCACCTCTGTCCCGAGTCGGGACAAGACGCCAGCGCTTCCCGCCAAGACGGGCACGTCAGGCGCGCTGCCGTACCGCGCTGACCTGCACGTGCAACGCACAAGACGGCGAAGACGCCCCTCACCCACTACCCCCAAGGAGATTCCCGCTTGACCGCCCCGCACCTCACCATGTCATCGCCGCAGACACGAGATGACGTCCCAGCCGAAGAGCAGCGACCGAGGCGTGCCGACGCAGAGCAGCTCGCGCTCGGTGCGGCCGGCATCGTCATCGTGGCCCTGACAGCCGGAGCGTTCTGGCTGTCCTACGCGCACCTCGCCGATGTCGCCGGCCAGCACGGGCTCGGCGCATCCCCCATCCGCCGGTGGGCTTGGCCTGCCACCTTGGACGCGTTCATCGTCGCCGGCGAACTGCTCATGCTGCGTGCTGCGCTCCGGCGTACGACCGACCTCTGGGCGGTCGCCGTGACCGCTGCCGGATCGGTCGGCTCCATCGCACTGAACGTCGCTGGCGTCAGCGGCGCGGACAACGGACGCAGCGTTCCGCTCCTCGACTACGTGGTCGCTGCCGTCCCTCCGGCCGCCGCGATGGTCGCGTTCGGCGTGCTGATGCGACAGATCCACCAGCTTGTGGCACCAACCGATGCCCCATCCGGTATCGGCTCCGTAGCTGTGCGGAACCGGCCGGTCGGTGAGCATAGTGAGGGCCGATGGCAGGACGCTGCCGTTGACGATCCGTGCCCTTCTGGCGAGGAGCGGACGGAATCTACGCCCTTGGTATCAGAGGCCAAACCAGTCGGCGGCCGTCCTCCGAAGGCGACCATCGCGGAACTGAAGGCCATCGGCCGGGCCACCGGTCGCCAGCACGGCAAACTCACGCGTGACCTGCTGCGAGCTGCTGTGAAGGAACGGAATCTGACGATCGGAAGCGCGCGGCAGACCGAAGTCATGGAGTCGCTCCGGCCGGAACTCGAAGCCGCTGGCATCAAGGTCTCCGGAGGCTGACGCCTCGCGTGCTCCGGTGACCGGAACCCTTCCGGTCACCCGAGCACCCGCCGGTCGCCCCGCAGATCCCCACAACCTGTGGACAACGCGATGGCTCGCGCCACCGGGTCGCCGTCATCCTGTCCGCCGAGCCGCATCTGGAGCATCTTCCATGCAGCACAGTCAGCACCTACCTGACGACACCCCCGCTGAGCCGCCCGCCTCGACACGGCTTCCTACGCTGCGGTCCCGTCTGCGTCGGGCATTTGGGCGGACGGCCCCGGGCGGAGCCAGTAGTACCCCGAGTCCGACTCAAGGCCGGTCTTCGGGGATCTCCGCCCCGGGGGTGGCGGAGACGGCCCAGCGCCAGGGGGCGCTTGGCCGGGAGATCGGGGCTGAGGGCGGCCCCGACCAGGACGAGCTCCACGCCGTCCAGCAGCAGATCCTTCGCCCCGCACATGCCACCGACCCGACGGTTGGCGAACGAGCACCGCAGAGCGTGCAGCCGACGATTCGCCGCTTCACCGGCACCAAGCGGACCGTCCGTGTCGGACCGCTGCGCTTCACCGGCGACGAGCACGCCGCGCTCCAGGAGGCCGCAGCCGAGCACGGCTACAAAGGGGAATCCGGCTTCACCGCGGACATCGCCCTCGCCTTCATCACCGGCCGGTTCACCGCGAACCTGCCGCTGTCCGAGGACCGCCGCCGCACCCACATGTTCCGCGCCCAGGTACTGCGCGAACTCAACCGGATCGGCGCCAACGTCAACCAGATCGCCCGCGCCCTCAACAGCGACCTCACCCCGCCCGACGTACGTCACCGTCTCGACGAGCTGCACCACCTGCTGGACCTGATCGCCCAGGCCCTGCGTGAACCCGCTGAGGCGGAGAAGGAGCAGGCCGCGTGATAGCCGCCATCAAACCGGCCGGAGCCAACACCCGTGGCCTGCTCGCCTACCTCTACGGCCCCGGCCGCCACGACGAGCACCTCGACCCGCACATCGTCGCCGGCTTCGCGATGCTCGGTATGCCCGACCCCGGCCGGAACCCGGACGCCACGCTCACCCAGCTCGCCCAACACCTGGACGAGCCGGTGCATCTCCGGAACAGTGAGTTCGGGAAGAAGATCACCGACCACGTCTGGCACTGCCCCGTCCGCGCAGCCCCCGAGGACCGGCACCTCTCCGATGCCGAGTGGGCCGACATCGCCCAGCGCATCGTCGAAGCCGCAGGCATCGCCCCGCCCGGCGACGACCTCGGCTGCCGCTGGATCGCTGTGCGCCACGCGGATGACCACATCCACATCCTCGCCACCACTGTCCGCGAAGACGGCCGCCGCCCCAAGCTCCACGGCAGCGGTATCCGTGTCGGCGACGCCTGCCGCCAGATCGAGACCGACTACGGCCTGCGCCAGCTGAAGAAGGACGACCGCACCGCTGGAAAGCGCCCCACGCAGGCAGAGATGCACAAGGCCCAACGCCTCGGCTGGGAGCAGACCAGCGGTGACTGGCTCCAGGACCGCATCCGCGCCGCCATCCCCCACGCCAGCAACGCCGAGGAACTCCTCGCCTACCTCGAAGCCGACGGCATCGCGATCAAACCCCGCCGCGGACCGTCCGGAGATCTCCTCGGCTACGCCGCCGGCCGCCCCGGCGACCTCAACAACGACGGGAAACAGATCTTCCACCCCGGCGGAAGGATCGCCCCCGACCTCACCCTCCCCAAGCTCAAGGCCCGTCTGGAAACCACCGCACCGGAAGAACACCCCACCGCACGCCGACAGCGCCCCACCACCCCCTGGCACCAGGCCACCGACGCCCTCGACACCCTCCACCAGGGCATGACCGACGACACCCACGCCCAGGCCCACACCACGGCGCTCGGCGAACTCATCGAGGCCACCGCACAGAAGGCACCTGACCACTCCCGAGCCGAACTACGCACCGCAGCAAAGATATTCGCCCGCGCCCAGCGCTCCCAGATCCGCGCCGAGCACCAGGCCGCCCATACCCTGCGCCGCGCGGCCCGCGACATCGCCCACACCACCACCGGCGCCGACGGCAGCGCCTTCGCCGCCCTGCTCGCCGCCCTCGTCTGGGCCACGATCGTCGCCGCCCGCTGGCACGAAGCGAAGAACCACGCCCACCAGGCCGAAGCCGCCCGCCAGACCCTCCACCACCTACACACCGCCGCCGACCACGCCCTCGCCCCGGTCATCGACACCCTCGCCGCTCGTCAGCCGAGCGACCAGGCCAGCCGAACCCTGGCCCACGACGTCCGGGCCGCCGCCCCCGACCACGCCGACCGCATCCTCACCGACCCCGCCTGGCCGGCCCTCGCCACCGTCCTCGCCGACGCCGAAGCAAGCGGCCACAAACCCCACCAGCTCCTCAAGGAAGCCGCCGCCCAGCGCGAACTCACGAGCGCCCGCCAGCCCGCCCGCGTCCTGATCACCCGCATCCAGCACACCAGCCGCAACCCCGCACCCAACCCCCGCGCCGAAGCCGCCCGCAGGACTACGACCATGCGACTGTCCCCGACTGCACTATCGGCCGGTGTGGCTGAGCCCGCACGGTCGGCGGTCCCGGCGGAACAGAAGCACCGTCCACGTCTGTGAGGGGGGAGGCGTTCGTTGGCACGGAGCCCTGCATCCAGGCAAGACCCAGTAAGTCGTGGAGCTTTGGTGCTCGCCCGCAGTTCCCCGCCGGAGCTCGGAGCGGTCTACGCGGACAAGGCACCGTCGAGGTAGTCCTGCACCGGCTCGAACAGCCCGTACGGCACGTACTCCGGGATGTCGCCGAGGGTGACCCAGGCAAGCTCGGCAAGCTCCTCGGTATCGGCGACGTGAGCCGTGCCGCCCAGGATCTGGCAGGCGGTGTAGGACATGAAGCGGCCCGACTTGGGGTGAACGCGCTCGCCGAGCAGCTTGACCGCCTCAACGGTCAGCCCTGTCTCTTCCCGGGTCTCCCGTACGGCGGCGGCCTCGCGCCCTTCGCCGGGCTCGATCTCCCCGGCGGGGAACTGCCAGGAGAGCTGCCCCTCGCTCACCCGGCGGCGGACCATGAGCACGCGGCCGTCGTGAACGACGATGGCGGCGGCGATGCCCGGCTGCTTGTCCGTGGTCTGCTGCGTCACGACTGCTCCTCCAAGAGGCCCAGGATGGCAGGGAAGACCGTATCGGTGGACGTGAAACGGTCGCTGTGTTGTCAGGCTGTTCGTCTCGGGGCTTCCGCCGAAGGCACGCACGCCAGTGACCCGCCCCGGCCACGGGCTTTCGCTGCGGGGGACAGCGAGCGCCAGCGTGACCGGGGCGGGGGCTTAATTACGGCGGAAGAGCCTGCTCTGGCCCCGATGCCTGCCGGTTCTCCTACCGGAGGTCGACTGCCCCACCTCGGCGGATTCGCTTGGCCGGGTGGAGCCAGCCGGGCGGTTCTCGTTGAAGAAGGATTGCCAGACCCGTTCCTGCAGCTCGCCGATGCAGGCGCCGCACGCGTACATCGGGGCTTGGGCCCCGGCGACTTTGGCGGGACCGATCCACAGGACGCGTGTCCACCGCTGCCCGCAGTAGAGCCAGCAGGCTCCGTCGACCCACTCGTTGCCGTCGTCGGTGGCCGCCGGTGAGGGCAGTCCTCCTCGGGCGAACTCGGCGATCCCGGGGATCACCCTGTGCTGTAGGGCGACTTCCGTCAGCATCGCTCGTCTCCCTCCGCGATCAACGGTCCTGGGCCGTGGGAGAAGCTTCCTTCTGCTTCTCGGCTTCGGAGAACAGGAGCGTGGGTTCGGAGAGGATGTCGCGGCCGGACTCGCTCTTGTAGATCTCGTCTACGCTGCCGAACCGGGCCTCGGAGTAGTCGAGGTCGAGCAGCGCGGCGGCCTGGCGCACCGACGCCTCGTCGGGTCCTTCGATCTCCAGAAAGGTGGGAAGGTCCGGCCAGCTGTCGAAGTCGAAGGCGACCTCGCCCAGGCGCCATTCCTCGCGGTAGTTCTCCTGGTACCGGACCTCGGTGAGGCCGACCCGGCGCAGGATGTCGGCCATGGCGTGCAGGTCGGTGACCTCGGTTTCGATCTCCTTGGTGCCGTCGATCGTCGTGGAGTCGGTGACCTGCTTGAGGGTGAGCGTCGAGCGGGTGCCCTCGTCCCGCAGCCGAATCCAGGCCCCGCCGTCAAGGGAGTCGTTCTCGAAGATCTTGCGGGTGAGGAGAGTGCGGGGGAACGCCTGGACGGCACCGAGGGCGCTCAGCTTGGTCTGGAGGTCGGCGACGTCCACGGCCAGGAACTTCGCCTCGTACTCGTGCTTCATGGGGCCTTCTCTCAGAAGTGGTCGGTGAGGGTGGACGTCCGGGCCGCGAGCAGCAGGCCCATGCGGTGGGTGTGGTCGTGCAGCTGGCCGACGTGGGGCCGCTCGGTGAACTCGGTGGTGCGCAGAGTGAGCAGTACCTCCCAGTCGCCGATGAAGTGGGGGTGAAGGCGTTCCGGGGAGGTGTAGTGCTCGATCATGTGGTGGCGTCTTTCGACGGGCATCATGAACTCCGCGCCGAACACACCGCCCGGGCGGACCAGGCGCTGCATGCGGTCGACGAACTCGCCGAGCGGGCGGTGGTGGTTGGCACTGTAGTGCCACGAGCAGCTGGTCCAGACCGCGTCGCACTGCAGGCCCAGGGGTTCACCGTCCAGGAAGTCCTCCTCAACAACCTCTACGCGTTCGTGGAGTTCTTCGAGCTTCAGTCGATCGATCAGTCCCAACGCGTGGGCCTGGCTGTCACCCGGGAGGTGGACGTCGCCCCCATGGAGGGCGACCGCGTCGCGTTCGATGGCGACGACGCGGTAGCCGGCGGCGGCGAGGGGCAGGACGAACTTGCCGTCGCTCGCGCCGACCACGGCGACGGTGGCGTCAGGGGCGACACGTTCCCGCAGCGTGGCGAGGAACTGCGGGAAGAACGTGAGCGTGTGCTCCCACAGGCTCTGAGTCTGCATGGGGGTGCGCTCCCTGCGTCTCGGTATCCATGATCACTCGGAGGACCTCGTCGGGGCTGCGCCCCGTGGTGTCGACGCGTTGCATCGGAAACGATGCGTAGGCGTCCGTCACTCGGTCCGTAACGGTCTCGATCAGTGAGTCCCACCGCGACACCGGCTTGTTCCGCCCAGCGAGTCGACGCTGCCTCTCGGCGTCGTCGCAGACGAGGTGGTACGTAGTGGGTCTCGGCAGCCAGCTCGGCAGGGTGATACCGAGTTGCGCCCCCAGGGCCCGGTGAGTGGTGAGGCACCGGGCGAAGTAGCTCTCGACGACGACCGGGACGCCGGCGTCGAGGTGGTGCTGGATCTCCTCGGCCGCGGTGAACAGGCCCGAGAGGTAGAAGCACATCCGTGCCTCTACGTTCGTCCGCTCGTCCAGCGCCTGCCTGAGCGGCTGGTAGGGCAGCGGGACGGTAGCGACGAGGACGGCCTGCCGGGCGGCGGCGAGCATGGGCGCCAGGGTGGATTTTCCGGTGCCGCGTAACCCCTCCAGGCTCTCGAAGCGAGGGCGATCAGGCACGGCCGTACACCACGTCCGGTACCGCGAGGGTGAGCTCGTCGACGGACGAGGGCTTGTGGACGATGCGCCCTGCCGCCTTCTCGTACCAGAAGGCGTGCGCGTCCTTCCCCACGGCCTTGCAGGACATGGTCAGTGCACCGCGCGGGTCGACCTCGATGCGGTCGATTTCGCGAGGACCATCGGAGGGGGCGCACACCTGCGGGGCACCGTCCTCGGAGAGGTCCTCGTCGACGATCACCTCCAATGGCAGATCGGCTGACGCCAGCTCGTCCCGGAGCCGGCCGTAGGCGGAAGGGGAGGTGACCAGCAGCTCGGGATGATCGGCGGCGTTGCCGACCGGCCGCAGGTGGTGGAGCTTGAGCTGCCGCACCCCGAGTTCCGCCAAGGCCCGTCCGAGGGGCAGGACTTCGGCGATGTTCCGCGAGGTGACGGTCATGGTCGCCCCGGTCGGAACACCGAGATCCCGAGCAAGCCGGAGCGCTTCCAGGGCGCTCTGGTAGCTGCCCTGCTTTCGGATGCCGTCGTTGGTCGACCCGACGCCCTCCAGCGAAACCCTGAGCAGGTCCAGGGAGGGGGCGATCTCGGTCAGACGGCGCTCGATCCGGTACCCATTGGTGCAGATCTCGACGCGCAGGCCCAGTTCCTCCTTGGCGTGGCGGACGACCTGCGCGAGGTCCCGGTGGACGAAGGGCTCTCCGCCGAGCAGGGTCACGGCCTCGGTGCCGTACTCGTCCCGCATCAGGGTGAGGAGATCCGCGGCTTCGTCGACGGTGAAGGCGTCGGCGTACTGAAGCCGCTTGCCGTGGAAGCAGTGCAAGCACGTGAAGTTGCAGCGGTAGAGCAGCTGCAGGTACAGCATGCGGATCTTCTTGATCCCGGTGACTTCCTCAATCACTTCGGCTCCTTCGGCTGGTTGCCTGGTGGGAGCCTGATAGTGGCCTTCTGCTCGGGGACCTCGACACCGCGTTCGGGGACGGTCCGAGGACGTCCGGGGACGTTTTCAGTGACCTGCGAAGGACCCCAGGATGCCGAGGACACGCTTCGTGTCCGACAGGTCGGGCAGGACTTCGACGGCTCCGGCGGCGGTCAGTTCCTCCTGGGTGTGGATGCCGGAGGCGACGGCGAGGACGCGGGAGCCTGTGGTCAGAGCCGCCTCCACGTCACGAGGGGTGTCCCCGACGAGGACGGTGGGGATATCGGCCGCAACACCATGAAGCCGTTGCGCGCGCTCGCGGGCGACAGCGACCAGGTGGGGGCGGAGTTCGGCGTCCGCTCCGTAGGCGCCGACCGGCAGATCGAGCAGGGAGTCGAGACCGAACGCGGCAAGCTTCACACGGGCGTTGGCGGAGATGTTGCCGGTGAGTACGGAGGAGACCCAACCGGTCTGAGCCGAGGCGGCTTTCAAGGCGTCGTGCACACCGGGCAGGGCGGCCCCGCGCCTGCGCAGCTCCTCCAGGCGCGCCTCCCCTGCCTGGGCGAGCGCCGTCTCGACGAAGGGCCAGTCGGGCACGGGTAGCCCTTCGCGGACGAACATGTCGCGCATGATCAGCCGATCCGTACGCCCCTCAGTGCGCGCAGGCTCCGTGGGCTCCCGACCTGAGAGGGCACGAAAGGCAGCGGCGTAGATCTCCTTGCTGACCCCCGCGTTCTCGATGAGGGTGTGGTCGATGTCCCACAGGACGAAGAGCTCCATGCCGCCAGAGTAGGTAGTCCGTGAGGTTCGACTACAGCGGACTGCGTCCCAAAACGTCCTTGCGCGATCACGCGCCGTGCCGATTCGATGGCTGCTGTGAACAACCGACTGCGCACCGTGCTCGGCCAACGCGGCGTCTCGCCCGATGCACTCGCCGAGATCTGCGAGGTAGATCCCAAGACGGTCAGCCGATGGCTGGGCGGACGGATTCCCCATGCACGGCACCGATTCCGCGTCGCGCGACACCTGCGCGTCGAAGAGACCTTTCTCTGGCCCGAGCCGTCCAAGCGTCCAGGCCGGCCGAAGGACGGGTTAGGCACCGAGCTGGTCGGCACCTACCAGAACCGGGCCAGCGTTCCCCGGGACGTATGGCTCACACTGCTGCGAGAGGCGCGGCACGAGATCGGCGTCCTCGTCTTCTCCGGCACCTTCTTCGCCCAGTCCAACCCCCACGTCGCCAAGATGCTCTCCGAGCGCGCCGCCGACGGCGTGCGGGTTCGCCTGTGCTTCGGCGATCCCGACGGACAGGCAGTCGCCGTACGGGGCCGCGAGGAGGGAATCGGCGACACCCTCGCCGCTAAGATCCGCGCCTCACTGACGTACTACCGACCGCTGCTGGGCGAGGCCGGGTGCGGCGTACGACTCCACGACACCACCCTGTACACGTCCATGTTCCGCTACGACGACAACCTGCTCGTCAACCCACACATCTGGGGTCAACCGGCCAGCGCCAACCCCCTCCTGCACCTCAAGAGGGAAGGCGATACAGGGTGGTTCGACAACTACGCTGAAAGCTTCGACGCTGTCTGGGCCGCAGCGAGACAATGGGCACCCGACCAGGAGAGGACCGCCGATCATGGGCAGGACTGAGTACTACAACGACCCCTCTGCCCCGAAGGCGAACACCCTCATCCCGGCCAGCAACCTGCTCGTCGCCGACGAGACGGGCGCCATCCTCCTCCAGCGGCGCCGCGACACCGGCCAGTGGGCCCTCCCCGGCGGAGCCCAGGACATCGGCGAGACCGCAGCCGAGTGTGCGGTGAGGGAGTGCCTGGAGGAGACCGGCATCATCGCGGAGCTCACCGGGTTTCTCGGCGTCTACACGAACCCGAGCCACATCGTCGCGTACACCGACGGGGAGATCCGCCAGCAGTACGAGAACACTTATATCGGCCGACCCGTCGGCGGAGTGCCTACGATCAACGAGGAGGCCGACGGAGTCCGCTTCGTCCAGCCGGCCGACCTCGACCAGTACGACATCCACCCGAGCATGCGCCAGCAGATCGGGGACTACCTCGCGGGCACCTACCCCTACCTCGGCTGATCCGCCAAGGCGGCTTCCACTCGCTCCACGGAGGCAAAGATCCCCGGAGCCGCCCGCCGGATGAACCGCCCGACCACGCTGTCGTCCCCGTAACGGCTGCGGATCTCCGCGACCCGGTCCTGCGCGGTGGTCCGGTCGCCGTCAGGCGTGGTCGTCATGTCGCAGTACACGAGGGCGTCCACCAGCAGCGGCTCCTCCAGCAATGGGAACTCCGCCGCCAGCTCCTCGTGCAACCCGCGCTCCTCTGCCTCAAGGAGCGCAAACGAGTGGTTTGCGACCAGCCGCACCAGTCTCTCGTCGGCCCCGTGCTCGTCCCGAAGGAACCGAGCTCCGTCCAGCGGATGGAACCCCGTCACCGCCAGGCGAGGCGCATACCCAATGTCGTGCAGCGTGGCGGCGGCGACGAGAAGGCTGGCGTCTTGGTTGAGAACCTGGTCTACTTCGGCGGCGCGGTTAGCCACTCCCTGCGTATGCGCCCATCTCCGTGGAAGTGTGCAGCGGAGTTCAGCCCTCGCGATGTGCGTCGCCCAGTCCCCTATGAGATCGCCCATGTCTGATTCTCTGCCCGGGGTGTACTCGGCCCAAGCCACCGCCTTCGATGACAGCTGCACAAGGTTCTCGCCAGCGTCCCATACGCAGCTACGGCGTTAGTAGGCTGACTAGAGTTGCCTCAGCGAGGCGGTGGGTCGGACCGACGTCATGGGGGATGGGTTGAAGGTCGTGAGCAACAGGGGAAGCGACCGCTTGATCGACGCGGTACGTCCGATTTTGAGACCAGGCGGGGCTGTAGACCTCGCCTCGTCGACCTTCTCCGTGTACGCATTCGAAGAGCTCCGCGACGAGCTGGCCAAGCTGGAACAGGCTCGACTTCTGCTACCGAGTGCAGGTGCCGATCTGCACCTGCTGGGCGGCGAGCATGATCGCGCTGCCCGCAACCGTCTGTCGAGCCGCTACCTTGCTGCGTCGTGCGCCGAGTGGCTTGCTCGACGGGCCGAGGTACGGCATGCGGCGTTTCACGCTATTCCCCAGGGTGTTCTGGTTGCCCGAGCGGCCTCGGGTGAAACAATTTCGCTGGCCCAGGGCTCTTTCGGCTTCGATCGTGCTGGCCTCGGCCTGGCCCCTGGTAATCCGTACACGTCGATTCTGCGCTCCGACAGCGAGAGCGAGGCGGCCGCTCTTGCTCCTGCACTCTTCGAGGCGATGTGGGAGAGCACGCCCGCTTCCCTTGAAGCGGGCCCGCTGCTGGAGCAGATGCGTGCCCTCGGGCGCTATCGCGATCCGGAGCGCATTTACCACCTCATGCTCCACCATCTGTTTAGCGCTGTTGGCGGGGAACTGGACGAGGACACGGTCATTGATGCTAAGACCGGAATCCACGACACCGTAGTATGGGAAAAGCTGTACAAGTTCCAGCGGGACGGCGTCATCGGTGCGATCGACAAGCTGAATCGCTACGGCGGCTGCATCATTGCGGACAGCGTCGGCCTAGGGAAAACCTTCGAGGCGCTCGCCGTGATCAAATACCATGAGCTGCGCAACGACCGGGTACTCGTACTCTGCCCGAAGCGGCTGCGAGACAACTGGACGATGTACACGGCGAATGACCGTCGAAACCTCCTCGCTGCAGATCGCTTCAACTACGACGTGCTCAACCACACCGACCTGTCCCGTGAGTCCGGCAGATCGGGCGACGTCGACCTTGCACATGTCAACTGGGGCAACTATGACCTGGTGGTCATCGATGAGTCGCACAACTTCCGCAACGCCAACTCTCCGAAGCAGAATGGCGAGACTCGCTATGACCGCCTGATGCGCCAGATCATTCAGGAGGGCGTGAAGACCCGCATCCTGATGCTCTCGGCAACCCCGGTCAACAACCGACTTGCGGACCTGCGCAACCAGATCGCCTTCGCTACCGAGAACGACGATACTTCTTTGGCGCCGTACGGTATCGCCAGCATCGGCAAGACTGTCCGCGTCGCGCAGCGCCAGTTCAATCGGTGGCAGGAGCTTGGTCCGGAGGGGCGTACCCCAGCCCTACTCGTGGACATGCTGGGTTTTGACTATTTCACGCTTCTCGACATGTTGACCATCGCCCGCTCGCGCAGGCATATCGAGAAGTACTATGGCACTGCCGAAACTGGATCCTTCCCCGAGCGCCTCACACCGCTCAACGTGAAGTCGGATATCGACACACAGGCCGACTTCGGCGCCATCGGAGAACTCAACGACCAGATCCGCAAGCTCAATCTGGCCGCTTACTCGCCCATGTACTACCTGAGACCGGACAAGAGGGCTGAGTACGCCGACAAGTACGCCACCCGCCTGAAGAGCGGCAAGGGGAGCTTTCAGCAGGCCGACCGAGAGCAGAGCCTGGTCAACCTAATGAGGGTCAACATCCTCAAACGGCTGGAGAGTTCTGTCCACTCCTTCCGGTTGACGGTGAGCCGGCAGCTGGAGCGCATCGACGCGCACCTGGGGGCGATCGACCGCCACGAGACCTACTACCGCCCCGACTCTCTCGACGATGAGGAGCGCGACGAACTGCGCTCGGACGAGCTGGCGATCGGTGGTGGCAAGATCAGGGTTCTCATCGCGGACATGGATCTGATCCGCTGGCGCCAAGACCTCCTAGAGGACCATGAACGCCTCTCCGCGATGCTGTACAGGGCCGAGCAGGTGATACCGGAGCGTGACGCGAAACTAAGCCACCTTAAGCGGCTAATCAGGGATAAGGTTCGCAACCCCGTCAACCCGGGCAATCGCAAGGCCATCGTCTTCACTGCTTTCGCGGACACCGCAGCCTACCTGTATGAAGAGCTCGCCGAATGGGCGCGGGTCGAACTCGGAGTCGAGGCTGGCTTGGTGACGGGATCCGGGAACAACCGCACGACGCTCAAGCTGCGCCGCGATCTTCCCGCCATCCTCTCTGCGTTCTCCCCTCGCTCGAAGCAACGCCCGGACGATCTGGCTGGAGAGGGCGAACTCGACCTGCTCATCGCCACGGACTGTATCTCCGAGGGTCAGAACCTGCAGGACTGCGACTGGCTCGCGAACTACGACATCCACTGGAACCCGGTGCGCATCATCCAGCGCTTCGGCCGCATCGACCGCCTCGGTTCGCGCAGCGCTCGGATCCAGCTCGTCAACTTCTGGCCGCAGATGGACCTGGAAGAATACATCGGCCTCGAGCAGCGAGTCACGGGCCGAATGGTGCTCCTCGACATCTCCGCCACCGGCGAAGAGAACGTCATCGAGACCACCGCCGGCGACCCGATGAACGATCTCGAATACCGGCGCGCACAACTCCTGAAGCTCCAAGACTCCGTCCTCGACCTTGAGGACCTGTCGACCGGCGTGTCCATCGCTGACCTCACCCTCACCGATCTGCGCATCGACCTCGCCGATTACGCCAAGCGACACCCCGGCGAGCTGGATGCGGAGCCACTCGGAGTTCACGCGGTCGCGGACACCGATGGCGACGTCCCATCCGGACTGATCTTCTGCCTACGTGCCGAAGGCCAGGCGGCCGATCGGGCCTTGCAGGCCGGCGACCCCCTTGCCCCTCACTACCTCATCCACGTCGGGGAGGAAGGGGTGGTGCAGCTCAGCCATACCCAGACCAAGCGCATCCTCGACCGGGTGCGCAGGGTCAGTGCCGAGCAGGGCCAGGTTGACCCGGGGCTCACCGCGCTGTTCGACGCCCGGACTCGGCGCGGCGCCGACATGGGGGCAGCCCGCAAGGCCCTTGCCGCCGCTGTACGCTCCATCACCGGCAAGGAGGAAGAGCGCGCGGTTGCCAGCCTGTTCAGCCTGGATGGCACCCAGGCCGCCGCAGCAGGAGGCTTCGCCGGGACCAATGACTTCGAAGTACTCGCCTTCCTTGCCGTTTTGCCCCGTGGCGACGCCGATCCTGCGGGATCCGCTGACCAAGAAGCCCAGCGATGACTCCGGACGACGTAGTCGACGCGCTTCGGCTGCCCGCCGACTGCGCAGTGGATGTCCGGGTGCCCAAGACCCAGTTGCAGGCGCACTCCGACTTCAGCGCCGCTGATCGGGGGTTGCTGCAGGATGGCATCGATACCCTGCGCTGGGCCGCCGCGATACGCCCTGATGCCGTGGGAATCCCTGCCTACACGGCCCCGGACGGCAGTCGGCGCATTCCTGAGCTCCACGTCATGACTCTGCGGACCCGGACCGGAACCAAGCTCACTCGCTTGGAAGAACTCCTCCATCGAGCCGTGCCATACCCGATCCTCCTTGTCAGCGAGCAGGAGTCCGGTCCCCGTGTTTCGGTTGCCCTCAAGCGCATGTCACACGCGCGGAACGATGAGGTCACATTGGAGAGTCCACCTGTGAGTGCTTCCGTCGGAGACGTCCCTGCACTGGTGGGCGATGCTTTCCTGAGCGCGCTTCAACTCGACCGGCAGCCACGCAGCGACCTCAGTGCGGTCTACGACGGTTGGCTGGCCAGGACGGTTGCCTTGCGTGTTGCTGCGGTGCTTGGGGAGTTTGCGCTCGCGGGCACCATGGATGCGGCGCAGACTCAGCTGTCTGCCCTGACAGAGAGCACCCGCCTCGAGGCAGAGATCAACAAGCTGGTCGCCCAGATCAAGAGGGAGAAGCAGATCCCTCGCAGGATCGAGCTACAGGACCAGATCAAGGTGAAGAGAGTCGCTTTGTCAGTGGCGCACGATAAGTTGCGTCTGGCGTAGTAACGCAGGAAGAACAAAGAGCACGGTCAAGAAGAAGGCACCGGTTGAGCCGGACGGTGCCGTAGTCAAGCAGGGGACGATCAGGGTGACGATGCACACGGTTGAGCCGGGGGACCCGGAGACCCACTCCAAGGACCTCGTGGCGGAGAACCTCGAACAGCTCCGGAAGATCTTCCCGTCTGCCTTCGCAGAGGGCAAGGTCGACTTCGACGTTCTGCGTGAGCTGCTTGGCGACGCCATCGAGGACGGCGACGAGAAGTTCGGACTGTCCTGGTTCGGCAAGCGCAATGCCCGACGTGTTGCCCTCAGGCCGAGCACGGCGACGCTGCTGCCCCGCCAAGAAGAGTCGGTGGACTGGGACACCAGCCGCAACATCATGATCGAGGGCGACAACCTTGAAGTGCTCAAGCTCCTGCAGAAGAGCTACGCGAACAGCGTGAAGCTGATCTACATCGATCCGCCTTACAATACCGGAAACGACTTTATCTACTCCGATAGCTTCCAGGATAGTATCCAGAATTACCTTGAGCTGACGGGTCAATGGAGCGGCGACGGCGGGCGGGTTAGTAGCAATTCGGAGACGTCGGGGCGACGCCACAGCTCCTGGCTGGACATGCTGCACCCCCGCCTTTTCTTGGCCAGGAATCTTCTCAGTGACGACGGAGTCATCTTCGTCTCAATTGACGACAACGAGGTTCATAATCTGCGCGCCATCCTAGATGAAATTTTCGGCCCGGAGAATTTCATCTGCAATCTTGTATGGCAGAAAGCGTACACGGCTAATATGACCGCGCGATTTATCTCTGACACGCATGATCATATTCTCCTGTATGCCAAGGATGCAAATAAGGCCGAATTGGGAAAGATCGGCCGAACCAGTGATCAAAAAGCGAAGTTCAAGAATCCAGACGGCGATCCGCGCGGCCCCTGGAAGGCAGAGAACCTGTCAGCAGGAAAATTCTATGCCGCAGGGCAGTTTGAAATTACCGGGCCAACAGGGGAAAAATTCCTTCCCCCTCCGGGGCGATACTGGCGATGCGATGCGAAGCGCTACGCCGAGTGGCTGGCGGACGGTCGAATCACTTTCGGTGTCTCGGGCACGGGTCGACCTATGCTGAAGAAGTTTCTCGCCGAAATGGACGACGGTCTCACTCCCAGTAGCTGGTGGCGTCACGAAGAATTCGGCAGCAATAAGGAAGCCAGTATCGAGCTCAAGGAGTTGTTCGACGGAGAGTCTGTGTTTCAGACCCCCAAACCGACCAAGCTTCTCAAGGCAATCTGCTCGATCGGGGCCCCAAATGGGGGAATCGTGCTTGACTTCTTTGCGGGGAGTGGAACCACAGCGCAAGCGGTCTTGGAGTTGAATGGCGATGCTGAAGATCTCGGGCATCGTTTCATTCTTGTTCAAATCCCTCAGGAGATTATTGCTGATTCCCCCGAGCATAAGGGTGCTGCGCTCTTCTGTGCAAGGAATAATCTTCGCTCAAATTTGGCAGAGTTGACCAAAGAGAGAATTCGCCGCGCATCAAATTTGGAGAGCGTCCAAGACTCGCCTGACAGGGGTTTCAGGAATTTCGCCCTTGCTGAGTCTAGTGTTTCGCGCTGGAATACTTCTCGCGAGGATGCTGAGCAGCAGGCGCTCGATCTGATCGATAACATTCGCCCTGGTCGGACCGAGTTCGATGTGCTCTTTGAACTGTTGCTTAGTCAGGGGCTGGACCTGGCATCTAGCGTCGAAACTCGTGCTTTCGCAGGCATTCACGTGTTTGCGACTGGTGGCGGCCTACTCTTCGCCTGCCTGCCCCCCTCCGATGCAATCACTAAGGCGAATGCGGAGGGGATCGCTCAAGGCATCATCGCTTGGCGTGATGAGCTGAAGCCTGAGGCGGACGTGACTGTTTTCCTCAAGGACGTGGCTTTCGCTGACGATGTTGCCAAGGCAAACCTCGTGGCGATCCTCGAGCAGCACGAGTCCCCCTTCGTCGTGAAGAGTCTGTGAGCCGAGGGGACGTTAGAATGAAAAAGCCTAAGCTGCACTTTGATTCCGAGCTGCCGCATCAGAAGGTGGCTGTGGACGCGGTGTGCGATCTATTCCACGGGCAGGAGAGTGGGCACAGCCTATTCACTGTCAGCGGAGACAACGACGACCTGTTCACACCCGAGGCCGGCGTCGGGAACCGGTTGCGGATTCTGCCCGATCAGCTGCACGCGAACCTGAACGAGGTCCAGGAGCGTAACGGTCTGCCGCTCTCCTCGCTGCCCGACTTGGCGGACGAGCGCGATCTGAATTTCACGGTCGAGATGGAGACCGGTACCGGCAAGACATACGTATACCTGCGTACGGTCTACGAGTTGAACAAGCGTTACGGCTTCACGAAATTCATTGTTGTCGTGCCATCTGTGGCGATCAGAGAGGGCGTCCACAAGTCGCTGCAAATCATGGGGGATCACTTCAAGGCCCTCTACGACGGCACCCCGCTGCACTATTTCCCCTACGACTCGGCGCAGCTGGGCCAGGTGAGGAACTTTGCCTACAGCTCCGGCATCGAGCTAATGATCGTGACGGCCGCCGCAATCAATAAGCAGGCGACTGCGAAGATCTACCAGCGGAGTGAGCAGACCGGTGGCGAGGCGCCGATTGAATTGATCAAGCAGGTGCGGCCGATTCTCATCGTTGACGAGCCGCAGAGCGTAGACGGTGGCCCCCAGGGCCGGGGGCGACAGGCTCTACGCGCGATGGATCCGTTGTTCAGCCTGCGCTACTCGGCGACACATGTCGACGTGTTCAACATGGTCTACAAGCTGGACGCCGTCGACGCCTACCAGGCGGGACTGGTCAAGCAGATCGAGGTGGCCGGCGGTACCGTGGAGCACGCGCACGGCCGTCCGTATATCCGCCTTGAGAAGGTCAGCACGCGCAAGGACGACTACACGGCGACCGTGGAAGTCGACGTGATGAGGTCCGGGCGCGTCGTGCGCCGAACCGAGAAGGTAAGCCCCGGAAGCAGCCTTGAGGCGATCACCGACAACCGTGTTTACGAGGGCCTGTTGGTCGGCGACGTCACAAAGGGCCGTGGCAGGAGTGAGTCGGGGTTCATCCAGGTCCATGGTGGTGGAATCGACGAGTACCTCAGGGAAGGCGAGGCTTACGGCGACATCCCGGCGCTCGAGCGCGCCCGGCATCTGATCAACAAGACCATCCGGGTGCACCTTGATCGGGAACTGGAGCTCCGCTCCAGGGACATCAAGGTGCTGAGCCTGTTCTTCATCGATCGCGTGGACCGCTACCGCGCCGAAGATTCGGATGGCGCTTCTGTACCGGGCGAATACGTGAAGATCTTCGAAGAGGAGTATTCGCAGCTCCAGCGCAACCCCCGCTACTCGACCCTCTACGGCGGGGTGGATCTCGACTCTGAGCCGAGCGCCGTCCACGAGGGCTACTTCGCTCGGGATGCCAAGGGCAAGCCCAAGGACATCAAGGAGGGAGCGGCCCAGGATGGCGCGGACGCCGAGCGCGCGTATGACCTGATCATGCGGGACAAGGAGCGCCTACTCAGCCTCGACGAGCCGGTGAAGTTCATTTTTTCCCACTCGGCGCTTCGAGAGGGCTGGGACAACCCGAACGTCTTCCAGATTTGCAGTCTGCGAGAGATGGGCTCCGAACGGCAGCGTCGGCAGACCATCGGCCGCGGTCTACGGCTCGCAGTGAATCAGGAAGGCCAGCGGCTCCATGGCTTCGACGTAAACACCCTTACGGTCGTTGCGACTGAGAGCCTGGAGCAGTTTGCCACCTCACTCCAGACCGAGTACGAGCAGGACGCCAAGGTCAGCTTCGGTCGAATCGAGCCGCACCAATTTTCCAGCCTTCTCCTTCCCGACAGCGATGGGAAGCGGCTCGGTAGCGAGGGCTCGCAACGGCTCTTCGCTGCTCTGCAGGAGGCCGGCTACATTCAGAGCAACGGCAAGATCGACGCGCAACTGCTGCAGCAGGCTCTCGCGGAGGACACGTTCACACTGCCCGTGGAGTTCGCCGGCCTGGAGTCTGTAGTTGCGGAGCGGCTCCAGCAGCGTGCCAAGGGCGTCACCATCAATGACCGGGATGAACGACGAACGGTCAAGGTCCGTAAGCAGGTCTTCGAGAACCCACAGTTCCACGAACTCTGGAACCGCATCAAACAGAGGAGCACCTACCGGGTGGACTTCGACCCGGAGAAGCTGATCGCGGACGCAGCGGCTGCTCTGAAGGAGGCCCGCCAGATTCTTCCTGCCCGCATGGTGTGGACGTCAACGACGTTGGCCATAAGCGAGCGTGGCATCGAAACCGGTGCTGAGTCGACCTCGGCCCCGCAGCTGGTCGAGCAGGGAGACATCCCGCTACCGGATATCCTCGGCGAGTTGGCTGAGCAGACCAAGCTGACTCGACGCACCATCCACCGGATCCTCTCTGAAAGCGGCCGCTTCCGGGATTTCCAGCGCAACCCGCAGGAGTTTGTATCCCTCGCCGCTGAGAAGATCACAGAGGCTCGGCGTGCGGCGCTTGTCGACGGGATCAAGTACGTCAAGCTCGGGGAGAGCGACTTCTACGCCCAGGAGCTCTTCCTTACCGAGGAGCTGCACGGTTATCTCGGCAAGAACCTGACTCCTGCGGCGAAGAGTGTCTACGAGGAAGTCCGTTACGACTCCGAGACCGAGCGGAAGTTCGTCGAGGATCTGGAGTCGGCGAGCGACGTCGAGGTGTACGCCAAGCTCCCGTCCTGGTTCAAAGTCCCCACCCCGCTCGGCACATACAACCCGGACTGGGCTATCGTGCGTCGCCTTCCCGACGGCGAGCAGTGCCTTTACCTGGTGATAGAGACGAAGGGCACCCAGCAAGAGAGCCTTCTCCGACCGGAAGAGCTGGGAAAGATCAAGTGTGGGCGCAAACACTTCGAGGCCCTGGGTACCAATGTCACCTTCGAGCAGACGGATGTCTGGGGCCACGTGACGTTCACCGCATGAGAGATGCCCTGTGGTAGGACGGGGAGTCCGTCCCACCACAGGCACCTCAGCTTGCAGCGCGCCACAAGGATTTGCGTGAGCGCTGCGTGAGCGGATGGGGTGGCACAGGATGGATCGGGCAGCACGCAGGTCTCGGCCGCACGCTTCCGACCAGCGAAAACGAGAGCCCGTGGCACAGTCCAGCACCACCCGGGACGATCATGCAGGCCCTCGTAATGCGTAGGTCTCGGGTTCGAATCCCGAAGGCGGCTCCATGATGAACCCCAGGTCGGGCCTCTGACCTGGGGTTTTCTCGTTGGGTTGGCCTTGGGATTCGGGCGGATCGGGCACTTGTGGCTTGTGCATCGCTATGCGTTGGTTGTGGGTTCGCTCCCTGTTGTCAGCGCGCCGCGAAGAGGCTTTGACCTGCCACTTCGGTCTACTGAGCCCTTCGGCTCGGCCCCTTGCGGGACTACCTCCCGACACGGAAATTGGGGCAGTCGAGAATAAACAGGGCTTTGGCGGGGTCCAGCGGATAGGGGGCCGTCAGCGGTGCCGGCCCCGGAGCTGGTCATTGATGGCGACGGACAACCCGTTGTCAGCCGAAGCTGCGGCCCTTCTGTTCGGCGTCAAGGGCGTCCTGCGGGCACGGTGTCCTTCGCTGACAGCGTGTTGCCGGACCAGCAGAGCCGGTAGAGGTCAACGTCGTCCAACAGGTCCCGGCCGGAACGGTAGAACTCGCAACGGGCGCCGGGCGGCCGGGGTGCGGAACGTGCGTGGTCGGGTGGGTAGAGGTAGGCGCGGGCCGGTAGCAGAGGCGCGAGTTCGGCGCGCGACCGGCCCACGGACAGCTGGTCGAAGTGGGAGGGTGGGAGCACGCTCGTCGTGAGTTGCCAGGCCAAGTAGACGGCGGACGGCACGAAGAAGACGGCTGCGACAACAGGGGCGACGAAGGCGACGGCGGAGCGGCGACGAGCCTCGCCTCGTACGGAGGCGAGCCGCTTGGCGGACTCCGGTAGAACCGGGCCCGGGGCTGTGTCGGCGCCCTGGTTCAGGGCGGCCTCGGTCGGCGACGCGGGTTCTTCAGCCCAGTCCGGTGTTCCGGGCACCCTCACTGGTCCCGGTTCCGGCGTCCCGGTGCGGGCGGTTGCCTGGTGCGGGAGAACCGCGGTGACATGGAACCCGCGTTCGTCGGGCTCGGTCCGCAGGGAGCCGCCGAGGACGGACATACGCTCGTGAAGTCCTATGAGCCCCCGGCCCAAGCCACTTGCTGGATCGACGCTCGCGTGCGCCGGGCCGCCGGCCGACGGGACTGCGTTCGTGACGCTCACGCGGGTACGGTCGGGCTCGTGGGTGATCCGCACGCTGATGGGACAGTCCGGCGCGTGTTTCACCGCGTTGGTGAGGGCCTCCTGCACCACCCGGTACATCCCGTGCTTGATCAGGGGCGGCAGGAGAGGCGATGCCCCGCGCCGCTCCCAGCGCACCGGTACTCCAGAGGCGACCGCCCGCGCGAGGAGGCCCTCGACAGTGTCGTTGACCGGCAGGCCCGCACCCGGGTTCCTGTTGGGCGGGTCCCGCAGGACTGCGACGGTATCCCTCAGCTGTTCCACCGCGTCCGCGATCGTCGCGCGGAGGTCGGCGAGGTCGGCGCGGTCGCGGTCGGTCAGGTCGGGCGAGAGTTCCAGAGCCCCGGCGCGCAGGGCGACCAGGCTCAGGGCGTGGCCGAGGGAGTCGTGCATGTCCGCCGCGATCTCCGAGCGTTCGGTCAGGCGCGCCCGTTCCGCGACCAGGTGCTGCCGCTCCTCCAGGCTGCGGGCCAGCCGCCAGCCCTCCCGGACGAGTTGGCGCCGACCGCGCCAGTGCCGTCCCGTGAGCCAGGGAAGCAGCAGAGCTGCGGGCAGGACGGATATCGCGTAGAACCACCACACAGGTTGCGCACGCAGCACGGCGCAGGTCGCGAGATTGACGGCAGCGCACCCGGCGAGGACCAGGAGCGGGCGCCGTGCCGCGGCTACCCGGGAGCCGAGCAGACAGCTCAGAGCGGCCAGCGACAGGACGTGGGCGTTGCCTGGAGTCGCGGGGTCGGCCAGGCCCACAACACACAATCCGTTGACGAGCACCACGGCGGCCGCCGGGCGGTGCCGGGACCACGGCACGGCCAAGGCCAGGACGGCCAGAGGGAGGAACAGGTCCATCGTCAAGGAAGCCGTGGCCGCGTCATGGAACCCGTAGCCGGTGGTAGCCGCGAGCGCGGCCCACAGAGCCGCGTCGCCGGCGCGCGCGGACCTGGCTGACGTTGTACGAGGGTGCAGCATCGTGCGTCGGCCGTCCTTCCGCTGATTTCCCTCATCTGCCAGGGTCGATTCTGTGGGACGCGCCCGGACACCCGGCCAGGGGGGATGTGCTGGGTGCGACGCAAGGGGTTCCGCCGAAGTTCAGGCGTCCCGCCGTCGCAGCACGAGGAGACCGGCCAGCTGGGCGGCGCCGGCCCACAACAGGAGGATCAACACACTCACGGCGTCCGGGAACGGGGCCTTCCCGTCACCCAGCATGAAATATCCACCCACGGTCTGCGGCATGTACTCGTTGACGGCCAGCAGCACCGGACCCCCCAGTCCGACCAGCATGCCGGGCAGGGCGGAAACCACGAGGAAGATCACGGCCACGGCGCCGGCTGCCGTGCGCAGAGCGAACGACACCCCCACCGTCAGTACGCAGATCAGCGCGGAGTACACGCCCATGGCTACGGCTTGGTACGCCACCTTCGGCAGCTCGAATTCGGCGTGTCCCTGAAAAGGGCCCCAGGCCAGGGCGATGCCCAACACGGCCCATACCATCGCGGTGACGAAGCCCACCAGGGCGCTCAGCAGCGCCTTGGCCAGCTGCACCCGGGCCCTGACCGGTACCCACAGCAGCGAGGTGCGCACGCTGCTTGTGGAGTACTCGCCCGTCACCATCGTCATGGCCAGAACTACCAGGGCGAACTGGGTGAGGATGACCGAAGACACTGAGGCATTGCCTACCGGCTGGATCGGCTTGTCGTTGATCCGGGCGATCGACCCGTAGTAGAACGTGAAGATCGAGGTCACGACAAGGCCGACCAGCAGGCAGACGTACGGCGTGCGAATGGTCCACAGTTTGGTCCACTCCGAGGTGAAGGCACCGAGGAAGCCACCGCCGGTGGGGCCGGAGGCCACCCGGCCACCGCGGTCGTCGCTCACGTCGGTCGACACTGCGCTCATGCTCCCGCTCCTTGCGTCTGCCCGGCGCACGTGCCGTCGAGCATCGTGCCGCCCGTTTCGTACTCCACGCTCTGCGCGGTGAGTTCCATGTAGACCTGTTCCAGCGAGGCGGCGACGGTCCGCAGTTCGTGCAGCCGCAGTCCCAGCCCGTGGGCCAGGTCGCCCACCTGCTCGGCACTGCGGCCCTTCACGACGAGCTCGTCGGCGGCGGGCGACTCCACGGTCACGTCGCCGTCCTTCAGAAGCTGGCTGATCAGCCTGCGCAGGTCTGCCGCGTCGGGGGTGCGCACCCGTACGGACGACAGCGTGCTGCCGGCCAACAGATCGGCCATCGGGGTGTCGGCCAGGAGCTTTCCCCGCCCGATGATCACCAGTTGGTCGGCGGTCAACTGCATCTCGCTCATCAGATGACTGGAAAGGAAGACCGTCCGGCCCTCGGCTGCCAGGGACCGCACGAGTTCACGCACCCAGCGGACGCCGTCGGGGTCGAGGCCGTTGACCGGCTCGTCGAAGATGAGTACCTGTGGGTCGCCGAGCAGCGCGCCCGCCACGCCCAGCCGCTGGTACATGCCGAGGGAGAAAGCCCCGGCGGAGCGCCGTGCCACCTTCGCCAGGCCGACCATCTCCAGCACCTCGTCCACTCGGCTCACCGGAATGCCGTTGCTGCGCGCCTGCGCCACCAGGTGGCTGCGTGCGGAGCGGGCCGGGTGCAGCGCCTTGGCGTCCAGGAGCGCGCCGACCTCACGGATCGGGTGGCGCATGGAGGAGTACGGCCTTCCACTGATGAGCGCCTCACCCTCGGAGGGGTGGTCCAGGCCGAGGATCATGCGCATCGTGGTCGACTTCCCGGCGCCGTTGGGGCCGAGGAAGCCGGTCACCAGACCACCCTTGACGTCCAGTGTCAGACCGTCCACGGCGACGGTCTCGCCGTAACGCTTGGTCAGTTGTCGCAGGGTGATCACAGAGCTCCTCGGTGCCGGTCGCGGAACACGGAAGTCGGCGGCGCGCCTACCGGCCGGCAGGTGGTGCCCGGCCACGAGGCGGGAACTGCCGCGATTCCTGTACGAGAGCGACGCTAGAAGTCCGTGGGCCCGCCGCCCATCGGTCGAACGGCAGCGGCGTCCTGCCGTTCGTCAGGGGTGCACTCCTCGCACGGGCTGATCGGCGAAACCCACCGTTGGTACCGCGGCGACTCGGCCATAGGCTCGCCGGGTGGAAGAGACGACACCGGACAGTCGCCCGGTCCGGGTGCTGATAGCCGACGACGAAGCGATGGTCCGGGCGGGGGTGCGGGCCATCCTCGCCAGGGACCCGCACGTCGAGGTGGTCGCCGAGGCGAGCGACGGGCACGAGGCCATCGCGCTCACCCGCGCGCACCGGCCGGACGTGGTGCTGATGGACATCCAGATGCCGGGTCTGGACGGGCTGACAGCAGCGGCGCGGCTCCACCGGGAATCAGCGACGGTGGGAGTGATCATGCTGACCACCTTCGGTCAGGACGAGTACGTCACGCGCGCCTTGGAGGAGGGTGCTGACGGCTTCCTGCTGAAGGCGGACGATCCGAGGGAACTGCTCAACGGGATACGGGCGGTGGGAGCCGGCGGGGCCTACCTGTCTCCGCGGGTCGCCGGCCGGGTCATCGCAGGGATGCGCGCGCACCGAGCGGCACACCCCCACCGCTCAATGGAGCGGCTCACGGAACGGGAGCGCGAGGTGCTGGCCGGACTCGGGACCGGCCTGTCGAACGCGGAGATCGCGAGCCGACTGCACCTCGTGGAGGGGACGGTGAAAGCACACGTCAGCGCGGTACTCGCGAAACTGGGCGCCCGCAACCGGGTGGAGGCGGCCATCTCCGCGTACGAGGCCGGCCTGGTTCCACCCGGTCGTCACTGACCAGGCTCAGCGTCCCCTGCACAGTCAGCCTTCCCGACGGCTACTGCGGCTACTGCGGCTACTTGTGGGCGGCGGCAGGCACCGGCACTTGCATCGGCATCTCCCTGGGCAGCCCTACTCAAGGGGTCCTTGGAGTTCAGGTCCTGCTCGATGCGCTGGGCCCGAACGGTGACCGAAAGTTTCAGCCGGCGGCCTATGACCGAGGCTGCGACACCGCACTGTGTCTCCCCGTCACCGAAGCACGGGCGGACGCCGTGCTGCTCTTCGACGGCGTCTTCCTCTTGCGCCCGGAACTGGTCGACCGTTGGGACCTCAGTATCTTCATGTCAGCCACTTTCGAACGGACGCTGGATCGCGCCCGGACCCGAGGCGAGGCGCTGGCCGGACGCGCGGCCAGCACTACCGAGGAGAAGAAGGGCCGCAAGTCGACCCGGCGGCTGCGGGGTCACGCGGCGGACGGCCACCCGGCTTCGACAGGGAACGCTGCAAAGAGCGCAAGCAGTCGACCGCGCCATTGACGAGTTCAAGGCCCACAGGGCCGTCGCGACTCGCTAGGACAAACGCGGTCACGATGTTCGGCGCTGTCACCGTCGCAGCCCTCGTCATCAGGCTCCGCTCGTGATCGCCCGGACAGGCTCCAAGCGGACGGAGCGCCTGCGTCGATGGTGAGACTCTGACGAGATCGTCCGACTGTGCTCGAAGTCGGCGACGGACAGCCCTTGAGGCCAGTGGGCCAGCGGATTTTCACCGTCAGTCGCATCAAGTCGCGCTCCGGTGGGCAGCCGGTGGACAGCCGGTGGGCAGCCGGTGGACAGCCGGTGGACAGCCGGTGGGCAACGGGTGGGCAGGCGCCTTTGGGCGAGCCAACACGAGGTCACCCAAGGGAGACTGCCGCGCCTGGTCTGATCAGGCAGAACGTCATCACGCGGCACTGTGCGACCCCACGCAGCACGAACGTTCTCGGTCCCGTAATGCGTAGGTCTCGGGTTCGCATCCCGAAGGCGGCTCGGATGGGCCCCAGGACTCACACTCACCGTGACCTGGGGTTTCTGATTTCCGGCCGGGTGGGTTGCAGGGTCGCGCGTGGAATTCAACGTCGGACCCCTTAATCCTTGTAACTTCTCCGGATGTTTGGAAACAGTCCGGGGAAGGGCCAGGAAGGGACTAGGGTGGACTTTCCGTGTTCTGGAGAGGGGAACGGCGCTGTGGGGGAAAGTCGACTGGGGATCGTGATGGTCCACGGGCTGATGTCCGGGCCGCAGGTATGGGAGCCGTTGCGCGGGCTGATCGCCGCTGACCGAACTCTCGGATTCGTCGAAACGTTGTCGTTTGAATACGCGACCGGGTTATTTTCAGTCAATCCGTTGCAGGTCTTCCCGTCGATCGACACGGTCGCCGACAGCCTCAAGGAGTACCTGGTCACCGAAGCCGGGGCTTTTGATCAGCTGCTTCTGGTCACTCACAGCCAGGGTGGGCTGGTGGCCCAGCGCTACCTGGCCCGTATGCTCCAGGACGGCAGAGGCGGTGAACTTGTCCGAATCCAGCGCCTGGTCATGCTTGCGTGTCCCAGCAACGGCTCCGAATTGCTGCTCTCCCTGCGGCGGCGCGTGCTGGGCGGGCGTCACCCGCAGGAGGCGGATCTCCGCCCGCTGAACGACCAGGTCAACACGACGTTGCGCACGGTCGTGCGTGATGTCGTGCACGCCTCCGCAGTCACGGATCGCACCTGTCCCATTCCGGTGTCGGTGTACGCGGGCGAGAGCGATGGCGTGGTGTCCCGCACGTCGGCGCAGTCCGTCTTCCCCGACAGCTCCGCCCTGCCGGGCGACCACTTCAGCATCCTCAAGGCCGATTCGCCCCGGCACCGGACATTCACCGCTCTTCGCCGGCTCATCCTCGCCACGCGCAGTGAACCCTACGTACCGGCGCCGGAGGCAGGGCCCGGGCCTGTGCCGCCCAGCATGGTTGCTCCGGCCGCGGCAGGGCGCCGCGACGTGACAGGGCGTCCCGGCAAGGGGCGGCATCGGGTGGTCGTGGCCGCGTCGGTTGCGGCTCTGGCGGTCGTTGCCTCGGTCCTGCACTTCGCGCCGATGCCCTGGGGATCGGATGCCGACGCGAAGGCTCCGGGCCCGGCGCGGACCAGTTCGAAGGCTTCGAGCCCGGTGCGGGCCGATCCGAAAGTGCCCGCTTGGCATACGAACGGAGAAAGGTACTTCGTCTTCGATATCGGAGTCGAGCCCGCAGCTGAGTATTTCAGAGTGCGTGCAAGTCAGAAATTTGATTTCTTGTGGAACATCAGCTTCAACGAAGAAGGCCTTTTGGAGGACAAGGGTCGGGGGAGTAGCTCGTACAGACCCGAGGCCGGTGCGACGGGTGCCGCGTTGCGCTTCGGCACCATCGATGATGACGATCTGCCCGACTGTATTGTCGTCGACACGGACGGCGGGATGACCATCCGCACCTGGCTCGCAGTCGGCCCCGATGGAAGCCGCATGTGTATGGAAAAGCCTGTGGCGGTCGCTGATGTCTCCCCGGAGGGGCACCTTGACGATGTCGAAGACCTCAAGGAGATTCAGTTCGCCGACATCGACGGGGATGTCCTTGCCGACTACCTGCGCATCGAACCGGACGGAAGGGTGACCGTCTGGTACAACCGGACCACCGGCCGGCATGGGCAAGCGGACGTGAAGTGGTCTGCTCCCGCGGAGATCGGCAAGCCTGTCGAGCGAGAAGGTGACATCAGGTTCGCCAACATCAACGACGATCAATTCATCGACAAGGTTCTGATCACATCTCAGGGTGGGGTGCTGGTCTGGGAAGGCCGGGGAGTCGGGGTCTTCGCCGAGAAGGAACGTACGGTCATGGCGGATACCGGAATCGCTCCGGAGCGGATTCTGATCGCCGACGTCGAAGGGACCGGCGATGCCGAGTTCCTTCAGGTCGACAAGAGCGGCCAGGTTCACCGCCTGAGCTCGCAGCCGTAGCCGGTGATCCTGCGTCCAAGGGCTGTCCCGCCGGGAATTGCGGGACAGTCCTCAGAGCTCGCAACACGATCATGGTGAGACGCGGTCTACCCTTGCTGGGGTGGCGTCCCTCGCTGTTACTGCTGCTTCGTACTCATCGGCGTCTGCCGCCATCGTCTACGCGGCGCTTCTGGACGCAGAATCCTGGCCGTTGTGGTCCCCCTACGCTGACGTCGAGTGGGATGTGCCTGCAGGAGTCGACCGACCGGCACGTGTGGGTGACCAGCGCACCATCCGTTCCCACACTGGTCGTACGTGCTGCCGCGAGCGCGTCGTCGAGATGGTTCCCGATCAGCGGTTCAGCTACGAACAGGGCGCAGGGCTGTTCACATCTCATCGAGGGTCTGTGGACCTGGTCGGAGCTTCTCAAGGCGGCACCAACATCACCTGGTCAGCGACCTACCGACACGCCCTCCCCCTCTCGCACATGTTCAGGAGACGGCGTCTGCAGGTTTGGGTCCACGATCTCGCGTCGTACGCCAACTCGATCGTGATTCGTAACTCCTAGAATTGCAGGACAGGTCACCATTCGATCTTCTTGAGACGCCTCCAGCAGATGAGGCAGCAGGCCAGGGAGATGAAGGCGTCGTGGAGTTCGGTGCGGCGTTCCCAGCGGAGGGCGAGGCGCACGGTGGCCGCCGCCGGGACGGATCCGGTCCCTGGCGTGCGGGGAAGCCACGGCGCGTGCGCCCAGCACCGCGACCGTCAGGGGCAGGACCCGCGCGCCAGCCGGCTGACGGGCCCGCCAGCAGACCGGCAGGCACCCCGCAGAACGCCAGGACCGCGCAGACCGGGCCGACGGCACGCTCCCGGAGGCGCCCTCGGGCGCGGTTCCCCGTGTTCGTCCCCGCCTCCCGGATTCTACGTATCCCCTCAGGACCTGCTTCTTCTGTCGGCTCGGGGGATCCGGAAACCCCGAACTGCCGACGCACGGCGCGATATTCTTCGACGTGGCAAGCTCCTACGGTCGGTGGTCCTGGCCGCGGAGGACCACGCGGCGATGACCCCGCTGCGGATACACCCGTCATCCGGATCCCCAGCACTCCAACCTCCCGTCGAGCGGCCCCCATCGCCAGGAGCCGCCCAGCCCCGAAGGATGACCGGATGAGCGTCGGCACCCACCGCACCCCACCGTCGGCCAACGTCGTCGCGGACGGATGGCTGCGCCGCTACCCCGCGACGGCGGGCATCCGCCGCAGACTGCTGGTCCTGCCGCACGCGGGCGGCTCGGCGGGCTTCTTCCACTCCTGGGGCACCGAGTTCGACAGCGGTACGGAGCTTCTGGTCGCGCGCTACCCCGGACGTCAGGACCGGCTGGGCGATCCCTGCATCACGGCGATGGACGAACTGGCCGACCGGGTGACCGAAGCGGTCCTCCCCTTCCACGACGTACCGCTGTCGCTCTTCGGCCACAGCATGGGGGCCTCGCTCGCCTACGAGGTGGCGCTGCGCCTGAGGCACCGGCACGGGAGCAGCCCGGCGGCGCTGCATGTGTCGAGCCGCGTGCCACCGCACCGCCTGAACCCGCGGGCCCTGCACGAACAGGGGGACGAAGCGCTGATCGAGGAGGTGCGCCGGCTCGGCGGTACCGACGACGCGGTCCTCGACGAGCCGGGCCTCCGGGAGATCATCCTGCCCGCCATGCGCGCCGACTTCGCGATCGTCGGGACCTATGGACCGCGCCCGGCCGATCCGGTGGGCTGCCCCGTGTACGCGTACATCGGGGACGAGGACCCGGGGACCTCGGTGGAGGACATGTCGGCGTGGTCCGACGTCGCGTCCGGCGGCTTTCGGCTGGACGTCCTGCCCGGAGGCCACTTCTACCTGGTCGAGCAGCGCGAGCCGCTGCTCCGGGCGGTCCTCGCCCGCCTGCACCTCGCCGACGACGGCCCCCGTCTTCCCTGACCCTTCCTCCGGCCGGATCCGCATGAAGCGCCGGCCGCCTGGGCTCCTATCCTGGGCGGGCGCGCGCGGCTCCGGCCGGGCGTGAACGACCGCAGGGGACAGGGCCATCGGGGGATCGGGTCAGCATGGGCGAAAACACGGGCAAGGACAGCGGGCGGTACACGGCGATGGAGGGCATACGTCCCCTCGCGGCCGGTGATCCGGCCCGGATCGGGCCGTATCCCCTGCTCGGGCGGCTCGGTGCGGGCGGGATGGGCCGGGTGTATCTGGCCCGCTCGGCGGGCGGGCGCACCGTGGCCGTCAAGGTGGTCCACGAGGAGCACATCGCGAACGGGGAGTTCCGGGCCCGTTTCCGGCGGGAGATCGCGGCGGCCCGCCGGGTCGGCGGGCGGTACACCGCCCCGGTGCTCGACGCCGACGCGGACGCCGAGCCGCCCTGGGTGGCCACCGGCTATGTGCCCGGCCCCTCGCTCGAACAGGCCGTCCGGGAGCACGGTCCGCTGCCCGCCGAGTCCGTACACGCCCTGGCCGAAGGGCTGTTGCGGGCGCTGGGCGGCATCCATGCCGCCGGGATCGTCCACCGGGACCTGAAACCGTCCAACGTCCTGCTCACCGTCGACGGCCCCCGCGTCATCGACTTCGGCATCGCCCGCGCCCTCCAGGTCTCCGTGGAGTCCCTGCTGACCAGCACCGGCATGGTCATCGGCTCGCCCGGCTTCATGGCGCCCGAGCAGATCCTCGGCGAGGAGACCGGGCCCGGGGCGGACGTCTTCTCCCTCGGCTGTGTGCTGATGTACGCGGCCACGGGACGCCTGCCGTTCGGGGCCGGTGTGAGCAACCAGCACGCGGTGATGTTCCGGATCGTCCAGTCCCCGCCGGACCTCACCGCGGTGACGGACACCCCCCTGCGCGAGCTGATCGAACGCTGCCTGACCAAGAGCGCCGCCGAACGCCCCGGTGTGGAGGCGCTGTTGCACGGGCTGACGCCCGCGCCGTCCTCGGCCGCCCTGCGCGGCGCCTGGCTGCCGCCGGTGCTCCTGGCCCGGCTGGCACAGCAGTCGGCACTGCTGCTCGACGCGGAGGTGCCGGAGACGCCGGAGGCCGGGGAGCCGCGGGAGGCCGGGGAGGCGCCGGAGGCCGTGGAGGCGCGGGAGGCCGTGGAGGCGCGGGAGGCCGGAGATGCCGCTGAGGTCGGGGATGACGCTGAGGCCGCTGACGCTGCGGAGCGGCCGGTGGGCCTGGACGTACGGCGTGCCCCGGAGGCCCCGGAGGTGCCGCAGGGTGCGGACGTGCCGGCGGTCGAGGATGCCGTGGCCGCCGTGCCGGGGGGCGCCGAGCCCCCGGCCGCCCCCGCTCCAGCCCTCGCTTCCGTGCCCGCGCCCGCTCCTCGTGACCTCGGCACCGTCGATCTGCGGCCGGCTTCGGTGAAGGGCGACGGTCCAGGTGCGCCGACGGCCGACTCGACGCCCGCTCTCCCGCCTGTTCCGGCCGGGGACCGGTCTCGGCTTCGCCGGCGGCGTACCTGGATCGTCGCGGCGGTCGTCGTCGCGGTGGTGGCAGCCGGCGGCACGACGGCCTTCCTCAACCGCGACCCCGGTGGCGCCGGCGACACCCGGGGCGGAGGGGCCGCCGCGCCGCCCGCCGCCAGTGGCGCCCCCTCCGGTCCTGCCGCGTCGCCCTCCGGGAAGGGCGACGACGCGGACGACAAGGACAGCGCGAAGGACGGCGCGAAGGACGGCGCGAAGGAGGAGGAGAACGGGAAGGAGAAGGACCAGGGCGACGACGGCGGTGACGGCGGTGACGGCCAAGGCGGGCAGGACGCCGGTCGCGGTGGTGGCTCCGGCTCCGGAGGCGGGTCGTCCGGGGGCGACGGGGCGGCGTCCTCCGGCGGAGGCGCCGCGCAGGGCGGGGCCGGTTCGTCGGGGGCGGGCGGCTCCGGGGGCGCCGCGAAACCGCCCGCCCCGGACCCGGACCCCGCCGCCCCGGACGGCCGGGTGCCGCAGCACTTCGTCGGGACCTGGACCATCGCGTCCCAGTACGACGTCCTCCAGCCCCACACCGTGGTCGTCCGGCGGGTGTCTCCGGGGCAGAGCGCGGTGACCCTCGTCGCCGACGTACAGGGCTCCGGGCACTGCGAGTACACGGCGAAGCTGACGTCGGTGGCGGACGGCGGGCAGCGGATCAACGTCGGAACGGCTGTGGTGGACCAGGCGCGTTCCACCGGTATGTGCCGCGACACCGACCCCTCGTTCTTCGCCGTCGCGGGGTCCGGAATCCAGCACGACGTCGGCCCGGCCCACGGCAGCGGCTACCGCTACAACCGCGCCTGACCCACGCCGGCCGGTCCGGGGCCGGCCGGTCCGGAGCCGGTCGGTCCACGTCGGCCGGTCGGTCCACGTCGGCCGGTCCCGGTCGGTCCCGGTCCCGGTCGGGGCCGGTCGGCCCGCGTCGGCCGGTCCCGACCGGTCAGTCCGACGCCTCGCCCGGGTACGCGCTCTCGAACGCCGCCTGGAACAGGGCCGTGACGTCCTGCCCGGTGAGGCCCTCGGCGCGGGCCCGGTCCAGCCATTCGGCGAGGGCGGAGCGCAGCGGTGAGCCGGGGCCGGACTGGGGCTGGGCGAGGGAGCGGGTGATGAACGTGCCCGCTCCCTGGCGTACCTCGGTGAGGCCCATCCGTTCCAGTTCGCGGTAGGCCTTAAGGGTCGTGTTCGGGTTGACCTTGGTGGTCGCCGCGACCTGGGCGGCGGTGGGCAGCCGGTCACCCTCCTCCAGGGCGCCCATGCGCAGCGCCTGCTCGACCTGCCGGACGATCTGGAGATAGGTCGCCACTCCACTGCGCCGGTCGATGCGGAACACGACCACGGTCTTCACCTTCCGCTCGATATCGACATTTTAGGGAGGAGGAGAGGGTGGTGTTCACAGCGGGCGGCGGGTGACCTGCCACACGGTGAACGCCGTGAGCAGGGCCGTTCCGGCGACCAGGATGCCTGCGGCGGTCCACTGCATCGTCGCCATCTGGCTGTAGTCGAGGTATTCGATCACGTCGTTGACGATGCCGTGTTCCTTGATGCACGCGTTCTGCGCCTTCTCGGTCGCCTCGGCGCAGGTGCCCCAGCCGTACAGGGTCCCGTCGGCGCTGCCGACCCAGCGGTCCACCTCGTACGCCTCGGCGTAACGGGCCGGGAGTTCGCTGCCCATCGGGTAGGTGAAGATGTGCGTGTCGCCGAGGCGTCGGCGCACCTCGTCCCAGACGAACATGGTGGTGATCGCCGTGAAGAGGAACGTGATCACCATGGCCGGGAGCGTCCGGCGGATCAGGGTGCCGATGGTGATGCCGGCCGCGGTGAGGAAGAGAAGGAACGCGGGCAGGACGGGCCCGGTGTTGTCGAAGATGACGCCGTCGATCCACTCGCTGAGGAAGACCGAGCGGTAGGGCTTCCACCACCAGGTGAACAGCGCCGAGAGCACCACGCCGGAGACCAGCGCGAGGGTGTAGGCCAGGCCCAGCTTGGCGATCAGCCACTGGCGGCGGGTCGCCGACTGGGTGGTGACGAGCTGCGCGGTGCCGTTCTCCTGGTCGCCCGCGATCAGCGGGGCGCCGATGAAGACGGCGAGGATCAGAGGGAGTCCGCCGAGGACGGAGGTGATGTAGTTGTAGCCGCGGTTGTTCTCCAGTGGCTGGCCCGCGTCCTTCTCCGGCCAGCCCTTCGCGTCGAGCAGCTGGACCAGCTCGTTGCGCTCGTACACGATCCAGAGCGCGGTCAGCAGCGTGAGGCCGAGGACGCAGACCAGCGCGGTCCGGTGCTGGCGTACGACGAGCCACGGCATTCCGCGCAGCAGGCGGCGTCCGGAGCCGGGTCCGGCGGGCTTCTCGGTGAGGGTGGTGCTCATGCGGCCTGGGTCCCTTCGGCCTCGATGCGGGCGCCCTGGGTGTAGAGCGAGGGCGCGTCCGGGGAGCGGAGATGGGCGAGGAGGACTTCCTCCAGGGAGGGTTCGGCGCTCTCCCAGTCGGCCGGGAGCGGAGCCTTCGGCCGGATCATCGCCTGGAACTGCCGTCCCTGGAGGCGGGTTTCGACGACGGTGTGGTCGGCCAGCTCGGGCGGCAGTGAGCCGTCCCGGGCCACCCCGGTGACCAGCGCGTGGGCCGGGACCAGCGCGTCGGCGTCACCGGCCATCCGGATCCGGCCCTCGGAGACGACCAGCAGGTAGTCGCACATGTCCTCCAGCTCGGTCAGCATGTGCGAGGACATCACCACCGTGGTGCCGCGCTCGACGGCCTCCGCCATCAGCAGGGTGCTCATCTCGTCGCGGGCCAGTGGGTCGAGGTCCGACATCGGCTCGTCCAGGAGCAGCAGGTCCGGCCGCTTGCCGAAGGCGAGCGCGAAGGCCACGCGGGTGCGCTGGCCGCCGGAGAGCGTGCCGACCCTCGCGTGTGGCGGGATGTTGCCCGAGCGGACGATCCGTGTCGCCGCGGCCGCGTCCCAGGCGGGGTTCAGCTCGGCGCCCATGCGCAGGGTGTCGGCCACGGTGAACCGCTTGAACAGCGGCTTCTCCTGGCCGAGGAACGCGAAGGTGGGCATCACGGCGGGGTCGTCGACCGGTACGCCGAAGATCCGCAGTTCGCCGGTGGTCGGCTGCACCTGCCGGGTCGCCAGCCCGAGCAGGGTGCTCTTGCCCGCCCCGTTCGGGCCGACCAGACCACAGATGCGGCCGGCCGGGATCCGGAAGGAGCAGTCGCGCAGCGCCCAGCCGCGCCGGTAGCGCTTGCCCAGGCCGCGGGCTTCCAGCGCCCAGCTGCCGGAGCCGGGCGTCGTGTTCGGAGTGCCCGTGTCCGCCACGCGCCTCACCTCAATTCCAGGAGCAATTCCATGAGTCAATTAATGGAATCATGGAGTCGCGGGGGAATGGCTGTCAAGCCGGGCAGGCCGGTGGGACCGGGGCGGGGCGAGGCCGGGGCGCGGTAGTCCGGGCGCGGGGCAGGAGGACGGGGAGAGGGAGAGGGAGGAGGACGGGGAGTGGGAAGGGGGGTGCGGTGGGCTCAGTCGCGCAGGAACGCCAGGACCGCGAGCACCCGGCGGTTGGTGGCGTCCGAGACGTCGAGGTCGAGCTTGGTGAGGATCGACCCGAAGTGCTTGCTGACCGTGCCCTCGCCGACGTGCAGGGCCTCGGCGACGGACGCGTTGGAGCGGCCCTCCGCCATCAGCGCGAGCACCTCCACCTCACGGGCGGTGAGCCGGGCGAGCGGGTCGCGGCGGCGCCGGATCAGCTGCCGTACGACCTCGGGGTCCACCACCGTGGCACCCTCGGCCACCCGGCGCAGCGCGTCGGCGAACTCCTCGACGTGACCGATGCGCTCCTTGAGGAGGTAGCCCACCCCCGTACCGTCCGAGGCGTCCAGCAGGTCCTCGGCGTAGGCGCGCTGGACGTACTGGCTGAGCACCAGCACCGGCAGCCCCGGCAGCTTCTCGCGCAGCGCGACCGCGGCCCGCAGGCCCTCGTCCGAGAAGCCGGGCGGCATCCGGACGTCGGTCACCACGATGTCCGGGCGGTGCTCCAGAGCGGCGGCCGTCAGCTCCTCGGCGGTGCCCACCGCGGCGAGGACACGGTGCCCGAAGCGTTCCAGCAGGCCGACCAGGCCCTCGCGCAGGAGCACGCTGTCCTCGGCCAGTACGACGCGCAGCATCAGGTCCTCGAATTCGCGGGCGGGCAGGGAACCTCCAGCCGGAATACCGTCGGCCCCCCGGGCGGACTGGACAGTAGCAGGGTGCCGCCCAGCACCGAGAGGCGATCGGCGACGCCCTGGAGGCCCGTTCCGCCCTCGCTCACGCGCCCGCCGTTTTCGGCGTCCGCCGTCCCGCCCAGCCGCGCGCCCCCGCGCCCGTCGTCCTCGACCTCCACCGTCAGCCACCTCCTCAAGGTCGTGCCAGTCACCGTCACGCGGGTCGCACCGCTGTGCTTCGCCACGTTCGCCAGTGCCTCGCTGACCGCGAAGTAGACGGCGGTCTCGACGGCTTCGGGCAGCCGGTCCGGTACGGCGAACCGCACCTCGACCGGGACCGGTGAGCGGTCCGCCAGATCCTCGACGGCGGCCTCCAGACCCCGGTCGGTGAGGATGTGGGGGTGGATCCCGTGGATCAGCTCGCGGATCTCCACCAGGGCGACCGACGCCTCCTCGTGCGCCCGGTCCAGCAGGCCGCCCAGCGGTTCGGCGGGTCGCTCCAGCCGGGCGAGGCCCAACGTCATGGAGAGGGCCACGAGCCGCTGCTGCGCCCCGTCGTGCAGGTCGCGCTCGATACGGCGGCGTTCCGCCTCGAACGCGTCCACCAGCCGCGTCCGCGACCGGTCCAGCTCCGCGATCCGGGAATCGAGCGCGGAGTCCGGCGGGGAGAGCAGCGCCCGGGTCAGTACGGCCCGGCCCCGGGCCACCACCCCCAGCGGCCGGATCAGCAACGGCAGCAGCACCACCCCCGCCAACAGCACCGCGAACGCCTCCGGCCAGGAGTCGGCGAGCCAGAGCTTCAGGACGCGCGCCTCCCCGTCCCCGCCCGCCGCCATCATGACCGGGGTCCCGATCAGCCCGCCGCACACCAGCAGTACGCTGCCGACGGCCAGCGCCTCCAGCGGCCACAGGACGAACGCGAAGAGCAGCGCGTACGCCAACTCCCGCCAGGTGCACCGCTCCTGGAGCCGGGTCCGCAGCCAGGACGCCAGGCCCGGTTCGGGCGGTTCGCGGTGCGGGTCGAGGAGCGGGGCCGGGTCGATCAGCCGGAGCCTGCGCCGCTCCAGCCCGGCCAGCGGAATGCCGGCGAGGACGAGCGTCAGCAGGAGCGGCACCCCGATGACGAGGACGGTCAGCGCGCTGCCCGCGACCGCCAGCAGAAGCAGCGCCACCAGCGTCGCGACGCCGAGGGGCACGCTGGTCAGGAGGTAGAGCGCGGCACGCCACGGCCGGCCGCCGAGCAGCCGGCCGCCGAGCAGCCGGCCGCCCAGGAGCCGACGCGACAGGGCCCGGGGGAGGGCCCCGGGGGCAGCTCGGAGGCCGGCCCGGGGAAGGGCCGGCCGTGGTTCCGAGGGCGCGACCGGCCAGGGCTCCGAGAGCGTGGGCGGCCGGGGTTCCGAGGGTGCGTCCGGTTGGGGCTCCGAGGGCGTGGGCGGCGGTGAGCCGGTGGAGAGCATGCCGGGCACGCTACGAGACGGTCCACCGGGCGGGCCACCCTGGTCCCTGCCCCTTCCATGGTGGAGCTGGCTCCACCATGGAAGCCCCCTCTCGCTGCGATGTGCCGTGCGAGCGCCGCCGGTTGAGTGGGCCCCATGAATCCAGCAGCGAGTGCCGGCCGGCCACCGGCCGTTCGACTCCGGTCCGTGACCCGTTCCTACGGCCGCGAGGGCCGCGAGGGCCGCGATGGCAGCACGGTCAAAGCGCTCGACGACGTCAGCCTGACCATCCACCGCGGCACGTTCACCGCCGTCATGGGGCCCTCCGGCTCCGGCAAGTCGACGCTCCTGCACTGCGTCGCGGGCCTGGACCGGCCGACCGGCGGCCGGGTGTTGCTCGGCGACACCGATCTGACCGGGCTGAGCGAGGCCCGGCTGACCCGGCTGCGCCGGGGGCGGATCGGCTTCGTCTTCCAGGCGTTCAACCTGCTGCCCTCCCTGACCGCCGCGCAGAACGTGGCCCTGCCCCTGAGGCTCGCCGGCCGACGGCCGCGCAAGGCCGAGGTCCTCCACGCGCTGGACCAGGTCGGGTTGCGGGACCGGGCCGGCCACCGGCCCGGTGAGCTCTCCGGCGGCCAGCAGCAGCGGGTGGCCATCGCCCGCGCGCTGGTGACCCGGCCCGAGGTGCTCTTCGGCGACGAACCGACCGGGGCCCTGGACTCCACCGCCGGGCGCGTGGTGCTCGGCCTGTTGCGCGCGATGACCGACGAGGGGCGCACCGTGATCATGGTGACCCACGACCCGGTCGCCGCCTCCTTCGCCGACCGGGTCGTCTTCCTCGCCGACGGCCGTATCCGGGAGGAGCTGGACGCGCCCACGGCGGAGCGGGTCGCCGCCCGCATGGCGGCGGGCGCGGGCCCGGCGGCTCCGGCTTCCCCGACAGCCCCGCCGACCCCCTCCGCCTTCCCGACAGCCCCGCCGGCCCCCTCCGCTTCCCCGGCGGTGGCCCCGTGCTGATGCTCGCCCTGCGCGGGATGCGCACGCGCTGGGTCACCTTCGTCGGGTCGTTCGTCGCCCTGGCGCTGGGAGTCGGCCTGATCGCGGCCACCGGACTCGCCCTCGCCTCGACGTTCGACGCCCCGGAGCGGGGCCCCGAACGGTTCGCCGCCGCCCCCGTCGTCGTCCGGGCCGCCGATCACCTCCGGGTCGACACCTCGACCGGTACCCGGAGCAAGCCGCTCCACCACCCCGGACCGGTCGGCGAGCGGATCGCCGACCGGCTGGCCGCCCTCGGCCGCACGGTGGAGGACCGGACGTTCACGGCGGACATCACGGCTCCGCGCACCGATGCCGAGGAGCCGCCCACCGGCCCTGCCGTCCAGGAGCCGCGCACCGGCGCCGAGGAGCGGCCCACCGGCCCTGCCGTCCAGGAGCCGCGCACCGGCGCCGAGGAGCGGCCCACCGGCCCTGCCGCCCAGAAGCCGCGCACCGACGCCGAGGAGCGGCCCACCGGCCCTGCCGCCCAGAAGCCGCGCACCGACGCCGAGGAGCGGCCCACCGGCCCTGCCGTCCAGAAGCCGCGCACCGGCGCCGACGCCAGGGCCGAGGAGCCGCCCACCGGCCCTGCCGCCCAGAAGCCGCGCACCGGCGCCGACGCCAGGAAGTCCCCTACCGGCCGGGACGCCGAAACCCGGGTCGGGCACCCGTGGCCGGTCGCCGCCGCGGCCCCGTACCGCCTCACCTCGGGCCGCGCCCCCGCCGCCCCGGGCGAGATCGTCGTCACCAGCCGGCCCGGCGGCGATGCCCCGCTCCGTACCGGTGACCGTGTTCTGGTCCGCACCCCGGCCGGAATCGCCCCCCGGACCGTCGTCGGCACCGTGGCCGGCCGGGGCTTCGAGGACGCCGTCTTCTTCACCGACGACGAGGCCGCCCGGATCTCCCCGGACATCGACGCCCTCGTCGTGCACGCCGACGCCACCGCCGTACGCAGGGCGCTCGGGCCGGACAGTGGCATGGACGTCCTCACCGGCCACGACCGCCGCCGCGCCGACCCCGACCCCGACCGCGACGCCCGGGCTCTGGTCTCCGTCAACGCCCTGCTCGGCACCGCCGCCGGTATCACCCTGTTCGTCTCCGCCGCCGTCGTGGCCTCGACGTTCTCCTTCGCCGTGGCCCAACGGCGGCGGGAGTTCGGCCTGTTGCGCACGGTCGGAGCGACGCCCGGCCAGATCCGCCGTACGGTGTGCGTCGAGGCGATCCTCGTCGGCGTCCTCGCCTCGGCCGCGGGCGCGTGGCTCGGAGCCCGGGCCGCGCCCCTGCTCGTCGGCCGGATGGCCGAAGCGGGCCTCGCACCGCCCTGGTTCGCCCTCGGCGACGCCTCCTGGCCGCTGCACACCGCCTTCTGGACCGGTGTGTTCGTCGCCACGGCCGGGGCCCTCGTCTCCTGTCACCGGGCCGGGCGAACGGCCCCGACCGAGGCGCTGCGCGAGGCGGCCGTCGACAGCCGTGTCATGCCGGCGAGCCGCTGGGCGGCGGCCGTCCTGGTCCTGCTCGCCGGACTGGGCCTGCCCGCCCTGGCGTTGGCCGTCGACCCCGGCGACCTGCTGGGCCGCAAGTCCTACATCACCCGGCCCATGCTCCTCGTCGTCGGCTGCGCGCTCCTGGCCCCCGTCCTGGTGCGCCCCGTCGGCCGGCTGCTGACCTGGCTGCCCGCGCGGCTGCCCGGTGCCACCGGCGTACTCGTCCGGGAGAACACCGCCACCGGGGTGCGCAGGACGGCGGCCGTCGCCGCGCCCGTCCTCATCACCGTCGCCCTCGCCGCCACCCTGACGGGCACCGTCGCCACCCTGGAGGAGGCCAGGGCCACCGAGGCGCGCACCGCCACGACCGCCGACTTCGTGGTGACGTCGGGACAGGAGGGCCGCCCGTTGGCGCCCGCGTTCGTGGAGCGGGCGCGGGCCGTCGAGGGGGCCGTGGTCAGCGTCTCGCGGTCCACGGCCGTCACCGTCCTCGAAGAGGACACGGCCCTCGTGACCTCCGAGGCGCGCGCGGTCGACCCCGCCCGGCTGGCCGCCGTGTCGGAGCTGCCTGTCACGGCGGGCCGGCTCGCCGACCTCGACGACGGCGCGATCGTCGTCAACGAGGAGTGGCTGACCACACGGGTCGGCGACCGGGGCACCGTCTGGCTGGGCGACGGGCGTAGGGCCTCGCTGCGGATCGCCGCCGTCCTGGCCACCGGAACCGGCGACAACGGCGTCTACGTCACCCCGCGCAACGCCGGGGGCGCGGGCGTCGACCGGATCGACGTCAAGGTCGCCGAGGGCGCCGACCGGCGGGCCGTCGCCGCCGCGCTGCGAACCGCCGGGGCCGCCACCGGTACGCCGGTCACGACCCGAGCCGAGTGGCTGGACGCGAACGGCCCGGGGACGAACGACCGGACCAGGACCGGGTTCCGGATGATCCTCGGCATCGCTCTGCTCTGTACGGCGACGGCCCTGGCCAACACCCTGGTCATGGCCACCTCCGACCGGGTCCGGGATCTCGCCGTGCTCCGTCTCGCGGGAGCCACCGCCCCCCAGGTCCTGCGGCTCGTCGCGGCCGAGGCGGTGGTCGCGGTCGGGGTGGGTGCCGTGCTCGGGGGCGTGGTCGCGGCGGTGAACCTGCTGGTGGTGTGGGGTGCGCTGGTGCTGCTGGGCGTCACGTCCGCCGTCGTGGTGCCATGGGGAACGCTCGGCCTCGTCGTCGCGGCCGCCGCGTCCCTGGCCGCCGTCTCCGCCGTCCTGCCCGCCTCGCTCGCCCTGCGGACCCGGGCGGTCGAACTCGCGGGTGCCCGGGAGTAGTCCTCGTCGGCGGCTGCTCACCAAACCCGCGGGGAGCCGCTGCCGGATCGTTCCGCAGCGCCCGCGGGGCCGTCGCCGGATCGTTCCGCAGCACCCGCGAGCAGCCGTCGACGCATTGACAACACTCGTGATCAACCCGTCCAGGGCATAGGCTCGCCCCATGGGCAGCCACTCCGCACATCTGCCGAACCCGACCACCCCGGCCGGCCGCGAGGGGCTCGACGCCGTTCTCGCCCGGCCCGACCGCGCGGTCGTCGCACTCGACTTCGACGGCACGCTCGCCGACATCGTCCCGGACCCCGAGCAGGCCCGCGCCCACCCCGGCACGGTGGCCGCGCTCGCCGCGCTCGCGCCGAAGGTGGCCGCCGTCGCCGTGATCACCGGCCGCCCGGCGGGCGTCGCGGTGCGCTACGGAGGCTTCGCGGGCGTCCCCGGGCTGGAGCACCTCGTCGTGCTCGGTCATTACGGCGCAGAACGCTGGGACGCCGTGACCGGCACCGTGAACGCCCCCGCCCCGCATCCGGGCGTGGCCGCGGTGCGAGCCGAACTCCCCGGCGTACTGCATGCGTTCGACTCCTGGCACGGCACCTGGATCGAGGAGAAGGGGCGGGCCGTCGCCGTCCACACCCGGCGTGCCGAGGACCCGCAGGCGGCATTCGAGACGCTGCGCGGGCCCCTCGGCGAGCTGGCCGCCAAGCACGGGTTGATCGTCGAACCGGGCCGCCTGGTGCTGGAGTTGCGGCCACCCGGCATGGACAAGGGCGTCGCGCTCGCCACGTTCGTCGCGGAGCTGGACGCCGAGTCCGTGATCTACGCGGGCGACGACCTCGGGGACCTCGCCGCGTTCTCGGCGGTGGAGAAGCTGCGGACCGAGGGCCCTGACGGCATCCCGGGCCTCCTGGTGTGCAGCGGCAGCACCGAGGTGCCCGAGCTGGCCGAGCGCGCGGACCTGTCGGTGCCGGGCCCGGCCGGCGTGGTCGCGTTCCTGGCGGCTCTGGCCGAGCGGCTCTGAACCGAGTCGGGAGACCGGCGGGACCCGAGTCGGGAGACCGGCGCCTCACCCCTGCCGCAGCGCCTCCAGCTGGTCCAGGAACCACTGCTGGGGCGGCAGTGCGGTCGCCGCCTCGGCCAGTCGCTTCGTGCGGCCGGACCGCTCGTCGGCGCTCATCGTCAGCGCCTCGTGCAGGGCCTCGGCCGTGCCGACCACGTCGTACGGGTTCACCACGATCGCGTCCTCGCCCAGCTCCTCGTACGCCCCCGCCTCGCGCGACAGCACCAGCGCGCAGCCGTGGTCGGAGACGACGGGGACCTCCTTGGCGACCAGGTTCATTCCGTCGCGGATCGGGTTGACCAGAGCCACGTCGGCCAGCCGGTACGCGGCCAGCGAGCGTGCGAAGTCGTCCTTGACGTGGAGCACGACCGGGGTCCAACTATCGCTGCCGTACGCCCCGTTGATCTCCGTTGCCAGGGCCTGCACCGCCGCCGTGTAGTCCCGGTAGACGGCGAGGTCCTGCCGGGAGGGGTAGGCGAAGGCGATGTGCACGACGCGCTCGCGCCACTCGGGGTGGGCGTCCAGCAGGGCCCGGTACGCGTGCAGGCCGCGCACGATGTTCTTGGACAGCTCGGTGCGGTCCACCCGGACGATGGTCTTCCGGCCCTCGCCCACCTGCTCCCGCAGCGCCGCCATCCGCTCGTCCACGTCGGCCTCGCGCGAGCGCCGGCGCAGGAAGTCCGCGTCGGCCCCCAGGCCGTGCACCCCGATCCTCGTCCGGCCCGTCCCGCCGAGGATCTCCGTGCAGCAGCCGATGAACGCGTCCGCCCAGCGGCGGGTCAGGAACGCGGCCCGGTCCGCGCCGAGGATGCCGCGCAGCAACTGCTCCGCGATGTCGTCGGGCAGCAGCCGGTAGTAGTCGACGGGCGCCCACGGGGTGTGCGAGAAGTGGCCGATCGTGAGGTCCGGGCGCAGCTCACGGAGCATGCCGGGGACCAGGGCCAGGTGGTAGTCCTGCACGAGGACCGACGCCCCGGGGCCGGCCTCCTCGGCGAGCGCCTCGGCGAAGGCCCGGTTGTACGTCTCGTAGGAAGCCCATTGGCGGCGGAACTCCGCGTCGAAGACCGGCTCCACGGGCGTCTGGTAGAGCAGGTGGTGGACGAACCACAGCACCGAGTTGGCGATGCCGTTGTACGCGTCCGCGTGTACCTCGGCGTCGATGTCGAGCATCCGCACGCCCGCCTCGCCGACCCCGCGCCGCACCGCCTCGCGGTCCCCGTCGCCGAGGGCCGCGCAGACCCACAGCTTGTCGTCGACGGCGCTGAGCCCGGAGACGAGACCTCCGCCGCCGCGCTTGGCGTCGAGCGTCCCGTCCTCGGCGAGCGCGTACGAGACGGGGCCGCGGTTGGACGCGACGAGGACCTGGGCGGTGGAAGCGGCCGCGGATCCGGGTCCGGGCTCGGTTTCGGTTTCGGGTCCGGATCCGGGTTCGGTTTCGTGTTCGGCGTGCTCGGAGACCATGTAGCGGAACCTAGCCCGTTCGGGAAGCCCCCAAACGCCTCCGGGCTTCGTGCCGCCCACCGCCTCACGCCGCGTGGCGCTCCGCGTACTCCGCGATCTCCCGCATCGGCGGCCGTTCCTCCGTGTCCACCGCATGGGTGCGGGGTACGAAGCCGTCCTCGCCGCGCTCGAACTGGGTCAGCGAGGGCCGCACCAGATGGCCCCGGGAGAGCCGCAGCTGCGCCGTGCGGTAGATCGCCGCCGCCATCCGGCCCAGCGCCTGCCCGTCCTGGTGGCGGTGTCTGCGTACGCCGACGTCGACCTGGCCCAGCGCGTCCAGGCCCACCGTGTGCAGCGCGTCGACCAGCAGGCCCAGCTCCACTCCGTAACCGACCGGGAACGGCAGCCGCTCCAGCAGGGACCGCCGCACCGCGTACTCGCCGCCCAGCGGCTGTACGAACCCGGCCAGCTGGGGCCAGTGCAGATTGAGCAATGGGCGTGCCACCAGCTCGGTGACCCGCCCCCCCTGACCTGCGCTGTCGCCGAGCGGGCGGTCGTACATCGCCTTGACGAACTGCACGGACGGGTCGGTGAGCAGCGGTCCGACCGTGCCCGAGACGAAGTCCGCGGAGAAGTCCCTGAGGTCGGCGTCGACGAAGCAGACGATCTCACCGCTGGTCACCAGGAGTGACCGCCACAGCACCTCGCCCTTGCCGGGCAGGGCCGGGACGCGGGGCAGGATCGCGTCCCGGTGGACCACCCGGGCGCCCGCCGCCCGGGCCACGGCGGCGGTGGCGTCGGTGGAGCCGGAGTCGATCACCACGAGTTCGTCGACGAGCCGGACCTTCTCCATCAGCTCCCGGCGGATCGTCGCCACGATCGCGCCGACCGTGGCCTCCTCGTTCAGCGCGGGCAGCACCACGCTCACCGACGTGCGGTGCGGATCGGCGTCCCGGGCGTCGGTGAGCCGGTTCAGCGGGCGGTCGCCGGACGACCAGGACCGCCTGGTGAGCCAGCGTTCCACCTCTTCGAGCACGGTCGGCACTCCCTGTGTGTGATCCATCTCGCGGTTCGGACGACTATCTCAACGGTCCGATGCTTCGGTTACAGTCTTGAACAACGCGTATGGCCGTCGCATGTCGGGGTCGGAGCGCGCACAAACGCCTGGATCGAAGATCCAGCGCCATAAGAGCTCATCCAGAGGGACTGAGGGAACGGCCCGTTGAAGTCCCGGCAACCCTCCTGCCGACCGCGAGGTCACGGTGGGGAAGGTGCCAATTCCGTCTTGCGGCGAAACGCGTCGCAGGGAAGATGAGGAGAAAGGGACCTCCGCCATCATGGCTGTTCAGACCGTTGCAGGTAGCACCGCCGGTAGCACCGCTTCTTCCGCCCCGGCCGTCGATCTCGGCCCCGCCGCGGCGCTTTCCTGCCGCGAGTGCGGCGAGCGTTTCGAGCTCGGCCCCCTTTTCGCCTGTGCGTCCTGTTTCGGGCCGCTGGAAGTGGCCTACGACCTGCCCACCGGATCCCCGGAGGAGCTGCGCCAGCGCATCGAGGCCGGCCCGGACAACATCTGGCGCTACGCCCCGCTGCTGCCGGTGCCCGCCGACGTCGCGGAGAAGCCCAACATCAACCCCGGCTTCACCAAGCTCGTCAAGGCCGACAACCTCGCCCGTGAACTGGGCGTCACCGGCGGCCTGTACGTGAAGGACGACTCCGGCAACCCGACGCACTCCTTCAAGGACCGCGTCGTCGCCATCGCCGTCGAGGCCGCCCGCGCCTTCGGCTTCACCACCCTCTCCTGCTCCTCCACGGGCAACCTGGCCGGAGCCGTCGGCGCCGCCGCCGCCCGGGCCGGACTCCGCTCCTGCGTGTTCATCCCGCACGACCTGGAGCAGGGCAAGGTCGTCATGGCCGCGGTGTACGGCGGTGAGCTGGTCGGCATCGAGGGCAACTACGACGACGTCAACCGCTTCTGCTCCGAGCTCATCGGCGACCCGCTCGGCGAGGGCTGGGGCTTCGTCAACGTCAACCTGCGCCCGTACTACGGCGAGGGCTCCAAGACGCTGGCGTACGAGATCTGCGAGCAGCTCGGCTGGCGGCTGCCCGACCAGATCGTCATCCCGATCGCGTCCGGCTCCCAGCTCACCAAGATCGACAAGGGGTTCCAGGAGCTGATCAAGCTCGGCCTCGTCGAGGACCGGCCGTACAAGATCTTCGGCGCCCAGGCCGAGGGCTGCTCCCCGGTCTCCGCCGCCTTCAAGGCCGGTCACGACGTCGTACGGCCCCAGAAGCCGAACACCATCGCCAAGTCGCTGGCCATCGGCAACCCGGCGGACGGCCCGTACGTCCTGGACATCGCCCGCCGCACCGGCGGCGCGGTGGAGGACGTGACCGACGAGCAGGTCGTCGACGCGATCAAGCTGCTGGCGCGCACCGAGGGCATCTTCGGCGAGACGGCGGGCGGCGTGACGCTCGGCGTGACGAAGAAGCTGATCGAGGCGGGCGTGATCGACCCGGCGCTCACCACCGTCGTCCTGAACACCGGCGACGGGCTCAAGACGCTGGACGCGGTCTCCGCGACCTCGCAGGCCACGGCGACCATCAAGCCGAGCCTGGACGCGTTCCGCGCCGCGGGCCTCGCCGCCAACTGATCACCCGAGACTTCAGGAAGGCACCCCACCATGAGCGTCAAGGTCCGCATCCCCACCATCCTCCGTACGTACACGGGCGGCCAGGCCGAGGTCCCGGCGGAGGGCGCCAAGCTCTCCGAGGTCATCGAGTCCCTGGAGAAGGAGCACCCGGGCATCGCGGCCCGCGTCCTGGACGACCAGGGCAAGCTGCGCCGCTTCGTGAACGTGTACGTCAACGACGACGACGTGCGCTTCGAGGGCGGCCTGGACGCCGCCACGCCGGACGGCGCGGGCGTCTCGATCATCCCCGCCGTCGCCGGCGGCTGCTGAACCGCCCGGGCCGCTCCACGGCGGCCCATCGCACCTCTGTGTGACCACAGTTGCCCCCTCCGCGAGAGAAGCGGAGGGGGCAATTCTGTATGGTTGAGCACGGTACAGTTGGGGAAGCCCCGTCCGCTGCCCGTGCCGCCCGCATATGAGAATGCGCCCGGCCCCGATAAGAAGCAGCCAAAGTACGTGAACCTCTTGCGGCATAAGTGCCCTTTGCCTGGCCCGACTTGCCCGTAAATCTCAGCAAACCCGCATGTTCGCGTGTTCCGCCGCGCCCAGAATTCTCGTCCGATTGACCTGTTGCAGAGGGCAGTTGGACGGATACATTCGGCCGCGGTCGATGCGCTGCGGCGCCGCGCACCCTCTCCTGTCGGGGGGTGAGTTCCGACCCGGGGCCGCGAAGTGCGGTCCCGTGCAAGGGCCAGTAATAGGGGAGTTAGGCATGGCTCAGGGCACCGTCAAGTGGTTCAACGCGGAGAAGGGGTACGGCTTCATCGCGGTCGACGGTGGTGCGGATGTTTTCGTCCACTACAGCGCGATCCAGATGGACGGGTACCGCACCCTCGAAGAGGGTCAGCGAGTTGAATTCGAGATCTCGCAGGGCCAGAAGGGGCCCCAGGCCGACATGGTCAAGCTCGCCGTCGGCTGAGCTCGGCGCGGTCGTCCGACGACACTACTCACGCACGCAGGGCCCGGCCCCCGGATCAGGGGACCGGGCCCTCCGTGCGTCCGCCCCGGGCCCTGCCGGGAGGCGTACTGCCGCCCGCGTCCGAGGCGTACCGCCGTCCTCGTCCGAGGCGCGCCGTTGTCCACATCCGACGGGGGACGCTTGCACTCGCAGGGGTCGAGTGCTAATCATTGGCGTTAGCACTCTCCAGGTGAGAGTGACAGAAACTTGGACCGGGCCGGTGAGGCCCGCAGGCGTGGTGGGGCAAGGAACCACCACGCAGGCAGGCCGTCCGTCGCGGGCGCCTCTCGGTCCGGAGAATCCACCCCTGTCCGGGAGGACCACTTCACATGGCCAAGATCATCGCGTTCGACGAGGAGGCACGGCGCGGTCTCGAGCGCGGGATGAACCAGCTCGCCGACGCCGTCAAGGTCACCCTCGGCCCCAAGGGCCGTAACGTCGTCCTCGAGAAGAAGTGGGGCGCGCCCACGATCACCAACGATGGTGTTTCCATCGCCAAGGAGATCGAGCTCGAGGACCCGTACGAGAAGATCGGTGCGGAGCTGGTCAAGGAGGTCGCCAAGAAGACGGACGACGTCGCCGGCGACGGTACGACCACCGCCACCGTTCTGGCTCAGGCTCTCGTCCGCGAGGGTCTGCGCAACGTCGCCGCAGGCGCCAACCCGATGGCCCTCAAGCGGGGCATCGAGAAGGCCGTCGAGGCCGTCTCCGCCGCTCTGCTGGAGCAGGCCAAGGACGTGGAGACCAAGGAGCAGATCGCTTCGACCGCCTCCATCTCCGCCGCCGACACCGAGATCGGCGCCAAGATCGCCGAGGCGATGGACAAGGTCGGCAAGGAAGGCGTCATCACCGTCGAGGAGTCCCAGACCTTCGGTCTGGAGCTTGAGCTCACCGAGGGTATGCGCTTCGACAAGGGCTACATCTCGGCGTACTTCGCGACCGACATGGAGCGTATGGAGGCGTCGCTCGACGACCCGTACATCCTGATCGTCAACTCGAAGATCGCCAGCGTCAAGGACCTGATCCCGCTGCTGGAGAAGGTCATGCAGTCGGGCAAGCCCCTGCTGATCATCGCCGAGGACGTCGAGGGCGAGGCGCTCTCCACCCTGGTCGTCAACAAGATCAAGGGCACGTTCAAGTCCGTCGCCGTCAAGGCTCCGGGCTTCGGCGACCGCCGCAAGGCCATGCTCGCGGACATCGCCATCCTCACCGGTGGCACCGTGATCTCCGAGGAGGTCGGTCTCAAGCTGGAGAACGCCGGCCTGGACCTGCTCGGCCGTGCCCGCAAGGTCGTCATCACCAAGGACGAGACCACGATCGTCGACGGCGCCGGTGACAGCGACCAGGTTCAGGGTCGCGTCAACCAGATCCGTGCCGAGATCGAGAACTCCGACTCGGACTACGACCGCGAGAAGCTCCAGGAGCGTCTGGCGAAGCTGGCCGGCGGCGTGGCCGTCATCAAGGCCGGCGCCGCCACCGAGGTGGAGCTCAAGGAGCGCAAGCACCGCATCGAGGACGCGGTGCGCAACGCCAAGGCCGCCGTCGAGGAGGGCATCGTCGCCGGTGGTGGCGTGGCTCTGCTCCAGGCCTCGGCCGTCTTCGAGAAGCTCGACCTCACGGGCGACGAGGCGACCGGCGCCAACGCCGTGAAGCTCGCGCTGGAGGCCCCGCTCAAGCAGATCGCCGTCAACGGTGGTCTTGAGGGCGGCGTCGTCGTGGAGAAGGTCCGCAACCTGCCGATCGGTCACGGCCTCAACGCCGCGACCGGCGAGTACGTCGACATGATCGCCGAGGGCATTCTCGACCCGGCGAAGGTCACGCGCTCCGCTCTGCAGAACGCCGCGTCCATCGCCGCGCTCTTCCTCACCACCGAGGCCGTCATCGCCGACAAGCCCGAGAAGGCCGGCGCGGCCGCCCCGGGCGGCATGCCGGGCGGTGACATGGACTTCTGATCCGCCGCGGAGTCCCGGGCCCGCCCGGGAGCCCTCCGGCTGATCGAAGTTCGCCGTACGTCCCACAGGGGCGGTATCTCCTTCGTGAAGGTGCCGCCCCTGTGGCGTTCCCCGACGGGCCGACGCCCGGCCTACGCGGGCCTCCTCCGGGCCTACGCGGGCCTCCTCCGGGCCTACGCGGGCCTCCTCCGGGCCTCCTCCGGGCCGACGCGGGCCGATGCGGGCAGCCCGGTGCGCGGGCGCGTGGCCGAATGGCCACTTGCCGCGCCCTTCCCGATGAGGCAGTACGTGTCAGCGCGGTGGGGCCGATCACGGTGGCGGCCCGCGCCCCCCGGAGCAGGACGGACGCGGAGCCGTCCGGCGGCCCGTCCCGGCTGGTTCCCCACTGCCCCGGCGGGCCGCTCCCTCCCGTGGCAGCTCACCGCCCGGCCCGGCGACCGCAGCCGGTCAGTGGTCCAGTCCACCCCGCGTCCGCGCCCCGGTGGTGTGCGACTGCACATGGCGCTTCGCCGACGTTCCCGGCCCCGGTGGAGACGGTCCGGAGCGGCACGCTCCGGTCCTCGCCACTCGCGCTATCCAGCCAACTTCGGACGGTAAGTCGGAATCATGCGTACCGGTGGGACTGCGGGACATGATGGCCCTGGTGTTCACGTGGTGAACACCCGTCGCATAAACAACTTCCGTTATGCAGAAGCCACTTGGGCATATCGGACGTCAACCGCACAGAAGGGAAGGTGTCATGAAGCTGCGGAAGAAGGCTTACGTGAAGCCGTCGCTGTTCAAGCAGGGTGACTTCTCGAAGAAGACCGCCGGTTACTTCTACGGCTCGTACAAGGAGTACTGGGTCCGTCGCATCAGCTGATCCGGCCCCCGGCCCCCTGTGTGCGCTGTATGAGAACTTCCGGAAGGTGAACATGCCCGGCCACCCGCGTGACTACTTCGTCGTCCTGCCGGACAGTGCGGCGGGAGCGGCGGTGGCCGGGCAACTCCCCGGGACGCCGGTCGTCGCCCACGCTTCGGGCCGGCCCTGGGTCATCGCCCGCCTGCTGGTCCGCGAGGTGAGCCATCTCCGCCGGGGCGACGACGCCCTCGTCCTCATCGGCCCGGACCGGGTCCCCGAGGCCGTGCTCGCCGGTCTTCTGGAGGGCGCCCGCGACCGGGCCGGCCTGGAACGCCGCCTCGCCCGGCTGCCCGGACTCCACCACGTGATCGCCCGGCTCTCCGGCGAGACCTGGATCCGGGGCACCGCCACCGGGCTGCGCCGGATCTACCACGCCCGGCACCCGGAGGCCGGAACCATCACCTCCGACCGTCCCGCCGTCCTCGCCCGCCTGATCGACGCGCCCCTCGACGACGGCGCGCTGGCCCTGCGCATGCTCGACTTCCTGCCGCACCCGCTGAGCCGCCGCGTCGTATGGCGGGGCGTGTACGAGACCGGCGCCGGGTACGGCCTGGCCCTGCCCGCCGCGACGCCGGGCACGACCGCTGTCCCGGGCCCCACGGAGCACCGCTGGTGGGAACCGCCGCCCGCCGAACTCTCCCTGGCCGAGGGGGCCCGAAGACTCGGTGACGCCGTCGCCGCCTCCGTACGGGCCCATGTCGGCGGCCTGGACCGGATCAGCTGCGAGCTGTCCGGCGGCCTGGACTCCACCGCGCTCACGTTCGCCGCCCGGGCGACCGGGCCCGCCGAGCTGTCCCTCCTCACCGTGGCCGCCCGGGACCGCTACAGCGAGGACGAGACCTGGGCGCGGAGGGCCGTGGAGGCGGCCGGGGGGAGCACGAGCACCGCGTCCACCGCCCTGGACCACCAGATCATCCCCGCCGACGACACCCCCTACTTCTACGCCGATCTCGCGTCCTGTGCCGACGAGTTGAACGACGAACCGCTCCCCGTCGCCCCCGGCCGGGCCCGCGCGCACCTCCTGCTCGGCCGCGCCCACGCCACCGGCTCGCGCTACCACCTCACCGGCTACGGCGGCGACGAACTCTTCCTCGGGCTGCCCCACGCCTACCAGGACCTCTTCCACGGCAACCCGTTCACCGCCTGGAGCCACCTCGGCGGCCTGCGCCACCAGCTCGGCTGGCCGCTCCTGCCCACGGTGCGGGGCCTGTTGAACCGCTCCACGTTCCCCCGTTGGCTCGCCGGGGCGGTCACCGCCGAACCTCAGCCGGTCGCCCGGACCCCGCTGCTCTCCTGGGGCGTACGGCAGTCGCTGCGGCCCTGGTTCACCGACCACGCGAACACCCTGATCACCGAGGAGTTCCGGGCCGCCGCCGAGCACGCCGAGCCGATCGACCCCTGGCGCGGACGGCACGTCGACATCGACGCCGTACGGATGGGGGCCCGGCACTTCCAGGCGATGGAGGACATCGGCATGACGATCGGACTGCCGGTCGCCGCGCCCTTCTACGACGACCGCGTCCTGGAGGCGACCCTCGCCGTCCGCCTGCCGGAGCGGATCAGCCCCTGGCGCTACAAACCGCTGCTCGTCGAGGCGATGCGCGGCGTGGTCCCGGACACGCTCCTGGCCCGGACCACGAAGGACCACATGTCCTCCGACGAATACCAGGGCCTGCGCGAACACGGCCCGGAACTGGCCGCGCTGTGGACCGGCTCCCGGCTGGCGGAGCGCGGTCTGGTCGACTCCCGCCGGCTGCTCCGGCTCGCCGCCGAACCCTTCTCGCCGGTCCTGGTCGAGCACTCCATCAGCTCCACCGTGGCCGGGGAGACCTGGCTCCGCACGGCCGAGGACGCCTGGCCGGCCCCTCGGACACGTACGACGTCCCCCATCTGACCACCAGCGAGGCATCCGATGAAGCTCAGAAAAGGCATCGCCGTCACGACCACCGAGTACGGCGGCGTCCTCCTCGACGAGAAGGACGGCAGCTACTGGCAGTTGAACGACACCGGGGTCATCGTCGTCGACACCCTCGCCTCGGGACACACCCCCGAGATCGCCGTGGAGCGGATTCTCGCCGACTTCGACGTCGAGCGGGCCGAGGCGGAGTCGGATGTGGCGGAGCTGACCAGCAGGCTCGTCGAGGCGAGGATCCTGCACCCATGACCACCGAGATGACGATGCCGCGCCGGGGCGCGGGGGCGGGCGGGTTACGGCTGCGCACGGCCATCGCCGCCGCGTTCGTCCTGGCCCGCCTCAAGCCGGGGCGGCTGCGCCGGGTGCTGGCCGGGTGCGCCCGGGGTGCCCGCCCGGCCTCGTACGCGGAGACGCTGGAGGTGCTGGAGGCGGTCGTCACCACCAGCCGCCGCTGCGCGGGCCGTTACGGCTGCCTGCCCCGCTCGGTCGCCGTCGCCCTGGCCTGCCGGATGTCCGGTGTCTGGCCCGACTGGTGCGCGGGGGTGCGGGCGGCTCCGCCGTTCTCCCCGCATGCTTGGGTGCAGGCGGGGGGCCGTACGGTCGGCGAGCAGGCGGAACCGGCGGATCTGCGTCCCTTGATGGTGGTGACGGCAGACGGAGGGGGCCCGGGTGGGCACGGTAGCGGGGACGAAGGACGCGGATGAGGGCCACGGGCCCGAGGGGTTGACGGACGCGGATGAGGGCCACGGGCCCGAGGGGCTGACGGGCGGGGACGAGGGCCGCGTGCCCGAGGGGACGACGGACGCGGATGAGGGCCACGGGCCCGAGGGGCTGACGGGCGGGGACGAGGGCCGCGTGCCCGAGGGGACGACGGACGGGAGCGGCCGGCCTGAGGGGCCCGTCGAGAGGTCCGCCAAGGGCGAGCCGGGTGCGGGCCCGTCCCCTCTCCGGCTTCTCCTCTCCCGGGTCCGTCCGCACCGGGGCGTCCTCGTCCGCGCGGGTCTTCTCTCGCTCGCCGGTTCCGGGGCGGGCCTCGCCATGCCGCTGATGGCGAAGCACGCGGTCGACGCGTTCGCCGCGGACCGCTCGCCCGCGGGACCGCTCGTCGCGCTGACCGCGCTCGTGCTGGTGGGAGCCTGCCTCTCCGCGTACGGGCGCTATCTCATGTCCCGTACGGGAGAAGGCGTCGTCCTCCGCGCACGCGATCAACTCGTGGGCCGGATCATGCGGTTGAAGGTTCCGGCGGTGGACCGGCTGACCCCGGGCGACCTCCAGTCGCGGGTGACCAGCGACACGACCCTCCTGCGGACGGTTCTCTCCAGCGGCCTGGTCGAGTCGTTCAACAGCGTGCTGATGCTGCTGGGGACGATCGGCTTCATGGCGTACATGGACCTGACGCTGCTCGGCGTGACGCTGGTGGTGATCGTCGGCATCGGCGCCGTGACCTCGCTGCTGATGCCGCGCATTCAGCGGGCCCAGCTCCGCGCCCAGGAGTCCGTGGGCGCGATGGGCGCGGCACTGGACCGGGTGCTCCAGGCGTTCCGCACGGTCAAGGCGAGCGGGGCGGAGGAGCGGGAGACGGCGGCCGTCGCGGAGGCCGCCCGGCACGCGCACGACCGGGGCGTCTCGGTGGCGCGGTGGTCGTCGGTCTCCGACGTCACCATGGCGATGTCGATCCAGCTGGCGTTCCTGGCGGTGCTGGGCGTGGGCGGCGCACGGGTCGCGTCCGGCTCGCTGGAGATCTCGTCGCTGATCGCGTTCCTGCTCTACCTCTTCTACCTGATGGGCCCGATCGGCGGTCTGGTCGAGGGCTGGACGGGCTTGCAGAGCGGGCTCGCGGCGGTGCGCAGGATCGACGAGGTCGAGTCGCTGCCCGGCGAACCGGCCGCCGATCCCGGAGCCGTACGGCAGGAGATCCCCGCGACCCCGCTCGGCGTCACGTTCCAGGACGTGACGTTCGGTTACGGGGACGAGCGCGCGCCCGCGCACAAGGGGGTGACGTTCGACGTTCCGACCGGCGGTCTGGTCGCGCTGGTGGGCCCGTCCGGGGCGGGCAAGTCCACGGTGTTCAGCCTGCTGGAACGCTTCTACGACCACGACGGCGGCACGATCACGGTCGCCGGACGGGACATCCGCGACTGGCCGCTGGCCGAGCTGCGCGGCTCGCTGGCGTATGTGGAACAGGACGCGCCGGTCCTGGCCGGGACGCTGCGGGAGAACCTCCTCTTCGCCGCCCCGGACGCCGAGGAGAAGGCGGTGAGGGAGGCGGTGGCCCGCACCCGCCTGGACAGCCTGGTCGACCGGCTGCCGGAGGGACTGGACACGGCGGTGGGCCACCGGGGCGTCACCCTCTCCGGCGGCGAACGCCAGCGGATAGCCATCGCCCGGGCCCTGCTGCGCCGCCCCCGCCTGCTGCTGCTCGACGAGGTGACCTCGCAGCTGGACGCGGTCAACGAGCAGGCGCTGCGCGACGTGATCCTCGAACTGGCGGAGCACACCACGGTGCTGGTCATCGCCCACCGACTCTCCACCGTCCGGCACGCGGACCGCATCGTGGTCCTGGAGGACGGCCGGGTCCGCACGTCGGGCACGCACGAGGAGCTGATCGCCGGGGACGACCTGTACCGCGAACTGGCGACCACCCAGCTCGCGGCCGAGGTGCGGTGAGGCTTCAGCGGGCGTAGTCCTTGAGCTCCTCGGTGTCCAGGGTGATATCGACGGGGCCGGGGAGGGGGACGGCGTCGCCGTAGTCGTACGAGTGTTGCTGCCGGTAGCGGCCCTTGTCGGGCTCGCTGTGGACGACGAGGGTGTCGTGGTCGCGGTCGACCAGGAGATAGACCGGGATGCCCGCTGCGGCGTACCCGTCACGCTTCTCCGTGCGATCACGGCTGTCGGTGTCGTGGTCGTGCGACGTCACTTCGACGGTCATGAGGATGCGGTCGGGGTTCGACCACTCGCCGTCACCCGCGAAGCGGCCCGCGCGGGCCAGAGTGCCGTCCGGGCGGGCGCGGCCGTTCCGGTATCCGCCGATCCGCAGCCCGCGTTCGCGGTACAACCGCAGATCCGGCTGGAGCCGCATGCACTGCATCGCGACCCACATGATGATCTCGTCGTGATCCCCGTCCGGCACGGGCTTGACCTCCAGCTTTCCGTTGATGAGCTCAAGCGTCACGGTTTCGGGGGATGTGCGGGCGAGCTGCTCGAACTCCTCGACGGACATCTGGGCGTGTGGTGCGTGATCGGCGGTGCTGGGGGTCATGGCGTCGCCTCCTCCCCTCCATCGTGCCCTGTCCGGTCTGGGGGTGAGCTGCACGGTCATCGGTATGTCCTTTCGGACCGGGGGATCAGGCCCGCCCTGACGGCGTTCATCCGGTCCCGTACGCCGGTCGGCTGCACGGCCCCCGGCGGGCCGACCGGCGGTTGCGGGGACGGTCCCCGGCACGGCCGGCAGAGGCCGCCGAGCAGCGCTTCGGGCGCGCCGGGGGCCCCGCACTCGCCGCACTCCAGGGTGCGCAGGACCGTACGGGGGTGGGGCAGGACCCGTTCGGGCGGCAGCTTGTCGCGCAGCCGCCGTTCGACGAGGCGGGCGGCGCAGTGGACGGGCGACGGCAGCCCGCCGGTGAGGGCGTGCAGCAGCTCGGCCTCCGTGGCGCCCCGCGCGAACCACTCGCTGACCTGCGGTTCCAGGTGTACGCAGTCGGCTGCGGACAGCGTCAGCGCGGGGGCGGTCCGGCCGAGCGCCGCCAGCAGGATGAACGCCCGCGAACGGGTGGGCCGCCGGGGCTCGTCCGGCGGGGCGTCACCCCGGGTGAAGGCGTTCCACCAGTCGTCCTCGCGTGCGGTGCGGGAGAAGAAGGTGCGGGTCACCCAGAGCATGACCTCGTCGGTGATCACGCACTCGCTGCCGCGCCGCAGATGTCCCGCGTCCTGGAGCCGGTTGAGGGTCGTGCCCAGGGCGCACTGGCCGTACGGCAGGTGTTTGGCCAGGGTCTTCACGGAGATGTCGGAGCCGTCGGGCAGCCGGTCGATGTAGGCGGCGACGGCGGCGTCGCGGGGGAGGAGGTGGGCGAAGTCCCGGTCGGTGCGGGGGCGTTCGCCGGGGGCGGAGCGCTTGCCGTAGCCGGGGTTGGCCATGGGGTGGGGGTGCGCGGCGGGGCCTGTGGGCGGGCTCGCGGCACCGGTCTCGGGCGAGGTCTCGCGCGGGGCGCGGTGGGCATCACTAAACTGGCTGGCAGCCATGGGGATCGTGTTCTTTCGAGTTGGGGCGATCTTCGGTGGTCAGACCCCTGTCGGTGTTGGAGCACCGGTGGGGGTCGACTTTTTGGTCCAGGTCCTGCGCACGCTAGAGCCTGGCGACCGTGTGTCGCAACTCGATCACAAACTGTCAACTTCGCAGCCAGGGTGGGCGGGTGGGTGGGACAACTGACCCATCCACCCCATCCTTGTTAAGAGCGCTCGGATCTCACGGCTTGAGCTTCGGGAGGTCGAAGCGGAACGGGAGGGGGCGGCATGACGGACACAGAGGGCGCGGGTACGGGTGCGAGTACGGGCGCGGGTACGGGCGCGGGTGCGGGCGCGAGTGCGGAGCTGACGGACCGGCTCGCGGCCGAGGTCGACTGGGCGAAGGTGATCGACCCCTATATCCCCGGGCCGGACGGACAGTACGGGCCGGACCTGCTGGAGCGGCTCTGGTCGCCCGACCTGCTAACGGCCGATGACGCCCAAGCCACCCTCCACTTCGTGTGCTGCGGCGACGGCAGTTCGCTGTGGCCCGCGGCGCCCGAGGTGCTTCCGTTCCTCGTCGAGGCCGTCCGGGACCCGGCCGTGGCCGTGCGAGTGCGTACGCAGATCCTGGAGACGCTCGCCGTTCTCGCCCGCGCCGGGAACGGCGCCCGCACCGCGGGGTCCGGCCCGAAGTCCGGCGGACGGTGGTGCACCGCGCCCGCCGCCTGGCCCGCCGCCTGGGAGCGGGCGGTCGACGCGCTGCTGCCGCTCCTCGCCGACGACGTAGAAGGCGACGAAGACGTCCGGGCCGGAGTGGCCGCCGTACTCGCACGGGCCACCCACCGGGCGGACGACCTCATCGGCCGCTTCCTCGCCCGGTTCGAGGACGAGCCCCGCCTGTCGGCGGCGGAGCAACTCGTGCTGGCCGTGGGCGAACTGGCCCCTCACGCGGTGGCGCGGCGCGCGGACGCCGTCGCCTGGCTGCGGGAGCGGACGACCGACGCCGGGAAGGGCGAGGAGCCCGACATGGACGACGACATCGAGGCGTGGCTCGCCTGGATGGACCAGCACGGGCACGATGTCCGGCCGGCCGCGACCGTCGCGCTGCGCCGCGCCCTCCCACCGCTGTGACGCTGTGACGACCGTCACCCCTGATTCCTCCTGGGTAGTGTCGACCGGATGACCTGCGGCGGGCGTATACCCGGTGAAGCGAAAGAGTCCGGGAGCAACTTTTGACCGTCGAGGAGTTCGAAGAGTTCTACGCCCGGGCGGTCGCCCGTCTCACGGGCCAGCTGTACGTGATGACCGGCGACCTCCAGGAGGCGCAGGACGTCGTGCAGGAGGCGTTCGTCAAGGCGTGGGTCCGGCGCGGCCGGCTGGACCGCGACGGCGGCCCCGAGGCGTGGATCCGTACGGTCGCCTGGCGGCTGGCGGTGAGCCGTTGGCGTTTCCGGCGGCGTTCGGCGGACGCCTGGAGCCGGGGGAGCGGCGCGCCCGGACACGTGGAGCCGCCGGACCCGGGCCATGTGGTCCTGGTCGAGGCGCTCCGGGAACTGGCCCCGCAGCAGCGGCGGACGCTGACCCTGCACTACCTGTGCGACCTCACGGTCGAGCAGATCGCCGGGGAGACCGGGCTTTCCGGCAGCACGATCAAGACGCATCTGGTTCGCGGACGGGCGGCGCTCGCCCACCGTCTGCGGGACCCCCGCATCGAGGAGGCCCCTGATGTCTGACCCGCGGGATCCGTTGCGGTCCCTGTTCCGGGAGGCCGGTGAGTTCGGGCAGACCCGCTCCGACGCGGACGACGCGTCGAGCATCACGCGACGAGGAATGCGCGCACAGCGATGCCGGATGGCCCTGGTGGCGGTGGGCGTGTGCCTGGTCGTCGGCGGGGGCGGCGCGGTCGCGGTGGGCCTGCTGCCGGTCCGGCCGCAGCCGGTCGCCCCGGCCACGGTCCCGTCGCCCAGCTATCCGTCGCCCGTGCCGTCGGACCGGCTGTCGAAGCAGCCGCCGTCCCTGCCGCCGACGCCGAGCACCACGCTGCCGGGGGACGGGTCCACCGGGCCGGGCGGAGCGCCGACAGGTATGAGCACGGGGGCGAGCACGGGCACGGGCTGGGAGACGAGCCCAGGTACGACGCGGCTGCCGCCCACGTCCAAGCCATCGACGACGACCGATGGGGCGACCGATGGGGCGACCGACGGGGCGACGTCGATGCCCTGACGCCCCGGCTGATGGCGCTGCCCGCCGGCGTACCCGACAGCCCGGGTCCGTCCGAGTCCGTCCGAGTCCGTCCGAGCCCGCCTGGGTCCGCCCGGGTCCGTCCGAGCCCGCACGGGTCCGCCCTTTCCCCTTCCTCCCCGCCCCGGCGATCTCACCGGGCGATCCCTTACGCCTCGACGTATCCGCGTATCCGCGTATCCGCGAGGCACGCCCGAAAGGTGCCTCAGTTGTCCACGCTCTCCCCCGGGCTGCGGCCTTCCGACGACCGCCCCGTACCACCCGAGCCCCGGACGCCCTCCCGCCCCGGGCAACGGATCGCCGAACCGGCCGAGCCCCGGGCGGGGCGGCTCCGGCGGGTGGCGGCCCGCCTGACCCCTGCCGACCGCGCCGTGCTGTGGCTCTACCTCCTGACCCGAATATCCCTGTGGATCACGGCCCACTTCGCCCGCCGGCTGTTCCCGGCCCGCCCCGACACGCGGGAGGCGGCGCCCGTACTCGCGTCCTTCCAGCGGTGGGACGCGAACCACTACCTCCACATAGCGCGCGACGGCTACTTCCCCGCGGGCACGGGTCCGTGGACGAACGGCTGGGACAACCGGGAGGCGTTCTTCCCGGGCTATCCCTTCCTGCTCCGTGCCGTGCACACGGTGGTGCCGGACTGGACGGCGGCCGGGCTGCTGATCTCGTTCGTCGCGGGGGCGGTGGCCGTACTGGCCCTGGCCCGTATCGCGCGGGCGTATCTGCCGGAGGACGCGGGGGGCCGCCGTACGGCTGTGCTCTTCCTGCTCTCGCCCTGCGCGGTGTTCCTGGCCGCCGGCTACACGGAGGCGTTGTTCCTCGCGTTCGCCCTGCCCGCCTGGCTCGCCGCCGTGCGGCACCGCTGGGCGCTCGCCGCCGTGCTGACGGCGCTGGCGACGACGGTGCGCGTCAGCGGCCTGTTCCTCGCCGCCGCCATCGCCCTGCTCTTCGCGCTGGCCGTCTGGGAGAAGCGGGACCAGCAGCGGGACGAGCAGGGCCGGCGGAGTCTGCGAGCGGCGGGCTGGATGCTGCTTCCGGCGCTGCCCCCGGTCGTGTACAGCTGGTATCTGCACGCGCACACCGGCGACTGGATGGCCTGGAAGCACGCGCAGGAACGCGGCTGGTACCGGACGTTCCACACCCCGTGGGAGGCGTGGTCGAACACGTGGAACGCGGCGTTCGGCCCCACGCAGACGACCGGCTACGCGCTCATGTTCCAGGCGGAAATCGTGGCGATGCTGGTGGGGCTCGCGCTGGTGGGCGTACTCCTGTACCGCCGCCGCTGGCCCGAGGCGCTGTACGTGGCCCTCAGCCTCTGGGCCCTGGGCACCTCGTACTGGTACACGTCCATCCCGCGCGCGACCCTGCTGTGGTGGCCGCTGTGGATCGGTCTGGCGGCGCTGAGCCTGCGGAGACCGTGGTTCAGGACGGCGTACCTGAGCGTGGCCGTGCCGGTGACGACGCTCGTCGCGCTGACGTTCCTGACGGGGAGGTGGGCGGGGTGAGCACGGCCCGCCTGCGGCGCCCGTGCGGATGACGATCCCCGCCGCGGCTATGCGGCGCGCCGGGGCCGGGGCTCCTTGAGGATCTCCGTCAGCGCCGCGATGCTCTGCGTCCCGTAACCGGCCTCCACCGCCCGCTCCAGCAGCGCGTGGAACGGCCTGTGCCACTCCACGTCGAGGCCCGCCTCCTTTCCGAGCTCCGCGTCGTGCGCGGCCGCGGCCACGAAGACGTTCACCGACGACAGCGGTTCGCTGTAGTCGCCGCTGTCGATCTCCCGGGCCAGCACGGGCAGTACCGAAGCGATCATCGCCAGCCACCGTTCGGTGAACCGCACCATCGAAGCCGCCTCCAGGCCACGTGCCTGGAGCGCCGCCGCTCCCTGGAAGAAGCCGACGAGGGCGGGCAGCAGCGTGCCGCCCACCGCCATCTCGTACAGGGCGGCGAGGTCCGGGTCGGCGCCGAGATACACGGTGTCCCCGCCCAGCACCCGCAGTACCGGTTCGTGCGCGGTGAAGACCGTGGCGTTGCCGCTGTAGTAGAGGAGCGTGTCGGCGGCGCCCACCGCCGGCGGTACGTCCTTGATCGCACCGCTGAGGAAGCGTGCGCCGTGCCCTCGCGCCCACTCCGCCGTACGGCGGGCACCGTCCGGGGAACCGCTGTTGAGCGTCACGAGGTCCCGGCCCTTCAGCGCGGCGGCCGCCGGTTCCAGGGCCTCGATGGTGTCCTCGTACGTCGTCAGGCAGGTGAGCACGAGCGGGCTCGCCGCGACGGCCTCCGCCACGGTCTCCGGATGTGCGGCGCCCTGGGCGACGAGCGGGGCAGCCCGCGACGCGGTTCTGTTCCACACCGTGGTCGGGTGCCCCGCCGCCAGGAAGGCCGCCGCCAGTGCGCTGCCCATCGCGCCCAGTCCGATGACGGTCACGGGGGTCTGGTGCTGGGGCGGGGGCGGGGGCTGGGGCTGGTGCTCGTGTTCGTTTCGCGTGGACATCTTCCGCTCCTGTTGGGGGAGGTGGGGCGGCCCGGTGGGTCCGGGCTCCGGTGATCTCCATGCTGTGGTGGCACGATAGATTGCACAAGTACCGACATTTTTGTTCGGTACCCACACTCTTGTCAGTGGGAAGAAGGGACATGCCGAGGTACACCTGCGGATTCGACGCCGCCATCGCCGTCATGGGCGGAAAATGGAAAGGGCTGATTCTCTTCTGGCTCGGCGAGGAAGAGCGGTTGCGCTTCGGGGAGTTGCGGCGGACGGTCGCCGGAATCAGCGAGCGGATGCTGACGCTGCAACTGCGCGAACTGGAGGCGGCCGGGCTCGTCCACCGAGAGGTGCATGAGCAGGTGCCGCCCAAAGTGGAGTACTCGCTGACCGACTTCGGCCGCTCCCTGGTCGCCGCGCTGATGCCGCTCGGTGAGTGGGGCGAGGAGCACATGGAGCGCCTCGAAGACCTGCCGTGACCGGCTGCGGCAAGCACTCGGGCACTCAGCACTCGGCCACTCGGCCACTCGGCCACTCGGCCACTCGGCCACTCACGGACTCAGCCTTCGGGGTAGAAGACGAAGAGCGTGCAGCCCGACGTCGTCTGCGGGATGTGCCACGAGCCGGCGGGAGCGTGGATGAACGAGCAGTACGCCGCGCCGCCCCACCCCTCCCAGGTCGACGGCTCGCTGGCGCCGCTCGTCGAGTGGGCGACGGGCAGACTCGACGAACCGCTGACCGTCGAGGACCTGGCCGTACATGCCGGTTGCTCCGCTCGAACCCTGGCCCGTCGTTTCACCGAGCAGCTCGGTACCAGCCCGGGACGGTGGCTGCTCGCCCAACGGATCGTCGCGGCCCGCGAGCTGTTGGAGTCGTCCGATCTCCCGGTGGACACCGTCGCCCGCCGCGTCGGGCTCTCCTCGGCCACCAACCTCCGCAGGCGTTTCCTCGACGCCCTGGGCACGACGCCGGGCGCCTACCGCCGGGCGTTCCGTGCGGAGGTGCGCCGGCGTTCCGCGAGGCGATCCAACGACCACAGGGTCCATGGATGCCCGGCCCCCAGTACGCGCTTCCGCGTATCCGCCACCAACTCCGCCTGCTCTGCCGACTCCTGGGACTGCCCCAGCTCTGCGAGTACGCGGCTCAGCAGGGAACGGGCGGCGAGAGTCTTCGGATGGTCGACTCCATAGGTGTGCTCGGAGCCCGTGACCACGTTGCGGACAAGAGGCAGGGCCTGGGACTGGCGGTCGGCTGTGACCAAGGCGAAGCCGTGGTTCAGTTCGGCGTCCAGGGTGATGGGGTGGCCGGGGCCGACCTCGCTGCGACAGTCCGTCACCAAGGCGGCTCCGGCGTCCGGATGTGTGTCGGGACCGGCGGTGAACTCCAACAGGTACGTCCGTGCGATGAGTGTGGACGGGTGGGTCGGGCCGAGCAGGGCGGTCCGCCCCTCGACCGCGCGCCGCACCAGCGCCACCGCCTCGTCCTTCCGATCGAGAACCCAGGCGAGCACCGGGGACAGCCCGGCGCAGCTCTCCAGTGTTTCGACGGCGCTCGCTCCGAACACGGCGGTGCAGTCGGCCAGGGCGAGGCGATGGGCCGCCTCCGCCTCCTCGTACCGCCCGAGCCGGTAGAGGGACCGGCCCACGCGCTGGCGGAGCGCGATCACCGCAGGGTGGGTCGCCTCCAGCACCCGCGTCCCGCGGGCCACCGCTTCCTGCGCCACCGACAGGGCCGACGCGTAGTCCCCGGCTCGATGGAGCGCGACCGCCAGCCGCAACGTGCACTCCAGTACGCGTATCAGGGCCGCCGGTCCCACCCCCGTCCACCGGGTCGCCCGCCGCAGCGATGCCAGGGTGTGCGGTACGTACGGGGCGAGGGGCGGATCCTCACGCGCCCACGGTCGGGACAACTCCGGCACGACCGCACTGAGCAGCTCTGCGGCCGTGCTCACCAGCACGTCGTGCTGATCGGCCGGGGCACTGCGGGCGATGCTGTCCAGCAGTACGCCATGGGTGCGCAGACAGCGGGGCGGGCCGGGGACCAGACGGGTGAGGGAGTGGTCGAGCAGGCCGCGCAGCGCCGACTCCACCCGCGCCCGGGGCACGACCGCATCGATGTCCGACCCGGTGAGCAGATGGAGCGGCAGAGGGTCGTGGGACCAGCAGCTGAGCAACCGGACCAGGACGGTGGCTTCCGGCAGCCCCTGGTCATGCAGTGCGTTCAGCGACAGTTCCCAGGTGGTGCTGGCGAGATGGCGGGAGGCGTCACCGCCGCTGTACGAGACCCCTTGGTCCAGGAGCGCGATGGGGTCCGTCTCGTTGCCCCGGTCGAGCGCCCGCCCGTACTCCGCCATGCTCCACGGACTGATCACCTGATGCGCCAGAAAGCCACCAGCGAGGGTGAGCGCCAGTGGCAGCCTGCCCAGCCGATCGGCGATCTCGGCCGCTTCCTCCGCCGTGCCCCTCTCCGGCGCGAGATCGCACAGCACTTGGGCTGCGTCCTCGCGCGGCAGTACCCCGACGTGATGAAGGGTCGCACCGGGCCACCAATGGGCGGCGACCTGGCGGGTGGTGACCAGAGTGATGCCGCGCGGACTGGTGCGCAGCCAGTTGCCCTCGCGCAGGATGGCCGGGTTGTCGGCGTTGTCGATCACCAGTAACCAGGGCTGGTCGGAACGGTCCAGCCGCTCCCACACCAGGTCCGCGGCCGCGCGCAGCCCGTTACGCGCAGCGGCGAGCTCGCCTTCGCCCGCGCCGCGGTCTGCGGCGACAGCGAGCATTCCCGCGCGCAGTGAGGCCAGGTCGGGAGCGTTCACCCAGAGGCCGGCCCGGCCGCCTTCGGCGGTCGCGATGCGAAAGGCCTCCGAGGCGACGGCGGTCTTTCCGCATCCGCCCAGGCCGTGAAGTACGTAGACCTGCTCCGCTCCACCATCCTCCATGGCCGACCGCAGTTGCGTCATCAGCTCCAGTCGGTCGCGCAGGACGACCGGTGCGCGCCCTACCGCCGGCTGCCGCACGGAATCAGGAGCGGACCCGACGGGGAACGCCGCTTGTCCGTGGTGGTGGTGCTCGGTGATGTGCTGGTCGCCGGCGCTCTGGAAGACGCGGCCGCTGCCCTCCGCCCGCCCCTCGGTCGAGCCGTTCACCGTTCGGTGATGTGCTGGTCCCGGCCGGCCTGGTAGACCCTGGAGTGGCCGCCGACCGTGGCATGTTGTGAGACGGTCGTGGCGGGTGCTGAAGCGCCGGGTGCGAGCTCGTCGAGGAGCCTTCGAAGCTCCTCCGCGGCCTCTGGCCGGTCGATCAACAACCGCCGGATCCGGCCCTGCCACTCGGCGGCGAGTTCACCTTCGGCGGTGGCGTCGGCGGCCAGATCCTCCCGCGTGTTGCCGAGTTCGGCGGCCACCGCATCAGCTCGCTCGGGTCGAGCCCGCTGCCAGAGGGCGACGAACCCGTCCCTGGTGTGCTCCCAAGCGTCGGTCGCCATCAGACCGACGAGTGTCACGCTCGCGCTCTGGGCGAGCGCGACCAGCTCCGGGTTCATGACGCGGGCTCCTAACGGTGTTGAGGTCGACGTCAGCGGTCGGCGGTCGGCGGTCGGTGGTCGGTGGTCAGCGGCCATCGGCCAGTGGGCTGCGGTCAGTGGACGGTGGGCGGGGCGAGCGGGGCGATCTCCCGTTCGAAGAACTCCGGAAAACCCTCGCCCATCGCGTACAGGGCCTCGAACTCCCGGGTCGTCCGGTTGACCTGGTCGGGGTCGGTGAAGCGACGGGCCCCCGCCCCCTTCAACTCGTCGTCGTAGATCACGGCGTACATCACCGAACGCCCGAGAACGATGACCTCGGGCACCGGCGCATCCCGTTCCAGGTCCGCGATCTTCCGGGCGTCCAGCACACGGATGTCCTCGCCCAGCTCCGACCTGAGCCGGAACACGTTCATCTCCCATTGCAGATACGGGGACACCGGGAACTCCACGACACGAATTCTGCGGAAAGCCAGGCCGCGTCGAGCGGCATCCCGGAAGTAGGCGGCAGTCGCATCCCGCTCGTCCTCGATCAGCCGAAGGGCCCCGGCCCAGTCCCCGGAGGCGAAGGCGTCATAACTGGGAGAGCCCTGCTCCTTGAACGTCTGACCACGCTCGATCTTGGCGAGCAGGCTGATGTCGCTCTGATGGACCCGACCGAAATCGGCGAGGTAGTCAGCTCTTGAGAGGACCTCACCGGCACCGCCGCGGAAGCACTCAAACATCAGGGATGTCCACCTTTGCGGCGACGAGCATCCTGCGGGGAATGACCACGAGACGCTCATCGGGGCCGATGGAGACTCCGTCCGGCAGGCGCGTCCCCAGAGAGCCGGTGAGGTCGCGTCCGATCACGGCGATGTCGCCGTTCTCCAGCTCCCAGATATCCGGGCACTCGGGTCCGGTAGCGGTGGCGCCCAGCTCCAGTGCCGACTTTCCGAGGCGTCTCTTGAAGCCGGTGTCAGGATCAGCTTCCCAGGGTCTGCCCATGCTGCGCCCTCCCCTCCCGAGTGGGTCAACGTATCAGTGACCACCAGGTCAATTCCGGTGTCAAGCAGGCTATTCGGCCTGATCGGGTGAGCCGTGGGGGACAAGGGTTCCGTCCGGGGACGGATGTTCACCCCGTCCCGTAAAGCCGGTTCAACTCCAGCCCCGCAGGCGGCGGGAGAGGGCGGGGCGAAGGGGTGGCCCGGAAGGATTCCAGCAGGTAGCCGACCAGCCGACGGGACGCGGCGGCGGACTCCTGGCCCGCCCCGTTCACCACGCCGCTGTTGGCCAGCAGGACGAGCACCACGTCGGAGACGTCGAAGTCCGGCCGCAGCGCCCCTGCCGCCTTCGCCCGACGTACCAGCAGCGCGAGCCCTTCCTCCGCCCGGTCACGCTCCCCGGCGTACGCCGTCTCGCCCGGGAAGCGGGACAGGAACGCGTGGGTGAAGCCCCGGTCGGCGGCCTGCATCGCGCATACCTTCCGGAACACCGTGCAGAAGCCGCGCCACGGGTCCGGGTCCTCCAGCGCCTCGTCCAGTACGCCCGCGCACTCGGCGAGCTGCTCGGCGAACGCTTCGGTGATCAGCGAGGCCCGGGTGGGGAAGCGCCGGTAGAGGGTGGCGACGCCGACCTCCGCCCGCCGCGCGATCGCGCTCATCGGCACGTCGATGCCGTGCAACGCGTACGCCTCCCGGGCGGCCCGCAGGATGCGCTCCCGGTTCTCCCGCGCGTCCGCCCGCAGGGCGGGGCCACTGGCGGGGCCACTGGCGGCGGGGCCACTGGCGGGGCCGGAGCCGGGGAGGGGGGCGTTGTGAGAGGGCCGAGCCGACATGTCTCTCACTTTACGGTAAATGGAGAGTGTCCTCCGTTTAGCCGCCTACCGTGAAAGGTGAGGGACGAGGGACAGGACGTACCTCGTATCGGCGGAACAGAACAGGACCCCCATCGTGAACGACATGCGTGCGGCGCTCTACGACCGTTACGGACCGCCCGAGGTCCTCTACGAGGGCCGGGTGCCCGTGCCGGTACGCGGGCCGGGCGAGGTGCTCGTGCGCGTCCACGCCGCGAGCGTCAACGGCGGGGAGCTGCACGGCCGCGCCGGGAAGGTCCGCCTGGTCACCGGCCGCCGCTTTCCGCAGCGGACCGGGCTCGACTTCGTGGGCGAGGTCGCCGAGGTGGACGCGGCGGTCACCGGGCTGCGGGCGGGCGACCGGGTCTGGGGCCTCCTGGGGCGCACCTTCGGCAGCGCGGCCGAGTACGTCTCGGTCCGCCCGCGCCAGATCGCGTACGCCCCCGGGAACGTCACCCCGACCGAGGCCGTCTCGCTCCTCGCCGGCGGTACCACTTCCCTCACCGCCCTGCGTGACAAGGCCGGCCTGCGGGCGGGCGAACGCCTCCTCGTGCGCGGGGCCTCCGGCGGCGTCGGCAGCGTCGCCGTCCAGCTCGGCAAGGCCCTCGGCGCACAGGTCACCGGTCTCGCGAGCGCGCAGAACCTCGACTTCGTCCGCGACCTGGGCGCTGACGTGGCCCTGGACCACCGGGCGACGCCCCTGGACGGCCTGGACCGTTACGACGTCATCCTGGACACGGTGGGAACGGAACACCGAGTGCTGCGCCGCCGGTTGGCGCCGCAAGGCCGGTTCGTCTCCATCGCCTTCGACCTCGACCGTCCGGTCCGGAGTGTCGGCTACCTGCTGGGCTCGACCGTGCACGGCCGCCGGCGCGTCCGCTTCTTCAGCGGAAACCCGAAACACCACCTGCTCGCCGAGCTGACGGCCTCCGTGGAACGGGGCGACCTGCGGCCCGTCGTCGACACGGTCCACCCGCTGACGGAGATCGCCGCCGCCCACCGCGCCCTGGAGGCGGGCGGGGTGCGGGGCAAGCACGTGATCGAACTCGTCTGACGGGGCGCTCGCTGTGCGACTTCCGGCGGGCGCGCGGTCGGGGGCGAGGGTCTTCAGACGGTGCGCGGGGTCGTGCCCGCGCCTGTGGTGGACCAGGTGGTGACGATCGGCCGCGCGGGGGAGGCGGTTCGTTCTGACGGTTGATGGCGCCCGCCTCTGCCGGTGCGATGTTCGGTTCATGGAGGCCGAAGCAGAACCAGAGGCAGGGTCCGAGGCGGGCACGAGGGCGCTTCGGCGCGCGTGGTGGCAGCGGTGGCGAAGCCGGGTGGACCGGGCCGCGACCGCCTGGGCGGTGGCGTACGCGGGCTTCGGCCTGGTGGGCGTGGTGTGGGCCACGCCGCTGTTCTCCCTGGGCGACACCCCGGCCTCCCCGGCCCTGAACTGGGCGGTCGTGGGGGTGGGGGTGCTGGCCGCGACGGTCTCCGGCGCGGTGACGCGGTACGGGATGCGGCCGGGCCTGCGCGTACTGCTGTGGGTGACCTGCGTACTGGCCGCGCTTGCCGCGTTCGGCTTGCTGTTGGACATCGTCACGCTGGTCTTCGGCCAGGGCGTGGACAGCGCGCCGGCCGCCGCCAACCACGCCCTGGCGGCGACCGGGTGCCTGCTGCTCGCGGCCACGGCCCGGACCGTCGGCGGCCCGGGCGGCGCGACCGCCGCGATCGTCGCGGCCGCCCCGCCGGCCCCGTCCGCCGCCACCCGGCCCGTGCAACTCGCCGCCTGCGCGGGCACGGTGGCCTTCCTGCCCTATGCGGCGATGAAGATCGTATGGGTGTCCGGGGGCACCTTCGCCGGGAACACCGGCGAGCAGATGCTCGCGATCTCCGAGCACAACGGAGCCTCGGGGATCTGGCTCACCCTGGAGTCCTGGGGCCTGGACGGCACCGTGCTGCTGGCCGCGCTCGGCGTCTTCCTGCTGTGGGGTCTGGTCCGGCCATGGGGCCAGGTCTACCCGCGCTGGACACCGTGGCTGCGCGGCCGGCGCGTCCCCCGCGCGCTCCCTCTCGTCCCGGCCCTCCTGGGTGCCGCGACCCTGGCCCCGTACGGGGTGCTCGGCGGCGGCTACCTCGCTCTGGCCACGGCCGACGTCGTCACGATGAGCCGGGGCGACTTCCCCTCGCCCGGCGACGCGCTGCTGGTCGGCTGGATCGGCATGGTCGCGTTCGGCGTCTACGGATGCGCCCTGATCGCCGCCACCCGTTCGTACTGGATGCGGACCCGGCCCGCCGCCGTTGGCGTCGCCGGTCCCGTTGCCGTTGCGGCTGAGCGCGACAGGCTCCTCCGGACCTCGGGGTGAACAGTCGGACGCCCTCTCCCCGGAGTCGGTGTCAGCGTCGGCGGAAGCGCCAACCAGTCTGTTCCGCAAGGGAGTTGCCGGGCGCTCGTGCCGTGTAGGCGTGATCAGTCCGTGCCGTACCGTTTCGCCCATGACTGCGGGTTTCGAGGGACGGGTGATCGACGAGCGCTTCGAACTGCTGGAGCGGCTCGGCGGCGGCGGAATGGGGCTGGTGTGGCGGGCGCGCGACGTCGTCCTGCACCGGGACGTGGCGCTGAAGGAGGTGCGGCCGCCGGATCCGGAGTTGCTGCGGTTGCGTCCCGACGCGGCGGAGATGCTGCACAAGCGTGTGCTGCGGGAGGCCGTCTCGCTGGCCCGGATCAGCCACCCCAACGTGGTGACGATCCACCACATCGTGAGTTCGGCGGAGGTGGCGCACCCCTGGCTGGTGATGGAGCTGATCTCCGGCGGCTCCCTCCAGGACCGGCTGGAGCGCGGGCCGTGCACACCCACGGAAACGGCGGAATGGGGCCGGGGCGTGCTGGCCGGACTGCGGGCCGCCCACGGCGCGGGCATCCTGCACCGTGACGTCAAGCCCGGCAACGTACTGATGCGGGCCGATGGCACGCCCCTGCTCACCGACTTCGGCATCGCCGCCGTGCGCGAGGCCACCAGCCTCACCAACACCGGCGAACTCATCGGCTCACCCGACTACATGGCCCCGGAGCGGCTGCGCGGCCGTGACGACGATCCGTCCTCCGACCTGTGGTCGTTGGCGATGATGCTGTACGTCGCGGTCGAGGGCCACCATCCGATGCACCGCTCGTCCACCCTCGCCACGCTGGCCGCGATCCTGGAGGAGGACGTGCCGCCGCCCCGGCGTGCGGGCCCCCTCGGCCCCGTGCTGACGTCCGTCCTCATCAAGGAAGTCGCCTCCCGGCCCGACGCGGAGTCCCTCGACCACCTCCTCGCGCAAGCCGCCGGTGCCCGTGTCATGACGGTCGTCGACGGCATCGTCGCCGCGTCACCCGTACGGGCCGGCCCCGTGGAGGCCCCCGACGAGGCCCCGGCCCCGCCGCCGGTCCCGTACACACCCACGGAGCAGGTGTCCCTTGACTCCGCCCCTGCCTCTGCCTCCGGTCCGCCGGCCGGCGACGCCGCCGGCCCCGGCCCCGGCACCACCGGGGCGGTGCGGGGCGAACCCGACCCGTCTGCGGCACCGGAGCCCGGCGCCGGCCCGCCACCGGACGGCGGGACCGACGGCGCGGGAGGCTCCCGTGCGGAGACGAGCCGGACGCCCGTGGACGGCACGGAGGTCGCGGGGGCCGCCGGGCGGTCACGCCGGCGGATCGTGCTCCCGGCGGCGCTGTTGGGCGCGTTGTTGGCCGGGCTGCTGGCCTGGGAGTACGCCCCCGCCTTCGGCGGCGACGACAAGCCGTCCGCCGGGGCCCCGTCCACGCCCTCCGGGACCCGCACCCCCACGTCCAGCCCGTCCAGCCCCACTCCCTCGCCCACACCCACGCGCAAGGAGGAAACCGATCTGCTCACCCCCGCCGGTGCGCGGCGAGTCCTCAAGCAGTTGGAGGCGGTGACAGGGGGGACCAAGGTGCTCCCCATGTTCGACCTGCGGCCGGGTTACGCCTCGGGCCTCGCGCCCCTGGAGAAGGAGCTCGTGCCGGGAAAGAAGGTGCTCGACGGGTTCTCGTACGAGGACGGCCAAGGCACTCTTCGGGGCAATGCGAGCATCATGAGGGAGGATCAGCGCCTGCTGGACCTCGACCGGGTCGACTGGAACGCCTTGCCCCGCCTTCGCCGCATCGCCGAGACCGAACTGGGCGTACTGAAGCCCAACCCCGATGACAGCTCCGTCGTTTTCGACTGGTACCTGGGGCAGGAGGCGATGCTGATCCACGCCAACGGCGCATACGGGACCGACGGGCTGCTCGTCGCCTCCTTCGACGGGACGATCATCCGGCGCAACAGGGCGGACTGACGCGGCGGCGCCCCCGACGACCGGGAGCAGCAGTCCGCTCGGGCCGGCCGATCAGGAAGCCCCACCGTGCGGTGCGTGCCACGGTGGGGCGGTGGTCCTGGATCGGCCCGTCAGGCGGCGTCGAGCGATCCGGCCTGTACGCCGGTGACGAAGGTGGAGAACGCGTCGGCGGGGAAGCTCAGTACGGGGCCGCCCGCGACCTTGGAGTCGCGGACCGGGACGATGCCGCGTGTGGCGGCGAGGTTGGCGGCAACCTCGACGCAGGCGCCGCCGTTCGAGCTGTACGAGGACTTGAACCAACGGGGGGATTCGCTCATCACGGAGTGCCCTTTCGCAACTGGCTGATCTTGGCCACAGACGCCGCCTTCGACAGCGACTCGCCCTGGAGTTGATGGTAGGCCGTGAGCATGGGTACTACGAACGAAGTTTCGCGCTCGACATGGCCCTGCGCCTGTGATTCGGCATACGCGACGATGGACCGGTCCGCAAGGGTGAGCAGGTAGACCGGCAGGTCGAACGCCCTCCGTGCACCCAGGCTGAACGGTGCTACCTGGATGATCCAGTTGGGCAGCGCCGCCATCTCCTCCAGCCGCTCAAGCTGAGGCCCCATGACCTCCGGGCCGCCGACCGCTTGGTGGAGGCAGCTCTCGTCCATGACGACGAACACCATCGGCGGGCGGGACCGCACCAGCGCCGCCTGCCTCTCCGCCAGGACCGAGACGCGTTCGTCGGCCTGTTCGGCGGTGATGGACCCGCGCTCCACGTCTCCGTACGCCACAGTCCGCGCGTACTCCGGTGTCTGTAACAGCCCCGGGATGAGGCCGACCTCGAACAGCCTGATCTCCACCGCCCGGCCCTCGTACCCGACGTACTCCGGAAAGCCCTCCAGCAGCGAGCCGTTCCGCAGCTCGGCCCACTCGCGCTCGAAGGAGTCGGCCGTACCGGTCGTACCGAACGCCTGATCAGACCTACGCGAAAATCGCAGGGTTGGCGGTTTGCGAGCAGTTTCCACGGCCGAGACGTGCTGGCTCGAGTACCCGATGCGCGGGGCCAGACCCTCCTGGCTCCACCCCCGCGCCTCCCGGAACCGCCGGATGCGGGCACCGTAGGCCGCCTGCGGGCTGCTGCCAGGTTTCAGATCCTTGCGATTGACCATGCTGAAGCCCCTCCCCTTCCTTCTTTTTCCGCTAGTTGAAGGGTCTTTGACGCTAGGCCACTCTGAGGCCCCCCGGTAGTCAAACAGCTACGGAGAGGAGCGATAGGTGTACGGCGAGAACGCGCGTCCGAATATCCCGCAGTCTCCTGGTCCCACGGTTCCCACAGTTCCCCCGGCCCCCGGCACCCTCATGGTGGATACCAGTCGCGGGAATCGCGTGGGCGAGTTCCGTGGCGTCGCCGGCCTCTACTGGTCCCTCCGCCCCGTCGGCGGCGGCATCGAGTGGGAGGTCGAGCCCCGCCACGTACGCCCCGCGCTTCCCATAGAGCAGCTCCGTGCCCGTACCGCGCGGGCCAACGCCCGGAGCCGGGGTGAGGTGTTGTGAGCCTCCTCGCCCGGTTACGGGTCCGGCTCGCGGTCACCGGCGAGCGTGCCGCGTGACGCGCACGGGGTACGCCGCCGAGGTCACCGTGACGGACGGGCAGTGGTTCGCCTCGCTCGGCGGGGTGACCGTACGGAACCGGCGGCTGGCGCTCCTGTGGCTGCGGGGGCAAGCACTCCGCCTGGCCGACGGACACGGGCGCGGGCACACGAGGCCCCCCGGCCCGCTGGGGCCGCCGGCCAGTGACGTGCGGCCCGTCCTCTTCCACGGCTTCGACGCCCCGCTGGGGTTGCGGGCCTGGGCGACCGACCGTGAGCGCCAGGACGACGCGATACGGGCCCTGGAAGCAGGATTTCCGTTGCTGTTCACCGTAGTTGACCCGGCGGTCGGGCTGAGCCTGACCCTCTCGGGGTGGCGCGGTTCCCTGACCGATCTTTAGGCCCGCCGACAGAAGAGGCCGACGTGCTGCAATGCACCGCCGTGACCCCGGCTCCTCCCGGTGACGCTCTGGACGCCCTCGTCGCCGTGGACGGCGGGCCCGACGGCCCACCGGACACCGTCATCCCGCCCCCCTTCCTCCTCTGCGAACTGGGGGAGCACGACGCCTTCACCGAGCACGCCGCCTACCTCCGGGCGGCCGAGCCGTCCAGCGCTCCGGCTCTGTGGTTCTTCTGGACCGGTACCGGCCCGGACCGGCCCCACCGGGTGGCCACCGTGCCGTGGTGCCCGGCCGTCCTCCGCCACCTCCGTACCGGGGTCGTACGGCAGTGCGCGTTCCCCGACCACCACCCCGCGCCCCATTCCTGGAGCGTGACGGACCCGCTGGGCGATCTGATCGCAGAACGGCTCCTGTCCGGCGACGGGCCCGACACCTCATGAGGATGGCCGCAACCATGAACCAGTGCACCGCTGTTGCCCTGTTGAAGCCCCCGGAGTTCCTTCTCGCCCTTCCCGCCCTCGTCCCCGGGCATCGTCCGGAGCCCGGACACGTGCTCTGTGAACTGGGCGAGGACCATGACGACGACCATGACGACGACCACGGCGGCGACCACGCGGCGCTGCTGTGGGACGAGGGCGGACGGCCCGGAAGCGCCGTCTGGGTCCGGTGGAGCGTGGAGCGCACGCGCTTGGTCTCGCTCCCGTGGTGCCCTGCGCGCGATGCGCGGAAGGAGGCGTGCGAGCTGTTCGCCGGGCACCGGTCCGAGCACAGCTGGCGCGTCACGGACCCCACCGACGAGGCGATCACCCGGGCCCTCGCCGCGCGGCATCCTCATCTCTTCCCCGAGTACAGGGGCGGGGGCGGGGCGGCGTGATCCTCACCGGCCTGTGAGCCGGATCACGGCTGTCCGTGGCGCGAACCAGGCCCCGGCCGGTGGTTAGGATGGATGGGCTCGGCCCCGTGGCCGAGGTGGTCAGATCCCGCCTTCCGGTGTCTGGTCCGAGGCTTGAAACCTCCGGCGCTCATCTGGACAGAACCCCGGAGGTTTCTTCATGTCTGTCCCCCTGCCTTCCCAGGCTTCCCTGCCTTCCGCGCCCGATCCCCGCCGATGGTGGGCGCTCGCGGTGATCGCCCTGACACAGCTGGTGGTCGTGCTCGATGCCACCATCGTCAACGTGGCCCTGCCCCAGGCCCAGCTCGAACTGGAGCTGAGCGACACCGAGCGGCAGTGGGTCATCACCGCCTACGTCCTGGCCTTCGGCGCGCTGCTGCTGCTCGGCGGACGCGTCGCCGACTACTGGGGGCGCAAGCGCAGCTACATGGTCGGGATGCTCGGGTTCGGCGCCGCCTCCGTGTGGGGCGGTCTCGCGCAGAGCGGGACCGAGCTGATCGTGGCGCGCGGTCTCCAGGGCGTCTTCGCGGCGCTGCTGGCCCCGGCGGCGCTTGCTCTGCTCACCGTGACGTTCCCGGCCGGGCGTGAGCGCGGAACGGCGTTCGCGGTCTTCGGCACCGTCGCCGGCACCGGTGCCGCGGTGGGGCTGGCGCTGGGTGGCGTCCTGACCGAGTACGCCGACTGGCGGTGGTGCCTGCTGGTCAACATCGTCTTCGCCGTCGTCGGCCTGATCGGCGCGCTGCTGTTCGTCTCCGAGAGCCGCGTCGAGGGCGACAACCGGTACGACATCTGGGGCACCCTCGCCGTCACCCTCGGCCTGGCCGCCCTGGTCTACGGGTTCACCCTGGCCGAGTCCGGGTGGACCGAGCCGGACACCATCGGCTTCCTCGCCGCCGGCCTGGTGCTGCTCGTGGTGTTCGTGTGGATCGAGTCCCGCGTCGCGCAGCCGCTGCTGCCGCTGCGGGTCGTGCGTGACCGCGCCCGCGCCGGAGCGTTCCTCATCCAGGCGGCCATCGGCGCCGTCTACATCGGGATGACCCTCTACCTGATGTTCCACCTCCAGATCGTGCTCGGGCTCTCCCCGCTGCTCGCCGGACTCGCGAGCCTCGCGATGACCTTCGCGACCATGATCACCGCGCCCGTGGCCGCCAGGCTGCTGCCGACTCGGGGGCCGCGTGTCCTGATGACCGGCGGGCCGCTGATCGCCGCGGCCGGGATGCTGTGGCTGACCTTCGTCACGGCCGACGGAAGCTACTGGACGGAGGTCTTCGGCGGCCTCGTGGTCGTGGGCATCGGGATCGCGTTCGTGATCATCCCGGTGCAGAACGTCGCGCTCGCCGGCGTCGGCCACCACGACGCCGGCGCGGCGTCGGCCCTGGTCAACTCCGCCATGCAGATCGGCGGCTGCGTGGGTCTGTCGGTGTTCACCACGATCTACCTCGGCGCCGTCGAACGGTCCGCCCCGGACGGCTCCGGCCGGGCGACCGCGACCGCCCTCACCGAGGGATACTCCGCGGTGTTCCTCGCCACTGCCGTCACCCTGGTGGTCGCGGCGGTCGTCGCCGCGACCATGCTCCGGGGACCCCGCTCCGTGGCCACCCCGGAACAGCTCGCCGAGGTACCGGTCCACGTCGGCTGACCGCCGTCGAGGCCCTGCCCCTTCCTTCAGCTCCTTCGGCCCGACGCCGCTCGGTCGGTACTTTCCGGCCGCCGTGACGACCTGGACCCGCTTCCCCATGCATCGGCGGCCACGACCAGGCACACGGCCACCAGGACCACGTTCTTGACGACGTACTGCCCTTCCATGGTCGGCGCGGGGGAGTGGGGCTGCCACATCGCGTCGGGCAGGAGGACCAGGGTCGAGAACACGCCGCCCATGTGGAGGAAGAACGCGACGAGAGCGGGGCGCAGCAGGCGACCGCCCGCGATCAGACCGATCCCGATGGCCGTCTCCAGTGCCGCGAGGGAGAGCAGCAGCACCGTCTCCGGTACGAGGCCCAGGGTCATCTTCGTGGCCGCGTCGACGGCCAGTTGCTCGGCAGGACTGGCCGAGGGGAACAGTTTCAGCACGCCGAAGCCGAGGAAGATGATCCCGACGGTCACCCTCAGCAGGACGACGGCGCGTACGTTGACGTGGTCGGCCAGCCGTTGAAGGGCTGCGCGGGCGCCGGCTGTCGCCGGACGTTCGCGGCCGAACCTGCGTGTGTGGGACGGGGGTTCAGGTGTGCTGCCGGGCGGGGGAAGGCTCGGCTCGGCGGTGTGGCTCCTCATGTGCGATCTCCCGCTGTGTCCGTGGGGGTGGGAAAGCGTGCATGGGCGGCCCGCGCGGGTACGCGGGCGCCTGTGGGGCGTGTGCGGGAAGCGTCGGCTCTTTGCCGCTTCGGCGCACGGGGTGACGGGCCTCTCGCTGGCGCCCGGGGGGTCTTCTCCTCGGCTGGAGGCTCTGAAGGCTCTGAAGGCTGTGGGGGGTTCTGGGTACGTGGGCGAGGCAGGGGCGGCGCGTGACCACCACCGCCGACTGCCTCTCACTGCTTGGTCTAGACCATACGGGCGGGGGTCCGGAGGTCAAGAGGTGTACGGAGCAGCCTCGGACAGAGGCGACAGATTCGCGCCAAGTTGCATCGGGACCAGGGGTGTTGGGCGGCGGGTGCGCGGCGCCCGCAGATCGGCCGCGCGCACGATCGGAGCCGGCCGTGCCGAGGCGGCCCTCACCCGGCTCACCGGCCCGGACGTACTCCGGCCCACCCCTCGGCTGAGCAGCCTGGTTCTCCCGGTTCCGGGCCCCGTCGGCGTTACGGGGGCGTCGGCCGTGCCGTACTCCCAGGGCCTCTTCGGGCCATGCGGGTGCTCGGCCGCCCTCCGGGCCGGCTACCCGTCGGCGCGGGGGACTTCACCGGTGATTCATCCGGCCGAAAGTGGCCCGGCCGATTCCGGGAGAAAACTCTCATCGCCCGTAGCGTTCGGCCCCGCACACCGCCCCCAGGCCCCGGTCGCACCCCGAGCGGCCCCTGGACACGCGTCGGGGCCCGGAGCGCATGCCGCCCCGAGCCCCTACGTAACCCGTAACCCGCAATTCGTGACCGGCAGGCAGCAGTCAGCAGTCAGCGGGCTGTCGCCGCGCGCCCCGCGCCGCCCCGCCCTCCGGGCTCAGCGCTCCAGGCCGCCCCGCGCGATCACCTCCGCGTACCACCGCGCACTGTCCTTCGCCGTGCGGCGCTGGGACGCGAAGTCCACGTGCACGATGCCGAACCGCTTGCCGTAGCCGTACGCCCACTCGAAGTTGTCCAGCAGCGACCACAGGAAGTACCCGCGTACGTCCGCCCCGTCCGCGATCGCCCGGTGCACCGCCGTCAGATGGGCGTCCAGGTACGCCACCCGCTCCGGGTCGTGGACCTCGCCCTCCGGGTCGGCGTAGTCGTCGTACGCCGCCCCGTTCTCCGTCACCAGGAGCGGCAGGGACGGGAGTTCGTCGCGGAGGCGGGTCAGCAGCTCGTACAGGCCGTTCGCGTCGACCGGCCAGTCCATCGCGGTGCGCGGGCCGGCCGCCGGGGTGAACGCCACATGCCGTTCCGCGCCCGCCCACGGCGCCGGGGACTCCGACGTGCCCGCCGAAACCACGCTGGGGGAGTAGTAGTTGATGCCCAGCGAGTCGATCGGCGTCGACGTCACCTCCAGATCGCCGTCCCGGACGAACGACCAGTCCGTCACCTCCGCCGTGTCCTCGACCAGGTCCTGCGGCAGCCGGCCGTGGAAGACCGGGTCCAGGAAGATCCGGTTCGCCACCGCGTCGATCCGGCGCACCGCGTCCCGGTCCGCGTCCGTGTCCGTCAGCGGGCGCAGTGCGTGGAGGTTCAGGGTGAGGGAGATCTCGGCGGTGTCCGGCAGGAGGCCGCGCAGGACGCGGGCGCCCGCGCCGTGTGCCAGGTTCAGGTGGTGGGCGGCGCGCAGGGCCGCGAGGTCGCTGGTCCGGCCGGGGGCGTGGACCCCGTTCCCGTACCCGAGGAACGCCGCGCACCAAGGCTCGTTGAGCGTCGTCCAGGTCGGCACCCGGTCGCCCAGCGCCCCGGCCACCAGACCCGCGTACTCCGCGAACCGGTGCGCCGTGTCCCGCTCCGGCCAGCCGCCCGCGTCCTCCAGCTCCTGCGGCAGGTCCCAGTGGTAGAGCGTGGCGACCGGTCTGATCCCGGCCGCGAGCAGCTCGTCCACCAGACGGCGGTAGAAGTCCAGGCCGCGCTCCACGGCCGGGCCCCGGCCGGTCGGCTGGACCCGGGACCAGGAGACGGAGAACCGGTAGTCGGTGACGCCCAGTTCCTTCATCAGGCGTACGTCGTCCGGCATCCGGTGCAGATGGTCGGCGGCGATGTCACCGGTGTCGCCGTTGCGCACCTTGCCGGGCGTCCGGCTGAAGGTGTCCCAGATGGACGGCGTACGGCCGCCCTCGGTGGCTCCACCCTCGATCTGATAGGCGGCGGTGGCGGTCCCCCAGCGGAACGCGGTGGGGAAGCGGAGTTCCGCCACGGTGTCGGGGCGGGGGCCGGCGGAGTTCGCCGGACGGGCATCGACAGCGGTCATGGACTGACACTCCAGGGGTGAGGGAGGGGGCGGGGGCCCGCAAGAGGGGCGGGGCCCGCAGGGACGGGCGGGGCCCGCAGGGAGGGCGGGCGGCCCCGCAGGGAGGATGGTCCCGCAGGGCGGAGCGGCGTACGGCGTCAGCCCTTGACCGCGCCCTGCATGATGCCGCCGACGATCTGCCGGCCCAGCAGGCCGAAGACCAGCAGCACGGGCAGCGTGCCGAGCAGCGTGCCGGCCATGATCACCGACTGGTCGTTGACGTATCCGCCGCCGAGCTGACGCAGCGCGACCTGCACGGTCGGCTCCTGCGAGGACAGCGCGATGATCGGCCAGAAGAAGTCGTTCCACGCCGTCATGAACGTGAGCATCCCGAGCACCGCCATGCCCGGCCGCGCGATGGGGATCACGATCGACCAGAAGATCCGGGCCGTCGACGCCCCGTCCACCCGGGCCGCCTCGATCAGCTCGTCCGGCAGCGACTGCACCAGGTACTGGCGCATGAAGAACACTCCGAACGCCGAGACCAGACCCGGCAGGATCACCGCCTGGAGCTGGTTCACCCACTGGAGCTCGGCGATCAGCATGAAGAGCGGGATCACACCGAGCTGCGGCGGGATCATCATCGTCCCGATCGTCAGCGTCAGCAGCGCGCCCCGGCCCCGGAACTTCAGCTTGGCGAAGGCGAATCCGGCCAGCGTGCAGCAGAGGACCGTGCCGATCGTGATCGAGCCGGACACGATCAGCGAGTTGAGCAGGGCCTTGCCGATGTCGGCCTCTTCGAGGACCGCGTCGAAGTTCTTGATGAGGTTCGGTCCGGGCAGCAGGCTCGGAGGGACCTGCGCCAGGTCCGCGTTGGACCGGCTGGCCGCGACGATCGTCCAGTAGAACGGGAACGCGGAGATCAGCAGCGCGACACCGAGGATGAGGTAGGAGAGCCAGCCGCCCTTCATCGTCTGGCCCGCGCCCCCTTTGCGTATCCGCTTGCGCGGGGGGTCCTGCGGCGGGCGGCCCTTGTCGGGCGCGGTCGGCGGTGCGGCGAGCGCGGTCATCGGCCGGCCTCCTTGCGTGCGCGGCGGCGGACGAGCAGGGCGTTGGCCCCGACGAGCACCACGATCAGGACGAACATCACCCAGGCGATGGCCGCGGCCCGGCCCAGGTGGAAGAAGCCCCAGCCCTGCTCGTACATGTACAGGCCGAGGGTCTGGTACTGGTGCGAGATGCCGCCGGAGATCGACCCTTCGAACAGCAGCGGCTCGCCGAAGAGCTGGGTCGCGCCGATCGTCGAGATGATGACGGTGAAGACGATGGTGGGGCGCAGGCCCGGCAGCGTGACATGGATGAACTGCCGCCAGCGCGACGCCCCGTCCATCTCCGCCGCCTCGTACAGCTCGTGTGGGATCGACTGCATGCCCGCCAGATAGATCAGCGCGTTGTAGCCGGTCCAGCGCCAGATCACGATCGACGACACCGCGATCTGCGAGGCGACCGTGCCGGTCTGCCAGTCCACCGGATCGAAGCCGACCAGCCCGATCACGTAGTTGATCAGTCCGAAGTCGCGGCCGAAGAGCTGCGCGAAGACGAGCGTGGCGGCGGCCACCGACGTGGCGTACGGGAGCAGGATCGCCGTCCGGATGAAGGTCCGGCCGCGCAGCTTGTAGTTGAGCAGATGCGCGAGGCCGAGTGCCATCGCGAGCTGCGGGACCGTGGACAGCACGCCGATCGTGAACGTGTTGCGCAGCGAGATCCAGAAGTACTCGTCGGTGAACAGCGCCGTGTAGTTGGCGATGCCCCGCCACTCCATCTCGCCGCTCGTCTGGAGCTCGACCCGGTAGAGCGAGACGAACGCCGTGTAGAGGAGCGGAAAGAGCCCGAAGGCCAGGAACAGGGTGAAGAAGGGGGCGATATAGGCGTACGGGGAGGCCTTGCGCCAGGTGCGCCGGAGGGCGGCGGCCCGGCCGTCGTCGGGGCCGGGCCCGGTTCCGGACGGGCGGGGCCCGGCCTTCGCGGTGGCGGTGAGGGACACGGTGCGGCCCTTCGGGATCGGGAGCGGGCGGGGGGCGGAGGGGAGGTACGGGGGCGGGGCGGGCTCATCCGCCGTGGGCGGGCGGCGGCGGAGGCGAGGCGGGCGGGGAGAGGTACGGGGGTGGGGCCGGTCCGCCCGTTGTGCGTGGGCGGACCGGCCCCTGACCGATGGGGGTGAGGCGATGGGGCGGTGGGGCGGTGAGCGGCGTCAGCCGATCACGTTGTCCACGCCCTTCTTCGCCGTCTGCCACGCCTTGTCCGACGACACTCCCTTGCGCTCGACCTCGCTCAGCGCGTTCGTGATCTGCTGCATCACGTTCTGGTCGTGCACACCCAGCACCTGGACCGGGGACTCCTTGGCCGCCTCACCGAAGATCTGGCCGATCGGGGCGCCCGAGAAGTACTCGTCCTTGGCGTCCGCGATCGTCTCGATGGCGCCCGTCGAGGACGGGAAGTTGCCCTGCTTCTGGAAGACCTTCGCCTGCTGCTCGGGGGCGGTCAGCCACTCGATCAGCTTGTACGCCTCCTCCTTGTGCTTGGCCGCACGCGGGATGGAGAGGTACGAGCCGCCCCAGTTGCCCGCGCCGCCGGGGAGCTTCGCGATGTCCCACTTCCCCTTGCCCGCGTCGCCGGCCTGGCCCTTGACGTAGCCGAGCATCCAGGCCGGGCACGGGATCGTCGCGAACGAACCGGCCGCGAACGCCTGGTTCCACTGCGGGGACCACTGGTCGAGCTTGGCGCTCAGGCCCGCCTCGGCCGCCTTCACGGAGGTGTCCCAGGCCTCCTTGACCGCCGGGTTCTTCTCGTAGATCAGCTCGCCGGAGGCGTCGTAGTACCGCTCCTTCTCCTGGCCGATCATGATCCCGTAGAGCGAGCCGACGCTGTCCAGCCAGGCGCTCTTGGCGGGGGCCTTCTTCTTGTACTGCTTGCCCAGCTCCAGGTAGCCGTCCCAGGTGGCCCACTTCTTCGCGAGCTCCTCGCGGTCCGTGGGCAGCCCGGCCTGCTCGAAGAGGTCGGTGCGGTAGCACATCGCCTCGGGGCCGACGTCCGTGCCGAGGCCGAGGATCTTGCCGTCCTTGGTGGTCGCCGCCGACCACTTGGCCTCGGCGAACTCGCCCTTGAGCTTGTCGGCCCCGAACTCCTTCAGGTCCTGGAACTTGTCGGACTGCTGCTGGGTGACCGAGGCGATGCGGCCCACCTCGACGCCCTGCACGTCGGCGAGCCCGCCGCCGCCCGCGAGCCGGGTCTGGAGCGACTTCCAGTAGTCCGCCTCGTCCTGGGTGTCGCTCTGCTTGATCGTGATGTTCGGGTTGAGCTTCTGGTACTCCTCGTACAGCCCGGCCTCCTTGAAGCCGAACGACCCGAAGAGGTCGACGTTGAGCGTGACCTTTCCGCCCGCGCCGTCGGAGGAGTCCGACGAGTCGCTGGATCCACAGGCGGCGAGGAGCGCCCCGGCGAGGACGACCGCGCCGAGGCGAGCGGTGGCTCTCTTGGCGGCTCGGGCAATGGGCATGGGAAGCCTCCCTTGGCTTCGGGATGAACCGAGCGCCTTGAGAGCGCTCTCAAACCTGCGTCTGGAGCGTCCCCCACCGCCCCCGCCCCGTCAAGACTCGAACACATAACAGCTTGGGGTCGCACTCGACGCCCATCCAATTGCCGTCTGTGCGCGATCTATTGACACTTAGGTTTCAGGAGTTTTACGTTCCATGGCACTTGAGAGCGCTCTCGAATGCGCTCCTCCCCCCCCATGATCGAGGTGCTGCACGTGCGAACCTCCCTCTCCAGACTCACCCCCGGACGCGCCTCCAGACCCGCCGCGGCGACGCTCCTCGCCATCGCCGTGGCCGCTGTGGGCCTGGGCCCCGCCGCATCGCCCGCTGCCGCCGCCACCATCCCCGCCGGCGCCGGCAGCTACTCCGACTCCCGCCCCGCCGGTACCTCCGGCCCGACCACCAACACCGGCGCGCCCGTCACCCCCAAGGTCACCGCCGCCGCCCGGGACAAGCCGGTCCCGACCAACGACTGGTGGTCCTCGCTCGCCTACCAGCGCTACGGCGACAACCCGTACAGCACGCCCATGTACGGCCACCCGCTCACCTACCAGGCCAAGGCCTCCGGCCTGGAGGTCGGCTATCCGACGACGCCCGCGATCGTCGGCGACGGCCGCCAGTACGAGTACGCCCACAAGGCCGACCTCACCGTCGGCCTCAGCGGCCTGAACTCACCCGACACCAAGGCCGACGCCTGGTCCGACTGGACGGTCACGCCCTACTGGGCCGACGGCTCCCGCACCTTCCGGGCCACCATCGGCCACGGCATGCCCTTCGTGTACGCCAAGGGCTCCGGCGGCGACGCCCGCATCACCACCGCGTCCACGCCCACGGTCTTCTCGGACCAGGGCAACGTCCTCGGCATCACCGTCGCCGGGCACCACTACGCCCTCTTCGCCCCGACCGGCAGCGACTGGAACGTCTCCGGCACCGCGATCACGGCCGGACTCGGCGGCAAGGACTACTTCTCGCTCGCCGTGCTGCCCTCCACGGACGCGCTCGCGACCTACAAGAAGTACGCCTTCAGCTTCGTCACCGGCTCCCAGGTGGCCTGGCAGTCGACCGGCGGCAACGTGCGGGCGACCTACAGCCTGACCACCGAGGCCAAGGAGGGCACCGAACGCGGCACGCTCCAGGCCCTCTACCGCCACCAGTGGCTGCACACCACCGACGCGCTGACGCCTTACACGTACGTGTCACCGCGCGGCACGATGAAGGTGCGCGAGTCCGCCTCCTTCACCACCAGCCAGAAGAGCAACGGCGTCGTGCCCGCGCTGCCCGCCTCCAGCGGCGTCGACAAGGCCCGGCTGGCCGGCTATCTCAACGAGGTCGCCAACGCCTCGGACCCGTTCTCGGGGGCCGCCGACACCTACTGGACCGGCAAGGCGCTCGGCCGCCTCGCCCAGCTGGTGCCCGTCGCCGACCAGATCGGCCAGACCGCCACCCGCGACAAGCTCCTCGGCCTGATGAAGGGCCGGCTCCAGGAGTGGTTCACGGCGGGCGGGGCCGCTGAGTTCAGCTACGACAAGGACTGGAAGACCCTCACCGGTTACCCGGCCTCGTACGGCAGCGACACCGAGCTGAACGACCACCACTTCCACTACAGCTACTACGTCTACGCGGCGGGGATCATCGCCCAGTACGACCAGGCCTGGGTCGCCGACTCCGCCTGGGGCACGATGATCAAGCACCTGATCCGCGACACCGCCAACGCCAGCCGCACCGACTCCGCCTACCCGTTCCTGCGCGGCTTCGACGTGTACGCGGGCCACAGCTGGGCCTCCGGCCACCAGGGCTTCGCGGCGGGCAACAACCAGGAGTCCTCCTCCGAGTCCATCAACCTCAGCGCGGGACTCGTCCTCTACGGCTCGGCCACCGGCGACACCAACCTCCGCGACCTCGGCAGCTACCTGCTGACCACCGAGTCCGAGGCGATCACCCAGTACTGGTTCGACGCCTCGCAGCAGGTCTTCCCCGCCTCCTTCGGCCACGACACGGTCGGCATGGTCTGGGGCAGCGGCGGCGCGTACTCCACCTGGTGGACCGCCAACCCGGAGGAGATCCACGGCATCAACGTCCTGCCGGTGACCGGCGGTTCACTCCACCTGGCCCGCGAGAAGGCGGCCATCAAGCGGAACATCGCCGAGATGGAGCGCGAGAACGGCGGACCCGCCCAGGAGTGGCGCGACCTGCTCTGGGAGTTCGAGTCGCTGTCGGATCCGGCGGCGGCGAAGGCCAAGTGGGACGGGGTGAACGGCAACTACACCCCGGAGCAGGGTGAGTCGAAGGCGCACACCTACCACTGGATCAACACCCTGAACACGGTCGGCGCGCCCGACATGACGGTCAGCGGCGACCTGCCGACCTCCGCCGTCTTCTCGAAGGACGGCGTCCGCACCTACACCGCGCACAACCACGGCTCCACCGCCCGTACGGTCACCTTCTCCGACGGCAAGACCCTGTCGGTGCCGGCCCGTTCGACGGCCACGAGCACGGGCCCCGGCGGCGGCAACCCGGACCCCGACCCCGACCCGGAGCCGCCGACCGGCAACACCTTCCGCCTCAAGTCCGGCGGCGTCCTCACCACCGCCACCACCGACCCGGCGGGCGCGGACACCATCGCCTCGGCCGACGGCGTCAACCGGGACGGCACCCCGTACCGGCCGAGCGTCTACGAGGTGAAGAAGGTCAACGGCAAGGTCGCCTCCGGCGCGGCCACCGCGTTCCGCCTCCGGGTCGACGCGGGCACGAAGGTCGGGCTCGCCCCGCAGGTCCGGGTCAGCTACGACCTCACCGGCGACGGCACGTTCGACCGGGCCGAGACCTTCCGCTACTTCGCGACCGACCCGGTCAACGGGTGGGAGGAGTACACGCAGGCGTCCGGCACGCGGGCCGTCACCGGGAGCCTGGGCGAACTGAAGAACGGCACGGTCCGCCTGGAGATCTGGAACGCGCTCGGCAGCGGCACGTCCCAGGTGCAGACGGGCACGGACGCGGCCGTCCTGAAGATCCCGTACGTGTAGGCCCTGTAGGCCACGCGGGATCCCGTACGTGCGGGTCCGCGCGGTCCCGTACGTGTGGGTCCCGCGGTCCCGTATGTGTGGGTCCCGCGGACCCGTACGCGCGGGTCCCGCGGGTCCATCCGGACCATCGGACAAGTGGCGGGATCTGTACGTGTAAGGCGTGACCGTACGGGCACGATTCGTGTGGTGGGTCTCCGGCTCCTCAGGGCGGAGGCCCGCCGCACTTCCGCACTTCCGCGCTCGCACACTCCCGCACGCGCGCGCGTGGCGGTCAGGCCGAGGCCCGTCGCACCAGTGTCGTCGGGGTGATCACCGAGTCGGGCGCCGGGCCGTTGCCCGTACGGGCCCGGTCCAGGCCGCGCAGCAGCAGGCGGGCCATCAGCCGGCCCTGCCCCTCGATGTCCTGGTTGACCGTGGTCAGCGGCGGATCGGTGGTCCCGGCCACCGAGTCCATGTCGTCGAACCCGACGATCGCCACCTGCTCCGGCACGGCCACGCCGCGCTCCCGCAGCACACGCAACGCACCCGACGCCATCAGGTCGTTGGCGGCGAACACCGCGTCCAGGTCGGGCCGCCGCTCCAGCAGCTCCGCCATCGCCCGGGCCCCGCTCTCCACGGTGAACGCACCCTGGGCGACAAGCGTCGGGTCCACGTCCAGTAGGACGTCCCGGTAGCCGTCGAGGCGGTCCACCGCCGAGGTCTGGTCGGGCGGTCCGCCGATGTGCGCGATCCGCTCCCGCCCCAGGTCCTTGAGATACCGCACGGCCACCCGCGCGCCGCCCCGGTTGTCCGCGTCCACGTACGAGACGGCCTGGTCCCCGGGGCCGGCGGTCCAGCTGGGCCGGCCCCCGTACACCGTGGGAATCCCCGCCCGCCGGGTGATCGCGGGCAGCGGGTCGTCGGTGTGCAGCGAGAACGCGAGCGCCCCGTCGACGTGCCCGCCGGACAGATAGCGGGCGATCCGGTCGAAGTCTCCGGGGCCCTCCACCAGCAGCAGGACGAGCTGGGTGTCGTGGGCGGTCAGCTCCTTGCTGATGCCCCTGATCTGCTGGGAGAAGAAGGGGTCGGAGAAGATCCGTATCTCCGGCTCCGCGATGACGACGGCCACCGCCCCCGTCCGCCGGGTCACCAGGGTCCTGGCCGCGTGGTTCGGGATGTAGCCCAGCTCGTCGACCGCCTTGAGCACCTTGTCCACGAGCGGCTTGCGGACTCCGTCGCCCCCGTTGACGACCCGCGAGGCGGTGGCCCGCGACACCCCCGCACGTGCCGCGACGGCTTCCAGGGTGGGCCGGGAACCGGGGGACTGCTCGGGCAAGGCGGTCGCTCCTCGTCGTCGACGGGGGCGGCGAAACGCGGGATGTGCGTGGGGGTGCGCGGGGTGCTGTGCGCATGCTCGTGTCGCCGCCGGATTCTCTACAGCCTAGCGCCGGGCGCCGACAGGGCTGAGAGCGCTCCCAGGGGAGGCGGGGAGGCGGGGCAGTGCGGGCCGGCCGGGTGCGGGTCCGTGGTGCGCGTGGATGGCGGAACCCGTTGGCCTTCTACGATGACCGTCCATTGCTTCACATGATCATCACATCTGAGGATGGGGACCCTTGAGAGCTCTAGGAAGAGTCCGCGGTAGCGTGGCAGCCCGGTTGACTGTCGGGTTGGCTCTGCTCGTGGGCATGGTGGCGGGCAGCCGGCACGAGGTGGTGGCCGAGCCGGCACCCCCACCGCCGGTGCGTACCGTCTCGTACAACGCGTGCGGCGCGCACACCTGCCAGAACACCGTGGACAGCGCCGACACCTGGGCGGCGAAGTTCCATTCGCGGATGAACGCCGAGGGTGGTCCCGCCGATGTGATCGCTCTGCAGGAGATGTGCACGGGCCAGTACGAGGCCCTGCGGAAGGTGCTGGTCGGCTACACCGCGCACTGGGCCGGCGAGCAGGAGCCCGCGGGCTGCGGGCGGTGGGGCGGCAGCTCGCTGAAATTCGGGCAGGCGCTGTTCGTCAAGGGAGTGGCCGCGGACTTCACTTCGTACCAGGCCCTCGCCAACCCCACCGAGACCTCCGTACCGCAGCAGCGGTGGATGCTGTGCCTCAAGGGGCCGGTCGGCGGCCGGACCACCCTCGCCTGCGGCACCCATCTGGCTACCTCGCTGCCGTTGAATGGGACGCCGGTGGTGCTCGGGAACCTGGAGCGGTGGGCGGCGGGTGCGCCTGCCCTGATCACCGGCGACTTCAACGCTATACCCAGCCACGCCGCGCTCGTGCCGATGCGGGCCGGGCTGTGCGGCACGGGCCCGTTCGTCGAGGCGGACGCCGGGAGGAACGCCCCGACCGCCTGGGCGGCGGCGGCCCCGTTCGCCTACCGGCTCAAGTACGACCACGCCTTCTTCGGCAGCCGGGACTTCACGGAGCTGAGGGCCAGGACCGCCGACATCGACCTGACGCCGGGCGAGGACCACAAGCTGGTGTGGGCGGAGGCGAAGCCGCTGGCGCGGACCGCCCCGCAGGTCCCGGGTGACCTGACCGGTGACCTCTGCCCCGACATGCTCGCCGTCCGCAAGGACGACACCCTCCGCCTGTACCCCGGGACCGGCCGGGGCGCCTTCGGCTCCCCGCGCGTGATCGGCAGCGGGCCCGAGTGGAACGGCGCGGTGGTCAGCCACCGCGGGGACTGGGACGGCGACGGTGACGAGGATGTGATCGCCCGTAAGGGCGATCAGCTGCTGCTCCACCGCAACACGGGTACGGGCGACCTCGAACCGGGTGTCGTGATGAAGGTGTCCGAGACCGGCTGGGCCCATGCCTCACCGGTCGCGGCGGGCGACATCGACGGGGACGGAGGCCCCGACGTCCTGGCTACCAGCGCCACCGGCCTCTGGCTCCACCGGGGACGGGTGGCGGCGGACGGCGGCTGGCTGTCCTTCAGCGCCGTCAGGATCGGTACGGCGGAGTGGAAGGACCACGAGGTCCTCGTCCCCGGTGACACGAACGGGGACGGCACGGCGGAGATCTGGGCCCGCGACACCGCGGGGAGCATCAGGCAGTACAGCTACGACAGCGGTACGAAGGCCGTGGGCGCCCCCACGATGCTCGGTGACCTCCCGAGGGCGTCACGCCCGCTGGCGCTGTCCCTCGGCGACGCCGACGGCGACGGGCACGCCGACCTCTGGTCCACGACATCGGCCGCCGATCTCGTTTTCCACCCGGGCGGAACAGCGTTTGCGGAGACCGGCGGGGGGACGGTGGGGACCGGCGGCTGGGGCTACTTCTCCGGGCTGGGCTGATCACCCGTCGGCATCGGCCGCTGCGGTCTCTCCGGACCACTCCGCAGCGGCCGGTTGCCAGAACTGCGCCTCTTCCGGGCCAACTGCGCGTTGGACACGCTGGGTATGCATGGCCATCACTCAGAGTGGAAGGTGTGCGGCATGGAAGCGATGGAGCGGCGCAGGGCGGCGGCGGACCGTGTGCGGGTCGCGGAGGACGTCGTGGAGCAGCTGAAGGAAGGGCTTGCGGAGTGCGGGGTGAAACTGCCGTCCCTGCGGATCGATCCGGTCTCGTGTGCGGGTGACGAACCGGCGCCCCTGGTCGACCTGGGCCGCTGCAACATCGACACCGCGTTGCGGCTGTGCGAGGTGCTGGCGGAGAAGGAGAGCGGACATGACGGATGAGGGGCATGAGCCGGGTGCGCCCGAGGCGGGCGGGTTCGCCGTGGACGCGCGGGACGGGCGGGTCGGCCGGGTGACGGGCCGCGCCGGGCCGAACGTGCGGCTGCGGCCGCCCGGCGGCGGGCCGGAGTGGGAGTGCCCGCCGGAGGCGGTGCGTCCGGCGTCACCGGGGGTGGTGCTGCGGGCCCGGGTGGCGGAGATCAACAGGGAAGGACAGCTGCCGCGTTGAGGCCGGCCGGGGGTGGCCGCCAGGGCATGCTTCGAAAGTCCCGCCTGCTCGGCGACCGGGCGGACAGCCCTTAGGCTGCCCCGATGACCGGTGACGAGGGAGTACGGGCGGGAGCGCGGGCGGCACGCCGTCTGGCGGAGCTGGGCGTGTGCGAGTTGGCGCCGGGGCTGGACGACGCGGAGTTCGACCGGATCGAGGCGGAGTACGGCATCGTGTTCCCCGACGACCACCGGGCCTTCCTGGCGGCCGCGCTGCCGGTGGGCCGGGCGGAGCCGCCGGAGGAGGGCGAGTCCCCGCGGAACCCGTGGACCGACTGGCGGGACGGCGACCCGGCCCTCATCCGGGAGCGGCTGGAATGGCCGGTCGACGGGCTGCTGTTGTCAGTGGCGAACGGCTCCTGGCTTCCCGGCGGCCGGTGGGGGCCGCGCCCGGTGGACGCGGCGGAGGCCGTCGCGGCGGCGCGGGCCGCGCTCGCCTCCGTACCGGGGCTGATCCCGCTCTACTCGCACCGGTACCTGCCGTCGCGGGGGACGGGAGGCGCGGCGGAGGTGTGGCCGGAGGTGGCGGCGCACGGCAGCCCGGTGCTCTCGGTGGTCGGCAGCGACACCATCCACTACGGGCGGAACCTGGAGACGTGGGTGGAGCTGGAGTTCGCGGAGTGGGACGACGACGAGCCGGAGGCCGCGGAGCGGTGGCAGACGTCGGCGGCCGGTGACCGTGTGCCGTTCTGGTCGGACCTGGTGGGCTGAGGGCCGGCCCTCGGACCACGGTGGCGCGCTCGCACGTGAGGCGGCGGGGCCGACCCCTCCTCGGGGCCGGGCCCGCCGCCGTTCGGGGGGCGTACGCCGGGTCACATGATGCGGTACGCCAGGTAGTACGCGGACAGTCGCTCGTGGTAGCCCGGGTCGTCGGCCTGCCGGTGGCGGTCGAACTCCGGGGAGTCCTTGACCTGTTCCCGGGTGAGGTCGACGTAGACCTTCCGCTCCTCGGCGTCGATGCGCTTCACCGTGCCCGCGGGCAGCAGGACGTCCTTGCCGAAGATCCAGACTCCGGTGTCGACGAGCAGGTAGGCCGAACCCACCTCGTCGGAGTACTTGTCGACCTTTCCGATACTGCCGTCGGTGGCCTCGACCGAATAGCCGGTCAGATCGGCGCCCACGGTGTGACCGCTCGACGGCTGATAACCCCACAGAGAGTCGCTCATTGTGGCTCCTTTCGCGAAGATCGCCCAGCGCAGTTGCTCAGCGCAGTCGCCGAGCGCAGTCGCCCAGCGCATTCGTGTCGCGGTGCGGCGTTCAATTCATTGATCTGTCACCGAACGATATTTCCGCTGAACTCCGTGTGCCCGGGGGAGGGGGGCGTACACCTGACCGGCATCCGCCGCTGGTCAGCGGCGGATGCCGGTCAGAAGCGACTACCAGCGGTACCACCGGCCCCGTCGGCCGCCGCTCGCGGCGGGACGGACGAAGAATCCTATGAGCCACAGCACCAGGACGATCACGGCTATCCACCAGAGAGCCTTGACCGCGAAACCCACACCGAAGAGAACCAGGGCGAGCAGAAGAACGAGAAGCAGGGGAACCATGATGATCAACCTCCGGAAATTCGGGTTCCCGCTTACTTTTCTCCTACACATGGAAGGTGTCGATGAACTTCCCCGACCGGGCGGAGGGGCGGGGCGCGGGCCACCCGTGGCCGACGGTCGCCGCGCGTTTTCCTGTGCGGTCCACTCGTTCGTGGGACGCTGGGAGGAACGGCGGACAGCCGTGAAACCCCCGATCTAGCCTCCTCGGCAAGGCCACGGAAGAAGGGACCCGCGATGACCGCAGCGTTCGTCGAGAACGGCCAGGCTTCGGATCGGCGCGCGTGGGACTACCTGCTGCAGACATGGCGTGAACTGGACGTGCCCGAGGGGTGGCGCGCCGAGATCGACGAGGGGCAGATCGTCTTGGTACCACCGCCGCACGCGCATCACAACGGCATCGCCGCGAAGGTGCAGCGCAGGCTCTACGCGACGCTGCCCGAGGACCTGGAGATCTACCAGACCCTCGGCGTGCACGTCGCCCCGCTCGGCAAGCTGTACGTCCCCGATCTGGTCGTCATGCCGACCGAGCTGATCGCGGCAGCCGATCCGGAGGTCAGCGATCCGATGGACGCCTCGGAGGCCTTGCTCGTCGTCGAGATCACCTCGCGGGGGAACGCGCGGGAGGACCGCACGAAGAAGTACCGCGCGTATGCCCGCGCGGGAGTCCCGATGTACCTGCTGATCGACCGGTTCGACACCCGGGGGCCGATGGTCACGTTGTTCACGGAACCGAACGAGGACGGCACGTACAAGCACACGGACGCGGTGCCGTTCGGCAAGCCGCTGGCCGTGCCGTCCCCGTTCGACGTGCAGCTGATGACGGGGGAGTTCCCGGGGCCCGCCGTCTAGGCGGTGTCCGGCTGGAGGGCGCCCGCCGACGGGCGGGTGACCACCTTGATGTTGAAGGTGTGGGACCCCACCCCGCCCGCGATGCCCATGAAGAGGAACGCGAAGTGCTCCTGGCCGCGCGCCGTGGTGATGCCGCCGATGTCGAGCTGGGCGGACTCCGGCCACCCGAGGTCCGTGAGCAGCCGGCCGGTGGTGCGCTTGGCCTCGGCGTCGTCGCCGGAGAGGAACACCGTGCCCGGCTCGGTGAGTTCGCCCGGGGTGGTCATGGTGGTGGAGTCCATCGTGCAGAGCGTCTTGACGACGTGAGTCAGTGGGAACGCCTCCTGGATCAGTTCGCCCAGGCTGCTGTTGGGGTGGGTGAGCGCGCTGAAGTCGTCGGAGAGGCTGACGCCGACGTCGATCAGCAGTGTGCCGGCCAGCGCCGGGGATCCGATGGAGTGCAGCAGGTCCACGGAGACCCCGCCAGGAGTGGCGTTGACGAGCACCTCCGCGTGTGCGGCCGTCTCGTCGAGGCCGGCGACGGGCAGTCCGAGGCCGGTGCGTTCTTCGGGCCGACGTGATCCGAGGAGGACGTCGTGTCCTGCGGCGCGCCAGCCGTGGGCCAGGGCGCGGGCGACATTTCCGGTACCGAGAAGTCCTATACGCATGGGGGAGACGCTAGCCAGCGGACCCCTGGGGCGTATCGGGCTGGAGACCGGGGCGGGGCGGTCCCTGAGGCGTAGTCCGCAGGACGCCCCTGTGCAGAGGACGGGTCCGGTACTTGCTCCGCGCCGGTCAGGCCGCTGTACGGGCCACGAAGGCCACCTCTTCCTGTTCCTCGTCGAGAGAGATGCTGAGGGAGGCGTCCAGGGCGAGCGCCAGCCGCCGGAGCAGGAGCAGGGTGGGCACCGCGTCGGCGCCCTCGATGCGGGAGATCTTCGCCTGGGTCAGTCCCGCGCGCTCGGCGACATCGTTCTGGGACAGGCCGAGTTCCTTACGGCGGTCGTACGCCGCCTTGGCGAAGGCCATGGCGAGCCGGACTTCCGCGCGCTCGGCGCGGGTCTCCTCGGACTCGCTGAGCCCGGGGGCGAGCCCCTGTTCACGCTTCAGCTTCCAGCGGCTGTGGTTCATGAGGTCTCCCTGCTCTCTCCGCGTGTGTACGTCGTGTGGGCCGGGCCTTGCTCGGCCTCGCATCGAGCCCGGGCCTGCACTGCTCGATCCACCTGGACCGACTCTCGCATCCGAGTCCTACGAAAGACGGTGAGAAGCACGATGCGGCGTTCCGAGGCGAACCAGTACGTGATTCTTGTGGCCTCGCCGTTCAGTGTTGGCCGAAGCTCGTAGCAGGACGCCCCCGGCCCGCCCGCCGGGACGGGCGGGAGAACCGAGGGCGGGCCGGAGCCAGGGGCCAGGGGACGAGGGCGAGGTCAGACTCCCGCCGGGGCCTTGGCCGGGGAGGCGCCGGGGTCCGTGCCGTCGGAGTCGGAGTCGGAACCGGAGTCGGAATCGGAGTCGGGGCCGGAGTCGCTATCGGAGTCGGGGCCGGCGGGGGTGGCCGGAGGTGTGGCCGGGTGGGTGTTGCCCGTGGCGGCGACCGTGGACGGGGCCGGTTCCTGGGAGACGTTGAACTCGGCCAGCAGGTCCTTGCCGAAGCCGAAGAAGTACGTCGCGACGAACCCGGCGACATAGCCGACGAGCAGGCCGCCCGCGTAGATCGCGATCGTCGAGGCGAGACCGTGGTTGCCGTCGAGGAGGGGGAACAGGGCCCAGCCGGACGGGCCGATGGCCGTCGAGCCGACCGTGTCGCCGAGCTGGTTGAACAGGCCGACGAAGCCCGCGCCGAACGCGCCGCCGACGCACGCCGTGACGAACGGGCGGCCGAGCGGGAGCGAGACGCCGTAGATCAGCGGTTCGCCCACGCCCAGCAGGCCTGCAGGGAGCGCGGACTTGATGGTGCGGCGGATCGACTCGTTGCGGGGGAGGCGGAAGTAGACGGCCACGGCCGCGCCCACCTGGCCCGCACCGGCCATCGCGAGGATCGGGAGCAGGACCGTGAAGCCCTGCTGCTCGATGAGCGTGGTGTGGATCGGGATCAGCGCCTGGTGCAGGCCCAGCATCACCAGGGGCAGGAACAGGCCGCCGAGCACGAAGCCCGCGCCCGCGCCGCCGTTGGACAGCAGCCAGTCGGCGAACGTGCCGATCGCGGAGGACACCTCGCCCGCCACGTACATCAGGCCGAAGATCGTCACCAGGCCGGAGACCAGCACCGTGAGGGTCGGGGTGACCAGGACGTCCAGCGCCTCCGGCACCCACCGGCGGCACCACTTCTCCACGTACACGGCGAGGACCGCCGCGCCCAGCGCGCCGAGCACACCGCCCTGGCCCGGGGAGAGCGTCTGGCCGAAGGCGTCGATGTTCGCGACGCCCGGGAAGACGATGATCGCCGCCACCGCACCGCCCAGGATCGGCGTGCCGCCGAACTCCTTCGCCGTGTTGTAGCCCACGAACACCGCGATCAGCGCCATGAAGCCGGACGCCATCGCCGCCAGCGCGGGTGTCACGGCGGGCAGCCACTGGAGGTTCACCAGCAGGCCGTTGAGGCCCGCGATGATCCCGCACCCGATGAGCGCCGGGATCAGCGGCACGAAGATGTTGGCGATCTTGCGCAGGAACAGCTTGAACGGGGTGGCGTTCTTCGCCTTCCGCTGGGCCTTGATCGCCGCGCCCTGGGCCGCCAGCTCCTCGGCGGAGACGGGGGCCGCACCGGGCGCGGGTGCCGGTTCCGGTGCGGTCTCGCGGGCCTCGTCGACCAGCTGCTCGAACTCCGGGGTGACCCGGGCGACGGTGCCCGGACCCAGCACGATCTGGTACGTGTCGTCCTCGACGACGCCCATGACGGCGGGCAGGGCCTTCAGCGCCTCGTCGTCGACGAGGGACCGGTCGTGCAGACCGAGGCGGAGCCGGGTCATGCAGTGGGCGATGGAGGCGACGTTCGCCCCGCCGCCGACGAGCGGCAGGATCGCGGCGGCGGTGGCGCGGTTCTTGTCTTCTGTGGCCATGGTGCTTGGTGCCTTGCTGTGCGGGGGGTGGGGCGGAGTACCCGGGTGGGTCGGCCCGGGCGGGTCAGGTGGTGCGTACGGCCGTGAGGGCGGCGCGGAGGTGGCCGTCCGCCTCGGTGAGGCGGGTGGCGGCGGTGGGGCCGTCGACCTGGCCGAGGATGACGAGGATCGCGTTCTTGACCTCGCCGTCGGTGGCGGCGAGCGCGGCCTCGATCTCGGCGTCGGACGCGCCGGTGGCCAGGGAGACGATGTGCCGGGAGCGGGCCCGCAGCTTCTCGTTGGAGGCGCGGACGTCGACCATGAGATTCCCGTACGTCTTGCCGAGCCGGATCATCGTGATCGTCGAGATCATGTTGAGGACGAGCTTCTGGGCCGTGCCCGCCTTCAGCCGGGTCGAGCCGGTGAGCAGCTCGGGGCCGGTGACGACCTCCAGGCCGTGTTCGGCGGCGGCGCCGAGCGCGGAGCCGGCGTTGCAGGAGAGCCCGATGGTCAGGGCGCCCTGTGCGCGGGCGTGCTCGACGGCGCCGATCGCGTACGGCGTGCGGCCGGAGGCGGAGATGCCGACCACCGTGTCGTCGGCGCTCAGCTTCAGCCCGTCGAGGTCGGCGGCGGCCAGCTCCTTGCTGTCCTCCGCGCCCTCGACGGCCGTGACCATGGCGGAGGGGCCGCCCGCGATCAGGCCGATGACCTCGGACGGGTCGGTGTTGAAGGTGGGCGGGCACTCGCTGGCGTCCAGCACTCCGAGACGGCCCGCCGTTCCCGCGCCCGCGTAGATCAGGCGGCCGCCGCGGGCCATGCGCTCGGCGGTGGCGTCGATGGCCGCGGCGATCTGCGGCAGCCGCTCGGCGACGGCGGCCGGGACGGTGGCGTCCTCGCCGTTCATGATCCGCGCGATCTCCCGCGTGGACTGCCGGTCGATCTCGGCCAGCTCGGGGCGGAACGCCTCGGTGGTGAGGGTGGCCAGCTGGGCGCGGAGTTCGCCGTAGGTCTCGGCGGAGCCGGTGGGGCCGGTCGGGGCGGTGGAGCCGGTGGGGTCCGTGGGGCTGGTGGAGCCGGTGGGGCTCGTGGGACCGGTGGTGGCGCCGGGGGTGTCGGTGTTCGCGTCGGTGGTGGAGGTCATGAGGTGCGGCTCAGCTTTCTCGGTGTTCTCGGTCTCGTACGCGTACGGGTGGTGCGGGCCCTGGCAGCGGTCGTGGCCGGGGCCGTCAGCGGGTGCGCGGGTTGTGGCGGTGGGCGAGCGCCTCGTAGGAGGCGGCCAGGGCGGGCGCGGCGGTCTCGTACGTCCGCTGCGCGACGCCTATGAACAGGCAGTCCACGACGAGCAGCTGGCTGGTGCGGCTCGACATGGCGGCGGGGCGCAGCTCGCTCTCGCGCGCGGTGGAGGTGGTCAGCACGTGGTCCGCGTACTGCGTCACGGGCCCGTCGGGCCGTCCGGTGATCGCGATCGTCGTCGCCCCGCGGTCGAAGGCGACCCGCAGCGGTTCGATGACGTCGCCGGTGGAGCCGGAGTGCGTGATCGCGATGGCCACGTCGCCGGCGCGCAGCTGCACGGCGTTGGTCACCGCGAGGTGCGGGTCCATGTGGGCGTGGGCGATCAGCCCGATCCGGAGCAGCTTCTGCGCCAGGTCCTGGCCGACGAGGGAGGACGCGCCGACGCCGTAGACGTCGATGCGGCGGGCGGTCGACGCGGCGGCGACGGCGGCCCCCAGCGTGACGGTGTCGAGCCCGGCGGCGGTGTCGGCGAGGGTCTGCTGCTCGTCGTAGGCGAGCTTGGCGACCACGTCGGCGATCGGGTCGTCCACCGCGATGTCGGCGGTGACGGCGGGGGCCCGGCCGGACTCCTGGTGCGCGGCGAGGCCGGCCAGCGCGAGGCGCAGATCCCGGTAGCCGGGGTAGCCGAGGAGCCGCGCGGTGCGGACGACGGTGGCCTCACTGGTGCCGGTGAGCTCGGCGAGACCGGTGACGGTGAGGGCGGCGCACCCTGCGGGGTCGCCGGCCACGGCTTCGGCGACCAGCTGCATCGAGCGGGTCATGGAGGGGGCGAGGGTCCGGACCTTGGCGGCGAGGGCCGCGGGGGCCGGCGGGGAGTCGCCGCTGAAAATTTCCTTCACGTCACTGGTCACATCTGAAAGATATTTTCAACCCCGGGGTCCGTCAACCCCTCTTTGGTCCTTACCTCTGGCAGGGCCGCCACCGGCTCCCGCGGTGCCGCCAGGGCCGCCCCGGCCGGGGCGGCACCCCGGCCGGGGCCTTTCGCGCGCGGGCGCACAATGGGGACATGGAGTTGAACCGCCTGGAGCAGGCCCTGCACACCGCCCGCGCGCTCGTCGTGGCCGACCTGGCGGCGGGCGGCGTCGCCGAGGCGGACGTCGTCTCGCTGGTCGAGGACGCGGTGACGCATCGCCGCTGGTGGGTGGAGCAGTGGCCCGAGGGGGCGGAGTTCGTGGCCGGTCTCGTCGCCCAGGACGTGCAGGACGCGCTGCTGGAGCGGTACGGGCGGTGGCCGCTGTGCCCCGCGTGCTCGGAGGAGGAGGAGCCGCACGCACTGGACGTGGAGCCGGAGCTCGGGCCCGACCCGCACTGGGTGTGCACCAAGGCTGCCGTGGCGGTGGCGCCCGTGGGGGCGCTGGCCGAGGTGCCGCGGCGGTGACGCTCTACATCGACCCGCCCACCTGGCCCGGACACGGCCGCCTCTGGTCGCACCTGGTCAGCGATGTGTCGTTCGAGGAGCTGCACGCCTTCGCCGCCACGATCGGCTGCCCACCGCGCGCCTTCGAACGCGACCACTACGACGTGCCGCAGGCGCACTACGCGGACGCGGTGCGGGCCGGGGCGCGGGAGATCGGTTCGAAGGAGCTGGTCAGGCGCCTGACGGATGCGGGACTGAGGAGGCCGAAGGGGAGGCCGGCGCCGGGCGGTCGTCCTTAGGGGTCCCAGGGGCCGCCGCGTTTTTCGCGATCAGCCGCGAACGCGACCGGCCGCCCTCGCCGCCGCCGCGCTGGAGGTGCATCGCCACCCCCACCGCCGCCAGGGCCAGGGCGGTCATCGCCGCGCCCGCCCACGCCGTGGACGCGAAGCCGAAGTCAAGGTCGATCACCGTGCCGCCGAGCCACGGGCCGCTCGTGTTGCCCAGGTTGAACGCCGCCGTCGTGGTGGCCCCGGCCAGCGTCGGGGCGGCTCCGGCCACGTTGAACATCCGGGCGTTCAGCGCGGGGGCCGTGAAGAAGGCGGACAGGCCCAGCAGGAACGCCAGCGCGATGACCGCGACCTGGCTGGAGGCGAAGAGGGCCAGCGCCACCAGGAACACCGTGGACGCCGTGATGCCGCTCAGCAGCACCCCGAAGAGGTGCGCGTCCGCGACCCGGCCGCCGATCATCGTGCCGATCAGCGCGCCCGCACCGAACAGGCCGAGGATCCACGGCACCCAGCCCGAGTCGAGGCCCGCCACGTCCGTGAGCAGCGGCGCCAGGTAGCTGAACGCGCAGAACACCCCGCCCGCCGCGAGCGCGGTGATCACGATGGCCAGCCAGACCTGCCGGTCCCGGTAGATCGCCAGCTCCCGCTTCAGCTCCGGCTTCTTCTCGGGCAGCGGGATGTACGGGATGCGCGTGGCGACGCCGACCAGGGCCACCGCCGAGGCCGCGCCGACCGCCCAGAACGCCGAACGCCAGCCGAGGTGCTCGCCGAGGAAGGCCCCCAGCGGCACGCCCAGCACGTTCGCCACGGACAGGCCGCCGATCATCACGGCCATGGCCCGCGCCCGCGAGTTCACCGGGACCATCGCGATGGCCACGGCCGCGCCGACCGCCCAGAAACCCGCGCAGGCGAGCGCGCTCACCACCCGGGAGACGAAGAGGATCTCGTACGTCGGGGCCAGCGCCCCGGCGATCTGGCCGAGGCCGAACACCGAGATCAGCGCGATCAGTGTGGTGCGGCGCGGCAGCCGGAGCGTGGCGACGGCCAGCAGCGGGGCGCCGACCACCATGCCGATCGCGAACGCGGATATGAGGAGCCCGGCCTGCGGGATCGACACGTTCATGTCGTCGGCGATGGGCGGGAGCAGGCCCGACAGCATGAACTCGCTGGTGCCGAGTGCGAAGACCGAGAGGCCGAGAATGTATACGGCCAGGGGCATGGGTGCGCGGCGGGAGGGAGAGTCGGGCATGACTCGTCCCAACGCCGGAGAACGCTTGCGCATTCCCGGCGTCGGACGAGGACGCGCCTGTTCACACGCGCTTCACACCCGCGTCACGCGGGAAGGGCGTGCGGCTCACGCGGGAAGGGCGTGCGCGTGCGGCTTACGCGGGAAGGGCGTGCGCGTGCGGCTTACGCGGGAAGGGCGTGCAGCTTCTTGCCGTGCAGGGCGAAGACACGCTTGCCGTCGGTGGCCACCAGCCAGGCGTGGTAGTCGCCGGACTTGTCGTTGAACGTCCAGCGCAGGCCGCCGGCCTTCGCGTCGAAGGCGTGGACGCCGCCCTGCTTGTCGAGGTCGGTGGCCCCGTAGAGGGTGCCGCCCACCTTGACGAACTGCCGGGGCACCTGCCCGCCCGCGTCCTTGAGGGACGTGGACTGCCAGATCTTCTTGCCGCTCCCCGGCTCGACGGCCCACAGCGTCCGGCCGCTGTCCGCGATGTAGAGCACGTCCTCCAGGAGGGTCGGCTCCCGGAAGGTGGTGAACTCCTCGGCCCGCACGGACCACTTCTCGGACCCGTCGGACAGCGCGAAGGCTTGGAGCCGCTGCCCCTGCGGGACGATCACCAGATCCTGGTGGACGACGAACGGCCCGTAGCTCGTCTTCGTCGTCTTCTGTGTCCACACCTGCTTGCCGGTGGCGGTGTCGCGGACCGTGAGGTTGTTCTTGAAGTCGGTGTAGACGAGATAGCGACCCTGTACGGCGGCGTGGACGCCGTTCTGCTGGGTGCCGAGGTCGCGCTGTTCCTTCCAGGCGACCTTGCCCGTGCCGCTGTTCAGCGCGGCGATCACATTGGTGTGGGACGAACCGTCGGGCTCCAGGATCTCGGCGATGACGTACACCTGCTCCGCGTCCACCGCGACCGGCCTCGGCTGCCGGTACTCCTTGCCGAGGCGGCTGCGCCAGGCCTCCTTGCCGGACCCCGGGACGTAGCCGGCGACGCTGCCGTCGTACTTGCCGCTCTCCAGGTACAGGGTGCCGTCGCCGAGCAGCAGCGGCGCCCCGGGCACCGCGCCGTCCGGCAGCGACCACCGCTCCTCGCCGGTCGCGCCGTCGAAGGCGGCCAGCGGATCGCCGCTCGCGATCACCACGCCGTCCACGGCCACGAGCTCGTCGTTGTCCCCGTAGGTCTGCGCCGACGTCGACTTCGTCCACAGCGGCTCGGGGGCCTTGCCGTCCTCGGTCGCCTTCCCGTCCTCGGGGGAGGCGCTGCGCGGTGGCGGTGTGCTGCCTTCGCCGCCCGTCGCGAGCTCGTCCTCGCAACCGGTCAGCCCGGCTCCGAGCGCTGCCATCGTGATCCCGCCGCCGGCCAGTCGCAGTATGCGCCGGCGGGAAGATCTGCCGACCGTCGTGCCGAATCTCTTGGACATGTCGCTGTACCCCCGTGGAGTGGTGTGTGCATCTGCGATGCGAGACGTTAGCGGTCGCCGGGCTTCACGGGCCGGGCCAGGGCGCGACCGGGACGACACCGTGAACGAACCGGAACATTCACCGGTCGGTCGTCACCGGTCGGTCGTCACCGGTCGATCGCCATCGGTCGGTCGTCACCAGGCGATCGTTACTGGTCGGTCGTCATCGGTCGGCGGGGGACTCATGGTCAGCCGGCGCCGGACGATGTCAGCAGCTCCAGCTCCGTCGCCAGGTTGTGCCGGGCCCGCGCCTCCCACGCGGCCGCGCCGTGCGGGGTACGGAACAGTCGCGGCAGGTCGAGGAGTTGCCGCAGCACCGCCGCCCGGCCCTCCCGGAACGCCCCGTCCGGGACGAAGCCGTACTCCTCCCGGACCCGGGCCGCGTACGCCCCGTACTCCTGCGGGCCGCCCGCCAGGACCGCGAGGTCGGCGTCGCACAGCGCCTCGCCGTTGCGGTCGCCGTCCGCCGGGTCGTGCGTGACGGTGAGGCGGACCAGCCGGGCGACCTCCGCCACCACCGTCTCCGGCACCCCCGCCTCGGCCAGCGCCCGCTCGGCGAGGGCGGCGCTGCGCTCCTCGTTCTCCGTCCGGTCGGGCCGGTACACCGCGTCGTGGAACCAGGCCGCGAGGCGTACCGCGTGCACGTCGTCGGCGTGCCCGGCGAGGGTGTCGACGCCGTCCAGGACGGCGGCCAGGTGGGCCGTCGTGTGGTAGCGGCGCTGCGGCTCGGACCAGCGGGCGAGGAGGTTCTCGGCGTACGGCAGCGGATCGGGGCCGTCCGCCCCGGCGCGCGCGGCGAGCAGCGTGTCGTGCCACCGGTCGCGGAGGCCGGCGTCGCGGAGGCCGGCGTCGCGAAGGTTGGCGTCCTGGGAAGAGGCCTCGGAGTGCGAGACCTCGTCGGGGCCGGTGCCGCTGGGGCCGGTGCCGCTGGGGCCGGCGTCGTGGGACGTGGCGTCGTGCGGGCGGGGGCTGTCCGTCATGGGACGACTCTAGGGACTCCAGGGCGGGCGGCTCCAGGACGGTGCGGGACCGCCCGTCCGGCCTTCGGGCCGCAAGCCCGGCCTCCGACCGCAAGCCCGGCCTCCGACCGCCCGTCCGGCCTCCGGACCGCCCCTTGTCGCCCCGCTGGACTGTCATTACCGTGCGCCCGTGATGATGGATCTCAACGCGGATCTCGGCGAGGGCTTCGGCAACTGGACCCTGACCGACGACGACGCGCTCCTCGCCTGTGTCACGAGCGCCAACGTGGCCTGCGGCTTCCACGCGGGCGACGCCTCCGTGATGCGGCGGGTCTGCGACGCGGCGGCGGCCGGCGGGGTAAGGATCGGGGCGCAGGTCTCCTACCGGGACCTGGCCGGCTTCGGGCGCCGGTCCATGGACGTGCCGCCCGCCGAGCTGACCGCCGAGATCGCGTACCAGATAGGCGCGCTGCGGGTCTTCGCGGAGGCCGCCGGGTCCACCGTCTCGTACGTCAAGCCGCACGGCGCGCTCTACAACCGGGCGGTCTGGGACGACGACCAGGCCGCCGCCGTCGTCGCGGGCGTCCGGCTCGCGGGCGGAGACCTGGCCGTGCTCGGACTGCCCGGATCGCGGCTGCTCGACCGTGCGGCCGAGGCCGGACTGCCCGCCGTCCAGGAGGCCTTCGCCGACCGCGCGTACACCCCGCGGGGCACCCTCGTCCCGCGCGGTGAGCCGGGCGCGGTGGTGCACGACCCGGACGACGTCGTACGCCGGAGCGTCGGCATGGCCGTCGAGCGGGCGGTGACCGGGGCGGACGGCAGCCGGATCCCCGTCTCGGCGCGCTCGCTCTGCGTCCACGGGGACACCCCGGGCGCGGCGGCCCTCGCCCGCCGGGTGCGGGCCGCGCTGGAGGAAGCGGGCGTCGAGGTACGGGCGTTCACGTGAGCGCCCCCGGCCCGCGCGACGCCCGCAACGCCGCCGGAGGCGCCCACAGCGCGAGCAGCGTCCCCAGCCCCCGCCCGACCGCCCGCGCCGGCTCCGCACCGGTACGGGTCCTTCCCGCCGGGCCGCACGCGCTCCTCGTCGAGCTGGCCGACGGCGAGCACGCCGAGGCCTTCCACGCCGAGCTGCTCCGCCGCCGCGAGCGCGGTGAACTCCCCGCCGTACGCGAGATCGTCCCGGCCGCCCGCACCGTCCTGATCGACGGGATCTTCGACGGGGGCGGGGCCGGGCCCGGGGCCGGGGCGGGGATCAGGGCGGGGATCGGGGCCGGTGCCGGGGGGCGCACGCCCGGCGCGCGGGACCGTTTCGCCCGGGACCTCGCCTCGTGGCGGGTGGCGCCGCCGCAGCACGAGGAGCGCGCCCCGGTGGAGATCCCCGTCGTCTACGACGGCCCCGACCTGGGCGAGGTCGCCGCGCTCTGGGGCGTCCCGGCCGGGGAGGTGGCCGCCCTGCACTCCCGTACCGCGTTCCGGGTGGCGTTCTGCGGGTTCGCCCCCGGGTTCGGCTATCTCACCGGGCTGCCCGAGCCGTTGCACGTGCCCCGGCGCACGACCCCGCGCACCCGGGTCCCGGCCGGAGCGGTGGCCCTCGCCGGGCCCTACACCGGGGTGTACCCGCGCCCGTCGCCCGGCGGCTGGCAACTCATCGGGCGGATGCCGGACCCGGGGGCCCTGTGGGACCCGGCCCGGGAACCGGCGGCGCTGCTCGCGCCGGGAACGCCGGTCAGATTCGTGCCGGTGAGGGCGGAAGCGCCGCCCGCTCCCCGGGCGGTGGGCGCTTCCCCGGCGGGCGACTCTCGGGTGGGGGCTTCCCCGGCGGGCGACCTCCCGGCGAGCGCTTCCCCGGCGGGCGACTCCCCGGTGGGCGCTTCCCCGGCGGGCGACTCCTCGGTGGGCGACCTCCCGATGGGCGACCTCCCGGTGGGCGCGTGACGCCGCCCGCCGGCTTGCGGCTGTACGTCGTCCGGGCCGGGGCGCTGACCACCGTGCAGGACGCGGGCCGGCCCGGCTGGGCGCACCTCGGGGTCGGGCGCGCCGGGGCGCTGGACGCGCCCGCCGCCCGGCTGGCCAACCGGCTGGTGGGCAACCCGCCGGACGCCGCCGTCCTGGAGACCACGCTCACCGGGTGCGCGGTCCGCCCGGACCGGCCGGTCGTGGCCGTCGTCGGCGGGGCGGGCTGCGGGGTGACGGTCGACGGGCGGCCGGTGGCGTGGGGAGCGCCGGTGCGGGTGCCGGCGGGCGCGGTGCTGGACGCGGGCCCCGCCGTCGACGGTCTCCGCGGCTACCTGGCGTTCGCGGGCGGGCTGGTGCCGGAGCCGGTGCTGGGCAGCCGCTCGGCGGACCTCCTCTCGGGGCTCGGGCCCGCCCCGCTGAGCGAGGGCGACGTGCTCCCGCTGGGCGATCCGGCGTCGGGCGGTCCGCCGCCGCCCGCCGGTCCCGTCCCCTGGCCCGGGGCCCCGGCCGAGCTGGTGCTCCCGGTCCATCCCGGGCCCCGCCACGACTGGTTCACCGGGGCCGCGCACCGTACGTTCCTCACCGCCTCCTACCGGGTCTCCCCGCACAGCAACCGCATCGGGCTGCGCACGGACGGCCCGGCGCTGGAGCGGTCCCGTACGGGGGAACTGCCGAGCGAGGGCATGGTCCTGGGCGCGGTCCAGGTGCCGCCGGACGGCCGGCCCGTCGTCTTCCTCAACGACCATCCGACGACCGGCGGCTATCCGGTCGTCGGCGTCGTCCCCGAAGGGGCCCTCGCCGCGGCGGCGCAGGCGGTCCCGGGAACCCGGCTGCGTTTCGTACGAGCGTGAGCGCGGCGGGTCCCGAAGGTCCCGCCGCGCTCAGGTGCCGTGCCGCCTCGGGCCTCACGCGCCCTTGAAGGTGCGCAGTCGCAGGGAGTTGCCGACCACGAAGACGGAGGAGAAGGCCATCGCCGCTCCGGCGATCATCGGGTTGAGGAGCCCGGCGGCGGCCAGCGGGAGAGCGCCGACGTTGTAGGCGAACGCCCAGAAGAGGTTGGTGCGGATGGTGGAGAGGGTGCGGCGGGAGAGGCGGATCGCGTCGGCGGCGGCGTTGAGGTCGCCGCGGACGAGGGTGAGGTCGCCGGCCTCGATGGCGGCGTCGGTGCCGGTGCCCATCGCGAGGCCGAGGTCGGCCTGGGCGAGGGCCGCGGCGTCGTTGACCCCGTCCCCGACCATCGCGACCGAACGGCCCTCGGCCTGGAGGCGCTTGACCACGTCGACCTTGTCCTGCGGCATGACCTCCGCGTACACCTCGTCGATGCCCACCTCGGCCGCGACCGACTCCGCCACGGCCCGGTTGTCACCGGTGAGGAGGATCGGGGTCAGCCCGAGGGCGCGGAGCCGGCGGACGGCCTCGGCGCTGGTGTCCTTCACCGCGTCGGCGACCTCCAGCACCGCGCGTGCCTCGCCGTCCCAGGCGACGGTGATCGCGGTGCGGCCGGCGGCCTCCGCGGCCTTCTTCGCCTCGGCGAGGTGGTCGGGGAGACGGATCTCCCACTCGGCCAGGAGCTGTTCGCGCCCGACGAGGACGGCGTGGCCCTCGACGACGCCCTGGACGCCGAGTCCGGGGACGTTCTGGAAGTCCTCGGGGGTGGGGAGGGGGCCGGTGGCGCCGGTGGCCGCGGTGGCGACGGCCTGGGCGATGGGGTGTTCGGAGGCGTTCTCCAGGGCTCCGGCCAGCCGCAGGACTTCGGCCTCGGTGGTGGTGCCGGTGGTGTGGGTGGTCTGGAGGGTCATGCGGCCGGTGGTGACGGTGCCGGTCTTGTCGAGGACGATGGTGTCGACGCGGCGGGTGGTCTCCAGGACTTCGGGGCCCTTGATGAGGATGCCGAGCTGGGCGCCGCGGCCGGTGCCGACCATGAGGGCGGTGGGTGTGGCGAGGCCGAGGGCGCACGGGCAGGCGATGATGAGGACGGCGACGGCGGCGGTGAAGGCGGCGGTCAGTCCGGCGTCGTTGCCGAGCCAGAAGCCGAGGGTGCCCAGGGCGAGGGCGATGACGATGGGGACGAAGACGGCGGAGATGCGGTCGGCGAGGCGTTGTGCGGAGGCCTTGCCGTTCTGGGCGTCCTCGACGAGGCGGGCCATGCGGGCGAGCTGGGTGTCGGAGCCGACGCGGGTGGCTTCGACGACGAGGCGGCCTCCGGCGTTGAGGGTGGCTCCCGTGACGGTGTCGCCGACGGTGACCTCGACGGGCACGGACTCACCCGTCAGCATCGAGGCGTCCACGGCGGACGCGCCCTCGACCACGGTCCCGTCCGTCGCGATCTTCTCCCCGGGACGGACCAGGAAACGGTCGCCGACCTGCAACGAGGCGGTCGGGATCGTCGTCTCGACGCCGTCGCGCAGGACGGTGACCTCCTTCGCCCCCAGCTCCATCAGCGCCTTCAGCGCCGCCCCGGCCTTCCGCTTCGAGCGTGCCTCGAAATAGCGCCCGGCGAGGATGAACGCCGTCACCCCGGCCGCGGCCTCCAGGTAGATGTTCGCGGCGCCGTCGCTGCGCGCGATGGTCAGCTCGAAGGGGTGGGTCATCCCGACCATGCCCGCGGTCCCGAAGAACAGCGCCCACAACGACCACAGGAACGCGGCCGACGTGCCGACGGAGATCAGCGTGTCCATCGTCGCCGCGCCGTGCTTCGCGTTGGTCCAGGCGGCCCGGTGGAAGGGCCAGGCGGCGTAGACGACGACCGGTGCGGTCAGCGTCAGGGACAGCCACTGCCAGTAGTCGAACTGGAGGGCCGGGACCATCGCCATCGCGATCACCGGTACGGCGAGGAGGACGGCGGTGATCAGGCGCTGGCGCAGGGAGGTGAGCCCGTCGTCCTCGCTCTCCGCCGCCGCGCCCGCCGGGTCCGTACTCTTGTTCCCGGGGGAGGCGGTGGACGCGGGCGGTGCGGGTGGCCGGGCCGTGTAGCCGGTGGCCTCGACGGTCGCGATCAGGTCCTCGACGGACACGTCGGCGCCCAGGTAGGTGACCTTCGCCTTCTCGGTGGCGTAGTTCACCGTGGCCTCGACGCCGTCCATCCGGTTGAGCTTCTTCTCGATACGGGCCGCGCACGAGGCGCAGGTCATCCCGCCGATCGCGAGCTCGACCGCGGCGGTGTCGGCGGTGGAGCCGGCAGCGGCGGGGGCGGTGGTGGCGGAGTGCGCGGACACGGGGTCCTCCCTGAAGCCGTCTAAATACCCCTAGGGGGTATCTCTTTCTCTCCTCATATATACCCCCCGCCCCTATGAAGTGCAAGGGGTGGCGGTGGCGAATGCGCCCGTTCCGCGCCGGTGTGCGCCCGTTCCGCACCGGTGGGCGCGAGGTTGCGCGTCACCCGTCTGCGGGGCGGGCTCGCGCATCCTCGCGGCCGTGCGTTCAGATAGAGGGCTGCGCTGCCCGTCTACCGACCCGTAGGCTGGCCATTGGACTAGACCTATAGCTGCGTATCGGAGGAATGGGGACCCATGAGCAACCGTGCAGTCCTGGAGGTGATCGCTCTCGACGCGGAGGACGCGGTCGCTGCCCAGGCCGGTGGTGCAGACCGCCTCGAACTGGTCACCGACATGGCCGCCGACGGTCTGACCCCGTCGCGGGAGACCTTCGCGGCGATCAGGTCCGCCGTGGACATCCCGCTGCGCGTGATGCTCAGGGTGGCGGACGGCTTCGCCGCCGGTGACGTCGACGTACTGGTCGGCAAGGCCCGCGAGATGCGGGAGGCGGGAGCCGACGAGTTCGTGTTCGGCTTCCTCGACGGGGAAGGCCACGCCGACCTCGTCGCCGTCGAGCGGCTCGTCGCCGAGCTGGACGGCTGCCGGTGGACGTTCCACCGGGCCATCGACCGGGCCGCCGACCGCGACGCCCTGCGCAAGCAGCTCGCGGACCTGCCCGGCCTCGACACGTTCCTCACGGCGGGCTCGCCGGACGGGGTGGACGCCGGCATCCCGGTGCTCCTGGCCGAGGCGGCCCGTACCGGCGAGCCGGGATACCGGGCGAAGGTCCTGGTCGGCGGCGGTCTCCACCTGAGGCACCTGCCCCGGCTGCGGGCCGCGGGGGTCGACGCCGTCCACATCGGCGGCGCCGCCCGGCCCGGCGGCTGGTCGGCCCCGGTGGAAGCGGCGGCCGTACGGGAGTGGCGCGAGGCGCTGGACGCCTGAGGGACGCCGGGGCGGGGTCGCGGTGGACACGGTGGACAACCCTGGCCACCGCGGTCCCGCCCCGGCGCGGTCCCGCTACACCAGCGCCTGCGGCAACGGCGCCGCGTGCAGCACCGTGAGCCCGGAGACCGCACGGGTCAGCGCCACGTACAGCCGCCGCAGCCCGGTCCGCTCGTCCGGCTCGCCTTCGACCACGGCCGCCGGCTCGTCGAGCACGACGTAGTCGTACTCCAGGCCCTTCGCGAGCGACGCGGGCACCAGCGTCAGCCGGGACGCGGCGGTCGTCTCCTCACCCGGGGAGAGATACGCGTGGCCCGCCGCCGTCAGGGCCGCGCCCAGCGCCGGGATCCGGGCGTCGGCGGCGATCAGCCCGATCGACCCCTCGTGGCGCAACGACTCCTCGCAGGCGGCGACGGTGGCCGCGTCCAGCACCTCCGGGGACGGGATCTCCCGCACCACCAGCGAACCGGGCGACTCACGCACCGACTCCACCGCCGCCAGCCCCGGCGAGATCACGGGCAGCAGCCGGGAGGCGTACGCGATGACCTCGCGCGGCACGCGGAAACCGGCGGTCAGCTCCTCCACCACCGCGTCCGCCTTCCCCAGGTGGAACAGCGCCTCGCCCCAGCTCTCCGTGGACCACGGGGTCGTCCCCTGGGCGAGGTCCCCGAGGACGGTCGCCGAACCGGTCGAGCACCGCCGCCCCACCGCCCGGTACTGCATGGGGGAGAGGTCCTGCGCCTCGTCGAGCACGACATGGCCGAGCGAGTGCGTACGGGCGACGAGGTCCCCCGCCTCGTCGATCAGCACGGCGTCGGCCGCCGACCACTTCGCGGACTTCACACTGCGGGCGGGCTTCGCCCACAGCAGCAGCTTCTGCTCGTCCTCGGTCAGCAGGCCCTCCGCGTGGGCGGCCAGGAACTCCGCGTCGGAGAGCAGCCGCAGCACCAGCTTCGCCGGATCCACGGCGGGCCAGACGGCCTTGACGGCCGCCTTCACCGCGGGATTGCGGGCCACGGTGTTCTGCACCCGGTCGTCGGGGGCCTCCCCGGCCTCCTCCATCCGTACGAGCACGGCGTGCGCGATCCGCTGCGGCAGCGCCTCGTGCGCGGCCCCGTACCGCATGTCGCGGGCCAGCAGCTCGTCGACCATCTCCTGGACCTCGTACGCGGGCACGCGCCAGCGCCGGGACCCGCGCACCACGACGACGGGCTCGACGGGCGGTGTGACGTGCGAGCGGATGGCCCGCCGCAGCACCTCGGCCATCCGGGCGTCGCCCTTGACGACGGCGGTGGCCGCCTCGTCCTCGCCCCGGACCTCGACGCCGGTGCGCACCAGGTCGTCGACGGTGGCCTGCTTCACCGCCAGCTCGCCCAGGGCGGGGAGGACCTGCTCGATGTAGTGCAGGAAGGAACGGTTCGGCCCGATGACGAGGGTGCCGGTGCGGGCGAGCCGCTCGCGGTGCGCGTACAGCAGGTACGCCACCCGGTGCAGGCCGACGGCGGTCTTCCCGGTGCCGGGCCCGCCCTGCACGCAGACGGTCCCGCCGAGGCCACTGCGGACGATCTCGTCCTGCTCGGGCTGGATGGTGGCGACGATGTCGCGCATCGGGCCGACGCGAGGCCGCTCGATCTCCGCCTGGAGAAGCCGGCTGGTGTGCTCGGCCTCCGCCGGGTCGGTGAGGTGCTCGTCCTCGTACGCGGTCAGCTCGCCTGCGGTGTAGCCGAAGCGGCGGCGGAGCCCGACGTCCTGGGGGTTCTTGCGGGACGCCTGGTAGTACGGCTGGGAGACCGGCGCACGCCAGTCGATGACCATGGGGTCGCCGACGGCGTCGTGGACGTGCCGGCGCCCGATGTAGAACCGCTCGCCCTCCGCGCCCTCGGCGACCTCGCCGCCGACGGCGTGCAGATAGTCGAGGCGGCCGAAGAACAGCGGGGTGTGCGAGAGGTCGGCGAGCGCCTTGACGCGGTCGTCGATCTGGGCCTGGAGCACGGCGGCGTTGACCCAGTTCGCGGTGACGTCGCGGATATCGAGGGCCTGCACGTTCTCGCGCATCCCGCGCAGGGCGGCACGGGACGCGGCGAGATGGGCGCGCTCATGCGCCAGGGGGTCGGTGGCGCCGGTGGGATCGGGTGGGGAATCGCTTTCGCTTACGTGCGCGGGCACGGTGTTGCCTCCGGCTCTTCGACGCAGGACGGCGGACCGGACGCGCTGCGGTGCCAGGGCGGCACGCGGAGCGGCGGGGTCCGCTGGGAAGGTACGTATCCGTTGGGTGTCGGCCGGTTTCCGTCCGGTCGGCGGCGCTCCCGGGGCCGATGACACGGCGCGGGAGGCGGGCAGACCGGCGATTGTAGCCACAGGGCGGGGCCCCGGCGAACCGGAATACGGCCCTCGCGGACCCGCCGGTCCTCTCCCGGGCGCTCCCCGGGGGATGGGACGCCAGGGGTACCCGTAGGGGACGCGCGCGCCCCGAGCGGTACCGGAGGGCTACCCGCCCGCCCGCGGGGTTCCCTCTGCGGACCGACGCGCCCTAACGGGTGACGGGAGCACCATGGATACATGAGCACAGCCACTCTGAACCCACGCAGGACCGGCCCCGCGCACGGCGCGACCGCGGTCACCGGTCACCACCGACCCCACCGCGTCGGCGACGCGGTGCGCGCAGTGAAGGTGTTCGTGACGGCGGCGTTCGGCGTCGTCGTCCTGGGGGAGTACGCGGAGGAGGCGGGCGTCGCCGGCCGGGGCCGCTGACCGCCCGCCCCTCCCGGGATCCTCAGTTGCCGGCGAGCAGCTCGTCCGCGTCGACGATGCGGTACGCGTACCCCTGCTCGGCCAGGAACCGCTGGCGGTGCGCCGCGAAGTCCTGGTCGATGGTGTCGCGGGCGACGACCGAGTAGAACCGGGCCTCGTGTCCGTCGGCCTTCGGCCGCAGGACCCGGCCCAGCCGCTGGGCCTCCTCCTGCCGCGACCCGAAGGTCCCGGAGACCTGGATGGCGACGGTCGCCTCCGGCAGGTCGATGGAGAAGTTGGCGACCTTCGACACGACCAGCACACTGATCTCGCCCTGGCGGAACGCCTCGAAGAGCTTCTCCCGCTGGGCGTTGCTGGTCTCGCCCTTGATCACGGGGGCGTCCAGATGCTCGCCCAGCTCGTCGAGCTGGTCGATGTACTGGCCGATGACCAGGGTCTGCTCGCCCTGGTGCTTGCGCACCAGCGCCTCGGTCACCTTCCGCTTGGTCGCGGTGGTGGCGCAGAACCGGTACTTCTCCTCCGTCTCGGCGGTCGCGTACGCGAGCCGCTCGGAGTCGGTGAGATTGACCCGTACCTCCACGCAGTCGGCGGGCGCGATGTAACCCTGCGCCTCGATCTCCTTCCACGGGGCGTCGAACCGCTTGGGCCCGATGAGCGAGAACACGTCGGACTCCCGCCCGTCCTCGCGCACCAGCGTCGCCGTGAGACCCAGCCGCCGCCGGGCCTGGAGGTCGGCGGTGAACTTGAAGACGGGCGCGGGCAGCAGGTGGACCTCGTCGTAGACGACCAGGCCCCAGTCGCGGGAGTCGAACAGCTCCAGGTGCGGGTAGACGCCCTTCCGCCGGGTGGTCAGCACCTGGTAGGTGGCGATGGTGACCGGCCGGATCTCCTTCCGTGTCCCGCTGTACTCGCCGATCTCGTCCTCGGTCAGCGAGGTCCGCTTCACCAGCTCGTGCTTCCACTGCCGGGCGGAGACGGTGTTGGTGACGAGGATCAGGGTGGTGGCCTTGGCCTCGGCCATGGCACCGGCGCCCACGAGGGTCTTCCCGGCCCCACAAGGCAGCACCACAACGCCCGACCCGCCGTGCCAGAACCCCTCGACGGCCTGCTTCTGGTACGGCCGCAGCGACCAGCCGTCCTCCGCCAGCTCGATCGGATGGGCCTCGCCGTCGACGTACCCCGCGAGGTCCTCGGCGGGCCACCCCAGCTTGAGCAGGGTCTGCTTGACCTGCCCCCGCTCGGAGGGGTGCACGGCCACGGTGTCCGGGTCGATCCGCGCCCCCACCAGCGGCTGGACCTTCTTCGACCGGAGGATCTCCTCCAGCACGGGCCGGTCGGTGCTGGTGAGCACGAGCCCGTGCACCGGGTGCTTGGACAGGGTGAGCCGCCCGTACCGCGCCATCGTCTCGGCGATGTCGACCAGGAGCGCGTGCGGCACGGGGTAGCGGGAGTACTCGACCAGGGCGTCGACGACCTGCTCGGCGTCGTGCCCGGCGGCACGGGCGTTCCACAGCCCGAGCGGGGTGACCCGGTACGTGTGGATGTGCTCGGGCGCACGCTCCAGCTCCGCGAACGGCGCGATGGCACGACGGCAGGCGTCCGCCTGGTCGTGGTCGACTTCGAGGAGCAGCGTCTTGTCGCTCTGGACGATGAGGGGTCCGGTCACGCGCTTCGGCCCTTTCTGCGGGGTGCGGCCACGGATGCGGCCAAACGTCCAGTGTGCCGCATCGGCGGGCGGGGCGGGGTGGGCGTGCGGTCAGCCTCCGGCGACGGGCCTGGGCTGCGGCCCGAAGCGCACGGGGACGCCGGGGGAGTACAGCACGCTCATCGGCTCCCCGACCGGAGCGGGCAGCCCGCCCGCCGCCACCAGGTCCTCGTCGCACTCCAGGAGCTCCGCCCGGTGCAGCGGCCACCGGGGATGCACGTTGGGCAGGTACAGGGTCCGCCCGAAGAACCCGGTGTGCAGGGCCCACCGGGCGGTGAGGAAGTGCTCCAGGGGCGTCGGCTCCGCGATCGCCTCCCCGGTCCGCAGCACGATCCTGCTCCGCGCACCGCGCGGACCGGGGAAGCGGCGGCTGCTCGTGTACGTGAGGGTGTCGCCGGACCTCTCGACGCCCATCCGGGACCACACGTACGGCAACCGGAACGCGACCCGTGCCACGACGACCGGGATGAGCCGTGAGGCGTCGAGCGAGCGGAAGACGACTCCGCGCCGCCCGTGTTCGTCCACCGAGTACAGCCGGACGTTGGTCTCGGGAAACGTCCCCAGATAAGGGATGCCGGGCAGCCCCACCCACCCCACCCGGTGCATCCGGAACGCGACGAGCCCCACGTAGGTTGCCCCGTCGAAGGTGTCCGGCACCGTGCCCGGCGGAAGCAGCGGTGCCACGTCCGCCGGGTCGACCGCCCAGTGCAGGAACGCCAGGTTCAGCCAGGACTGCGTGAGCAGCGGCGGCATCGGCGCGCGGGGCGGGTGGGGCGACACCGGCTCAAGGGCGGGGCGGGCTGTGGCCATGCCCGCAGCATCGCAGACCGCGCCATCGGAGACGGCCCGCCCGTGAGACTGACGAACCTGCCGGCGTCGGGCGCTACTCGACCTCGCCCGGCTGCCCGGTGCGCTTGGCCCGCTTGACGCCGAGTACGGCGAGGCCGAGGGCGGCCACCGCCACGATCGCCATCATGATCTGCTCGTCGGCGGTCAGGGTTCCGATCATCTTCATCTCCTCGGCAGATCGACTGTGGGGGTGCACGGTGAACATGTCATGCGGGGTGACCCGCGACAAGCCTCGACGTGATCTTCAGAGCTTCCCGTGAGCGTCCAAGCACCAGGCGGACTGCACGGCTTGCTGCTCAGCCGAGATAGGGCCGGTCGCGGTGCTCCGCGAAGTGGCGCAGCCGGAGGCGCTGGGTGTGGTGCATGGGTAGGACGTCCAGCTCGGCCGGCGCCACGAACCGGACCTCCGTGCTCTCCTCGGAGACGGCCAGGGAGCCGCTGGTCACCCGGGCGGTGAAGCAGACGTTGAACTGCCGCCGGATCTCCCCGTTGCTGTACTCGATGATGTGCCGAGGGTCGGTGTACGTGCCGACGAGTCCCGTGATCTCGACATCGAGCCCGGTCTCCTCCCTGACCTCGCGCACAGCGGTGCCGGGGAGGGAATCCCCCAGGTCCATCCCGCCGCCCGGCAGTGCCCACAGGCCGTTGTCGCGGCGGCGCTGCAGCAGGATGCGTCCCTGATCGTCGGTGACGACGGCGGAGGCCGCGACGACCATGCTGTTGGGCTTGGGTGCGTTGGGGTCGTCGTAGTACTCGGTCCGTGCCATCAAGTCACCCTTCCACTGGCTGTGCGGACTTCCATACCGCCTCGAAGCTGTCCTCGTACGTGCCGAACATGCCTCCGCTGCCGCTGCCGCTGCTCCGGAGGTGCCACACAGGCGCGGCGTACGCGTTGATGCCCCAGACGTGGGCGTTGACCAGAATCTCGTCGTCCGCGCGGTACAGGCTGTTGTAGAGCGTCGTCCCATGCGTACGGATCTCGATGCCCGGTTCGCTCGCCAAGGGGCGGTAGTGCATGAGCGCGAGTCGGCAGCGGGACTCGATGCCGTGGCCGAAGCGCTCCTCCCGGCCCCGTTGATGGACGTTGGCATCGTCCGCGTCCCCCACCGCGATCCGGATCGCGCACCCGTCCGCAGCTCGCTCCCGCAGCAGGTCGTTGAGTCGTGGGTACGCCTCATGAAGGAAGACGGCTCCGTACACGAGTACGTCGATCTGCCGACGCGCCTGGGTGAGGAGATTGACGAAGGCGGACACCGGCAGGTCGGCCCGTTGCTCGTACAGCGCGACGAGTTCGGGACTGACGGCCCGGGCCGATCGCGCCTGCCTGAGCTGGGGCCACAGGGCGTGCACGTCCTCTCCCAGCGTCTCGGCGGCTCTGAGAGCGGTGCCGCGGCGAGGCGTGCGCCCGAGATTGACCCAACGCTCAACGGATTTGGGATCTACCTCGACGACGCGGGCGACATGACCACCGTGTCCGACTGCAACGTCTACCTGCGCAGACACCCGCAGGGGCACGAGTGATCACGCGGAGCCGCATCAGAACGTCCGGGGGCAGGGTGTGCCCCTACCCCTTCCCGTCCTCCGCCAGCTCCGCCACCCCCGTGATCCGGTGCAGCGGGTACGTGCGGACCTCGTCGGCCGTGTGGTCGTACGCCGTGACGAAGCCGCCCTCCACGCGGACCGGGGCGATCACGCGCTGGCTGGCCGCGCCGTCGGCGTTGACGTAGCCGATCCAGACGGCGGAGCCCGTCATCGCGGCCGCCTGGACGGTGGCCAGGGTCTCGGCGGAGGTGGTGCGGGGGAGGGAACCGGCGGGCGTGGTGGACGACGGGCCCTCGGACGTGTCCTTGCGGATCACCGTGGCGGCCGTGTCGCCCGCGCGGATGGCGCGTACCGCCGCACCGAGCAGGGTGTCGTCCGGGACCGGAGGCCCTTCGGGGACCGGGACCGGAGGGGTGCGGGGCGGGGTGCGGCGGGCCCCGGCGCGGGTGATCAGGACGTCGCCCTCGGCGGATTCGGCGGCCGGCGCGTAGCCCATGTCGCGCAGGGCCTCCAGGAGGGAGCCGGGGTCGGCCTGGGAGGCCAGGACCGTGGGGGCAAGGCGGCGGAGGCGGAGCCCGGTGGAGCGGCGGTCGGCCAGGATCTCGTTGAGGACCGCCTCGTCGTCGCAGCGTACGTACGCGGACGCCGCCCCGATCCGCAGGTGGCCGTGGCGGCGGGCCACGTCGTCGATCAGATAGCTCAGCGGCTGCGGCACCGGCGTACGGCTGTGCGCGGCCAGGAACGCGTGCAGGTCGGCCGCCGCCTGCCCGGCGTCCAGGGCGCGGCGCACCGAACCGGGCGTGAAGCGGTACACCGTCGCCCCGCCCTTCGACTCCACGTCGGCCAGGACCGAGAGCGTCTCCGCCAGGGGGCGTTCCAGCGGGCCCGGCGCCACCGCCGTCAGGTCGGCCTGGAGCAGGACGTGGTCCAGGGGCTCGGGGACGAGCGGCGCGAGGAGGGCCGCCGCCGCGTCCGGGCCCTCGTCCAGCAGCGCGCGGGCCTGTGCGGAGAGCGCGCCCCGGCCCGTGATGCCCAGCAGCTCCGCCTCGTTGAGCGTCCACAGGGCGAGGCGGGAGCGGAGGTCCGTCCCCTCCGCCGTGCCTGCGGAAGGGGCCGCTCCGCCGCGCAACGGGCGTTCCCAGCGCAGCCGTCGCAGCAGGGTCTCCGCGTCCGGCGCGGTGCCCGGCGGAAGTTCGGCGAACAGGGCCAGGACCCGGCGCCGCACGTCGGGGGCGGCCGAGCGGTCCAGCTCAGGGCCGAGTGCGGACAGCGCCCGGCCCTTGGCGTCCTGGCCGCCGACCAGGCCCGGGGTCCGGGTGGCGGCGAGCCAGGCGGTGGCGAGGTGCGTCCAGCGGTCCTCGGCGGACAGGTCGAGCCACTCGTCGGAGGCCGGCGTCGGCGCGTACCGCTCCTCGGGCTCCCCGTCGGAGGCCAACAGGCCCGCTCCGTAGGCCAGTTCGATCCAGAACGCGACGATCGGCTCGGTCACGTCGAGGGAGTTCGCGGCGCGCTTCAGCTCCCGTACGCTCAGCCCGCCCGCGCGCAGGATCGCGGGTCCGCCGCCGTTCCAGAGCTTCAGCAGCTCCTCGACCGTGGACAGCGCCGTGAACGCCTGCCCGGCCGCCGCCCTGTCCACAGCCTGTGGATCGCGCGTCGCCGCCGCCGCGACGGCCGGGGGGACCGGTTCCGGTACGCGGTGCGCGCGTCCGGCGCGCAGATGCAGGGCCGCCTCGCGCGGCAGGACCACCGTCCGGGTGGAGACCGGCAGCAGCAGGCCCCGGTCGCGCAGCCACTTCACGGGGGGAGTGGGGTTGGGCGTGACCTCCCCGTACGGCGGGCCCCACACCAGCCGGTCCAGGACCGACAGCGCCTCCACCGGGGCCCTGTCCAGCAGTTCCGCCATCCGCGTCCGGTCCGTGAACAGGGCGGCGAGCGCGGCCACCGCGGAGACCGGGTCGTGCGTGGCGGGCAGACCGGTCGTCGCCAGGATCTCCTGGAGCCGGCCCGGCGACATCCCGGCCGTCGCCTCGGCGACCGTGGGACCCAGGCCCGTGGGCGAGGGGTGCTGCGGGGACGGGGCGAGCAGTTCCCGGGCGGTGCGCACCAGCCGCAGCCGGTCGTCCTCGCCCCAGACCAGGGCCTGTTCGCGCAGGGTTGCCAACGCGCCCGGCAGCGCGGCGGTGATCGCCGCCCCCGCGTCGTCCCGCTGGTCGCCGTCGTCCAGCCCGTCGCCCGTGAGCAGGGAGAGCAGCGTGTCGTACGGGGCCGGGTCCGGGGCCACCGCGAGCGCCTCGGCGGTCTGGAGTGCGAACCGGTCCAGGTGTTCCAGCGCGCGGACGACGGACGCCCGCGTGCCGGCCCGGGTGGCGAGCTGGGTGATGTCGTTCGGCACCGGGTTGAGGAGGTCGGGGCGGGCACGCAGCAGCCCGGCCAGCGATTCGTCGCCCCGGGCGCGCAGGGCTTCGGCGAGCGTGCGCGGTGGTGTGGTCGTCCCCATCCGTCCCACGGTAGCCGCTGGAACGCTACCGTCGGGGCAGGGCCGGTAGAGGGGATGCACCGAGTGGGGATCGAGAGCGACCAGCTCGTCTACGACTACCTGAGCCGGGTCGGCGACCTGGCTCAGCAGCAACAGCTGTCGTCGGGTGCCCGGATGCGCCTGGTTTCGACACTTCGGGGCGAGATCGACCGGCAGCGCGGCGTGGAGGGCGCGGACTCCCCCGCGACCGTGCGGCGCATCATCGGCCGGCTGGGCAGCCCGGACGAACTGGTGGCCGCGGCGGCGGAGTCGGCCGACGGCACGGTCACCCTGCCGACCGCCCGGACCGGGACGGGGGGCGGCGAGCAGCAGCGGCGGACCTCCCTTCCACGGCCCCGTGGCGGACTCCTCCGCAGGGAGCCGAGGGAGCCGAAGGAGCCGAGGAAGCGGGAGGAGCCCGCTCCGGGGGCGGGGGACGGCCGGACGGAGAAGGCCCTCCGGAAGCCGAAAGCCGGTTTCGGGTGGGGCGCGTCGCGCCGTGATCCCGAGGGCGACGACGGAAGCGATCCGGGCGGTGTTTCCGGCCATGTGCCCGACGGTGCCTCCGACCGGGTTTCAGGCGGTGCCTCCGGCCATGCGCCCGGTGGTGCCTCCGACCGGGTTTCAGGCGGTGCCTCCGGCCATGCGCCCGGTGGTGCCTCCGACTGGGCTTCAGGCGGTGGTTCCGACCGTGCTTCCGGCGGCGCGTCCGGTGCGCGGTCCGCCGCCGTGCCCCGCCCGGCTGCCGCCCCCGACGACCACGCCGCCTCCGACGCCCCCGACGACCACGCCGCCCCCGACGCCGTCGGCGACTACGACTACGCCGACGGCGGCGTCCCCGCCCGCGCCTGGCCCGACCCCTCCGCCCCGCACATGCTCGGCCAGGACCAGCAGGGGGACGCGGACGCGACCGACTGGTGGCGCCTGGAGCCGGGCCCCTTCGACGAGGGGACCGCCATCCCCGGGTTCTTCGGCGGCATCGAGGCCCCGGAGCTGCTCGGGAGGCGGCGGCCGGGGCCCAACGAGAAGGACGAGGACGGCGGGAAGGGCGCCGAGGGCGACACGGACGAGGCCGCCGCGAAGGCCGGGGCGGAGGGGGAGGCCGGGGCCGGGGCCGGGACCACCGCCCGCCGCCGCGCCCTGCGCCTCCTGAAGCTCCGCCGCCGCAAGGCCGCCGCGGCGGTCGCCGAGCCCGAGGCCGCCGCCTCCGGCCCCCGCGGCGGCTTCGCCCATCCGCTGCTGCTCCTGGCCGCCGTCCTGCTCGTCGCCGGAGTGGTCACCGGCTCCTGGCTGCCCCTGGCGGGCGGCTGGCTGATCGCGTACAGCTCGCGCACCCTCTCCCGTACGGAGGCGAAATGGGCGGCGCTCGGCCTGCCGGGCGTCGTGGCGGCCGGGGCCCTCGCATGGGTCTGGGGGCGGATGGAGGGGCGCTGGGGCGAGCCGATCCGCGAGGGCGCGATGCGGGATGTCCTGGTGGACACCTGGCCGGTGGTCGTCCGCCTCGCCGCCGTCGCCTCCGCGCTCTACCTGGTGTGGCGGGCGCGGAGGCGGACCGGCTGACCCGGGCGCGGCTAGGCGCGGACCGGCTGACCCGGGCGCGGCCCGGCGAGGGGCCGGGCGCGGGGCTACTTGGTCATGCTGGTCTCGAACTCCTCCAGGATCTTTCCGGCGGCGGTGTAGCCGATGCCGGAGATCCACAGACGGTCGTCGACCTTGAAGACCTTGTCGTTCTTGGCCGCCTTCAGCCCCTTCCACAGGCCGCTGTTCATCGTCTTCGTCGTCCCGGCCTTGCCCGGGTCGCCGTACGTCGACGTGAAGATGACGTCCGCGTCCGCGAGGTCGATCTTCTCGGGCGACACGTCGTACGAGAACCCGTCCTTGGCCTTGTCCGTGATCGCGGGGCGTCCGGTGCCGATGTCGGCGAGGATCGAGCCGATGTAGTTCTGCTTGCCGTAGATGCGGATCTCGGCGCCCTCGACGAAGCGGACGAAGTTGACGTCCGTCGCGGCGGCCTTCTCCTTGCCGCCGAGCGCCTCCGTCACCTTCGCCACCTGCGTGTCGTACGTGGCGAGGACCTTCTTGGCCTCGGCCTGCTTGCCGAGGGCCTCCGCGTGGACCTGGAAGTTCTCCTTCCAGGCGCTGCCGGTCGCCTCCGTCATCACGGTCGGGGCGATCTTGCTGAGCTCCTCGTAGCGTTCCCCGTCCCGGACCTTGCTGGTGAGGATCAGGTCCGGCTTGAGCGCGGCGACGGACTCCAGATTCGCGTTGGCGATCTCGCCGACCGGGGTGATGTCCTTCGTCTCGCTCGCGGGGAGGTAGGAGGGGAAGGCGTCCTCGGACGCCGAGTGCGTCGCGCCGACCGGCCGGACGCCGAGGGTGATCGCGGAGTCCAGCTCGCCGGAGTCCAGGACGACGACCCGCTTCGGCGACACGGGGACGTCGACCTTCCCGTTCGCGGTGGAGACAGTGCGGGTCTTCGCCGGGGAGTCCGAGGAGCCGGAGGAGTCCGCTGCCGGGTCGGAGGAGCCGCACCCGGCGAGGGTGAGCGCGGCGGTCACGGCGAGGGAGCCGGCGACGAGGGTGCGGCGGCGGTCGCGGAGGAGGGGAGTCATGTCACAGACCTTTCTGGGAGGGGGAGACCACCGGGGACGGGGTCCAGGGGGCGCTTGGGACGACGAGCGGCGAACCCGTCACCGGGTCCGGCACGATCACCGCTTCCAGGCCGAAGACCTCGGCGACGAGCTCGGCGGTGACGACGTCCCCGGGCCGGCCCTCGGCGACGATCCGGCCCTCCTTCATGGCGACCAGGCGGTCCGCGTACCGGGCGGCCTGGTTGAGGTCATGGAGGACGGTGACGACCGTGCGGCCCCGGGTGCCGTCGGCGGCGGGGGACGCCAACTGGCGCACCAGGTCGAGGACCTCCACCTGGTGCGCGATGTCGAGGTACGTCGTCGGCTCGTCGAGCAGCAGCAGGTCCGTCTCCTGGGCCAGCGCCATCGCGATCCACACCCGCTGGCGCTGACCGCCCGACAGCTCGTCCACCGACCGGTCGGCCAGCGCCGTGACGTCGGTACGGGCCATCGCGTCGGTCACCGCCCGCTCGTCCTCGTCCGACCACTGCTGCCACCAGCTCTGGTGCGGCTGACGGCCCCGCGCGACCAGGTCGGAGACGGTGATCGCCTCGGGAGCGACCGGGGTCTGCGGGAGCAGCCCGATGGACCGGGCGATCTGCTTCGTCGGAATCCGCGCCAGCTCCGTACCGTCCAGCAGGACCGCCCCGCCGCGCGGCTTCAGCAGCCGGCCGAGCGCCCGCAGGGTGGTGGACTTGCCGCAGGCGTTCGGGCCGACGATGACGGTGACCTGCCCGTCCGGCACGGTGAGGTCCAGTTCGTGAACCACGGTGCGGTCCTCGTACGCGAGGGTCAGGGAGCGCGCGGCGAGCCTGCCGGTCCGCTGCGCCGTGTCGGTCGTCGGGCTCGGGCTCATGCGGTGCCTCCACTGCGGCCGCGGTGACCGCGGATGATCAGCCAGATCAGGTACGGGGCGCCGACCGCCGCCGTGAGGACGCCCACCGGCAGTTCGGTGGGCGCGAACAGCTTGCGGGCCAGCAGGTCGCCGAGGACGACGATCACCGCGCCCAGCAGCGCCGAGGACAGCAGCGGGATCTGCGCGGTCCGGGTCAGCCTGCGGGCGACCTGCGGGGCGAGCAGCGCCACGAAGTCCACCGGGCCCGCCGTGCCCGTCGCCACGGACGCCAGGACCACACCGAGCGCCACCAGTCCGAGCCGTACGCGCCCCAGGCGCACGCCCAGCGCGGTGGCGGTGTCGTCGTCCATCGCGACGGTGCGCTGCGCGCGGGCCGCCCAGGCGATGGCGGGCAGCAGGATCAGCAGCGTCCAGCCGATCGGGGCCGCCTCCGACCAGCCGCGCCCGTTCAGGGAACCGGTCATCCAGATCTGCGCCTGCTGGGCGACCAGGTAGTCGCCCTTGGTCAGGAACAGCGTGGTCACCGAGCGCAGCGCGATGGCGAAGCCGATGCCGATGAGGACGAAGCGGGTGGCGTGCAGGCCGCCGCGCCACGCGAAGACGTACACGAGGGCCGCCGCCGCGATGCCGCCGACGACGGAGAGGTAGGGCAGGACGGTGTACGAGGTGATGCCGAACGTCATCGCGCCGACCGTGAGCGCGCTGGCGCCCTGGCTGATGCCGATGATGTCGGGGCTGGCCAGCGGGTTGCGGGCCACCGTCTGGATCAGCGCCCCGGCGATCCCGAACGCGGCGCCCACCAACAGCCCGACGACCATGCGCGGCAGCCGCAGCGTGCCCACGACCAGCTCGGCCGAGGACGGCTGCCCGAGGATCACCTTCACGACCTCGCCGGGGGCGACGAAGCTCTCGCCGACGCAGAGGTAGACGACGCAGACGGCGGCCAGGAGCACGACGAGGGCGGCCGCGACGACGGAGGCCCGCCGGTGCAGCAGGAACCGGCCGCGCCGACCGGCCCTCACGACGGAGTAGCCGGCGGGCCGGACCCGTACGGCCTGCACGGGCGCGGTCACGGCCGTTGAGGTCTCGCTCATGCGGGCACCGCCTTCCGGCGTACGAGGGCGACCAGGAACGGCACCCCGATCAGGGCCGTCATCACGCCCGCCGGGACCTCGCCCGGCGGGAACACGATCCGGCCGACGACGTCCGAGACCAGCAGCATCACGGGTCCGATCAGCGCCGCCATGGGCAGCACCCAGCGGTGGTCGTTGCCGACGACCGCGCGGGCGATGTGCGGGACGGCGAGACCGATGAACGCGATCGGCCCGGCGGCGGCGACCCCGACCCCGGTCAGCACGGTCGCCCCGACACCGCCGACGATCCGGACCGCGGCGACGTTCTGCCCGAGCCCCTTCGCCACGTCCTCGCCGAGCGCGAGCGCGTCCAGGCCGCGGGCGACGGAGAGTACGAGGACCGCCCCGACGAGGAGGAACGGCCACACCTGCTGGACGACGTCCGCCTCCCGTCCCGCGATGGAGCCGACCTGCCAGAAGCGGAACTCGTCCAGCGCGGCGGCGTTCGTCGTGAGGATTCCGACCGTCACCGACACCAGCAGCGCGTTGATCGCCGCACCGCCGAGCGCGAGCTTCACCGGGGTCGCGCCGCCGCGTCCGCTGGAGGCGATGGCGTACACGGCGACCGAGGCCAGCGCCGCGCCCGCGAAGGCGAACCACACATACCCGGTGAGCGTGTGGACCCCCGCGAACGCGATGGCCATCACCACCGCGACCGAAGCGCCCTGGCTGATGCCGAGGATGCCGGGGTCGGCGATGGGGTTACGGGTGATGCCCTGGAGCACCGTGCCCGCGAGGGCCAGCGCCGCGCCGACCATCAGCCCGATGAGCGTGCGCGGCACCCGCATCGAGCGGATCACCTCGGCGGCGTCGGAGTGCCCGCCGTGCAGCAGGACGTCGAACACCTCGCCCGGCGGGATGGACCGCGCCCCCACGGCGAGGCTCAGCAGGACCGCCAGCAGCAGGGCGAGCGCGGCCCCGGCGGTCGAGGCCGCACGTCGGGAGAGGCGGGGCGTACGGGGTGGCGCGGCGGTCCGCACGGGCGCTGACGCTGACATTTCACCCAATCGGGACGGACGCGGACGTGACGGAACAGGAGGGAACGCCGGGGCGCGGGGCCAGGACGGTAAGGCTTGGCTAAGTGCGCGTCTCAGTCTAAGCGGCTGGATTTCGCGGCCGACGGGGGCTTCGGGACCGCGCTTCGGGACCGCCCCCGGCCGGTCGGCACAATGGCAGGCATGGCTTCCACGGATCAGAGCACTCCGCAGCACCCGCTTGAGCACTCCCCCGCCCACCCCCCTCGACGCCCCCTGACGGTCGGCTTCGACCTCGACCTGACGCTCGTGGACTCCCGGCCGGGCATCGCCGCCGCCTACCGGGCCCTGTCCGCGGAGACGGGGGTGGAGATCGACGTCGACCTGGTGGTGAGCCGGATCGGCCCGCCGCCGGAGACGGAGCTGGCGCACTGGTTCCCCGCCGCCGAGGTGGCCGCCGCCGCCGACCGCTACCGGGCGATCTACCCGGACCACGGGATAGTCCCGAGCACGGCCCTCGCCGGGGCGCGGGAGTCGGTGGCGGCGGTTAAGGCGCTCGGCGGCCGGGCGATCGTCGTCACGGCGAAGTACGAGCCGAACGCGAAGCTGCATTTGGCCCACCTCGGCATCGAGCCGGACACGGTGGTCGGCTCACTGTGGGCGGAGGCCAAGGGCGCGGCGCTGAGCGAGCACGGCGCGCAGGTGTACGTCGGCGACCACACCGGCGACGTACGGGGGGCCCGGGTCGCCGGAGCGCTGTCGGTCGCGGTGACGACGGGCCCGTGCGACGCGGCGGAGCTGCGGACGGCGGGCGCGGACGTGGTGCTGGAGGACCTGACGGGCTTCCCGGCCTGGCTGGCCGCCTTCGAGGCGGACCGGGTGGCGTGACGCGCTTCGAGGCGGGCCGGGGTGGCGTGACGCGCTTCGAGGTGGCCGGCGTGGCGTGACGCGGAGGGTCGTCAGGCGCGGTTCGCGGCCCGTTTCGGGGAGTTGGACCAGGCCGAGCGCACGACGCCCGCCCCGGCGATCAGGAACCCGACGCCCATCAGCATGCAGACCGCGTACGCGACCGGAGGGAACGGGTCCGTGCCCAGGAACAAGGGGGCCACGGTGACCAGAGTGGCCAGTGCGCCGACGAAGAAGACGATCGCGCCGACCTGAACGAGCCGGTCACCTGCGCCTGAAGGAGTAGTACTCACGCGACCAGGGTAGTTCCCAGCCCGGAGGAACTCTCCGGCGACGTCTTGTCACCGGCCCGGGGCCCATTAGCCTGGGACCGGGCGGGTCACGGTGACCCGCTGTACTGCTATCCGGAGCCGTTTTCCCCGGGGACCGGCTCTCCCGCACACCGACGAGTACGAGGACGAGGACAGACGTGCCCACCGGCAAGGTCAAGTGGTTCAACAGTGAGAAGGGCTTCGGCTTTCTCTCCCGCGACGACGGCGGCGACGTCTTCGTCCACTCGTCGGTTCTCCCTGCCGGGGTCGACGCCCTCAAGCCCGGCCAGCGCGTGGAGTTCGGCGTGGTCGCGGGCCAGCGCGGCGACCAGGCCCTCTCCGTGGTGGTCCTCGACCCCACCCCGTCCGTCGCGGCCGCGCAGCGCCGCAAGCCGGACGAGCTGGCGTCGATCGTGCAGGACCTGACGACGGTCCTGGAGAACATCACGCCGCAGCTGGAGCGGGGCCGCTACCCCGACAAGGCCTCCGGCGCGAAGATCGCGGGCCTGCTGAGGGCGGTCGCCGACCAGCTCGACGTGTAGCGGACGGCGCCCCGCGAAGGCGCTGTCGGGGCGCGGGCCCTGCGGGTGGTCAGGCCTGGCTCTCGGCGAAGAGCCGGGTGGACCTGCCCAGGGCCGCGCGCACAGCGCCCGAGCGGGTCAGCGGCGCGCGGTCGACACCGGCGAAGAGCGTGACGAGCACGATGTCCGCGGCCACGGCCCGGCCCGTCGCCCGCACCACCAGTCTCTTGCCGCCGCCGAGCCCGGACTGCTTCGCCGTGAGGGACACCCCGGGGTCCTCGGCATCGGCCCGTCGGGTCAGGACGAACTGCTTCCGGTTCACCGCGCGCAGCCGGTAGTGGTCACCGCCGTACCGGAAGTGCAGGGCGCGGGCCCCGCGGGTCAGACCGAAGCGGTTGCGCCGCAGGTGCACCAGGGCGTCGCCGACCCGGAGCACCGATCGGTTGAGCGTCGGCAGGTCGGCGGCCTCGGTGTGGATGCCGCGGGTCTCGAACACCGCCGTGGGAACCGACGGGCCGCGCACCTCGGAGACCACGCTGTCCGGGGTGTACTTCCGGGGCAGCGGGGCGGTGAGGACGATCTCGCCGAACTCCGCCGCTGTGCCCCGGTAGCCCGCCCGCTGCTCGTGGGTGCGGCCTTCCTTCCAGAACGCCAGGGTGAACGGGGCGGTCGACGGGGTCGACGTGTGCACGTGGGGTGTCCTTCCAGTCCGCCCGGTCCGCTCAGGGAAACGCCAGCGCGTCCGGGCCCAGGGGCGGTACCAGTCCCTCGGCCGCCGCACGGGTCAGCAGGCCGCGGATCGCCGCGTAGCCGTCCTCGCCGAGGTCGGCGGTGAACTCGTTCACGTACAGCCCGATGTGCTGGTCCGCCACGGCCGGGTCCATCTCCTGGGCGTGCTCCAGGACGTACGGCCGGGAGACCTCCGGGTGGTCCCAGGCGAGGCGGACCGAGCTGCGGATCGTGTCGGCCAGGCGGCGCAGGGTCTCCGCGCCGAGCGACCGCTTCGCGATGATCGCGCCGAGGGGGATCGGGAGCCCCGTGGTGTCCTCCCAGTGCCGGCCCATGTCGGCGAGGTTGTGCAGACCGAAGTTCCGGTACGTGAAGCGGGCCTCGTGGATGACCAGACCGGCGTCGACCTTGCCGTCCCGCACGGCGGGCATGATCTCGTCGAACGGCATCACGACGACCTCGCCGACACCGCCCGGCACCATCTCCGCCGCCCAGAGCCGGAACAGCAGGTACGCCGTCGAGCGCTCGCTCGGCACGGCGACGGTCCGGCCGGTCAGGTCGAGGCCCAGCTCCTTGGTGAGGACCAGCGGACCGCACCCCCGGCCCAGCGCCCCGCCGCACGGCAGCAGCGCGTAGTCGTCGAGCACCCACGGCAGCACCGCGTAGGAGACCTTCAGGACGTCCAGCTCACCGCGCTCGGCCATGCCGTTGGTGACGTCGATGTCGGCGAAGGTCACGGCCGGCGCGGGCGCGCCGGGCACCCTGCCGTGCGCCCAGGCGTCGAAGACGAAGGTGTCGTTGGGGCAGGGCGAGAAGGCGATCTCGATCGGGTCCGGGTGCGCTTCAGTGGTCATGCCGGTTCCAACCTTCCAGTACGGGTGCGATCTTCCCGAACGCGTCCGTGAGCGCCGCCAGCGCGTCGCCGATGCGCCAGGCGTCCCGGTCGCGGGGCCCCACGGCGTTCGACACCGCCCGCACCTCCGTGACGGGCACAGCGGCCCGGGCGGCGGCCTCCGCGACCCCGAAGCCCTCCATCGCCTCGGCCAGCGCCCCCGGGTGCGCGGCGAGCAGGTCCCCGGCGCGCTCGGCGGTGCCGGTCACGGTGGAGACGGTGAGGACGGGGCCGGCGGCGGCTCCCGTGGCGGCCGCCACCTCCCGTACGAGCGTGGGCGGGGCGGAGAAGCGGTCCCGGCCGAAGCCGAGCGCGGTGACCGGCAGGAAGCCTTCGGGGGTGTCGGCGCCGAGGTCGGCGGCGACGATGTCGCTCGCCACGACCAGCGAGCCGAGCGGCGTCAGCGGGGTGAACGCCCCGCCGATCCCGGCCGAGACGACCAGCCCGTACGGCGTGGACGCCGACGCCAGGGCGAAGGCGGTGGCCGCGGCGGCGGCGGCCGGGCCCGCACCGCCCGCCAGGACGTCGAACGCGCCGACGCGGTGCAGCTCGCCCCCCGGCAGCGCCACGCTCTCCGGAGCGCCCCCGAACGCACGCGTGACCGCGTCCCGTTCCACCGGGACAGCGGTCACGACCAGCACACGCACGGATACAGCCTCAGGGTCGAGGACGGGGGAAGGGCGCTCTCGGTCGAGCGGGTCAGTCCTTCTTGAGCTCGAACTGCCAGATGCCCGTGAGCTTCTTGCCCTTGGTCTCCACGATGGAGATGTTCGTCTTCTCGGACGGCTGGCCCGTCTGGCTGGCGAAGAAGGCGCTGCCGGGGATCGTCCGGTAGGTCTTCTCGTACGGCTCCTGCTCGGCCTGCTGGCCGTTGATGAAGAGCGTCCAGCCGTTCTCGGCGATCTCGGGGTCGACGCCGAAGCGGACCTTGTCGTCCATGGAGACCGTGAGGGACTTCTCGGCCTTCTTGTTCAGGCAGCCCTGGATCAGGGACTCCTTGATCGCCTCGCCGTCGTTGTAACAGGCGGCCTCGGTGTTCACCGAGTCGCTGCCGACCGTCACGGTGGCGAGCGGCGTCGGCTTGTCGCAGGCGGACAGGACAAGGAGTCCCGCGGACACGGCACCAAGAGCGACGCCGATTCGACGGCCCTTACCGGAGAAGAACGCAACGGTCATGGGCCGAAGGCTATCGGTCGCCTCCGCTCATGCCACGCGGGGGTGCGGCGTGCCGCGCCGGGCGGCCCCCAGGAGACCCCGTACGGACGTGGCCGCGCCGAGCGCGAGAAGGCCCGCGGCGACCGACATGCCGAGCACCGCGTTGAGCGGCAGGGCGATGCCGATGGCGCCGCCGACCACCCACGCCATCTGGAGCAACGTCTCGGACCGGGCGAACGCGGAGGTGCGGACCTCCTCGGGCACGTCCCGCTGGATCATCGCGTCGAGCGACAGCTTGGACAGGGCCTGGGTGAAACCGGCGACCGCGCCGAGCGCGGCGACCAGCACGGTGGAGAAGAAGACGGCGGCCAGGACCGCCACGCTCAGCGCGAGCCCCAGCACCGTCGCGATGATCACCTCGGGGCCGCGGGCCCGCAGCCAGGAGCCCACCGCCGTACCGCAGGCGTTGCCGACGCCCGCCGCCACGCCGACGATGCCGAGCGAGACCGCCGCGCTCTGCCCGGCCAGCGGGTGTTCGCGCAGCAGGAACGCCAGGAAGAAGATGAGGAAGCCGGAGAGAGCCCGGTGCGCGGCGTTGGCCTGGAGCCCGTGCAGGACGGACCCGCCGACGGACCGCAGACCCGGCGGCCGTTCCCTGGCCGGCTTCTCCCCGTTGCCGCGCCCGCGGAGGCCGGCCCGGGTGCTGCCGCCCTTCCCGGGGGCGGGCCGCGGCGCGGTGTCCTCGTGGTGCGGGACGATCAGCCGCGCCCGGCGCTCGCCCTTCGCGGAGTCGACCTTGTGCGGCAGGGTGAAGGCGAGGAACGTGCCCGCGACGAAGATCGCGCAGGCGCCGTAGAGCGGCCACGGTGAGCCGATGGTCTGGAGGCCCGCCCCGATCGGGGCCGCCACCCCGGTGGCCAGCAGCCCCGCCAGAGTCACCCGGGAATTGGCCTTCACCAGGGAAAACTTCGGTGGCAGCAGCCGGGGCACGACCGCGCTGCGCACCACGCCGTACGCCTTCGACGAGACCAGGACGCCCAGCGCGGCCGGATACAGCTCCAGACCCCCTGTGGCGACCGCGCCCGACATGGTGATCGCCAGCAGCGCCCGGGCGAGCATCGCGCCCGCCATCGCGGCGCGCCGGCCGTGCGGCAGCCGGTCCAGGAGCGGGCCGATCACCGGGGCGAGGAGGGTGAAGGGGGCCATGGTGATGGCGAGGTAGAGGGCCACCCTGCCCCGCGCCTCGTCCGTGGGCACCGAGAAGAAGACGGTGGAGGCGAGCGCGACCGTGATCATGACGTCGCCCGCGCCGTTCACCGCGTGCAGTTCGATCAGTTTTCCGAGGCCGGATTCGCCCGCGCCGTGGGCGTGCGTCGCCTTGCGGATACCGCGCGCCGTGCCGGTGAACGGGGCGCGCAGGGCATGGCCCGTCGCCCGTCCCGCCCTGCGGAGCGGGCCGGGACCGTCGTGCGACCTGGCGGCAGTCACCCCGTCATAGTGCCCCAACCCTGGCCGGTATGAACGGCGATCGGCCGCGGACGCGCGCGTGACGCCCTGTCGGACGCGCGCGCCGGAACCGTCCGGGGCCCTGCCGCCACCCGCGTCCGAACGGCGTCGGCGGGAAGCCGGCGGGAACGGATACGGCACGTTTGGGACGGGCAGGTGGGCGCAGCGCGGCGGAGAGGGTAGCGTGCGTAACGCGCCACCGGCGGTTGTTCTTGGCCGCGCGCCTCTCGGCGATCCCGCAGAATGGGTGGCAGAAGGCGCGCCCGAGGCAGGCACAACGGGTGTGGACGTCGACGCGGCCCCCAGGTCCGCTCCGCCCGCACTTGTCTGGCCGAAACGGCAACCGTGCGGCAGCTGGCGCGCTCGTGAGACTGGCGTATGGAGAGAAGCGAAGACCTGTGAGTGCTGCGACGACGACGCGAAGCCGTACGGCCCGGACCCCCGTTCCCGACCGTCTGTGCGCCGAGGCGGTGGACCTCGCGCGTGCGGCCGCGGAGGAGGCCGCCGCGCCCGGTGTGGTCGGTGAGCACATCGGCGTGGTCTCCGAGGGAGACCGGGTCGTCACCCACTACTTCGAGGCCAAGGAGCCCGGGTACCGGGGCTGGCGCTGGGCGGTGACGGTGGCGCGGGCCTCCCGCGCGAAGAACGTCACCCTGGACGAAACGGTGCTGCTGCCGGGGGACGACGCCCTCCTGGCGCCGGAGTGGGTGCCGTGGAGCGAGCGGCTGCGCCCCGGCGACATGGGCCCCGGCGACCTGCTGCCCACCGAGGCGGAGGACCTGCGCCTGGAGCCCGGCTGGACCGGCGAGGACGAGCCGCCGCCGAACTCCGTGGTCTCCCGGGAGCTGGCCGAGCTGGTCGACTCGGAGGACGCCGAGCTGACGGGCCGGCCGGTGGCCGCCACCAGCCGCGGGTCCATCGCCGCGGTCGCCGACGAGCTCGGTACGCGCCGGGCGCGGGTGCTGTCCCGGTACGGGCTGTACGCGGCGGCCGACCGCTGGGACGAGGAGTTCGGCCCGAAGACGCCGATGGCCCAGGCGGCCCCGGCGACGTGCGTCAGCTGTGCGTTCCTGATCCCCATGGCGGGCTCCCTGAAGCAGGCCTTCGGGGTGTGCGCGAACGAGTTCGGCCCGGCGGACGGGCATGTGGTGTCGCTGGCGTACGGCTGCGGCGGGCATTCGGAGGCCGCGGTGATGCCGACGCCGCCGAAGCCGGCGCCGCACGCACTGGACACGATGCGGGTGGACACGTACTCGCTGCGGCCGGAGCGCGGCGAGGGCTCCGTGCCGGCCGAGACGGACGGGGCGTCGGAGGACCTGGGCCACTCCTGACGCTCCTGCCCGCACCTGTCCAGCCCGTCCGGCGTTTGAGGACGGAACCGCTGACGTGGGGGCGGGGTGCCCGTTTCAGCCCGTCCGGCGTTTGAGGACGGAACCGGCGCTGTGGGGCGGGTGCCGCTGCGGGCTACCGGGCCCCAGGGACCTTCAGCGGGTGCCGCTGCGGGCTACCGGGCCCCAGGGACCTTCAGCGGGTGCCGCTGCGGGCTACCGGGCCCCAGGGACCTTCGCTGTGCACGCCCACCCGGGCAAGGGTTCCGTCCTCAAACGCCGGACGGGCTGGGTTGGCCGGGCTTACCGGTCCCCGTGGATGCCGGACGGGCTGGGTTGGCCGGGCCGGGATGGCCGGGCTTGCTGGTACGGCGGGGGCGGCGCGCGCGGTACCTTCGGGCGCACACTGGGCCGCACAGGCATACGCGGTCCCCACCCAGCGGAGGAGACGAGAGCGTGAGCATGAAGGCGACCGAGGGGGCCGATCCGTTCGGGACGGCACGGCTGCGGCGCGGCGTGCTCGACGCCTGGGGGGCCGGGCCCGCCCGGTTCCGGGAGGACGCCAACGCCGAGGAGGACCTCGCGCTCGGCGGCTACCGCGACCGCCTCGTCGTCGAGCTGGCCCAGAACGCCGCCGACGCCGCCGCCCGCGCCCGCGTCCCCGGCAGGCTCCGTCTCATCCTGCACCCCGCCGCCCCCGGCGACCCGGACGACCGCTGCGTGCTGGCCGCCGCGAACACCGGCGCGCCGCTCGACGCCACCGGCGTGGAGTCCCTGAGCACCCTGCGGGCCTCCGCCAAGCGCGAGGGCCACGAGTCCTCCGTCGGCCGCTTCGGCGTCGGGTTCGCCGCCGTCCTCGCGGTCAGCGACGAGCCCGCCGTGCTCGGCCGCCACGGCGGCGTGCGCTGGTCCCTGGCCGAGGCGCGCGAGCTGGCCCGGGAAGCGGCCGTCGGCAGCCCCGGGCTCGGCGACGAGCTGCGCCGCCGCGACGGACACGTACCGCTGCTGCGCCTGCCGCTGCCCGCCGAGGGCTCCGCGCCCGACGGGTACGACACCGTCGTCGTGCTGCCGCTGCGCGACGGCACCGCCGAGGACCTGGTGGCCCGGCTGCTGGCCGCCGTGGACGACGCGCTGCTGCTCACCCTGCCCGGCCTGGACGAGGTCGTCATCGAGACCCCGGACGGGACGAGGACCCTCAGCCGTTCGGCCCACGGCCCATACACGCACATCGACGACTCCGCACGCGGCCTGGGCCGCTGGCGCACCGTGCTCCACCACGGGCCCATCGAGCCCGCCCTGCTCGCCGACCGCCCGGTCGAGGAGCGGCTGCGCCCGCACTGGTCGGTGACCTGGGCGGTGCCGGTCGACGAGGCGGGCGCCCCGCTCCATCCCCGTACCGCACCCGTCGTGCACGCCCCGACACCCACCGACGAGCCGCTCGGCATCCCCGCCCTGCTCATCGCCTCCCTCCCGCTGGACACCGCCCGCAGGCACCCCGCGCCGGGGCCGCTGACCGACTTCCTGGTGGAGCGGGTGGCCGACGCGTACGCGGAGCTGCTGGGCTCCTGGCGGCCCGTGTCGACCGGGACCATCGACCTGGTGCCGGGGCCGCTGGGCAAGGGCGGCCTGGACGCGGCGCTGCGCGGTGCGATCCTGGCCCGGCTGCCCCGGGTCGCGTTCCTGGAGCCCGCCGCGCCCCGGGACCCCGAGGCCGAGCCTGGCTGGGCGGACGACTGGGACCGGGAGCAGGACCAGGATCGTACGGAGAGCACCGGCGCCCTGCGGCCCGTGGAGGCCGAGGTCGTCGAGGGCGTCGGGGCCGAGACCGTACGGGTGCTCGCCGAGGTGCTGCCCTGCCTGCTGCCCGCGGGCCTGGAGCGGCGCACCGAGCTGCGCACCCTGGGCGTCGCCCGCGTCCCCCTGACCGAGGCCATCGACCGCCTCGCCGGTCTTGAGCGCGACCCCGCCTGGTGGCACCGGCTCTACGACAGCCTCGCGGGCACCGACCCCGACCGGCTCACCGGCCTCCCCGTCCCCCTCGCGGGCGACCCGGACGACGAGCGGGCGGGCCGTCCGCCGCGCACCACGATCGGACCGCGGCAGATCCTGCTGCCGCTGCCGGATGCGCTCACCGGCCCCGTCCTCGCCCGGCTCTCCCGGCTCGGGCTGAAGGTCGCCCACCCGGACGCCGCGCACCCGCTGCTGGAGAAGCTCGGTGCCCTGCCCGCCACGCCGCGCGCCGTGCTGACGACCCCTCAGGTACGGGCGGCCGTCGCCGGTTCGCTGGACGCGGGGGAGATCTGGGACGAGGACGCGCTCGATGGCGAGGAGCTGGCCGAGACCGTGCTCACCCTGGTCCGGGAGGCCGAGCTGGCCCCCGGCGACGAGCCCTGGCTCGGCGCGCTCGCCCTCCCCGACGAGGACGGCGAGCTGTCCCCGGCGGGTGAACTCGTCCTCCCCGGGAGCCCGTTCGCGCAGGTCATGCGTGAGGGTGAACTCGCCCTCGCCGACCAGGAGCTGGCCGATCGCTGGGGGGAGGGCCCGCTCACCGCCTGCGGGGTGCTCGCCACCTTCACCCTCGTGCGGGCCACCGACGTCGTCCTGGACCCGGACGAACTGGAGCCCCGCGACAGCGACTTCGTCGAACCCGACGACGCCGGGCTGCTGGACGCCGTCGACGTGTGGTGCGAGGACCTCCTCGATCAGCTGCCCGAGACCCCGGTGCCGCCCGTCGCCACCGAGATCGTCGCCGTACGGGATCTGGACCTGGTCGACGACGACGCCTGGCCGCAGGCGCTCGCGATGCTGGCGAAGCCGCCGCTGCGCGACGCGCTGACGCAGCCGGTGCGGGTGCTGCTCCCGGACGGCACGACGCAGTCCGTGCGCCCGTACACCGCGTGGTGGCTGCGGGACCACCCCGTACTGGACGGCCGCCGCCCGGCGGGGCTGCGCGCGGCGGGCGGCGACCCCCGGCTGGCCGGGCTCTACGACGCGGTGGACGCGACCGGCTTCGACGACGCCCAGGTGCTGCGGGCCCTCGGGGTGCGCACCTCGGTCGCGGCCCTGCTGGACGAGCCGGGCGGTGCGGCGGAGCTGCTGGGCCGGCTCGCCGACGAGGACCGCCCCGTCACCCCCGTACAACTGCACGCGCTCTACACGGCGCTCGCCGAACTGGACCCGGACCAGGTGACGTTGCCGGACGAGCTGCGCGCGGTGGTGGACGGGGACGTGGCCGTGGTCGACGCGGCTGACGCCGTGATCGCGGACGCCCCCGACGTGCTGCCGCTGACGGAGGGGCTGCCGCTGCTCCCCGTGGCCCCCTCCCAGGCCGCCGAGTTGGCCGAGCTGCTCCAGGTGCGGCGGCTCGGCGAGACGATCGAGGCGGGTGTGACGAGCGAGGGCGAGGAGCACCGCGTACCGGAGTCGGTCCGCGTCCTGCTCGGACCCGGCACCCCGGACACGTACGTCGAACACCCCGAACTCCGCGCGGGCGGCGTCGAACTGGACTGGCGCCACACCCCGGACGGGATCGTCCACGCCGCGACCCTGGAGGGCGTGGCGGCCGGCCTGGCCTGGGCGGCCGGTCAGTGGCCCCGCCGCTTCGAGGTAGCGGCCCTGCTGGAGGACCCGTCCCGGACGGAGGAGCTGGCCCGGGACCGCTGGTTCGACTGAGGGCCGGAGCCCCCCGGCAGTGGGCTGTCCGGGTTTTCCGGGTTTTCCCGGGAGTGAGCTGCGGGTTCACAGAAAGGTCACAGGTCCGCACAACCGTGCACCCGATTCGCCTGTCTGTTCCTGTGAGCCAACAGGCTCATGGATCAGATGGGTCCCGCCGGGCTGACGACGCAAGCGCGCCCCGGGACCCCTTCTCCACTTGGGGACACATGCGTATTCGTGCCACCGTGGCCGCCGTTTCCGGCGCCCTGGCCCTTTCCGCTCTCGCAGTACCGGCCGCGCAGGCCGATGACGGTCGTTCGTGGACCGTGGACCACGGCGTCACAGCCCCCCAGCCCTCGGCCGGGGAGAAGAAGTCGAAGCGGGCGTTCGCCGCCGCGCAGGCGACCGACAACGCCAAGATCACCTCGGCGGTCGTCAACGGCGGCAAGCCGATCGTCGTCGGCACCAAGTCGAAGGTGACGGTGCCCTACACCGTGACGGCCACCGACGACTCCGGCATCGCCGGTGCCGCCGCGTTCATCTGGATCGGCTCGTCCGTCGACGCCGAGGACAGCTTCGGCTTCGGGCCGAACGAGAAGTCGGTGTCGTGCAAGGTGGTCAACAAGACCACCACGACCTGCAAGGGCACCATCACCCTCACCCCGGGTCTGATGCTGAACTCGGACGCGACCTGGTGGCGCGTCGGGGCGGCGGCCGGCGCCAACGACGGCCAGGAGCTGGAGCGCGACGCGGTCTCCAAGGTCCGCGTCCAGCGCTTCTCCAAGCTGACCGTCAACGCCTCCCCGGAGCCCGTGAAGAAGGGCAAGACCATCACGGTCACCGGCAAGCTGACCCGTGCCAACTGGGACACCGGCACGTACAAGGGCTACAGCAAGCAGTCCGTGAAGCTCCAGTTCAAGAAGAAGGGCGCCAAGAGCTACTCGACCGTCAAGACGGTCAAGACCAGCTCCACCGGCGCTCTGAAGACCACCGTCAAGGCCTCCGCCGACGGCACCTGGCGCTACAGCTTCGCCGGCACGCCGAGCACCCCGGCCGTCTCGGCCAAGGGCGACTTCCTCGACGTGAAGTAGGACCGACAGGCGAAAGCCCCCGGGAGGACCACCGTCATCCTCCCGGGGGCTTCTGGCTGTCCGCGCCCTACGTCCCGAAGCGCCGCCCCACCCAGCGCCAGACGAACTCCAGCAGGGCGGCCGCCGCCACCGCGATGCCGACCGCCGTCCACGGCATCGGCGCGCCCACCAGCTTCAGCGCGAAGAAGTCCTGGAGCCACGGCACCACGAGCACGATCAGGAAGCCGAGCCCCATCGCCGCCACCAGACCGACGCGCCACCACGTGTACGGGCGGGCGATGATCGCCAGGACCCACATCGAGACCAGGAACAGCGTCAGCGTCGCCGCGCTCGTCTCGGCCGCCAGCGCGCCCTCGCCGCTGTAGTGGCGCCGCGCCACCAGGTACGTGGCGAAGGTCGCCGCCGCCGCGATGACACCCGAGGGGATCGCGTACCGCATGACACGGCGTACGAAGTGGGGCTGGGCCCGTTCCTTGTTCGGCGCGAGCGCCAGGAAGAACGCCGGGACGCCGATGGTCAGCGTGGAGAGAAGGGTCAGGTGCCTCGGCAGGAACGGGTACTCCACCTGGGTGCAGACCACCAGGATCGCCAGCAGTACCGAGTAGACCGTCTTGGTGAGGAAGAGCGTCGCGACCCGGGTGATGTTGCCGATCACCCGGCGGCCCTCGGCGACCACCGAGGGCAGCGTCGCGAAGCTGTTGTTCAGCAGCACGATCTGCGCCACCGCCCGCGTCGCCTCCGAGCCCGAGCCCATCGAGACGCCGATGTCGGCGTCCTTGAGAGCGAGGACGTCGTTCACACCGTCACCCGTCATGGCGACCGTGTGGCCGCGCGACTGGAGGGCGGCCACCATGTCCCGCTTCTGCTGCGGGGTGACCCGGCCGAAGACCGCGTTCTGTTCCATGGCCGTGGCCATCTCGTCCGGATCGGTGGGCAGCCTGCGGGCGTCCAGCGTGTTCTCCGCGCCCGCGAGGCCCAGCTTCCCGGCGACCGCCCCGACCGAGACGGCGTTGTCGCCGGAGATGACCTTGGTGGCCACGTTCTGGTCGGCGAAGTAGGCGAGCGTGTCGCCCGCGTCCGGCCGCAGCCGCTGCTCCAGGACGACCAGGGCGGTGGGGACGGCTCCGGTCGCCGCGCCGGGCGCGCTCAGCTCGCCCTCGGCGCGGGCCAGCAGCAGCACCCGCAGGCCCTGCTCGTTGAGGTGCTCGATCTCGGTGAGGGTCGCGTCGCCCTCGGACAGCAGGACGTCGGGGGCGCCGAGCAGCCACGCGGAGGCCGTTCCGTCGGCCTCGGCGAACGCCGCGCCGCTGTACTTGCGCGCGGAGGAGAACGGCATCGCGTCGGTGACCGTCCAGCTGTCGGCGTCGCCGCCGTCGGCCGGGAGCGGCTTGCCATCGCCGGCCGGGAGCGCGTTGCCGTCGGCCCCCGGTCCCGTGTTGCCGTCGGCCGCCGGTTCCGTGTTGCCGTCGGCCTCCGGTTCCGCCTCGTCGTCTCCGCCGCCCGCCGGGTACGCGTCGATGATGGCCTGGAGGCTGGCGTTGGGCCGCGGGTCCGAGGAGCCGAAGGTCCGCAGCACCCGCGTCACGTACGCCTCGTCGCTCCCGTTGAGCGGCCGGACCTCCGTGACGTCCATGCCGCCCTCGGTGAGGGTCCCCGTCTTGTCCAGGCAGACCACGTCGACCCGGGCGAGGCCCTCGATCGCGGGCAGCTCCTGCACCAGGCACTGCTTGCGGCCCAGCCGTACGACGCCGATGGCGAAGGCGACGGAGGTGAGGAGGACCAGGCCCTCGGGGATCATCGGGACGATGCCGCCGACGGTCCGGGCGACGGAGTCCTTGAAATTGTTGTCCTTCACGATCAGCTGGCTGATGATCAGCCCGATCGCCGTCGGCACCATCATCCAGGTGACGTACTTCAGGATCGTGCTGATGCCACTGCGCAGCTCCGAGTGGACGAGCGTGAAGCGCGACGCCTCCTCGGCGAGCTGTGCGGCGTACGCCTCCCGGCCCACCTTGGTCGCGGTGAACGCGCCGCCGCCCGCGACGACGAAGCTGCCGGACATCACCGGGTCGCCGGCCTGCTTGAGCACCGGGTCGGCCTCCCCGGTGAGGAGCGACTCGTCCACCTCCAGGCTGTCCGCCTGGGCGACCGTGCCGTCCACGACCACCTTGTCCCCGGGGCCGAGCTCGATCAGGTCGCCGAGGACGATCTCGGAGGTGGAGATCTCGGCGGCGACCCCGTCGCGCCGCACGGTCGGCTTCGCCTCGCCGATCACCGCGAGGCTGTCCAGGGTCTTCTTGGCCCGCCACTCCTGGATGATGCCGATGCCGGTGTTGGCGACGATCACGAAGCCGAAGAGGCTGTCCTGGATCGGCGCGACGAACAGCATGATCACCCAGAGCACGCCGATGATCAGGTTGAACCGGGTGAGGACGTTGGCCCGGACGATCTCGGTGACCGAGCGCGAAGAACGTACGGGTACGTCGTTGACCTCGCCGCGCGCGACCCGTTCGGCGACCTCGGCGGTGCTCAGCCCGTCCGGCCTGCGGGCCGGCGGTGGCTCCATGGGGTGCACGGGGTCGAGTTCCGCCCCCGCGTCGATCATGGCCGGCCGGGAGGTTCCGGGGGTCTGCTCCCCGGAGGAATCGAGTGCCCGCTGCGTCATGGTCTCGACGGTACGGGCGTGCGCGCCGAATCACCCGACGGAGGGGCGAAGATCCGACCAGGGGAGGACGAAGACGGTCCCGTGGTCGTACGGGGGCGGGCCCGAGGCGGTCAGGCGGTGCGGTCGGTCCGGTCAGTGCGGTTCGCCGGGTCGCCGCCCAGCGCGCTGTCCGTCGCCGCGGCCCCCGCGGCGTCCTTGGCCTCGACCTTGGCCGCGTGGCGCTTGAGGGCGGCGTCGCGCCCCCGGACGTACCAGATGCCGATCAGGCCGAGTCCGGCTCCGGCCAGCGGGGTCCACACCCACCAGGTGTGGCCGCGGTCGGCGAACCAGCCGTAGAAGGGGAGCTGGGCGAGGAAGAGGACGGACCAGAGGATCGTGCCGCCGACGACGGTGGCGACGACGGGGCCCTCCAGGGGTTCGGGCGCCTCGTGCTTCGGTGTCCACTTCTCCATGAGTTCAGTGTATGGGGCCGCCCGATCGGGGGTGTACGACCCGGTGCGCGCCCCGATCGGCCCAAGGGGCACGCGGGTCTACGCGCGGAGATAGCGATCTTCGCTTGATGTATTCATACTGAATCTGCTTTGGGTTGGCTCGATTTGTTCGTCTGAACATCCAATTTCGATCACCTTGCCCGTCCCATCGCATCCACCCCTCTACGTACGACTGAGGTCACCCATGCCCCCCTCGGCCACCGCTCCGGTCGACTCCCCGCCCCCCGCGACTCCGCAGTCCCAGGGCAGCCTGGACCGGTTCTTCAAGATCTCCGAGCGGGGGTCGACCGTCGCCCGCGAGTTCCGCGGCGGGTTCGCCACGTTCTTCGCGATGGCGTACATCATCGTGCTCAACCCGATCATCCTGGGCAGCGCGAAGGACATGTACGGCAACCAGCTCGACAACGGGCAGCTGGTCACCGCCACCGTGCTGTCCGCCGCGTTCTCCACGCTGCTGATGGGCGTCATCGGCAACGTGCCGATCGCGCTCGCCGCCGGTCTCGGCGTCAACACGGTCGTCGCGCTCCAGCTCGCTCCCAGGATGAGCTGGCCGGACGCGATGGGCATGGTCGTCCTCGCGGGCATCGTGGTGATGCTGCTGGTCGCCACGGGGCTGCGGGAACGCGTGATGAACGCCGTGCCGAGGTCGCTCCGCAAGGGCATCGCGATCGGCATCGGCCTCTTCATCCTGCTGATCGGCCTCGTCGACTCGGGCTTCGTCTCGCGCATGCCGGACGCCGCGCACACCACCGTGCCGCTCCAGCTCGGCGGCACCGGTCACCTCGACGGCTGGCCGATTCTCGTCTTCGTCCTCGGCGCGCTGCTCACGCTCGCGCTGATCGTGCGCAAGGTGCCCGGCGCGATCCTGATCTCGATCGTCGCCATGACGGTCGTCGCCGTGGTCATCGACGCGGTGGCCGGAATGCCCGACGGGGCGTGGGGCCTGACGACGCCCGCGTGGCCGGGCAACCCGGTCTCGGCGCCGGACTTCGGGCTGCTCGGCGAGGTCAGCCTGTTCGGCGGCTTCGAGAAGGTCGGCGTCCTGACCGGCGTCCTGTTCGTCTTCACCGTGCTGCTGTCCTGCTTCTTCGACGCGATGGGCACCATTCTGGGCGTCGGCGACGAGGCGAAGCTGATGGACCAGGAAGGCAACTTCCCCGGCATCAACAAGGTGCTGTTCGTGGACGGCATCGCGGTCGCCGCGGGCGGCGGCAGCTCCTCCTCCGCCACCACGTGCTTCGTGGAGTCCACCGCGGGCGTCGGCGAAGGCGCCCGCACCGGACTGGCGAGCGTGGTGACCGGTCTGCTCTTCTCGGTGGCGCTGTTCCTCACACCGCTGGCGACCATGGTCCCGTCGCAGGCGGCCACTCCCGCCCTGCTGGCGGTCGGCTTCCTGATCATCGCGGGCTCGGTGCGGGACATCGACTGGAGCGACTTCACGCTCGCGGTCCCGGCGTTCCTCGCGATGGTGATGATGCCGTTCACGTACTCGATCACCAACGGCATCGGCATCGGCTTCGTCGCCTTCTCCGTGCTGCGCCTGGCGGCCGGGCGCGGCCGTGAGGTGCCGGTGGCCATGTACGTGGTCTCGGCGGTGTTCGTCTTCTACTACGCGATGCCGGCGCTCGGCCTCACGTGACCGGTTTCTCCGTGATGCCGGCGGCCGGCCTCACGTGATGGGTGGCGTCACGCTCCTCCTGGAGTCGATCGGTGGCGTCACGCTCCTCCTGGAGTCGATCGGTGGCGTCACGCTCCCCCCGGCGTCGCCGTAGAACTTCTCCGTCTCCTCGACGGCCGCCTTGAAGCGTTCGTCGAAGTCGTCGCGAATGAGCGTCCGGACCACGTAGTCCTGGACGCTCATTCCGCGTTTCGCGGCGTGCTGCCGGAGCCGGTCGAGCAGCTCACCGTCTATCCGCAGGCTGAGCACTGTCGATCCCATGTCCAGCAGGGTCGCCGCCCCGGAGCGCTCCTTGCGTCACTTTCCGCTTCTAACTCACTCGTTCGGGTGATCGGTTTCTCGCGCGTGTACCACCAGGTGGTATTTAGATTGGGTAATGAGTTACGCTAACAAACATGCCTGACCTGATCCACGACGGCGACAGTGCCGCCGCCGTGAGCTCCCTCCGCTCCGCCGTGATGCTGCTGGGCCGCCGACTGAAGCACCAGCGTGTCGACGAGTCGCTGAGCCCCACCGAGATGTCGGTGCTCGGCACCCTTGCCCGTTGCGGCTCGGCCACCCCCGGTGAGCTGGCCCGCAAGGAGCACGTGCAGCCCCCGTCGATGACCCGCATCGTCGCGCTGCTGGAGGCGAAGGGGCTGGTCAGGCTGGAACCGCACCCCGATGACCGTCGGCAGAAGAGGGTCAGCCAGACCGAGCAGGCCGAGGCCATGCTCGCGGAGAGCCGCACCAAGCGGAACGCCTGGCTGTCCCACCTCGCCGAGGGCCTGGACGAGGACGAGTGGGAGACGCTTCGGGCCGCCGCGCCCGTGTTGGAGAAGCTCGCCCACCTGTGACCCCGCGGGCGCGCCGACGGTGATCCGCCGCCGGACCGGAAGCACGAACCGGTCCGGCGGCGGATCACCGTCGGAGCGCCCGTCGTCACGTCCTCGTCGGACCGAACGCCGCAGACGCCTTGAGGAGGCGAACCCTTTTGAGTACGGGATCCGGAGCAGACTCCGCCCCCGCACCGACTTCCACCCACGAGAGCAAGACCGGCGGGACCTTCTCGTCGCTGAAGATCCGTAACTACCGCCTGTTCGCCACGGGCGCCGTGATCTCCAACACCGGTACCTGGATGTCCCGCATCACGCAGGACTGGCTCGTGCTGAGCCTGACGGGTAGCGCCACCGCCGTGGGCATCACCACGGCCCTCCAGTTCCTCCCGATGCTCCTCTTCGGCCTGTACGGCGGCGTCATAGCCGACCGCCTGCCGAAGCGGCAGATACTGCTCGTCAGCCAGGCCCTGCTCGGCCTGTGCGGCATCGCGCTGGCCGTCCTGACCCTGACCGGGATCGTGGAGGTCTGGCACGTCTATCTGGTCGCCTTCCTGCTCGGCATGGTGACCGTCGTCGACAACCCGGCCCGTCAGTCGTTCGTCTCCGAGATGGTCGGCCCCGCGCAACTGCGCAACGCGGTCAGCCTGAACTCGGCGAACTTCCAGTCCGCCCGGCTCATCGGCCCCGCCGTCGCGGGCGTCCTGATCACCACGGTGGGCAGTGGCTGGGCCTTCCTGCTCAACGGCCTCTCCTTCCTGGCCCCGCTCGTCGGCCTGCTGATGATGCGCACCAACGAGATGCACGCCTCGGTGACCGTCCCCCGCGCAAAGGGCCAGCTCCGCGAAGGCCTGCGCTACGTGAAGGGCCGTCCCGAGCTGATCTGGCCGATCGTCCTGGTCGGATTCGTCGGCACGTTCGGCTTCAACTTCCCGATCTGGCTGACCGCCTACGCCGACGAGATCTTCGACGGCGGCGCGGGCATGTACTCGTTCTTCAACATCCTGATGGCGGCCGGTTCGCTGGCCGGAGCCCTGCTCTCGGCCCGCCGCCGCTCCACGCGGCTGCGGATGCTGGTGATCGCGGGCACGGCGTTCGGGCTGCTGGAGATCGCCGCCTCGCTGTCCCCCTCGGTCTGGCTGTTCTCGATCCTGCTGGTCCCGATCGGCATGCTCGGCCTGACCACGAACATCACCGCGAACACGAGCGTCCAGATGGCCGCCGACCCGGAGATGCGGGGCCGGGTGATGAGCCTGTACATGATGGTCTTCGCCGGGGGTACGCCGGTGGGCGCCCCGATCGTCGGCTGGATCAGCGACACGTACGGCGCCCGCACCGGCTTCGCGGCAGGCGGCGCGATCTCGGTGATCGCCGCCCTGGGCGTCGGCTTCGCCCTCGCCCGCGTCGGCGGCCTCCGCCTGAAGGTCGACCTCCGCCCGGGCCGCCCGCACGTCCGCTTCGTCCCGCGCGAGCAGTTGGCGACGGCGGCGTGAGCGACGCGAAAGGCGCCCTCCCCGCCCCCGGGGAGGGCGCCTTTCGCGTGCGGGGGCGCGGGGTCAGTCGCGGGGGAAGGCGTCGGTCGCGAGGACGAGGCCGACGACGGTCGAGGTGAGGTCGACCGGGGTGCCGAAGTCGAGACTCAGGACACTGCGGTACTCGTCTTCCTTCGGGAGGGTATGCAGGTGCCATGTGCCGGTGTACGGATCGACGATGAGGTAGACGGGGACACCGGCGAGGGCGTAGGTGGCCTTCTTGGAGCCGTAGTCGTTGGCGGCCGTGCTCCTGGAGATCACCTCGGCGACGAATTCGATGTCCTGGTGGCGCCAGCGGCCGTCGGCGGTCTTGGCGGCGCCCGTGGCAAGGGCTGCGACATCGGAGGCGAAACCGTTGAGAAGGCCGGGGAAGTCGATACGTACGTCGGACAGCAGCCGATCCTCCTGATAGCGCGGCAGCAGCTGCCGGATGATGCTCAGGATGATCCGCCAGTGCGTGTCCCGCTGCGGCGACATGTAGACGTTCCCCTCGACGATCTCGACCTTGAATCCCTCGGGGACGGGCTCAAGCCACTCGAACATCATGTCCAGGGTGCGCTCGTCGCTGGTGTCGGCCATGTCGATCCTGTCGGTGTCTACGACGGTCATCGTGCCGCTCCTCCCCGCTGCCGCACGGGCGTGCGGGCAGCCGCGTAGGACAACGATAGGCCCGGCTCCCCGGACACGCCCGGACCTGCCGGACTCGCGCGCGTGAGCAGCCACAGCTCCGGCCGTCCGCCCACCCGGCGCCTCTTCGCCGCCGTCCTGCCGCCCGCCGGGGCGGTCGCCGGACTCCGTACGGCCCGGGCCCCGGAGCGACCCGTCGGTGTCCAGGGGCGCCGGGGGAGCAGCCGCGCTACGAGACGGTGCGGGCCTGGGCGCTCGGCGGGTGAGCGGTGCCGTTACGCTCGAAGGGTGGACCCGAAGACCAGAAACCGCATCATGGCGGCCGTGCTCGTGCTGATGTTCGTCGTCGTCGCCGTGGGGGCCGCCCTGGGCGGCTGACAACCGGCGGGCCGCCGGAAAGCCGTGCCCGCTCCGGCGCGTCCGGGGCACGTGCTTGCCTGGAGTGGACTCGAAGGAGTTGGCTGGGGCGTCATGGAGTACACACAGCTCGGACGCACGGGACTCAAGGTCAGCAGGCTCGTCCTCGGGACGATGAACTTCGGCCCGCAGACCAACGAGTCGGACAGCCACGCCATCATGGACTCCGCGCTCGGCGCGGGCCTGAACTTCTTCGACACGGCCAACGTCTACGGCTGGGGTGAGAACAAGGGCCGCACCGAGGAGATCATCGGAACCTGGTTCGCGCAGGGCGGCGGCCGGCGCGACAAGGTGGTCCTGGCCACCAAGATGTACGGGAACATGGCCGCCGACGGCGACGCCTGGCCGAACCACGACAAGCTCTCCGCCGTGAACATCCGGCGCGCGGTCGACGCCTCGCTCAAGCGCCTCCAGACCGACCACATCGACCTGTACCAGTTCCACCACGTCGACCGGGACACGCCCTTCGACGAGATCTGGCAGGCGATCGACGTCCTGGTCCAGCAGGGCAAGATCCTGTACGCCGGTTCCTCGAACTTCCCCGGCTACAAGATCGCCCAGGCCAACGAGCAGGCCGCCCGGCGGGGCTCGCTCGGTCTGGTCAGCGAGCAGTGCATCTACAACCTCGCCGAGCGCCGCGCCGAGATGGAGGTCATCCCGGCCGCGCAGGACTACGGCCTCGGTGTCATCCCGTGGTCGCCGCTGCACGGCGGCCTGCTGGGCGGCGTCATCAGGAAGACGACCGAGGGAGGCCGCCGCGCCTCGGGCCGCGCCGCCGACGCCCTGGCCGACCCCGCCACCCGTTCCCAGCTCCAGGCGTACGAGGACCTGCTCGACAAGCACGGCCTGGAACCCGGCGAAGCGGCCCTGGCCTGGCTGCTGACCCGCCCGGGCATCACGGGCCCGATCGTCGGCCCCCGTACCGCCGACCAGCTGGACAGCGCCCTGCGCGCCCTGGAGCTGGATCTCCCGGAGGCCGTGCTCACGGGCCTGGACGAGATCTTCCCGGGTCCGGGGCCGTCGCCGGAGGCCTTCGCCTGGTAGGGACGCGGAGCGCGAAGGGGTCTCCCGTTCGCGCGAGCGCGAAGGGGGCCTCCCGTCGTCGTGACGGGAGGCCCCTTCGCGCTGCTGCTCCGTCCGTCAGCCGAGTGCTTGGAAGTCGAGCCAGCCGGAGGTTCCGACGGCGACACCGCTCCCGGAGAGGTTGGGGTACACGTAGAGCTTGTCGTCACCGCCGGTGGCGAATATGTCCGCCTTTCCGTCCGAACCAGCGTCGGGGAAGGCGGTCAGCAGCGGTCGGTGGGCCCGGGTCCAGCCGCTTCCGATGACGGTGGAGGCGGCCCCGTCGCCGAGGCCCTCGCCGGCGGGGCCGGTTCCCTGGTAGAGGCGGAGCTCTCCGTTCGTCCCGTGCCGGGCGATGAGGTCGACGCGGCCGTTGCCGGTGCGGTCGCCCGGTGCGACCAGGTCGTAGTTCGACCACGATCCGTTGCCGACGAGGACGGGCGCTTGGGACGCGTCCAGGTAGAAGGACTTGGAACCGTAGTACAGCCAGAGGAAGTCGCCTTCCTTGACGAGGAGGTCGGGGTATCCGGCGACATCGACGGTGCCGTCGTTGTCGGTGTCCAGGGGGCCGTCGACGTCACCGATGGCGAGGATCTGGTCCGCGTTGTTCCAGTGGTTGTTGGCCGGGTCGAAGACGTCGAGCGCCTGGCGTTCGTACAGGCAGGAGCGGGAGTGCCCGTCGGCTTGTTCTTCCTGGGCGGTGCAGGCCCAGCCGACCCCGTTGTTCGGGTAGAGCTGGAGGGTCTTGCCCTCGTCGCCCGGGATCGCCGCGACGAGATCCTCGAAGCCGTCGCCCGTCCAGTCCCCGCGGTGGGTGATGGAAGCCCCGGTGAAGTCGCCGTTGCTCGCGGTGGTGCCGGCGCCCACGTAGCCGTTGCCCTGGCCGGGGTACAGCCACAGCTCGCCGCTGCCGCGTACCCCGTAGAGGTCGGCGTTGTCGTCGCCGTTGAGGTCGCCGGCCTCGTCCGGGATGGTGAGACCGTCGGCGTAGAAGAGGTAGGAGGCCCGGTCGGAGCGGTTCTGGGCGGCGTCGAGGCTGCGGACGTAGATCCGCTGTGCTCCGGCCGAGGGCGGGGTCAGGACGAGTTTGGCGTCGGGCTTGCCGTCTCCGTCGAGATCGGTGCCGGGGCTGACGTTCCGGACGGCGGGGTCCCAGTCGCTCCAGTACTCGTAGGACTTCACGTCGTTGACGCCCCCGTTGCCGAGGATGAACGTTCCTGCGGTCCGGGCCTTGCCGGTGATGGCGGGCCAGCCGTCGGAGCCGTCGGGGAACTGCTGGGAGCTGACGGTGGGCGGGGTGCTGGGCCGGGTGGGGTCGAAGTCGAAGCGGCAGGTGCCGGGGTTGGGATTCCACGCGGACTTGGCGGTGGAGTCGAGCGCCTGCACCTTCCAGCCGAAGTTGCCCTTGGCCGCCGTCAGGTACTTCTGCAACGTGGCCTTGGGCACCTTGACCCTGGCGACGGTGCCGGAGGTGACGGAGACGATCTGGTTGAAGATCTCGGCGCCGCCGGAGAGGTTGTTGGTGCCCCACAGGCGGAACTGTGCGCGTACCGTCCCGCCGTCAGGGTCGGAGACCTTCGCGGTGAGCGTGACGTCGGTGTTCCCGATGGTCGTGTACGGGGGGACCATGTCGCACCCACCGGAACTGGGGATCGTGTCCAGGCTGTTGGGCACGTTGGGAACGGTGTTGTACGTGGTCGACAGGACCGCCGTCGTGGCGTCGAACTTCTTCCACCCGAAGACGTCGCTCTCCATGCTGTCGGGTGCCTGCAACCCGAAGGTGAGCGTGTTCCACTTGTTGGCGATGCCGTCCTTCGCCGCCGCTGTCACGTCGAAGGCGAGGTTCCCGGCGGGACAGTCCGGCCCCCAGCCGCGGGAGTCGTTGACCGAGTCCAGCTTCTTACGCCGTTCGGGCCGGTTGTTCCAGGTGGTGGACGCGGAGATCGCGCTGGTCGCCCAGAGCTCGACGGGTTTGTTCGTGCACGACCACGACCAGGTGTTCTTGATCCGGAAGGTGGAGGAGGACACCACCTTCTTGGTGGACCACAGGTTGGAGGACTTCATGCGGAAGTAGGAACGGGCCAGGCCGTTGGTCTCGTTCTCATACCCCACGCGGGCGGTCGTGGTGCCCTTAGCGCCGTCCCAGTTGGCCCCGTTGAAGTACGAGCTGTTCGGGTAGCGCTTGTACGCGATGGTCCAGGAGTGGCGGGAGCCGGAGACGGCCGGGTCCAGGAGAACCGGGAACCGCGTGTCCTTCCCCGTCAGAAGGTCCTGGTCCGGCGTCAGACTCAGCGTTCCGTCCGTGACGGCGAGCCCCATGGTCGCCTGCCGCGCACCGTATCCGGGCTCGAACTCGTCGGCCGGCGGCGGCGGGCCGCTGGGAGCGCTCTGGGCCGAGCGGGCGGCGGCGGGCGGCGCGGCCGTGCTGCTGTCCCACATCATGGGGGCCGGTGCGGTGAAGACGGTCTCGCCCGCCGGGTTGACCGCCGAGAAGTTTCCATGGGCGTCGGTCTTCGCCTCCAGACCATCTGTCTCCAGACCGAATCGGACCTGCCTCAGGGCGGGATCGGCGGCGGCCGCAGGGGTTTTGACGACCAGAAGACTGGTGAATCCCGCCGGGTTCGCCTTGACCTTGAGATCGATGTCGGCAAGGACGTTCCCGTACGTCACGGTGTCGCCGTCGACCTCCGGCTCGGGAAGCGAATCCGGCCACGTCCAGGACATGCTGCGACCGTCGCGCACCACCGTTGCCAGCGGGCCGTCGCCGCCGCCGGACAGACGCACGTCCACTTCGGCGGCTTTCGGCGAAAGAGAGCCGTCCGAACGGGGCTTCAGTGTGGTGTCCAGCGATACCAGCTTGCTGCCCTGACGCACGAACTGCGGCAGTGCGTAGGTGTCCTGGGTGAACGTCCCGTCGGGGTTGGCGAACACCCGGGTCGTCTCGGTGCGCTGGGCGAGCACTTCCGCCGGGCGGCCGGACTCTGCGGCCTTCGCCTGCGCGGTGGCCTCGGGATCCGCCTCGGGTACGCCCTTCGGGTCCGCTTCCGGGTCGGTGGAGACGGTGGCCGCCACGGGTTCCGCGGCGGAGGCGTCCGGAAGCTGCTGGGGAACACCGAGCGTCATGAGGGCGGCGAGCGCCGCCGCGCCGGTGACGCCCCCCTTTGCTCGCCATCTGGTCTTGCTTCGCAAAAGTTCCATTAAAGAAGTCCCTCCCGGGTCAGTTTGAGTCGCACCCTAGAACGTGAGGGAAGCGTGTTGAAAGTGGACTCGGTGTGACGGCGCCTCAATCCCTGAATTCGGCGACCTTTATTCCGGATTTTTCGGTGCATATAACAATGAATGCAACACTCTTTCTTTCGGCAAAGGGTGGTGGTTCGTCAAATCGTTACCCCGTGCCCGTGCTGATGCTGTGAAAGTCTTGCTAGCTTCCGTGGTCAGCTGTGACTTTTGGGCAATGGGTGGGGAGTTCTGCGTATGTTTTCGGGTGGGGTCGTCAGTAGGGGACGTTCGAGGAGACGGGCGCAGCCAGTGGCGGCCACTCTGGCCGCGATCCTGTTCGCCGGACTGCTGGGAGCGCCGATCGCGGCAGCCGCCGAACTCGACCTGCTGAGGCTGCGGAAGCCGGACGCTGTCAAGACCGACGAGGTCGAGAGGCGGGATACGGCGAAGCCGGATCAGACGGCCCGGAACCCATGGAAGAAGCCCGAGGTCACCTGGCCCGAGGCCGGTACCGCGACGGCCGCCCTGCGCGAGAACGGCGCGGCGGCGAAGCTCGGTTCCCTGCCTGTCAGCGTGAGCCGCCCCGTAGCCGCGGCCGCGGAGCCGGCGAAGGCCTCGGCGCTGAGGTCCGCTCCCGGAAAGACCCCGGAGCCGGGTCCGCGGAAGGTCCAGGTCCAGGTTCTCGACCGTGCCACCACCGAGACGTTGGGCGTCGAAGGCGTCGTGCTGGCCCTCCGTCCGGCGGAAGGCGCGGAAGGCACCGTGGACGTCAAGGTCGACTACACGGACTTCCGGAACGCCTACGGCGGCGACTGGGCCTCCCGGCTCACCCTGAAGACGCTTCCGGCCTGTGCGCTGAACACCCCGGGCAAGAAGGGCTGCGCCACCGGCACGCCCCTTCCCACCAGCAACGATGTGAAGGCCGGCTGGATCGAGGCCGCCGTCGACCTGCCCGCCGCCACCGCCGCCACGGCCTCCCGAGCCGCGGGCGCCGACCCGGTGGCGCCGAAGGCAGGAGCGCGTGCCGTCTCCGGCGGCACCGTGCTGCTGGCCGCGACCGCCGCGGCGGGAGGCCCGTCGGGAAACTTCACGGCCACCTCCCTCGCCCCCTCCGCGTCATGGTCCGCGGGCGGCTCCAACGGCGCGTTCTCCTGGACGTACCCGATCTCCGCACCGGCCGTCGCGGGCAGTGCTGTTCCCGACCTGAAGCTGGGCTACTCCTCGCAGTCGGTCGACGGCCGTACCGCCTCGACGAACAACCAGGCCAACGGCGTCGGTGACGGCTGGTCCATGGAGCCGGGCTATATCGAGCGCCAGTACATCTCCTGTACCGAGGACACCAAGAACAGCACCACCACGGCCAAGGTCGGCGACCTCTGCTGGAAGAAGGACAACGCCGTCATCAATCTCGGCGGCCGGTCCAACACCCTGGTCAAGGACTCCACCACGGGCAAGTGGCACCTGGAGAACGACGACGGCACCAAGGTCGAGAAGCTGGCCAGCACCGCACGGGCCAACGGCGACAACGACGGTGAGCACTGGCGGGTGACGACCCCGGACGGTACGCGCTACTACTTCGGCTACAACCGCCCGTCGGGCTGGGCCGCCGGCAAGGACGAGACCAACTCCACCTGGACGGTGCCGGTCCACGGCAACCAGCCGGGGGAGCCCTGCTACGCGGCGGCGTTCAAGGACGCCTGGTGCCAGCAGGCCTGGCGCTGGAACCTGGACGCGGTCATCGACCCGCACGGTGACGCCATGACGTACTACTGGAACAAGGAGACCAACTACTACGGCCGCAACGTCAACCCCAGCACGGGTGCGTCCACCGCGACCCCGTACGTTCGCGGCGGCTCCCTGAAGCGCATCGAGTACGGCCTGCGGGGCGGCAACTTCTACGCCCAGCCCGCTGCCAAGATCGACTTCACGAACAGCGAGCGCTGCCTGAGCGACTGCGGCACCTTCGACAAGGCGCACGCGAAGAACTGGCCCGACGTCCCCTTCGACCGGTACTGCGCCTCGGGCACGGAGTGCAAGGACCGCTATTCGCCGTCCTTCTGGAGCCGGACGCGCCTGACGAAGATCGACACGTCGGTCCTCGTCGGCACCGCCTTCAAGCCCGTGGACACCTGGGCCTTCACCCATCAGTTCCCCTCGACGGGTGACGGCAGTTCCCCCGCACTGTGGCTGGCGTCGATCACGCGCACCGGGCACGGCGGAACCGGCTCGGTCACCCTGCCGGCGGTGACCTTCCTGGGCAAGACCATGCCGAACCGGGTGGAGGGAGCGACCACGGGCGGCAAGCCGGACCCGGTGCCGCCGCTCTGGCGCTACCGCGTCTACGGCATCAACACCGAGACCGGCGGAACGATCGGTATCACCTACTCCGGGGCCGACTGCAAAGCGGGCAGCGTTCCCACCCCGGCCTCGAACACGCGGCGCTGCTACCCCGTGAAGTGGTCACCCCCGGACGCTCCGGCGGCCGACTACGAGCCCTACCTCGACTGGTTCCACACCTACGTCGTCACCCAGGTCCTGGAGACCGACAGGACCGGCGGGGCACCCGCCAAGCAGACCGACTACACCTACCTGGACGGCATGGGCTGGACCAAGTCCAAGGACGACGAGTTCACCGACGCCAAGCACCTCACCTACGGCGACCGCCGGGGATACGGCCGCGTCCAGGTCCGCAGCGGCGTCGCACCCGACAAGCGCACTCTCAAGGAGTACCGCTACTTCCGGGGCATCGACGGGGCCGCGGTCAAGGACCACGAAGGCATCTCCGTCACCGACAGGGAAGCCTTCTCCGGGATGACCCGTGAAGAGGCCACGTACGACTGGGACGGCGGCAAGCTCGCGACGGCCACCAGCCACGAGCCGTGGCGGTCGGCCGCGACGGCCACGGAGACCCGTGCCGAAGGACTGCCCACCCGCTACGCGTACGCCACGGCCGGCAAGAGCGAGCAGACCCGTACCGCCGTTGGCACGGGCTGGCGCAGTACCCGCACCGAGCGCACCTTCGACGCGCTGGGCCAGACCCTGACCGAGTCCTCGCTCGGGGACATGGCGAAGACGGGCGACGAGCAGTGCACCACCACCACGTACGCCCGCAACGCGTCGCTCAACATCCTCACCACGGTCTCCGAGACGAGGACGGTGGCCAAGGCCTGCGGCACCACGCCGTCCCTCCCCGCGGACCTGATCTCGTCCGCTCGGCACTTCTACGACGGTGCGACGAGCCTGTCCACCCCGCCGGCCAGGGGTGACGTGACACGGCTGGACGAGCAGGACGCCAAGGGCACGGGATACCTCACGACCGCCACCCACACCTACGACCAGCACGGCCGCGAGACGAGCTCGACCAACGCGCTTCAGGCCACCACGCGGACCGGCTACACCCCGGCCACCCTCAAGGCGCCGACGACGGTCGCCGTGACCAACGCCAAGGACCACGTGGCCACGACCACGCATGATCCGGTACGGGGAGTGGTCACCGCGACGGTGGACGCGAACGGCAAGCGCACCGACGCCGTCCACGACGGTCTCGGCCGTGTCCTGAAGGTGTGGGAGCCGGGCTGGCCCAAGGCCGCCCACGAGGACAAGCCCTCGGCGGAGTACAGCTACGTCATCTCCAGGACCGAGGCGAACGCCGTCGCCACCAGGACGCTGAAGCAGAACGGCGCCTACAACACCACCTACGCGCTCTACGACGGCCTGCTGCGTGAGCGCCAGACGCAGGCCCCGGCCACCGGCACGCAGGACCGGATCATGACCGAGACCCACTACGACACCCGTGGCTGGGCCTGGCAGACGTACGCCCCCTACTACGCCGAGGGCGCGCCGTCGGCGAAGCTGTCCTCCGCCGCGGTGAACACCGTGCCGGCGGCAGTGCAGAACCACTTCGACGGGCTCGGCCGGGTCACGGACGCGCTCTCGGTGAAGTTCGGCGACGAGCAGTGGCGCAGCAAGACGGTGTACGAGGGCGACCGTACGACCGTCATCCCGCCGAAGGGCGGTACGGCCACCACCACGGTGACCGACGCGCGCGGGCGCACGACCGAGCTTCTCCAGTACTCGAACGCCCAGCGCACGGCGTCCCAGAAGACGACGTACACGTACGGGAAGTACGACGAGCCGAGCACGGTCACGGATCCCGACGGCAACGTGTGGAGCTACACGTTCGACAGCCGGGGCCAGAAGACCAGGAGCGACGACCCGGACAAGGGCGTCACGGACACGACGTACGACAACCTCGGGCAGCCGGTCACCATGACCGACGAACGCGGTGTCACGCTCACCACGGAGTACGACGTGCTGGGCCGCAGGACCGAGGTCAGGCAGGGCAGCACGACCCTGTCGAAGTGGAGCTACGACACGCTCGCGAAGGGGCAGTTGACCAGCAGCACGCGTTACGCCGGAGGGGCCGCGTACACCACGGCGACCGGCGGTTTCAACGACCGCTACCAGCCGACGTCCACGACCACCACGATTCCCGCCGCGGCCGGCGGTCTGGCGGGCACGTTCACCTGGACGTACGGATACAAGCCGGAGACCGGGGCTCTGCTCTGGACGCTCAATCCGGCCGTGGGCGACATTCCGGCCGAGCGGGTCGTCACGAACTACAACAGCAACGACCAGCCGTTCCGCACCAGCGGTCAGTTCGACGCGCTGGTCTCCAACACCCTCTACGACGTCTTCTCCCGCCCCGTGCGCACCGAGTTCAGCGCCGACCTCGGCAAGAAGGCGTACAAGACGCAGGTCTACGACGAGCACACGGGTCAGGTCGTCCGGCAGACGACGGACCGGGACATCGCCCCCCAGCGCGTCGACGACACCACGTACACCTACGACCCGTCGGGCAACGTCACGGGCGTGACCAGCACCAGCGGCCAGGACGCACAGAAGTCCACCGACACCCAGTGCTTCAGCAACGACCCGCTGGGACGGCTGACCGAGGCATGGACGGCCACGACCGACTGCGCGGCGGCCCCCTCGGCCGCCACGGTCGGCGGCCCGGACGCGTACTGGCACAGCTACGGCTACGACAAGCTCGGCAACCGCACGAAGCAGACCGAGCACGCCACCTCGGCCGGGACGACGGACGCCGTCACCGACTACACCCAGCCGGCCCCCGGCGCGGACCGGCCGCACGCGGTGCGGCAGGCCTCCGTCACCGGCGGACCGGACAACGGGCGTACGAGCACCTTCGAGTACGACAAGACCGGCAACACGACCAAGCGCACCATCGGCTCGACGGTCCAGTCCCTCACCTGGGACGCCGACGGGCACCTGGCGACGCTCACCGAGGCCGGCAAGCAGACCAGCTACACGTACGACGCCGACGGCAACCGCATCATCGCGAAGAACGGCGACGGGTCCAGCACCCTCACGCTCCCGAACGGTGACCAGCTGAACCTCGCGGCGAACGGGGCGAAGACCGCGACCCGGTACTACACGCACAACGGCGAAACGGTCGCGGTGCGCAACGGCAAGTCCATCGCCTACCTGATCAACGACCACCAGGGCACGGCGATGACGGCCATCGCGGTCGGCTCGCTCGCCCTCACCCGTAGGAAGCAACTGCCGTTCGGCGGCCTTCGCTCCGAGCAGTCGACGGTCTTCGGCTCCCGCGGCTTCGTCGGCGGCACCAACGACCCCACGGGCCTCACCCACCTGGGCGCCCGCGAATACGACCCGGTCCTCGGACGCTTCCTCTCCGTCGACCCGGTCATCGACTTCGGCGACCCGGCCCAGATGAACGCCTACAGCTACGCCCACAACAGCCCCCTCACCAAGTCCGACCCGACGGGCCTGCGCCCGGACGGCCCGGTGGGCGGCAACTCGTACAACGACGAGCGGTGGGCGAATGACCGGGGCATGACGGCCGGCTACACGAAGAAGAGCGGCAAGTGGGTGTGGAAGCAGACGCCGAAGAAGGACGCCGCTTCTCAGAGGAAGTACAGCAACTACCGGGCCAACCCCGCTCACTACATGATCGACGACAAGCATGCCCGGAAGTACACGGCGACCGTCAATGCGCAGGCGAAGAAGGCCGAGGCGGCCCGTATCAAGGCTGCGGCGGCGGAGCAGCGCAAGAAGGACGGCATCTTCGGCAGCATCATGAAGGGCAACTGGGGGGCTGCCTGGGACAACACGGTGGACGCCTTTGCCAACCCGCAGGATCATTGGAGAGGTTGGCTGGAAGTGGGGGCGTTCGTGGTTTGCGTCGCTTCCTTGGTGGGATGTGTTGTCGCCAGCGCTGTCGTGGTCGGTGCGAAATATCTGGCCGACTACCACGAGCAGGGGGCTGCGGTGGCAGGTGCGAACTTCCGTGCGAACGCGACAGGGGCGTTGATAGGATTGGGGCTGGCAAAAGCTGGCGGGGTAGCGATCAACCATTTCGCCAAGGGGGCGGGGATCGGAAGGAATCTGCCGATGGGCCGGCATGCCGCAACAGGCTCCGGGAAGCACGCGGCGCCGAAGCGGGGTGCCCATGCGGCCCGACCGGACCGACTGTTCCGGGGCGGAGTGGTCGGTGCCAACACTGCCCTCGGCCAGGCGGGCTGTGGTACGACGATGAACGCACCCTCGTGGTGTGGCTGATCGTCTGACGAGATGGCCCGGGTGGGGCTGCGTGCCAGTCCCACCCGGGCCCGGTGAGGTGAGTGCTGATGTCGAGGGATGTCACAGCCGTAACGCAAAAAGGCAACGAATTCTACAGCAAGGTCCGCTACTTCGGATGGGCGGCATCCGCTGCCATGTTCGCAGGCGGGGTATTCCTGGCGGCGAGCCCGGGTGGCGGAGGTGAGCCGCTGATCAACAGGTCCATGGTCGGTGGTTTGGTCAGTGTTGCTGTCGCGTGGCTTTCCTGGGTGCTCACTTATCGCCCTCGCGTGTTCCTGCTCAGTGAATCGATCACGGTGCGGAATTGGTTCACGGAAACCGTGATCCCTTATGGTCGCATCGCTAGGGTGCGGACGAGTGGCGGGTTGACTCTTGAGTTGAAGGACGGATACGAGGTCAGGGTCTGCGTGGTCGGAAAGTCCCCTCTCGGGGAAATGAGCGGATACCCTTCGGCCAAGAAGATCAAGCGGTCGATTCTGCCCTTCCTGGCCGAGGCCGAGCTGGTTCCGAGTGGGGCGGTACGGGAGAAGGTCTCGCTCTCGCTGAAGGTCCCCGCTATCGTGGCCGGGCTGCATGGCGCATGCTATTTCGCGCTGAAATATCTCTTCCACGTCGCTTGAGCCGGGCTCTTCTTCGGACTGTGGGGGAGAGGCGGGGGAACGCCTTCGCAGTCACGGTCGCCGCCTGATCCGGCGGGACAGCCTTCAGGAAAGCCAGCAGGAGGGGGACGCGGAGATGCGGACCAAGGAGACCCGGGTGTTCCGTCGTCCCGTGTACATGTGGTTCCCGCGGTCGTGGGCGTCGTGGTCTGGGTCTGTGCGGTTCTGGTCGCTGGGCCATTGGGCGGGGAGCCGGTGCCGACGTTCGCGGTCGCCGGATTCGCGGTCTTCTTCTGGGCGATCGGGTGGGACTCCGCCATCCGCTGCACCGACCGCCATGTGTCCTTCACGAACATCCTGCTGACCACGACGGTCGCCTGGACCGACGTCAGGCGGGTGGACATCCAAGGTGGGCTGGCCGTCACCTTGAGAGACGGGAGCGAGCTGTTGTCGATAGCATTCGGCGGTTCGCTGCTGGGGGACCTCACCGGCTACCGGACTCACCGGCCGGCCTTCCGGCAGCTTCGGCAGATCCACGGCAAGGCACTCGCGTCGGAGTGCGGGGGCGGCCGACGGGGGCCGGTCCAGCGGAAGTTGTCCTTCGCCTGGCGGCGGCTCCTGGGTGCCCTCGCCGTCGTCTACGTGCCGCTCGTGGTCGTCCTCGTCCTGGGACGGTGAGGTGGTTCGGCGGGGCCCGTCCGTGTCCCGCGCCCCGCGAACCCGTCCAGCGCCTCCAGCACCGCCCGCCGGGTCTCCGTGCCGCCCGTGTGCCCCGCGTTGTCGATGACCGTCAGCTCGGCGTCCGGCCAGGCGCGGGCGAGTTCCCAGGCGGTGATCAGAGGGCTCGCCAGGTCGAAGCGGCCGTGGATCAGGGCGGCCGGGATACCGGTCAGCCGGTGGGCGCGGGCGAGGAGGCGGCCCTCCTCCAGCCAGGCTCCGTGGGCGAAGTAGTGGGCGCAGATCCGGACGAACGCCTGCTGGGCGCGGTCCGGGCGGCTGCTGTACGGGGGCGGGCCCTGGGCCGCCTCCATCGAGACGACCGCGTCCTCCCAGGCGCACCAGTCGGCCGTGGCCCTCTCCCGTACGGCGGTGTCCTCGCTCTCCATGCGGCGGGCGTACGCCGCGACCAGGCCGCTCGGGTCGCTCGTCTCGGGGACGCCCGCGCGGAAGGCGTCCCAGGCCTCGGGGAAGAGTTGGCCGACGCCCCGGTAGAGCCAGTCGATCTCGCTGCGGCGGGTCGTCGTCACCGCGGGGATCACCGCCTCCGTGACCCGCCCCGGGTGCTCCTCGGCGTACGCCAGGATCAGGGTCGATCCCCAGGAGCCGCCGTACAGCAGCCACTTGTCGATGCCCAGGTGTTCCCGCAGGCGCTCCATGTCGGCGACCAGGTGGGCCGTCGTGTTGTGCGACATGTCCGTCGCCGGGTCGCTCGCGTGCGGTGTGGAGCGGCCACAGCCCCGCTGGTCGAAGAGGACCACCCGGTAGCGGTCCGGGTCGAAGTACTGGCGGGCGCGGGGCGTGCAGCCGGAGCCGGGGCCGCCGTGCACCACGAGGGCCGGCTTGCCGTCCGGGTTGCCGCACACCTCCCAGTACACGTGGTTGCCGTCGCCGACGTCCAGCATGCCGCTTCCGTACGGTTCGATCGGGGGGTAGGGGTCGTTCGGTTCGCGGTGCACGGCGTTGTTCCCCTCGGTGCGGCGGGCGGGCGGGCGGACGGGCGGACGGACTGGGGGTGGGCAGGGGGTCACTTTACGTGGATGCGATCGCCCGGGCCCTCCCGTACGGTCCTGCCTATGAACGCAGCACGCATTGATCTGACACTCGACGCCGGTGACGCCCAACTCCTGCGGGCCTTCTGGAAGTCGGCGCTGGGATACGTGGACCTGCCCCCGCCGCCGCCGTTCGAGACCCGCGAGGAGTGGCTCGCCCAGTTCGAGCTGCCGGAGGGCGAGACGGTGGACGACGGGGCGTGGCTCTGCGACCCCGAGGGTGTCGGCCCCCGGATCTCCATCCTCAAGGTCCCCGAGCCGAAGACCGCGAAGAACCGGCTGCACATCGACGTGCGCATCCCCGGTCACGGCACCCCCGCCGAGCGGTGGGACCGCGTCCGGGCGGAGGCCGCGCGGCTGGTCGCGGCCGGCGGGTCCGTGCTGGCGGAGGTCGACGAGCACCATGTGGTGATGGCCGACCCGGAGGGCAACGAGTTCTGCGTGGCGGCGGCCGGCCCGCCCACCCCGGACGCCGCGTAGCCTGGACGCCGTGAACGCCGCTCCCCGCATTCTCGCCGTCCTCGACGAACTGCTCGCCTCCGCCGCCCCCGACGAGCGCGGTGCGCTGTGGCATCTCGCCGAGCCGGGGCGGGAGTTGGACGCGAACCTGGTGCGGCTGCCGGCGGGCGCCGAGGTCGGTGAGCATCAGGAGGACGTGCTCGATGTGCTCCTCGTCGTGCTGGAGGGCCGAGGGAGCGTCAGGACGGCGGAGGGCGGTCAGCCCCTGGAGCTGGGGCCCAGCACGGTCCTCTGGCTGCCCCGCACGTCACGGCGGGCGCTGGCCGCCGGGCCCGACGGGCTGGTGTATCTCACCGTCCACCGCCGGCGCCCCGGCCTCGCGATCAAGCCGCCGCCCGGGCCGTACGAGGGCGGCGAGGGGCCCTGCATGCTGGACCGGGTCTGCCCGGAGTGCGGGCGGCTGTCCCAGGACCCCGCACCGGTCTTCTGCAGCCGGTGCGGGGAGCGGTTCCCCGAGCGCTGAGCCCGGGGAGCGGCGGCGGGCCGGGAGCCCCTGGCGGACCGTCGGCGCCGCGGCCCCCTCAGAATCCCTCGCACTCCGTCAGGTCCGGGCGGCCCGGCGGGTTCTCCTTGCCCACCAGGCCGGCCAGGTTCTCCTTGTACATGTCCTCCCAGATCCGGCCGGCCAGGATCGTCCGGAGCGCCGAGCACACCTCGCCCTTCAGGAGCGGGCTCTTCGGCCGCATCGCCACCCCGTAGCCCTCCGCGCCCTTGATGGGCTCCAGCTGCCGCACCTTGCCCGGGTTGGCCTTCACGTATCCGGCGAGGATGATGTCGTCCGAGGCCACCGCGTAGACATCGGACTTCGGGTCCAGCAGCTTGTCCAGGCAGTCCTGGTAGGTGTTGGGCTGCGACTTCGCCATGGTGAAGCCCTGCTCCGGCAGCGCCTTCTCGTACGTCGACTCCCGCGCCGTGCACACCTCGACGCGCAGGTCCACCAGGTCGCTCGAATCGTTGATCGTGTACTTGCTCGACTTCTCGCGGACCAGGAAGCTCCGGCTCGCGTCGTAGTACGGGCCCGCGAAGTCGACGCTGTAGCCGCCGGGCGAGGCGGTCTTCCGGTCGTCGGTGATGCTGTACGACGCGATGACCAGGTCCACCTGCTTGGTCTTCAGCGCGGTGCTCCGGTAGTCCGTGGCGACCGTGGTGAAGGCGACCTCGCCCTTGGCGTAACCCATGCTCTCGGCGATCGCGTACGCCAGGTCGACGTCGTATCCCCGGTACGTACGCGTCTTCTTGTCGAACCTGCTCAGACCGGGCTGGTCGTCCTTGACGCCGATCTTCAGGGTGGGGTGGGTGTCCTTCCACCGCTCCTTGCTGCCGCTCCCGGCGGCACCCTCGGCGTCGCCCTGGCCCCGCACCGAGCCCGCCCGGTCGTCGCCGCCCCCGCCCTTCTCGCCGGTGCCCTGGGAGGCCATCCAGCCCGCGCCGACCAGCAGCGCCAGGCACACCACCGCCGCGGCCACCTTCCCGCCCCGGTACCGGCCGGCCGGCCCGCCCGCCGCCGCGGGAGCGGGCGGGGGTGTGGGCACCACCGGTGCCGGCGTGGGCGGAGGGGCGGCAGGACCGGGGGCGGGCGCGGGAGTCGAGGGGTTCGGTGGGGAGACGGCCGTCGGCGGGTGCGTCGCCTCGGCGGCGGACCGGGCCGCGTTCGGCGCGGCGGGATCCCCGAGCACCTCGCGGAGCATCGCCTCGGCCGTGGCCGCGTCCAGGCGCTCCCGCGGGTTCGTGGTCAACAGCCCCTGGATGACCGGGGCGAGAGGCCCCGCGTAGCGGAGAGCCGGGTCGGGGGTCTGCCGGATGTTCTCCTGGACCTCCCAGACCTCGTGGCCGGCGAAGGGCACGCGGCCTTCGACCATCTCGTACAGGGTGATCCCCAGCGCCCACAGGTCGGAGGCGGGGGTGGGGCCCGGGGAGGCGGGGGCGAAGAGTTCGGGTGCCAGGTAGGAGGAGGTGCCGATGACGCTTCCGGACCGGGTCACCCGGTCCGCGCCCTCGAAGGTGGCGATGCCGAAGTCCACCAGGATCGCGAGGCCGTCGTCGCGTACGAGGACGTTGCCCGGTTTCACGTCGCGGTGGACGACCGATGCCGCGTGGACCGCTCGCAGACCCTGCACGATCTGGAGGCCGATGTTCGCGGCCCTCGGCACGGCGAGGACCCCGTCGCCGCTCAACAGGTCGCCCAGGGACCTCGCTTCGAGCAGCTTCATCACGATCCAGACCTGGTTGTCGGTCTCGACCTGGTCGTGGACCGTCACCACGTTCTGGTGCTCGATCTTGGCGATGGCCTCCGCCTCGCGCCGTGCCCGGTGCAGCGCCGCCGTCTGCGTGGCGGCGGTCATCGAGTTCCGGTCGAGCAGGCCCTTCACGGCGACGAACCGGCGCAGCCGCCGGTCGTGGGCCTTCCAGACCTCGCCCATCCCGCCGCTGCCGATCGGCTCCAGCAGTTCGTAGCGGCCGTCGATCACGGTCCGGGGGGAGGGTGGAGCGCCGTGCGGCGGTGACGGCGTGCTCGGCCACCCCTGCGGCGCCCCGGCGTCCGGCCGCCGGGGGTCGTCGTCCGACCGGCGGTCCTCGGGGCCCCTGGCCCCGTCGCCCGCTCTGTCGGCCCTGTCTTCGTTGTGCATACGACCCCCGACCCCCTGTGCACTACATGGACCACGCCAGATTAGACGTTACGTCCTGCTCGGACGCACTGGCTTGAGGTGCCGGTTCGCGCCTCGGCGATCGGCGTACGGATCGAGCCTAGGAGGCCGCGCCGCCGTTGCTCTTCAGCGACTGGCCATTGACCCACTGGCCTTCGGGGGAGCACAGGAAACCCACCAGGTGGGCGGTGTCCTGCGGGGTGCCGAGACGGCCGAGCGGGGTGTCCCGCACCAGGGCCTCGCGCAGCTCGTCGTTCATCCAGCCGGTGTCCACCGGGCCGGGGTTGACGACGTTCGCGGTCACCCCGAGGTGGGCCAGCTCGTGCGCGGCGGCCAGCGTGATGCGGTCCAGGGCCCCCTTGCTCGCCCCGTAGGGAAGGTTGCCCACGGTGTGGTCGCTGGTGAGCGCGACGATCCTGCCTGTCGGGGTGCCGGGCTCGGTGCCGGGCACGCCGCGGAAGCGCAGCCCGTACTCGCGAATCAGGAGCCAACTGGCCCGCGCGTTCACCGCGAAGTGCCGGTCGAACGCCTCCACGGTGGTGTCCAGCAGCCCCGAGTCCACCGACTCCGCGTGCGAGAGGACGAGTGCGGTCACCGGTCCGCCGAGGCGCTGTTCAGCCTCGTCGAAGATGCGCGTCGGCGCGTCGGGGTCGGTCAGGTCCGCCTCGATCGCCGCCGTACGGGCCCCTGCCTCCGCCAGTTCCTTCTCGATGGACGCGGCGGCCCCCGGCTCGGCGCCCCAGTCCATGCGGCGGTCGTAGGGCGTCCAGTAGGTGAAGGCGACGTCCCAGCCGGTGGCCGCCAGCCGGCGCGCGATGCCCGCGCCGATGCCGATGCTGCGGCCGACGCCGGTGATCAGGGCGACGGGGCGGGTCGGTCCGGGGGCGGGTGATGGCTGTACGGAGGTCGTCACGCGGTGATCCTTCGTGACTCGTACGCGTACGTCAATGGCCTTTCCGGACACGCGGGCGACACCGTTGCGCCTGCGCTGAGCTGCGGGCGGACCGTTGACCCGGGGTGCGGCGCGGTGGGGTGCGACCTCCCCCGTCCGGGCCGGCCGCCGCGCGGGTCACGCGGACGACGCCCGGCGTCCGCAGATCAGCTCGTGGGCGAGCCGTGCCGTCGCGAGCAGATCCTCGCGGCCCGTACCGAGATTGGCCCGTGCCGACAGCCCGTGCCAGACGGACTGGACGAGCCCCGTCAGGGCCTCCGCGTCCGTGTCGGCGGGCAGTTCCCCTTCCTGGACAGCTCGTTCGACGCGGGCACGGAGAGCCCGTTCGTTGGAGTCCTGGAGTTCGGCGAAGTAGGCGCTGGTGTCGAGGGTGCTGGTGCTGTCGGCCATGGCGGCGCTGCTGAGCAGGCAGCCGGGGTGCTCGTCGTCGGGCCGGGTGAACTCGTGGACGGAGTCGACGAGGACGCGTTCGACGGCGGTGCGGAAGTCCGTTGCCGCGAGCGCCTGGTGGTAGATCTCGCGGTAGCGCTCCGCGTAGGTCCGTACCGCCTCCTCGAACAGGCCGGCCTTGCTGCCGAAGGCGCCGTAGAGGCTGGAGGTGGAGAGCCCGAGCAGTGCGGTCAGGTCGCGGGTCGAGGTCCCCGAGTACCCGCGTCGCCAGAAGAGGCGGGCGGCGTCGAGGAGGGCGCGGTCGCGGTCGAACGCTCGTGGGCGTCCACGTTTCGGCTGGGGCACCCTTGCATTGTAGAGCGATCGCACCATAATGGCTTTATGGAGCAATCGATTCGGAAAAGACTTTCGGTGGGCGAGGCGGGCGACGGCAGCTGGATCACGGTCGACGTGTACGGGGAGCCGGACGCTCCGGGCCTCGTCGTCGTCCCGGGGGCGATGAGCGATGCCCTCGAGTGGCGCGCCGTCGCGACCGCCGTCGACGCCTGGCCGTCGGTGGCGGTCGTCAACCGCCGGGGCCGCGCGCCCTCGGGGCCGCTGACCAGCGCGTACTCACTGCGGACCGAGGTGGCCGACCTTGGTGCGGTACTGGACGAACTGGGCGGAGCCCAGGCGCTCTTCGGCTGGAGCTACGGTGGCCTGATCGCCCTGCGGACCGCCGACGAACGGCCCCTGCGCCAGGTGATCGCCTACGAGCCGGTGATGCGCCCGTTCGGCCTCGACGTGCTACCGGATCTGAAGGCGGCGCAGGAGGCGGGGGACCGGGACGCGGCGGTGGAGATCGTGCACCGGCGGATCGCGGGCCTCGACGGGGCGGTCGTCGACACGCTGCGGGCCGACCCCGAGGTGTGGGCGACGCTGCGCCGCCTGGCCGGGCCGCTGTACGCCGAGCTGGCCGCGCTGTACGAGGAGCCCGCGCCGGACGCCCTCGCCCTGCGGGCGGACCGCGTCGACCTGATCGTCGGCGGGGCCAGTCGCGGAACGGCCCCCTATGGAACGTCGTTCGACGACGTCGCGCGGCGCGTCCCCCGTGCCAAGGTCCATGAGCTGCCCGGCCAGGGGCACATGGCCCACCTCCAGGCGCCGGCGCAGCTGGGCCGCCTGATCGATGCCCTGGCCGTCGGCTGCTGAGAACTGGCGGTGCGCAGGGCCGCCGCCCGCTACCGCTACCGCGTGGCGTGCGCCGCCTCGGCGCGTAACGGCTTCACCGGCTTCACCCTCTCGGGGCTGCCCGCCCGATTCCGGTCACAGGGGGCGGTAGGTGCGGCCACCGCGCCGAGGGAGGGCCGCCGGGTCGTCGGGGCCGTTCCGGGTGGCCTTCAGCGCGAGGTGGACCTCGGCGCGCACGGTGGCGTCGGCGAGGTTGCGCGCGAGGTGTTCGGCGCACTGGGTGAGCCAGCCGGCCAGGGTGGTGCGGTGGACGTGCAGTTCGGCCGCGGCGGGGGCGGTTCGGGCGTGGTGCCGCAGCCAGCAGGCCAGGGCGATCCGCAGATGCGGCTCCAGACCGCCGACCAGGCGGACGGCCCAGCTCCGGACTGCCTCGGTGTCCAGGAGACCGGGCGGCAGCGTCTCCAGCCGGGCAGGACCGCTTCCGCTACCGCTACCACTGTCGTCGGGGTCGGGGTCGGGGGCCGGGGCCCGGAGGGCGAGCAGCAGATGCGCCCGCACGGTGGCGTCCTCCAGGTCCGCGCCGAGCAGCCGGGACAGGTCGCGTATCCGGGCCCGGACCGTACCGGCGGACAGGCCGAGCGCGGCGGCGGCACGGGGCTTACTGCCGGTGCGGAGCCAGACCAGGAGCAGGTGCTGGTGGTCCGGGGACAGCGGGCGCAGCACGGCTGCCGCCCACCGGGCGTACGGGGCGGCGGGCAGGAGAGGGGCGAGCCGGGAGGTGCCCACGGCGTCGGCGGGGACGATACGGCGGTCAGCGGTGGCACTGTGCCGGGCGGCGGCGGCGTCGCTGTGGGCGGTGCACATCTCGGCCAGGGGCAGGGGCCCGGCCATGCCCGCGAGCAGGTGGTGCCGCTCGCTCAGCCGGGAGACCAGGCGCAGGATCCGCCCGTCGTCGCCGCCGTGGTGGAGCTCGGCGACGACCAGCTCGCCCTCCGGCCGGCCGATCAGGGTGCAGGCGTCGGCGTGCGGGGCGAGGGAGGGGCGGGCGGCCCGCCAGAGCACCTCGTGGGCGGTGGGCAGGTCGGGGCCGGAGAGCCGGTAGACCGTGACATGCGTGAGCCTGTTCCCGCCGAGGGCCTCGACATGCGTGAGCCTGTTCCCGCCGAGGGCCTCGGTGACGGCGGCGGTGTGGCCCGCCAGCAGCAGCTGGATGAGCGTGGTGTGCAGCCGCATCTGTTCGCCCCGCAGCTCCGCCGCCCGCCGGCCGCGCACCTCCAGGAGGGCCGCGGTGGTCGTGGCGACGTGGCAGGCGTGCTCCGGGGGCACGGCGGGTCCCGGGGCCAGGACGAGGACGGCTCCGGCCGCCGGGTACTGCGTGCAGTGCGGGTGTTCCAGCGGCGCGGCGGCCGCGTGTACGCCGTCGGCTGCCGCGGACGCGGGGGTGCTGTAGACGGCCCCGGCGATGGGGTCGGCCAGCACCGCCCACCCCTGGACCAGGGACGCGGCCTCGGCGATCAGGTGCTCACCGGACCGGGTCGCCGCCCCCAGCAGCCGGTCCGCCGCCTCCCGCTCGTTGCGGGCGCCCCGCGGGCCGGTGGCCCCGTGGCCGGTCGTGCCTGTGCTGCTCATGGGCGAGCCTCTGCGGGCCGTGCGCACCGCGCGCGGGGAAGTCCCGTGCGCGGCACGCCAGTTGCGGACGTGGGTCAGGGAATGCGGGCGACCGCGCCCCACCCGGCCCGGGCCGTGGTGGTACCGGTGTTCGCGTCGGGCCGCCAGTTCGGCCAGGACACCATGCCCGGCTCCACCATCTCCAGTCCCTCGAAGAACGCGATCGTGGTCTCCGGCTCCCGGAAGATGTACGGGATCGCCCCGCTCGCGTTGTACTCGTCCTGAACGGCGCGGTGGGCGTCGTCGGACGCGGTGGAGTGGCTGAGCGAGAGGTAGCTGCCGGAGGGCAGGCGGTCCACCAGCCGCCGCACCAGGGACAGGGCGTCGTCCCAGTCCACGATGTGCCCGAGGACGTCACTGATCACGAGGGCGACGGGCCGCGTCAGGTCCAGGGTCTTGGCCGCCCCGGTGAGCACGGTCTCGGTGTCGCGCATGTCCGCCTCGACGTAGGCGGTGGCCCCCTCGGGGGTGCTGGTCAGCAGCGCGTGTACGTGCAGGAGCACCAGGGGGTCGTGGTCGACGTAGACGATCCGGGAGTCCGGGGCTATCCGCTGGGCCACCTCGTGGGTGTTGTTCGCGGTGGGCAACCCGGCGCCCACGTCGAGGAACTGGCGGATTCCGGCGTCCCGGGCGAGGTGGGTGACCGTACGGCGGAGGAAGTCCCGCGACTCCTTCGCGAACGTCTCGATCAGCGGGTACTTCTCACGGTAGGCGTCGCCCGCCGACCGGTCCGCCGGGAAGTTGTCCTTGCCGCCGAGCCAGTAGTTCCAGACGCGTGCGGAGTGCGCGACGCTCGTATCGATCTGCGCGGGCAGTTCAGGCCCATTTCCGGTCGTACTCATCCTGTAACACCTCTCCTGTTCGGGCCGGCCGCATCGCCATCACGCACGACACGTCCAGCATTCCCTGATACGTCTGCACGGGGTGGGGGCTGTCCCACACCTCCGCCGTGCCGGGGAGCCCGCCCTCCCGCACCACATGGTCCGCGATCTCCCGGGTCTCCACCCGGTAGAGGGTCAGCGCCGGAACACCGGTCAGCGGGTGCGGCGGAGCGTACTCGGGGTGCAGTTGCACCGTCACATCGCCCCGTTGCGCCAGCTGTTGGACGCTCCTGAGCTGCTCACGCATCACGTCGTCGCCGCCCACCCGGACGCGCAGCGCGGTGACGGGGAGCACGGCCCAGAGCCGTGTCTGCTGTTCCTGGAGCCGCTTCTGACGCTCGACCAGGAAGTCCGCCCGACGCTGCCGCCCGGCCGCGTCCCGGTCGGGGCACCTGATCTCGTCCACGGCCATCGCGTAGGCCGGGGTCCGCAGCAGCAGCGGAACCAGCGCCGGGTCCCAGGTGCGTACGACGCCGGCCGCCGACTCCACGCTCATCAGGTCCATCAGCCACGGTGCCATCGCATCGCGCCACGGATGCCACCAGCCGGGCATGTTGGCCGAGTTGAGACGCCCCATGATGTCGTCGGCCTCCGCCGGGCCCGCCCCGTAGGTGGCGAGCAGGGCGGACACCTGTCCCACGTCGAGGGAGGTCTGCGCCTGTTCCAGCCGCCGCAGCGTCGTGGGATGCCACCCCAGCTGCGCGGCGGCCTGGGGGACGGAAAGGCCGGCGCCCTCCCGCAGTCGCCGCAGGCGGGCCACGAGGACCAGATGCCGCGCCGTCCGCCCCGACCTCTCGCGCGCCACGGCTTCCCCTCCCTCTCCGGTCCCGCTCCGGTCCGCTCCGGTCCCGTTTTCGGCTCGATCTATCCGACATTCCGCGCAGTCTGCGCACAGTGCACACAGCGCACCTTGCGACGGTCGCACGGCGCTCTCAAGGTAAGCATGTCCGACCCGACCACAAGCCAACTCGGCGAGACCGGACCGATCTTGTCCCCAACCCCAACGCCGTGCGCAGCCAGCCCCCACTCTCGGCCCCAGCAGCAGTGCCCACCTCAGCCCCCGCCCCAGCAGCACTCAGCCGAGCAGCGCTCACCCCAGCCCCGCCCCGGCCCAGCCCCCGCCCCAGCCGTTCCGTGCACTGCCGTTCCGCGCACCGTCGTTCCGGCGGCCCGTTCTCTGGAGCCCACCGCATGAACAACCTGACCGACCTGACCGACCTGACCGACGTGACCCACCTGACCGACGTGACCCACCTGAACCGCCCGTCCCACCCGAAGCTTCGGTCCGTGGTCGGGATCCCGAGGCCCGCCCCGGCCCGCCCCCTCGACCTGCGCGTTCGCGCCCAGCGGATCCAGATCGACGAGCTCGTCGTCGACGACCCCCGCCAGGTACTCGCCCACGCGGACCAGGCCGCCCTCGACGACCCGGACACGGCCGCCCTGCTCGGGCACGATCCGGCCATCCCGCTGTCGCTGCCCGCCGCGGCGGCGCTCCTGTGCGCGCTCTACGACACGGATGTCCTCACGGCCATGGGCATGCGCCTCACCCGCCACACCACGCGCGTCTCCGCCTCCAACCAGCAGACGGAGCCCGTCTCGCTGGTACGGTCCACCGCTCCGGACCGGGAAGACCAGTAGCCAGCCTTGCTCCATGCCCACGACAGGGCGAAGGGCGTGAGGGCGGGAGGGCAACCAGTTCGGGGCGAACACCCCCTTCCCCCGCCGGTGGGGCGGCCGGCCCGCCCTGAGTTCGGCATGAGGCCTTGAGCGCACGGTGACCCGGTGCGCTGATCTGCGTCGGCCGCCAGGGGCCGGTGAGGCCGCGCCAGGCTTCCGCGACATTCCGTTGATCGTTCATGCGCCCCTTCCCAGACGGCCGTGACGCCAATTGCGGCGATCCGGACAGACGATCACCTGTCCGGCCGTCCGGGCGCGCCGGTGGTCCGTCCTGGCTCAACGCGATCAATGACCAGGTGATCGGCATCGCGCAGGTGGTGGCGCCCGGCACCCCGCGCGACTCCCTGTTCATCCTGGACGTGCTGCTGAACCTGGACGGCGGGGTGAAGGACGACACCTACCGGCGCCAGATACACAAGCAGCTCACCGTCCAGGAGTCCCGCCACAAACTGGCCCGCGACATGTGTCACGGCAAGAAGGGCACCATCCACCAGGCATACCGGGACGGGAGGGAAGATCAGTGGGGCTCGCTGGGTCTCGTCTTGAATGCGGTCGTTCTGTGGACGACGAGGTACATCGACGCCGCCGTCGCCCAGCTCCGCGCCGAGGTCACGAGATCCGCGACGAGGACGTGGCCCGGCTGTCCCCGCTCAAGCACAAGAAACTGAACGTCCTGGGCCGCTACAGCTTCACCGCCTCCCAGCCGATCGACGGCCTGCGCCCGCTGCGCGACCCGGAAGCCGTCAATCTCGACGACGATGACGACGGCAACGACGAGTGAGCCCGAGGTCCGAGACACGGATCGGCCCCGGCCCCGCCCCACGGGGGAAGGGCGGCGCCGGGGCCGACGCGAGCGAGCACCCTAACGCGGGGCCGGTCAGTTGATAGGGACTACGTAGACACGGGCGAAGTGGGCATGTCGCGGCGTACGTCCCCGGTCTCGGCACCAAGCTCGACGGCGACTTCGTCGAGGGGACGATGAAGCGGGCCCAAGACACGACCATTGGGGCCAAGGAGGTGGACCCGTCCACTGCCTCGATCATCTGGCTGGGCTACGACGCTCCCTCACCGTGGGCACGGCCGCCAAGGAATCCGGCGGGATTCCGGGCGTCGATGATGTGATTCTGCTAGGCAGTCCTGGCGTCGATGCACAGAAGGCGACGGAACTCGGCGTGGCAAAGGACCATGTGTTCGTCGGCGCCGTCGACAACGACCCGGTCACCCACCTGCCCACGAAGGGCGAAGTGGCGCTCGGCGCGGGGCCCGCCTGGGCACTGGGAGGCCCGGAGGCGGTACGGAGGACGGGTGACCTCTTCGACGTCGGCAACGACGACCTGTACTTCGGCAAGGACCCGGCGAGTGAGGCCTTCGGAGCGCAGCGCTTCGAGGTCGACGACGGGCCCAGGATGGTTCTCGAAGCCGGAAAGTTCGATGCTCACTCCCAGTACTTCAATCCGGAGCTGGGCGATGTGTCGGCGTTGAACATTGCAAAAATCGTCGGCGGACGCCCGGAGGACATCGTGAGGGAGGAGTACCGATGAGGCACATCACACCTACCATTCGCCTGGCCTGTGCGGTGGTGACCGGCGCGCTGCTCGCCGGATGCGGACTCTTGGGCGATGCCAAGAGCGATGGAGAGGCAGTGGCAGGCATGGACATGCAGGGGGCTGCGGAGCGCGCCGACGCGATCCTTTACGCGACGGTCGGGGAGATCACACCGGAGATCGAATGGGTTCACCGTGCGACGACGACCGGCAGCTGTGATGTGACGCGGTACTGGACGGTGATGACGGTCATCTCCGAGCAGCGCCGGGGCAACTTCTTGGGCGTGGTGGAGCGTTTCTGGAAGGCGAACGGCTATCGGATCAAGACGGTGAGTCCGAGCAGGGAGATGCCTTCGATCATCGTCAGGTCCCCGGACGGCTTCGGCATCAGGGCCAGTTTCGGTTACAAAGGGCAGGCGTTCTTCCAGGTTACGAGCCCCTGCGTGGGCGAGTCGAAGGTGGCCGTGCCCAAGCGGGTGGCGAACGGTCGTACGTACGAGGGCGAGATTCCTACCCCCAACGTCCGTTCCGACTTCTGGTCCGCCGAGACCCCGGTGCCCGACCCCGCCCCCTCGTCCTGACCGCGCGTGGGCGGACAGCTCGATGGTTGCAGGGGATCGGCAGTCACCCACTCCCAGCGTTGCTCAGGAATCGGCGAATCCCCCGAGGCTGTCTGCCGTCTCGGGGGCCCCGGCGAGCGCGTGGACATTGAGGACTGTCCATACGCAGACGCCGCACCGACTGCCTATCCTTGCGGCTATGACAGCCCAGTTTCCGGAGCCCTCTCCGCGCCCCGTTCCTCCAGGTGGAATTCGTGCCTCTCACGACGACCGGGAAGCCGTGGTGGAGCGGCTGCGTGATGCGGCGGCCGAGGGGCGCATCGATTTCGATGAGCTGGATTCACGCCTGGAGCTGGCGCTGACGGCCAAGACCCACGGCGAACTGGACTTCCTCACAGCCGACTTGCCGGTGCCGCACTCCGCGTCCGCCGCCGCCTCGGCCACCTCCTCGTCCTCCGCAGCAGGGAGCCGGTCGCCACTGGTGCTGAGGGGTGGCATGTTTGGTGCGTCCCTGGGCCCCGGGCGCTGGGACGTTCCGGGACACGTGATCGCTCACGGAGGCGTGGGGGGTGTGACCCTGGACTTCACCCGGGTCGAGTGCCGTCTCGCGGAGGTCGTCGTGGAGGCGTACGCGGAGGCATCCGGTGTCACGGTCGTCATCCCCGACGGCTGGGTCGCGGACACCAGCGGCATCGACCCCGGCGTCGGCGGCCTGACGGACAAGACCACCTCCGACCGGCTCCCGGGAACTCCGCTGATCCGGCTCACCGGGTCCGGCACCATGGGCGGAGTGGTCATCCGCCATCCCAACAAGCGGGAACGACGCAAGCTGGACATCGCCTAGTGCCGCATCAGGCGAGGTCCGCCCTGGCGTGATATCGCTGCCTGCCTGCCTGCCTGCCTGCCTGCCTGCCTGCCTGCCTGCCTGCCTCTGCCCGCCGGTCGGTAGGTTTAGCTGCCACAGTTTGGGAATGAACGGAAACTTCTTGGCCCGTCACCACGACCAGCTGACTGCGTGGCTGAGGGACGAAGAGGCCGAAAGCCTCGACGCATTCCTGGGCGCACACCACGAGTCCTTCATGCTCGTGACGACAGATGGAGCGATCCTCGACCTTGAGACGCTGAGAGAATCCCTGCGCGGTGCGGGCGGCGGCCAGCCTGGTTTGTCGATCCAAGTCGAGGAAGTAACCCGCATCACCCCCGAGGTGTGCCGGTTCCTGGAGCGCCACATCGTGGACGGTTCCATCGTGGACGTGCGGGTGGTGACTGCCGTGATGGAGGGCGGGTTGTTGCTCAGCGTGCAGGAGACCGCCCGTCGATAACGGAACCAGCAGGCGTCACGCTTCAGCGTTATCGATTTCGCGTGGCGCGTACTCGTTCTACCAACCACATCACCTGCGACACCTCGCCGTCCGAGTCGGCATCCGAACGGCACGCCACGTCGCAACAGGGAAACGTTGCCTGATGCGACACCAGTCACCGCTCGCGGTCGGCCAGGACGCAAGGCCTCGGGTCCGCCACGATGATGGTGGACCCGACACCTTGGCGGTCGCAGCCATCCATTACCGCCGGCCCGGCCCCCACCCGCCCGCAGCGCGGGCATCACTTCACCACGACGTTGTCCTCGGACGAAGTTGGCGCCCCGGTGGTGGTGTTGCCGCACCACACCCAGCGCCACGTACCCGTCTTGGACGCCTTCACGGTCGGCGGGGCCGTGCCGTGACGACGGCCGGCGTCACACCGCCGTCCTGCCCGCAACACCGCGCGGGTGAGCGGGTCCCGGTGACCACCGCCCCGGCGTCGCTCAGGAGGCGGCGAACTCCACGAAGGGCGCCCAGGAGGCGGGGGAGATGGCGAGCGCGGGGACGGTGAGGTCCTTGGAGTCGCGGACGTGGACGGTGTGGGGGCAGGTGGCGACCTCGACGCAGTCGCCGCCCTGGGGGCCGCTGTAGGTGGACTTGGACCAGGTGAGCGAGACCTCGACACAGTTGCCGCCCTCGCTGCCGCTGTAGCTGGACTTGAACCAGTGGAGATCGGTGCTCATAGTTCCTCTGCCATCTTCTCGATCGTTTCCAGGGTCCTCTCCGGAGTGTATGCCTGGGCCCGCGTGACGCCATACTGGCCGAACAGGTTGCCCAGCTCCGGTTGTTCGGTGACGAAGAAGCTGCCGCCCTGCCCCTCGATATAAGCGAGCTGCTGGCGCTTGTCGGTCTCCAGCAGGACGAAGGGGCCGTCCAGCGCCGCGTGATCCTCGCGGTACGGGTCCATCAGCTGGATCCGCACATGCCGGAGCCGCGCCACGTCGGCCAGGTGGTGGAGCTGGGCCTTCATCACCCGGCGGCCGCCGATCGGCCGGGTCAGCACGATCATCTCCAGGACGAAGCTGATGTCGGGCAGCGGCCTGCGGGACAGCAGCTTCTGCCGTGCGAGCCGTGCGGCGACCTTCTGCTCGATCTCGTCGTCGTCATAGGTCGGGTAGTGGATCGTGAAGACCGCCCGCGCGTACGCCTCGGTCTGGAGCAGGCCGGGGATGACCTGGTTCTCGTACGAGTGCCTGGCCCACGCCTTCTCCTCCTCTTCCGCGAAGGGCGTGAACCAGCCCGGCAGCGGGCTGCGCTTCTTCGGCGGCTTCGGCGCGGCGACGATCAGTGCACCCTGTGCACCCAGCACCTCGTCCGCCCGCTGTACGAACACGCCCTTCGGCGGTCGCGCTCCGCGTTCCACCATCGCCACTTGCGACTTGGAGTAGCCGATCCGTTTGCCCAACTGCTCCTGGGACAGTCCGGCCAGCACGCGAAAGTGCCTGAGCAGCAGGCCGAACATCTCGGCGGCGCTTTCAGGCTGATCACTGGAGTGCACGGGCTCACCTCGGATGTACACCACTGTTCACAGCTTGCCTGTGACTCTGGTCACGGTACGTGTTCGGGGCAAAGCTGAGCGCATGGAACTGAAGAATTCACCGGATCCGGTGCCCTCCTGGATCCCCGCCGCCGGCCACGCCCTCCGGCACGTCGGCATTCACTTCGACGCCGTCCGCGCCATCGGGCTGCTCGGTGAGGAAATCGCGTACGAGGTCATGCAGTTCACCGACTTCCACGCCGGGCCCATCGTCCGCTCCGGTATCGGCGAGCGCAGCATGTACTTCCTGCTCGCGCCCGGCACCGCCGCCGGGCACCGGTGGCCTCCCGGGGTGGAGGCGATGAGCCGGAACGCGCGCGGGGCCGCGTTCGTCGGGGTTCCGGCGCTGGACGGGGGTACCTGGCCGCTGGACTGGCGGTCGCGGCCCACCGCCCAGGACCCCTTCGTGGACGGTGGGTTGCTGCATGAGATGGCCTGGCTGCGGGCGGGGTGCGCCGTGAGGGAGTGAGGCTGGGCCGGCTTGTCGTTCTCGGGTCGGTCAGACGGCCGGTGTGTAGCGGACGATGGCGTCCTCGCAGGGCCCCTCCGCGTACACCTTCAGCGCCTCCAGCTCACGGTCGTCCGCGGTGAGTTGCCAGCGGAGCTTGGTCGCCACCCATTCCCCCGCATACCGGCACTGGACCTCCGGGGACGGCGGCATCCAGTCCGCCGGGTCCTTGTCCGCCTTCTGGCGGTTGGTGCGCGCCGTCACCGCGGCCAGGGAGACGTCCGCCCCCTGGTCGTTCGCGTAGGCCTCCCGCTGCTCCGCCGTCCAGGCGGAGGCGCCGGAATCCCAGGCCTCGGCGAGCGCGACGAGGTGGGCGACGTCCAGGGACCCGGCGTCGGTGACCTCCTGGCCGTCGAAGTAGGACGTCCACCTGCCGCCGGTCAGCTTGCAGCCGGACCCCACGGTCGGTGCGACGACCGCTTCGGCGAGGAGGACCTCGGCCCGGGTGTCGCACCCGTCCGTGGTGTCCTCGCCCGCGTTCCAGTGGCGGAAGGACGAAGTGGTGTAGCCGGTGCGGTTCTCCTCGGTCACCGCCAGCAGACCGACCGCGCCTACCGGATGGCGACCCGGTCCCCGGAAGACGAACTCGCGCCGGCCGTCGTGTTGCCGTAGTACGTCCACCGCCACGTCCCCGCCCCGGTGGCCTTCACCGTGGTCTTCAGCGACCCCGTCTTGCTCGACGTCGCCTTCTTCACCGTCTTGTACGAGGAGGAGCCGGCCGCCTTGAACTGAAGGCTCACCGAGCGGCCCCCGTACCCCTGGTACGTGTGCGTGTCCCAGTTCGCCCGGCTGACCTTTCCGGTCACGGTGATCGTCTTCCCCTTCACGACCGGCTCCGGCGAGGCGTTGACCGTGACACGGGTGGCCCGCTTCACCTGCAACGGGAGCTTCTCGTCGTCGATGTCCTCGGCACCCTTGGGGAGGTACAGCTGCGCGGCGGTCTTCCAGGTGCCGGCGTCCTCGTTCCCGAAGTCGTAGTGGCGCGGGTCGATGGTCAGCCACTCCTCGAAGTCGCAGATCCCTTTCGCCTTGTTCACGGCCACGCAGTCGTTGACGAGGATGGAATTCCACAGCGTCTCGCTGGAGCCGAGCTTGCCCCGGTAGGGGAACACCGACGGGTGGGACTTGTGCTTGAGCTTGGTCGTCATCCGGAAGGTCACATACAGCTCGACCTCCTTCTTGACCCCGATCACGATCGGCTTCCCGCCGTTCACCGTGACCCGGCTGAAGGCGACTCCGCCCTCCGCCGCCCCGGCCGGCACGGCCGCCACTCCGGTGAACACGGCTGCGGCCGCACCGGCCACCACCGCTCTCCGCGTCGCTCGCTTCATGATCTTCACGTCGAACCCGTCCTCTCCCCAGCCGCCCGGGGCCGCGCGCGCAGACGCGCCTGCCCGAGGTTTTCCTCGCGGCTGACCAGGAGACCAGGGAGGGGGGTGCGCGGTTGTGCGCGGGGCGGCAACGATTTGATCACCCCGGCCCGGCCCTGCTCCGGCTCGGTGCCGGGCGAGGGGGCGTGGGGCCGAACGGCTGGCTCAGAGGGATCGGGAGATCTCGCGCCGATGGGCGACGGCGAGCACCCAGACGATGAGCCGACCGTCCTCCACGGTGTAGACGGCCCGGTAGTCACCTACGCGGAGACGCCATCGTGCCTCGTGGCCCTGGAGCGGCTTGACGTCGAACGCGGCGAGGTCTCCCGTATCCAGGGCCTTCTGGAGGTCGGCCAGGCGGGCGAGGATACGTCGGGCTTCCGGCAGGGGAATCTTGAGGAGGTCACGTTGTGCGTGGGCTGTGAATCGTGTGACGTGGCCCATGGGTCAGTTGGCCGACCGTAGGAGTGCGGCCATCTCTTCCAGGGATACCGATTCGTCGGTTCCCTCGGTCTCGGTCTCGGCCTCGTCCGCGAGTCGGTTGAGCCATTCGTCCTCGTACCGCTCGGCGGTCTCGCGCAGGCGTCGGTATTCGTCGATGTCCACGATGACCGCTTCACTCTTGCCTCGGCGGGTGATGATCGTTGGCGTCTCATCACGGCGGGCGCGGTCGATGACGTCCGCGAGATGCTTGCGTACCTCTGCCATGGACTCGGTCACGGGCTCGCTCATGCGAGAAAAGTAGCAGATGTACATCTCTGGCACGTGATGAAGGCGGAGGGTGCGGAGTGGGTCACTCTCTGCGGTACCGTAATCGTGTCATCACGCTCTGTGCGCTCGGTTTTCGCGGCGCATAGGGCGGCCCCCGGGGGTGTATCAGCACTTACCCGAGGGCCTTCACCACTAGTGGATCAGGAGTCCACCCGCGATGCTTTCGCATGTTATCCCGCCCCCTCGGGGCTATACGAAGGCCCCCAACTGTCTGGTGCGTCATCCGCGTATCGGCAGCGACGCGAAGGTCCTGGTCCTCTACGTCCAGGGGCTGCCCGAAGAGGACCGCGACAAGGCTCTGGGCGAGCACGCCCGCGCTCTCCGTATGACCGGTCGTGCCTACCAGAAGGCCAAGTCCGACCTCGTGACGCACGGGTACGTGCATGAGAAGCGGGAGAGCCTCGCCGGTGGGCGCTGGCGCACCGTACAGGTGTTCAGCAACCAGCCGCTGACGGTTGATCAGGCCGCCCGTCTCCGCGCCGGTGTTCCCGCCGACGGGTACGAGAACGTGGGCGCTTCCGCCGCCCCGGACGTGTGGCCCGCTCCGAGTACGCACTCTCCGACGGTCGGTGAGCCGACCGGTCGGACGGCCGGTGGTCAATTACCCGCAGACGAAGAACAGGGCGAAAACTCTTCCCGCCCACCCACCGAAGCGGTCGTTGCGGCCGAAGGTGAGTCGCAGGAGCAGGAGCAGGAGCAGGAGCAGGAGCGGGGGCAAGGGCAAGGCCCCGACCCGGACCAGGGCCCCGACCCGGACCAGGGCCCGGACCAGGGCCAGGGCCCGGACCAGAGCCAGGACCCGGACCCAGCCCCGGGCCCAGCCCCAGCCCCGGACCCGGCTGAAGTTCTCCTCGCTGAGCGCGTGTTGCTCTCGCTGCGGCACCAGACGCGTGAGCTCTCGCTCGGCGTGCGCGAGGCCCGCAAGCTCGGCCCGCTCGCCGCCGAGTGGCTGCGGCGGGGCGTCAGCGCCGGGGACCTGCGGCTGGCGCTGAGCAGTGCGCTGCCGGAGGGCGGGGTGCGTTCGGCCTTCGGGTTCCTGGCGCACCGGCTCGCGGAGAAGCTGCCCCCGCACCCGGGGGCGACGGCGGAGCCCTCGCCCCCGGCGTCACCACTGCCCCTGCCACCGCCCCTGCTCGCCTGCGACGGGCCCGGCGAGGAGCACATGTTCCGGCCGCACGCGTCGTGGGTCACCACGTGCGGGCCCTGCTACCGCGAGCAGCAACGCGCCTACTGGGCGGCGGCGTTGGCCCGTGCCGAGGCAGACCCCGAGCCTCCCCGGCCGCCCTGGCGGGAGCTCGTCGCCGCCGAGGCCCGGGCGGGTGAGGGGCGTTGACAGGCCTCCCGGTTACGGGACCCTGGCCACGGCCACGTAGATGCCGCTGAACTCCTGGGTGGGCGCGGGCGTGCCGTTGAACCACTCCGGGGCCTGCACCAGGCCGGGGGCGACGATCTCCAGACCCTCGAAGAACCGCGAGAACTCCTCGCGGCTCCGCAGGGCCAGTTGGATGCCGCCCTTCTTGTACTCGTCCTCGCTCTGCTGTCCGACCTCCTCGTTCACGTCGGACGCCCCGTGGGACAGCACGACGTAACTGCCGGGTGCCATGGCGTTCGTGAACGTACGGACGATGCCGATCGGGTCCTCGGCGTCCGGGAGGAAGTGGAGCAGGCCGAGCAGGGACAGGGCTATCGGGCGGTCGAAGTCCAGGGTCGCGCGTGCGGCGTCGAGGATGATCGCAGGCTCGCGGACGTCGGCGTGGACGTAGTCCGTCATGCCCTCCGGGCGGCTGACCAGCAGCGCTTCCGCGTGGCGCAGGACGATGGGGTCGTTGTCGCAGTAGACGACCCGGGCGGAGGGGCGGATCTCCTGGGCCGTCTGGTGCAGGTTCGGCGCGGTGGGGATGCCCGTCCCGATGTCCAGGAACTGCGTCACGCCCTCGCCCGCCAGCCAGGCCGTCGCGCGGTTCATGAAGGAGCGCTGCTGTCGGGCGCCGACCTTCGCCTCGACGGGCAGGAGTTCGGCCACCTGCTGGTCCACCGGGTAGTTGTCCTTTCCGCCGAGCAGCGCGTCGTAGACCCGGGCAGAGTGGGGCTTGCTGGTGTCGATCGGGGGGTGGGGCGTCGCTGCCGTCATGCCGGACTCCTGATACACGCGGTGTGGACCATTCAGTTGACGCAGTCTGCCACAGCAACTACGGAGATCCCGAGGGGCCGTTGAGGGTCTCGTATCGCACTGGCCGACCCGTGAAGGCGTCGAGGACGATGCGCCCGTCGACCGGTCGGTCGAGGTTCACGCTCACGGACGCCACATTCATCTCGCTCGAACAGGGACCGTCCTCGACCCCGGTCACGGAAGCGGACAGGACCACGCTCTTCTCCGTCTCAAGAGCCCGCACGACAGGTCCGTCATCACATGACCCGTGGTTGGCGAGTACGGTCAACGAAGCCCCGGATCGGCCGACTTCCGCGATCCCTCTCAGAGGAGCCAACACACTCACCGACATCTGGCCGGCAGGCTTGATCGGGGATGCAGGCAACTCGGGGGCCGTGACGACCACTTGCTTGAGCGGGGTCTCGTAGCCCTCCACGGTGAACTGCCAGGCCGGGGCGGTCGCCGGGCCCCGGCTTGCCGCGTGCACCATCTCGCCCAGACGCGCGCCGGTGATGACGAGGCTTGAACCCGAATCCCTGGACCCGCCGTGGCTCAGATCCCTGTACGCCTCATCGGCCCCGATCAGCGACAGGTCGAGATGGTCTCCGTTCTGCCATGTCACCTTTCCGTATTTCTGTGACGTGCCGGAGAGATCATCGCGGAGTGTGGAAGCTGGCATTCTCGAAGGATCGCGCGTCGGCTTCGCTGTGAAACCCTTCCTCAGGTGCTTCGACTGTGCCGCCCATGGGGTAGTAGCCCTCGCCCCAGGCCTTTGCCGCTTCGGAACCCTCCCAGGCGTCAGCTACCTGGCGAGCGCGGACCTCTGGAGACACTCGCCGGTTGGCGACGTCGTTCCTCTCGCCTTGTCCTGATGCCTTGCTGTCACTGCAACCAGTCAGTAAGCCTGCACAGGCCGCGGCCAGCGTGTTGCGTCCACGTACCGCGTTGACCCGTCCCGGTGCGGCGACCGAAGATCGCTCGTGTGAACCCCCCTTCTGACACGCCACCGCCCCCGCATCCTCCGTCTCCCTGGGCCCCGCCGCCGTCCTCCGCCGAGCCGCCCCGCCCGACCGGCCCCGCGTGGCAGGGCTGGGACCGGCCCCCGGAGTGGAGCCGCCCGCCGACCGGGCCGGTGCGTGCGCCCTCGGGTTCCCGCTATGACGAGCAGGGGCGCAACGGGCACGGCGGACGGTTCGGCTGGCTGGGCGAGCTGCTGGTCGCCCTCCTGCTGGTCGTGCTGGGCACGGTGGCGGTCGGTGTGGTCGGCGCGATCATCGCGGACATGCTGGACGCGGGGCCCGCCTCGGCGGACAGCGAACTCTTCTTCGAGGACCCGGTCGCCGAACTGGCCGTCTCGCTCGTCGGCATCGCGGTCGGCATACCCATCGTCCTGTGGGTGGCCCGCGGTCTCGGCCGGCGGCCGGCCGGGACCGTGTCCTCCGTCGTCGGGCGCCTGCGCTGGGGCTGGCTCGGACGCTGCGCGGCCGTGGGCTTCCCGCTGATGGCCGTGCAGATCGGGCTGCTGATCGCCTGGACCTGGGACGCGGAACCGCTCACGGAGTCCGGTACGGGCTTCCCGGGCTGGCCCTACTTTCTGCTGAGCCTGGCCGTGGTGCTGGCGCTCGTCCCGTTCCAGGCCGCCGCCGAGGAGTACGTATTCCGGGGCTGGCTGGTCCAGGCGATGGGCCGGGTCGTGCGTTCACCCTGGCCCGCGATCGTGCTGGCGTCCCTCCTGTTCGCCCTGGCCCACGGGTTCGGCGAGCTCTCCGGCTTCCTCCTGCTGCTCTACTCGGCACTGTGGTGGGGCTGGCTGGTGATCCGCACCGGCGGACTCGAAGCGGTGATCGTCCTGCACGTCGCGAACAACGTGCTGGCCTTCGGCCTGGCGGCGGGCTTCGGGGAGCTCGACGACACCAGCACCGCCGCCGACGCACCCTGGCAGGCCCTGGTCCTCGAACTCGTCTTCGCCCCGCTGTACTGCCTGACCATGGCGAAGATCGCCGAGCGCCGGGGCATCGAGCGGGTCAGCCCCTGACCGCCTCCGCCGCCCGGGGCGGGCCGCCTCACGTCGCGTTCAGCGCTCCCGCCCGGGTGGGCCGCCTCAGGTCGCGCTCGGCGCCCCGCCAGGGCGGCCGCCTCACGTCGCGTTCAGCGCCACCGTCGGGTGCAGGCGCGAGGCGCGGATCGCCGGCCACCGCGCCGAGCCCGAGCATCAGGGCCGTCAGCCCCTTGTCGGCGGCGGCGCGGGCGGCCGGCGCGTCCGAGGGGCGCGAGACCCGGACGCCGGCCTCGTTGCCGGGGCCGACCGTGCGGGCCAGCACCGCCCGTACGTCCTCGACCGAGGCGTCCGTGGAGCGCTCGAAGATCGGGGCGGGGTGTCCGGCCGTCGGGCGGGGCCTGCTGCCCGGCCGTGGGGCGGGGCTTCGGCGGGGCCTGCTGCCCGGCCGGGAGGATCGGCAGGTCCAGGTCCGTCAGAGCCGTACGGTCACCTGCGTCTGGACGTGGGCCCGCAGCACGCCCGCCATGTCCGTCGCGCAGTCGCTGATCAGCCACTGGATCTGGAGGCCGTCCATCAGCGCGATGAGCTGCTGCGCGGCGGCCGACGGGTCGACGTCCTCCCGGAGTTCGCCCGCCTCCCGGGCCTGGCGGTAGGCCAGTTCGGTATTGGCGAGCGAGGTGCGGTAGCGGGCCTCGAAGTACGCGTGCGCCGGGTGGTCGGGGGAGGTGGCCTCCGCCGCGACCACCGAGAACAGCTCGACGATCCCGCGCCGCTTCGCGTTCAGCTCCGCGAGGTCGGTCAGCCGGCGCAGATGGTCGACGCCCCGGGTCACACCCAGCGCCAGCCACGCGTCGTCGACGTCGTCGCGATGCTGGAGCACGGCGAGGAGCAGGGCCTCCTTCGTCGGGAAGTGGTGGAGGAGACCCGGGTGGGAGATGCCGCAGCGGGTGGCGATCACCCGGAGCGACGCGCCCCGGTAGCCGGCCTCGCCGAACAGGGCCATCGCCTGGTCGAGGATCTCGGTCCGCTTGGCCCGGCCCTTGGCGTAGCCGCGCGGCGTCCCGGAGGTCACGCGCGATCACCCGCCGAACCGGCCAGGCCCGCTGGGCCTGTGGAACTCCCTGAACCCGTACCTACCGTCATCGGAATCGGACACCTCTCTCGCACTGCCGCTCGGCTTCTCTCGCACTGCCGCTCCGCTCGGCTTCGCTTCGCTCCGGCCCAGATTCTCACAGGAGCGAATCCCGGTTCCCTCAATACTTACCAAGCGGTCGGGATTGAGCGTACGGTACGGCGGAGTGCTTTCGTGAAAGGAACTCCTGTGGGCCTCAAGCCGCCGTACCTCGACCCCGCGCTCCCCGTCGCGGAGCGGGTCGCCGACCTCCTGGGGCGCATGACGCTGCCCGAGAAGGTCGGCCAGATGCTCCAGCTCAACGCCAAGGAGGGCGTGCGGCACCTCGTCGAGGACCTGCACGCGGGTTCGATCCTGCACGCCTCGCCGGAGCGGGTGAGCGAGGCCGCCGTGCTCACCGGGAAGACCCGGCTGCGCATCCCGCTGCTCGTCGCCGAGGACTGCATCCACGGGCACTCCTTCTGGGAGGGGGCCACGATCTACCCGACGCAGCTCGGCATGGCCGCCACCTGGGACCCGGAGCTGGTGGAGCGGATCGCCCGGGCGACGGCGATCGAGGTCGCGGCGACCGGGGTGCACTGGACGTTCTCGCCGGTGCTCTGCATCACCCGGGACCTGCGGTGGGGCCGGGTGAGCGAGACGTTCGGCGAGGACCCGTTCCTGATCGGCGAGCTGGCCTCCGCGATGGTGCGCGGCTACCAGGGCGACGGCCTGGCCGACCCGACCGCGATCCTGGCCTGCGCCAAACACTTCGCCGGGTACTCGGAGACCCAGGGCGGCCGGGACGCCAGCGAGGCCGACATCTCGCGGCGCAAGCTGCGCTCCTGGTTCCTGCCGCCGTTCGAGCGGGTCGCCAAGGAGGGCTGCCGCACGTTCATGCTCGGCTACCAGTCGATGGACGGCGTGCCGATCACCGTGAACAACTGGCTGCTCAACGAGGTGCTGCGCGGCGAGTGGGGCTACACCGGGACCCTGGTCACCGACTGGGACAACGTCGGCCGCATGGTGTGGGAGCAGAAGATCTACGCCGACTACGCGCAGGCGTCGGCGGCGGCGGTCCGCGCCGGCAACGACATGGTGATGACGACGTCGAACTTCTTCGCCGGGGCCCAGGAGGCCGTAGCGCAGGGCGAGTTGGCGGAGGCGGACATCGACGCCGCCGTACGGCGCATCCTGACGCTCAAGTTCGAGCTGGGCCTCTTCGAGGACCCGCGCCACCCCGACGCGGCCCGGCAGGCCGAGGTCATCGGCAGCGGGGCGCACGCCGAGCTGAACCTGGAGGCGGCCCGCCGCTCGCTGGTGCTGCTGACCAATGACGGCACGCTGCCGTTCGCAGGCGGTCTGACGGCGGACGAGTCGGGCCGGGGCAGGCCCCTCGCCTCCGGCAGCCCCCGTCCCCGTACGGTGGCGGTCATCGGCCCCAACGCCGACGACGCGCAGACCCAGTTGGGCGACTGGGCGGGCTCCTCGGGACAGGCCGACTGGCTGCCGGACGGCCAGCCGCGCGCCATGATCCGTACCGTCCTCGACGGCTTCCGCGACCACGTGCCCGCCGACTGGACGGTCGCGTACGCACCCGGGGCCCGGATCCTCGACGTGGGCCCCGACCCGGAGGGCGCGTTCTTCCCGGACGGCCAGCCCCGCCCGGAGGTGGTCGTCCCGGCGGCCCCCGACGCCCGGCTGATCGCGGAGGCCGTCGCCGCCGCCGAGGCCGCCGACCATGTGGTGGCCGTCGTGGGCGACCGGATCGAGCTGATCGGCGAGGGCAAGTCCACCGCCACGCTCGAACTCGTCGGCGACCAGGTGGCGTTGCTCGACGCCCTGGCGGCGACGGGCAAGCCGCTGGTGGTCGTGGTGATCAGCTCGAAGCCGCTGGTGCTGCCGCCGTCCGCGCTCGGCGCGGCGGCGATCGTGTACGCGGCCAATCCGGGGATGCTCGGCGGCCGGGCGGTCGCGGAGCTGCTGCTCGGCCTGATCGAGCCGACCGGCCGGCTGCCGCTGTCCTTTGCCCGGCACGCGGGCCAGCAGCCGACGTACTACAACCAGGTGCGCGGCCAGCACGGCTCGCGCTACGCGGACCTCACCCAGCGCCCGGCGTTCGCGTTCGGCGAGGGGCTGAGCTACACGACGGTCGAGTACGCGGAGCTGGAGGTGCTGACGTCGGTGGTCGACGTGTCGGAGACCGTACGGGCCCGGATCACGGTGACCAACACGGGGACGCGGCCCGCGCTGGAGACCGTGCAGGTGTACGTGAGCGACACGGTGACCTCGGTGACCTGGGCGGAGAAGGAGCTGAAAACCTACCGTCAGGTGGCGCTGGCCCCCGGGGAATCGCGGGAGGTCCTCTTCGAACTCCCGGCGGCCGACTGCACCCTGGTGGACGCGGAGGGCCTCCGCGTCGTGGAGCCGGGCCGCTTCGAGCTGTTGGTGGGCCCGTCGTCCCGCGACGAGGACCTGCTGCGGGGAGAGTTCACGGTCAAGGGCTGAGCCGGGGGCCGTGGCCGGCGGGGCCGCTTCCGGCTCCGTCGGCTTTCGTCCTCATCCGTCACGAGCCGTCACGAGCCGGGGGGCCCGGCGGGCCCGAAGAGACGCTTGTCCTTCACGGCGACGTCGTCCTGCTCAGCTCGTAACGGTCCACTACGTCCGGATCGGCCGACCGCACGACGACCCGGTGGAGGGTGGGCCGGCCCCCTGTGCCGCCGACGTCCCAGAGAGTCCGGCCGCAGGTGGCCACGTCCACGCCGACTCCCCGGGAGTGGCGGCTCGTTCCCGTGCCGTATCCCCAGGTGCCGTCCCCCACGCAGGTGTCGCCGCGTTCACCGGAGGCGCCGGAGGCGCCGTCGAGGCCGGAGACCGTGGCCCGGCCGTCGGCTGTGAGGGTCAGTCGCCCGCCCCTTCCGTCGGACCAGGTCCCCACCAGTTCGGCGCGGGCGACGGACGGCGGGCGGTACATCGTCAGGACGCCCGTGCCGAACGCGACGCCGCCGAGCACACCGGTGAGGACCACACTGGTCAGCCCCCACAGGAACACCGGGCCGAAGACCCGCTTCCGGCGCGAGCGGCAGACCAGCGCCGGAACGGTGAGCGCGACCGTGGTCAGCAGCCACCCCCCGGCGAAGCCGGCGGGCTCCATGGAGCCGGTCACGGCGGTGGTCACGCCCAGGAGGACGAGGGAGACTGCGGCCGCCACCGCCGGAACCCACCACGTCTCCCGCCCGCCGAACCGGCGCCCCAGCACGTCGCTCAGCGATGCGGTGGGGAGGACGAAGGCCACCGACAGCGCGGCGGCGGCCGTGGCCGCGAACAGCGCGAGGAAGGGCAGCAGCACCACGGACAGCGGCGAGCCGCCGGTCGGGGTCATGGCCCACGACTGCCGCGTCAGGCCGTGGAGGACGGACACGACGAGCGCGAGCACCGCCTCCAGCAGCAGGATCACCGTCGAGAGCAGCAGCGACAGGCCGTACGGACGCTTCTTCTCCACTGTCCAGTCCCCCCTTGCGCACAGCGATGCACGCGGCACGCCCCCAGCGGGGCAGCAGCTACGACCATGGTGTCAGAGCTGTTTGAACGCGTTCAAGGCGGGGCTCGCGGCGCCCCGTCGACCCTCTGGCGGGCTCTGCCGGGCTGTCGCGGGGTGAGTGCCGGACGAAGGCGGGTGAGTGCCGGATGAGTTCGGGGTGCAGCCGGGGCGCACGCGGGGCGCGTAAAGAAGAAGCGTTTCCGCGTGCGGGTATTCCCCCGTATGGGTGTGGCGTGGCCGTCCGGCGGCGGTGGGGCGAGCACAATGGGGCGGCGGTTCGTGCAGAGGCGCGCAGGCCCCTCTCCCGCACCTTGCGCTCAAGGAGGACCGGTGGCGGAGAGCTGGACGGTTCAACGGACCGGGCCCGGGGATGCCGCGCGCACGCAGGCGCGCGAACAACTTCTGGAAGCAGCCAGGGAGTTGTACGGCGTCAACGGATACCGGGCCACCGCCGAGCACGATGTGTGCGCGGCGGCCGGTGTGCCGGTCGAGGTGCTGCGTCAGGAGTACGGCTCGCGGGAGGGACTGCTCATCGCCCTCCACAACCGGGTCACGACGACCGGGCTGCGGGCGGCGGAGAAGGCTCTCCAGATCGATGGCATCGAGAATCGCTCGATCGCGGAGCGGGTCCAACTGCTCTTCGACGCGTACGTGGAGGCCGTCACCAGGGACCCGCGCGAGGCCCGGGTGACGTTCGTCGAGGTGCTGGGTGTGAGCGCCGTGGTGGACGAGCACTGCAAGCTCTGGCGGGCCCTGTGGACGGAGTTCCTGACCGGGGAGGCCGAACGGGCGGTGGAGCGCGGCGAGGCGGAGGACCGGGACCACCGGGTCGACGTGATGGTGATGGTCGGCACGGTCCACGAGCTGATGGCCCACCACACCCGCCGCAGCCGCCGGGCCCGCCCCGGGGAGGTCTCGGGGGAGCTGACCCAGCTGGCGCTGTCGATGCTGGGATCGCGGTCGGCGGGTGAGCCGGCGGGGTGAGCCGGGGGGCGGTCGGAGCCCGGGGCCCCGGCGGTACGCACCGGGGTGCGCGAGCCCGGGTGGTGGCCGAGGCTCCCTCGGCCGACGGGAACGTCAGCGGCGCGTCGGGCGAGGGCTGATCAGGCCGGCAAGGGCAGCGCCGGAACCGGCCGGCCCGCGTACGGGCCGCCCAGTTCCCATGCCTGGTGCATCGCGTCGGCGAAGGCGGCGGCGAGTTTGTGCTCGCCCGTCGGGCCGGGGTGGGTGCCGTCGTAGGTGTCCGCGCGGATGTCGTACGCCGTGGGGCGCGAGGCCAGCAGGAGTGGTGAGGACGGTTCGTCGAGGTCGGCCACGGCCTTGGCGAGGAGCTCGTTGAAGCGGGCGCAGGAGGCGGCGAAGGGGGCGTCCGTCACGGCCCGGATGTTCGGTATCACCGGGAGCAGCACCATGCGCAGGCGTGGGTTGGCCGTGCGGGCCGCCGCGATGAACGCGCGGGCGTTGGCCGCCGTCTGCTCGGCGTCCGTGTAGAACCCGAGGTCTATCAGGCCGAGCGAGACCAGCAGGACATCCGCGTCCGCCGCCCGTACCGCGTCCGCGATCACCGGGGCCATGTGCAGCCAGCCCTCGCCCCAGCCGGACAGGTGCCGGCGGGCGGGGGGCGGGAAGGACGGGTCGGCGTACGCGTGGGAGACGGGGGCGTTCGCCTCGATGTCGAACAGCGTCGTGCGCGGGCCGACGATCTCGTACCGGAGGCCGGGGAACGCCTCGAAGTGCTGCCACAGGCGGTAGCGCCAGGTGAAGTCGCCGGTGGCGCCGATGGTCATGGAATCGCCGACCGGGAGAAAACGCATGGCGTCATCATGGCCGATCACGGCTCCGGCCTGCGACGTGACGATGGACACTTGAGCCATGCGCTCGTATCCGACCGGCCCGGCGGGCCGCGCCGCCGCCACCCTCGCCGCCGCTCTCGCCGTCGCCCTCCCCCTGTTCGCCGGGGCCGGTCCGGCCGTGGCCGACGACGGACGGCCCGACCGTGACTTCACGATCGAGGACCCCCGTATCACCGAGTCCAGCGGCCTCGCCGCCAGCCGCGCGCACCCCGGCGTCTACTGGACGCACAACGACAGCGACGACGGCCCCTACGTCTACGCCGTCGACTCCCGCACCGGGAAGACCCTCGCGACCATCACGATGCGGGGCGTGGGGGAGCCGAGGGACGTCGAGGGCATCTCGATCGGGCCGGACGGCGACCTCTACGTCGGTGACATCGGCGACAACCTCGACGGCACCTGGGACCACGTCTGGGTCTACCGCTTCCCCGAGCCGAAGACCCTGCGCGACGCCACGGTCACGGCCGTGCAGTACGACGTGACGTACGCCGACGGGGCCCGCAACGCCGAGGCGCTGATGGTCCACCCGAAGACCGGCCGCGTCTACATCGCCTCCAAGAACGAGGACGGCGGCGGCCTCTACGAGGGCCCCGCGAAGCTCACCGCCGACTCTCCGAACGTGTTCCGGCGGGTCGGCGAGGTGCCGTGGGTCACGGACGGGGCCTTCTCGCCGGACGGGACCCGGCTGGTGCTGCGCTCCTACTTCAGCGCCCGCGTGTACGCCTTCGAGAACGGCCGCCTCGGTGAGGACCGGTCGGTCGCCGCCCCCTTCCAGCGGCAGGCCGAGTCGGTGACGTACACGGCGGACGGCTCGGCCCTGATGTTCGGCTCGGAGGGGGCCCGGAGCGAGGTCGTCCGCGTGGAGACGGAGGGCGGGCCGGGGAGCGGGTCCGGCGAAGGGGCCGGGTCCGGCGAGGGTTCAGGGGCCCCCTCGAAGGGCGGCGACCCGGGGAGCGCCGGCGACGCGGATGAGGGCGGCGGCAACGCTGCGCTCGGGGCCGCCGTCCTCGTCGGGGCCGCGGCCCTCTGGTTGGCGCTGAAGCGGCGGCGGCGCGGATAGGCGCACGGGGGGCAGGACAGGGCCCGTCCGCCACCGGAGGGCTCGCGCGCCGCAGCCGCCGTCGGAGGGTTCGCGCGCCGCAGCCGCCGTTGGAGGGCTCGCCTGCCGCAGCCGCCGTCGGAGGGTTCGCCCGCCTCGACCGCCGTCGGGAGGGCTCGCGCTCGCTCGGGCTCAGATGTCGTCGTCCGTCACCGGCCACACCTCGTAGTGCAGGGTCCGGTCCCGCTTCAGCCGGTGCGCGAGCGGGACGAGCACGCCCTGCACGACCGGGTACTTCCGCGACAGCATCCGCGCCGCGTGCGTGTTCTCCTTCGTGCCCGGCCGCAGCAGCCGTGCGTGTGCCCTGATCTGCGGTCCGGTGGGTCTGCCCCGGACCGTGCAGGGGGCGATCTCCACTTGGGGATGGTTGCGCATCCGCTCCACCTTCCAGGCGGACGAGAACGTGCGGATGAACGCGTGGTCGCCCTCGACGGCGATGTTGACCGGTGTGCCGACGGAGGTCCCGTCCTGCCGGTGGGTGCTCAGCAGGACGGCGTACTGCTTGACGAAAGGAGCGAGCTCCCGGCTGGCGTCCATATATCCATTGGGGCACGGGCCGGGAGCGCTGTCACTTCCGGGCCGCTGTCCGCCCCGTGACCTGGTCCGTGGCCTGGTCCGTGGCCTGGTGCGTGACCTGATCCGTGGCCTGGTCCGTGGCCTGGTCCGTGGGCCCGTCCGGCGTCCGTTCCGCGACCAGGGCCTCGAAGCCGGCGATCAGCCGTCGCAGCCCGAATTCGAAGTGGTCGAACTCGGCGCTGAACGTGTCCTCCGCCATGTTCGCCATCATCGGGTACGCGCCGCTGAGCATGGCCCGCTCCAGGTAGGGACGCTGGTTGTCCCAGAACTCCTCGTCGCTCAGTCCGGTCTGCCGTACCGCCTCCGCCGCGTCGGCCTGGGTGCGGGCGAGACCCTCCACGAAGCTGTTGACCGTGATGATCACGCCGATCAGCTCGGGGTCGCGCAGGCCCATGGACCGCAGGGCGGTGAGGGAGAGTTCGAGGCCGCGCAGGGCGCTGGGGCCGAGCACGGTTCGCGCCTGGTTGATCTTCAGCAGCCAGGGGTGGGCGCGCAGGTTGTCCAGGTAGGTGCGGGCCATGGCGTCGATGGACGCCCGCCAGTCGGCGGGGGGCGCGTCGACGGGAAGCTCTGTGTCGGCGGGGGGCGCGTCGAGAGGATGCTGCGTGTCGGTGGGTGGCGCGTCGACAGGATGCTCCGTGTCCGCGGGCAGGGGCTCGCCCAGCACCCGGTCGAGCATCAGGTCCAGCAGTTCGGCCTTGCCGGGAACGTACCGGTAGAGCGACATCGTGCCCGTGCCGAGCTCGGTGGAGAGCCGGCGCATGGAGACGGCGGCCAGCCCTTCCGCGTCCGCGACGGCGATGGCGGCGGTGACGATCCGGTCCAGCGAGAGCCCCGGTTTGGGGCCGCGGCTGGGGCGGTCCCCGGTGCCCCACAGAAGTTCCAGGCTGCGCGCGAGGTCGCCGCTCCCGGTGGCCGTGCCGTCCGTCGCCGCTGTCGATCCGTCTTTCGCCATGAGGCCAGCGTAGTGCTCCGGCGCAGATTTGGGTACGCCGTACCCGTATCGGAGTACGCTGTACCCAAACAAGGGTACGGTGTACTCAGTTAGCTTCCGGTCGGTCCGAGGAACAGGAGGTTGCAGCATGCTCATGCCTAAAACCGGGTCGGGGTCCGCGTCCGGGTACGCGGTGCTCGCCGAAGGCGTCGTGAAGCGGTACCCGGGGCGGGGGAAGGGCGGGACGGAGAAGCGGGCGCTCGACGGGTTCGACCTCGCCGTACGCCCCGGCACCGTCCACGGCCTGCTCGGCCCGAACGGGGCGGGCAAGACCACCGCCGTGCGGATCCTCGCCACGCTCCTGCGGTACGACGCGGGCCGGGCGGAGGTCGCCGGGCTCGACGTGGCGCGCGAACCCCGCCGCGTACGGAGCCGGATCGGGCTCACCGGCCAGTACGCGGCCGTCGACGAAGGCCTCACCGGCCGCCAGAACCTGGAGATGTTCGGGCGGCTCTTCCACCTCGGCAACCGCCGGGCCCGGCGGCGCGCCGGAGAACTGCTGGACCGGTTCGACCTGACCGAGGCCGCCGACAAGGGCGCCAAGGAGTACAGCGGCGGCATGCGCCGACGTCTCGATCTGGCCTCCTCGATGATCCTCCAGCCCGACGTGCTCTTCCTGGACGAGCCGACGACCGGGCTGGACCCGCGAGGCCGGGGTGAGGTCTGGGACGCGGTCCGGGCGCTGGTGGCCGGCGGTACGACCGTGCTGCTGACCACGCAGTACCTGGACGAGGCGGACCGGCTCGCCTCGCACATCACCGTCATCGACCGGGGGCGGGCCATCGCCGACGACACCCCGGACGCGCTGAAGAACCGGGTCGGCGGCGACCGGATCGAGGTGGTGGCCGCCGACGCGGGAGATCTGGACGCGGTGGCGCGGACCGTCGACCGGGTGGCCGGCGGCGGGCTCGTCGTCACCGACGCCACCGCACGCCGGGTGCACGCCCAGGTCGCCGATCGGGTGGCCGCACTCACCGAGGTGGCCCGGAGCCTCCAGGACGCAGGGATCGCGGTGGAGGACATCGGGCTGCGCCGGCCGAGCCTGGACGACGTGTTCCTGCGCCTGACGGGCCACGGCACGGCACACGACGTCGGGAAACTCGCCGTCGGGAACCACGGCACCGATAACCACGATTCCGCGGAGGTGGCGACGGCATGACGACACGCGAAAGGAACCCCGCTGAGGCTGCGACGGACCCGGTCCGCAACCACGGCTCTGTCTTCTGGGCGGTCTCCGACTGCTGGAACATCACCCGCCGCACCCTCACCCACTACCAGCGCCACCCCTCCGCCGTCGTCTGGCAGCTGGGCTTCCCGATCCTCTCCGTCCTCCTGTACGGATACGTCTTCGGCAGCGCGATGAAGGTGCCCGGGGGCGGGGACTACCGGGAGTTCCTGATGCCCGGCATGTTCGCCATGACCATGGCCATGGGCTTCATGAACACCGCCGTGGCCGTCGTCACCGACGCCGCCAAGGGGGTCGTCGACCGCTTCCGGTCCATGCCGATGGCTCCCTCCGCCTTCGCCTCCGGACGAGGGACGGCCGACCTGGTGGTGGCCGCCGCCGAACTGACCATCCTGGCCGTCACCGCGCTGCTGATCGGCTGGCGCGCGGACGGCGGGGTGCTGGCCGGCCTCGGGGCGTTCGGGCTGCTCCTGCTGCTGCGGTTCAGCCTGATCTGGGTGGGCGTCTGGCTCGGCATGCTGGTGCCCACCCCGGAGGCGGCGGGCGGGCTGTACGCGGTGGCCTTCCCCGTCACGATGATCTCCAGCACCTTCGTGGCCCCGTCCCTGATGCCGGGCTGGCTGGGCACGATCGCCGCCTGGAACCCGATCTCCTCGACGGCGACGGCCACCCGAGAGCTGTTCGGCAACCCCGTGGCGGGCGGCGGCACCTGGGTGGAGGAGCACGCCCTGCTGATGGCCCTGGTGTGGCCGCTCGTGATCACGCTGGTGTTCCTGCCGCTGGCGGTGCGCCGCTTCCAGCGTCTGAGCCGGTGAGCGCCTGAGCCGGTGAGGGGCTGAGTCGGTGAGGGGCTGGGAGGAGCGGGTCGGGAGGAGCGGGGCTGGGGGAGCGGGGCTGGGAGGAGCGGGGTTGGGAGGAGCGGGGCTGGGCGGGGCCGGTGGTCGGCAGGGTCAGCGTAGGGTCGGGCACCGTGCTGACGACCATCACGCCCCCGCCCTTCACCACCGCCCGCCTCGACGCGCTCCCGCTCGAACCGGCGTACGCCGACGAGATGGCGGCCGTCCTCGCGGACCCGGCGCTCTACGTGTTCACCGGCGGCGGCCCGCCGGACCCGGCCGCGCTGCGGTCCCGCTACGAGCGGCAGAGCGCCGGTTCGCCGGCCCCGGGGGAGCTGTGGTGGAACTGGGTGCTCCGGGTCCGCGCGGACGGAAGCCTCGCCGGATACGTGCAGGCGACCGTCCGGGGCCCCCGGGCGGAGATCGCGTGGGTCGTCGGGACGCCGTGGCAGGGCCGGGGCTACGCGAGCGAGGCCGCGAAGGGCCTGGCCGCGCACCTGGTCGCGGCCGGGGGCGTCCGGGAGCTCGTCGCCCACGTCCACCCCGACCACGCCGCGTCCGAGGCGGTGGCCACGGCGGCGGGCCTCCGGCCGACCGGGGAGTGGGAGGACGGCGAGCGGCGATGGGCGGGCAACCCGCTTGTTCCGGGGGCCTGTTAGAACCTGTTGGGCCGGATGGCTTCGGCGGGGCCCCGGAGCCATACCTGCTGGCCTCGGCCGGTCACGGTCAGCCCGAACTGCCCGGCGTCGGTTGCCCCACCGACTCGTACTCCCACCAGACCTGCTCGACCTCCTCCCACAGAAACCCGGGCCCGTACTGCCACACCTCCTCACCCGAGGCAGCCGCGGCGGCACACCCGTCCTCCCGGCTCACACGACCGGTTCACTCTTGCGGGGGTACGTGAGTGGGTCCCCGGCCCGAAGCTCGGGTGCCGGGCTTCGGGCGTCGGGATGCGGGGCCCGGGGTTCGAGCTCCTTCTTTAACCGGTAGGGAGAAGAGGGGGTTTGGGGAAACCTCCCCTACCTTCCCGCCCTCGTCACGGTCAGCAAGTATGACTAATCGTGACAGCTTGCGGCGCAGCGTGACGACTGCTTACGGTGCGAGAACCAAACGACCCCGACCGGTGTTGCCACACCAGGCCGGGGTCTCACCGCAAGATCGATACCCTAGAAAGACGATCCCTTGGCTACCAAGCACCCTAGCTCCGCCCTGCACGCCCCCGCACTCTCCGCCGCGTACCCGATGGCCAAGCCCGGCTACGGCAAACGCTCCGCACCGGACCAACAGGCTCGTACGCCACACGACTTCGCGCTCCTCCCGGCCCGCGAGCGGTATGTCGCCGGGTTCGTCGATCACCTTCCCGAGGGTGCCGCGATGAGCGTGAAGACGCTGGCTAAGCAGCTCCCGCTCTACGGCCAACAGGCCATCTCCACTTCCCTGACCAGCCTGTCCGTCGCCGGGCCCTGCGGCGCGTCCGGTGCCCGGTCGTCGGTGCGGGCGACGAGACCCGCTGGGTCTTCCGCACCTTCTGGTCACGCACCGCGCGCGACAACGCGTGGTGGAACGCGTACCTCGCTACCGAGCAGGCCGTCCTGGCCGCAGCCCCTGTGCCGGAGACCTCCGACACGGCACCGCCGCCACCGTGGGTCCCGGGCGAGGAGCCGCCGTCTCCGCCCGCTCCGGAGCGCCCCGGTACCGATCAGGCTTCCGAGCCCACCGCCGTACCGCACCAGCGCACCCCGGCCCAGGCCCCGGACGCCGAGCCAACTCCGCCTGCTCTGGGACCGGTTCGGGCGACGTCCCGCGTCCCCGCAGCCGGCCCTTCCCCCGCCTACATCGCCCTGGCCCGCCTCGGCCGCGACGACCACCGACTCGCCCTCTCCGCCGACGACTGCGCCGCCCTGGAAGCACAGGCTGCGGAGTGGCTCGCCCGGGGCGTGAGCGTCGACTACCTGACCAGTGCGCTGACGGCCGGGCTTCCCGCACACGTCGACAGCCCTCTCGGCTTCGTCCGCCGCCGCCTCACCGACAAGGTCCCACCCCGGCTTCCCACCGAGCCCGCCCCGGCCGTCAGCCCCGCCGCTGACCGCCATCTCCTCGTGGAATGCACCGACTGCGGACGCCCCGGACGGCCGGAAGCCCTCCCCGACGGCCTCTGCCGCCCCTGCCGCCACGCCCACTCAGCGGACGAAGGGAACGCGATCCGCCCAGCCGAGATCGCCGACGTCAAGGCCCACATGAGCAACCTCCGCGACCTGCTCAAACCCGTCTGACCTGGCCTCGACGCGCAGACTCGGGTCCGCGGTCCTGGCGAGCGGAAGCCATCAGGCGGCAAGTGGCCGGTCAGCGCACCAGCAGGTCGACCACGCCCGTCAGGTCCTCCTCGCCACTGCCCTCGGCCAGGCGGCGGCGCATCAGCTCGAAGTAGGGGCTGAGCAGCTCCGGGCTGACCCCCTGCTGCGCGGCGGTGTCCAGGAAGGTCGGCGTACCGGCCACCTGCATGCCGAGGTTGGAGACGACGCCCTTGGTGTAGTCACCGCTCCGCAGCTGGTCGGCGGTCTGGTGAACGGACGGGGCCATCGCGACGAGCCAGTCGGCGAGCAGCGGGGCGAGCGTCGCGGGGTCGATGTCCTCCTTGCGGATCAGGGCGAAGGCGTGCGCGGCACCGGCGAACATCCCGTACATGGCGCTGAGCAGGGCCACGTCGTGCAGGGCCGCGAATCCCGCGTCCTCGCCGACGTAAGTGGTGCCGACCGGGACGCCCAGGGTCTGCTGGTGTCGCTCGAACAGCTCCGGCGAGCCGCTGTAGAAGACGTAGCCGCCGGCCTCCGGGACTCCGATCATGGGCGGGACGGCCATGATCCCGCCGTCCAGGTAACGGGCGCCACGCTCAATGGCCCACTCGGCGCGGGCGCGGGCCTGGGCAGGGGTGCTGGTGGTCAGGTTGACCAGGTCCTTGCCGGCCAGGTCGGTGCCGGCCAGCGCCTCGGCGACCGAGGCGTCGTCCAGCAGGCAGACCACGACAAGGGTGTTCGCCGCGACCGCTTCGGTGACGCTGGCCGCGACCTCTGCCCCCTCGGCGGCGAGCGCCGTGGCGCGGGCCGGGGAGCGGTTCCAGACGGTGAGCGGGTGGCCGGCCGCAAGCCAGGTACGGGCCAGTGCGGTGCCCATCGCGCCGAGGCCCAGCAGCGTGACGGGGGTCTTCTCAACAGTGTTCTTTGCCATGCGGATCATGCTGGTCGCAGGCCTGGGGGTTATCAAGTACGCACTTGATAGTGGGTGGTTACCCCGAGGTGAGCCAGCACGTCGGAGCCTGGAGCCCTGAGGCAGGACTTCGACCCGCTGATCCTCGACGATCCCGGCTCGGGCCTCGACGCGGACGCCGCGCACGCCATCCCCGGCGCCGTGAGCCGGGGGCCCGGGGGGTGGCCCTCCGTCCTGACCGGCTCAGAGAGCGAGCCGGTCAGGACGGGCGGTTCAGAGAGCGAGCCGGTCAGGGCGGGCGGTTCAGGAGTCGAGGATCCAGTCCCCGCACGACTTCTCCGAGATCCACTGGTGGGAGCTGATCCCATTGTCGACGCGCTCTCCGCTGCTGAACGTGAAGCCGCCGAGGTCGCTCATGTACTTCTCGCCCTTCGTGAGGCAGGTGTAGCCGCCGCCCCAGTCCTGCCCGGTCCCGTTGATGACCTGCACGGCCAGCCCGGACGTGCCCTTGTGCAGGATCGACTGGGCGTTGTTGGTGTCGCCGCCCTGGAACGGTCCGGAGCTGTTGCCCCAGTCCGAGTCCCAGCTCGTGGTTTTGCCCAGGTAGCCGCTGCAGTGGTCGCCGGAGTAGGCGTAGAAGTAGCCGCCCAGGGCCGTCTGGTAGGCCCGGTTGCATGTGTCGGACGCTTGTGCCCCTCCGGCGGGAAGGATGACTCCGAGGCCGGCGAGTGCCAGGGTAGCGGCCGTGGCCAGGGTCTTGCGCATGGTGCATCACTCCTTGTGTGTTCGGGTGTTGTGCGGAACCCGCGGCACAGGGCCGCGGAAGTCGTTGTCAGCGGGGCGCCCGCCCCGCGGCCGCTCGGTCAGGCGGTCGCGCCGGTGATGTCCTCGGCCCGGGCAAGAGCGGCGAGGCCCATCCGCCGGTGCGCGGTGACGTCGTCGCCGTACTCAGCCAGGAGGGGGGAGCGGTACTCGGCGGTCAGCGCCCGCAGGGTCGCGGCCAGTGGCGTACGCGTCGCGCAGCGGGCCTCGCTGACGGCCAGGCCGTTCTCGACGGCGAACGCCTGGGCGGTGGTCAGCCCTTCGGTGAGCGAGGGAAGGCCGTCGCGGGCCGACGGTGGGTCGGCGTAGTCGTGGCCCGCTTCACGCATGCACGCGGACCACGCCTCCAGCGCCGTCGCGGTGCGACCGTCCTCGATGACCTCCGCCGCGTAGAGGCGGGCCAGATGGGTGACGGTCTTGTCCGCCCGGTACCAGCTCTCGAAGTCGCCGTACAGCCGGCCTTTCGCATCCGACAGGCAGCTGTCCCGTGGCATGCCGACGGTTCCCCCGCCGGGCAGTTCGGCCGTCACCATGCCGTTCGACGAGTCCCCGTCGAGCGCCTTGGTGTAGCGAGCGCGTTCGTGCTCGGGGAGCGCGTTGGCATAGGCGTGGTTCGGGTCGTCGCGCTGCAACCGCTGGAGCCTCTCACGGACCCGGCTCCCGTACCCGTTGCGCTTCGCCCAGGCGGCGTCGGTCAGCACGTAACCTCCGCCCCGCAGGTCGTCGGGCGTCGGCAGGACACCGGCCCAGTAGGTGAAGCCGGCCTCCTCCATGCACTCCTTCACCATCAGTTGTTCCGCGCGCTGCACCAGAAGCTCTTCGGCGGCGGACAGTTCCCGTCCGGTGACCCGCGCCTCAACCGCCGGGTGGGCGCGCTCCGGTGCGGTACCGGCGTCCGCTTCGCAACCGGAGAGGAAGGCCGCCATGGCCGCCACCCCGGCGCACGTGGACACGTACACCCTCTTCATCGCCGCTCCCCTCGACACGGCGCCGGTGCCTCGGCGCCTCCCCGTCGCCGGGGCGCACGACCGGAGTCGAGTCCTGGAAGTCCGGGACTCGCCTCCGGTCGGGGCGCCCCGTCCACCGGAAGAATCGCCCAGGTGGCAGTGGCCCGGCCATGCTGTTGCGGCTCACCGCAAAAGCCGAGCCCCCGAGGGAGGAGGCAGCTGCTCCGCTTATGTTCCGGAGCAGCCGGCCCGCGGGGGACAAGAGCCCGGCAAGGGACATGCACGCCCCCTACCGGGCGACCACCGCCGGGCACCGCCGGCCACCGCCCGGCACCGCCGGCCACCGCCGGGCACCGCCGGGCACCGCCGGGCACCGTCCCGGCGGCCCTTCACGGCCGGGCACAGGGCCGTGCCGTGATCTCGGCGGGCGCAGGAGGAGGGGTTGGCGGAGGCGGTGCCGTTTCACGCTGGCCGTCGGCGGAATCAGCGGGACGGAATGCGCTCTTACGCGCGGGGGCGACCGCTCGGGGCACCAAGGCCGCCCCGGCAGCCGCCCGATTGTGCGCGAACGTACCTTCACCGCACTGCCCCAGCCGCGATACGCAGGGGTTGACACGTGCTCCACTCTCAGAGAGGCCTACCCGCATGCGTACGCACGGATCCGGCAAGTTGCCCAACGGGGGGCAGGCCGACCGTCCGGCGCGCCCGGTCAGCATGGCCCCGGTCACGCCCGCCGCGGCCCCGCTCTCCGACCTGGCGCCGCTCACCCTGCAGCGCAGCGTCGGCAACGCCGCGGTCGTCCAGATGCTGCGCCAGGCCGGACACCTCGGCGGGCGGCATCAGCACGGTGACGGCTGCGGTCACCAGCAACCCGAGCAGGCCCCGGTGCAGCGCTCCGCCGTCCACGAAGTCCTACGCGGCAAGGGCAGCCCACTGGACGCACCGGTCCGCCAGGAGATGGAAGCCCGCATGGGCGCCGACTTCTCCGACGTGCGCCTCCACACCGGCACCACCGCCCAGCGCTCCGCCGCCGAACTCGGCGCCCGTGCCTTCACCTCCGGCAACCACGTCGTCATCGGGGAGGGCGGCGGCGACCACCACACCCTCGCGCACGAGTTGACCCACGTCGTTCAGCAGCGGCAGGGAGCGGTCGCCGGTACGGACAACGGCTCCGGGCTCCGGGTGAGTGATCCGGGCGACAGGTTCGAGCGCGAAGCCGAGGCAAACGCGACACAGGTGATGAGGGGACCGGCGCCCGAACGCAGCGAAGGTGCCGACCGCCATGCGGACACGAGGGCGGCCGCCCGGAGCGGTGAGGCCGTGCAGCGTTACACCAACTTCCAGGAAGAAGGGCAGCCTCCCCTTCGCGTGTCCGAGAACGGGCTCTTCCTGACGTACCCCGACACCCCCCACGTCTGGGTCAGGGAGGACGCGCCGGCGGGCAGTGTCGCGCCCGCCCTGCGGCGAGTGGACGACAACTCGATCCCGTGGAACGGGGGGACGTACTTCAAGTACTCGCTGGGCGGGGACATCCAGCAGGACTGCCTGCACGCCGCCGAGGAGATCATCAACAACCGTGTCGGCCAACTTGCCTGGGGCGAAGACGAGTACAGCACGATCGAGACCGCCACCGGCAACAACCCCTCTCGGGTCGAGAACTTCGGTCAGAAGGACGCGACCAATCGTCGCCAGGCACGCCAGTTCGCCGGCCCACGGAACGAGATGGCCGACCCTCGGCCGGGAGAGGCGTTCGTCATCGTGGTCACCAAACCTGACCCGAAGTTGGAGATGAGCCAGTTCCACGCCGGTGCGGTGGTGGCCCGCGACGGAAACGACTGCGTAGTCCTGGAAGCCTGGTCGGACGGGAACAGCCCGCCCAACCTTGCTGCGGCCGACTCCGAGATCTACACGGTGGGAGACTTCCAGCGGTCGTTCCATTCGTCCTACGGCAGTGGGCCAGGCACCTACTTCGGCATGGTCGGAACCACGACAGTCGTCATCAGGTCACACCCCGACGTGGTCAACGTGCCCTGACCGCCGAGTGGCCGTTGGCACCAGCTCCGGCGGGAACGCACGGGTCAGCACACCCAACGCGACCCGGTCCGACCACCGCTCGTCCGCTGACAACATTCCCTGACAACTTCCCCTGGCTGGCCGGTGGTGGAGACCGGCAGGGGTTGTACGTACCGATGGGTGGCCGAGGTACCGGATGGGTGGCCGAGGGCGACCGGGTGCACGGAGGGCTCGCGCTGCGGCACGGGCCCAACTACCCCTGTGCTGGGCCGAGAGTGCGGTTGCGGGTTGCGGTTGCGGTATCAGGGCCTGGCGTAGGGTTCCGGTCCATGACCGCCGAACCTGACTTCCTGAACGCGACCCGGTCCTCGTACGACGCCATGGCCCCCGCCTACGTCGACTTCGCCTGAGGCGAGCTGGCGGACAAGCGGTGCGGGTGTCACTGCACGCCCTGCTGTCGTCGGTCAGCGAGCGGGTTCCGGCGCCCTGGGCCGACGGGGGGCCGTTGTGACGGGCGCGGGCCGGGCCCCGGGCTCACGGGTCGATCTGGACTCCGAGCAGATGGGGCGGGACCTGGTGGCCCTGGTCCTCACCGTGGTGGAGCTGCTCCGGCAGCTGATGGAGCGGCAGGCGATCCGCCGGGTCGAGCAGGGCGACCTCAGCGACGAGCAGGTCGAGGAGATCGGGACCACGCTCATGCTGCTCGACCAGCGGATGAAGGAGCTCTGCGACCAGCACGGGGTGCGCCCCGAGGACCTCAACCTGGACCTCGGACCGCTGGGGACGCTGCTGCCCCGCGACTGAGTCCCGGTCCCTCGAATGGCGGACGGTCATGGGCGGGCGGAGAGTGAATGAGGGGGCCGCGCGGGCGGAAGGAGCGCCCGTGGCAATCACTCTCTGTGAGGCGGATATGGCTGACATCGAATCTCGGAGCGGAAACCCGGCGGCCGGCGGCGGGAGCCAGGGAAGCGGCGTGCGCGGCAGGACGACCATCGCCGACGGCGTCGTGGCCACCATCGCGGAGATCGCCATCCGCGAGACCGACGGCGTTCATTCGGTGGGCAAGGGCGCGTCGAAGGCGCTCGGCGCGGTGACGGGCAGGATGTCCGGGTCCTCGGGCAGGGGCCGGACCGTGAAGGTCGAGGTGGGCGAGAAACAGACGGCGATCGACGTCGACGTCGAGGTGGAGTACGGGGTTCCGATCCATGAGCTGGCCGACCGGATCCGCGCGAACGTCGTCGACGCCGTGGAGACGATGACCGGGCTGGAGGTCGTCGAGATCAACATCAACGTCTTCGACGTGCACATCCCGGGCGAGGACGACGAGGACGGCTCGGACGATGCCGGTTCCGGAACAGGGGGCTCCCGCGTGCGGTGAGTTGAGTCCGGACCGGCCGTCCGCGCCCTGGGCCGCCTCACCGCGGAGAACGCGGAGAACGCGGAGAAGGCGGAGAACGCGGAGCCGCTGGACCTGTGGGCGGACGCCGGTGCGGACCAGGAATGGCTCGCGGGGATAGCCGCGCTGCGGGCGGTGCTGGTGGGGGCGTCGGGGGAGTAGGACCGGTCCGGGTCGCGACCTCAGCGTTTCGAGCGGCCCGCGCGCACGATCTCGTCGACGTCCAGGGAGACTTCGACGCCGACGCCGACGCCGACGCCGACGCCGACGCCGACGCCGACGGAGGCGGGCAGCGGGGCCTGCTGGCCGGGGGCGTAGACCTCGTGGCGGTCGTAGCCGACGGGGAGGGGTTCGGTCAGGACGTGGACCCGGCCGTGCTTGCGGTCGACGATGACGTACACCGGGATCTTGGCCTGGGCGTAGGCGGTGACCTTGTGGCGCAGGTCGGTCTGGTAGTTCCCGGAGGTGACCTCCAGGACCAGGCGGAAGCAGGCGGGGTCGTAGCAGTTGTTCTCGATCAGGTGCTCGTCGAAGTCGGCGTCCACGATCGCCAGGTCGGGGATCACGTAGTCCTCGGGGCCACTGGGTAGCCAGAGACCGATGCCCTGGAGGACATTCGACTCCTCGCCGTGCAGACCGGCGGAGAGGAAGGGGATCATGAGTGTGGTCAGGGCTTTGGCATGCGGGCCGTCCGGGGGTGGTGCCACGGTGACGAGGCCTCCGATGATCTCGACGCGATGCCCCGGAAGCTGTTCCATGAGACGGTTGGCCGTTTCCAGCAGCGTTTCCGGCTCATCGTCACAGGGGTGCTCGACTGCTGCTGCAGACATTGCGGGCCTCCTGGAATGGGCTGGTGTCGAGGCCATCATCGTAGGACGGGACAGCCGAAGATCGCGCTTCTGGCATATGCCACTCGGTCGGGTGACGCAGAAACGGCCCGGCACACCGCGTGGGTGCCGGGCCGTCTCCGTACAGCGGTCGAGCCGTGAGCCGGTAGGAAGCTACAGCTTCTCGATCACGTAGTCGACGCACGCCGTCAGCGCCTGGACGTCCGCCGGGTCGATCGCCGGGAACATCGCCACGCGCAGCTGGTTGCGGCCCAGCTTGCGGTACGGCTCGGTGTCCACGATGCCGTTGGCGCGCAGCACCTTGGCGACGGCCGCCGCGTCGATCTCGTCCGCGAAGTCGATCGTGCCGATGACCTGCGAGCGCTTCGCCGGGTCCGTGACGAACGGGGTGGCGTACTTCGACTCGTCGGCCCAGCCGTAGAGGTTCTGGGAGGACGCGGCCGTGCGGCCCGTCGTGAAGTCCAGGCCGCCCTGGGTGTTCATCCACTTCAGCTGCTCGTTCAGCAGGAAGAGCGTGGACAGCGCCGGGGTGTTGTACGTCTGGTTCTTGAGGGAGTTGTCGATCGCCGTGGGCAGCGAGAAGAACTCCGGGATGTGCCGGCCCGAGGCGTGGATCCGGGCGGCGCGCTCCAGGGCGGCCGGGGAGAACACGGCGATCCACAGGCCGCCGTCGGAGGCGAAGGACTTCTGCGGGGCGAAGTAGTAGACGTCGCTCTCGGTGATGTCGACCGGCAGGCCGCCCGCGCCGGAGGTGGCGTCCACCAGGACGAGGGCGCCCTCGTCGGCGCCCGCGACGCGCTTGACCGGGGCCGCGACACCGGTGGAGGTCTCGTTGTGGGTGAAGGCGTAGACGTCGACGCCCGCCTCGGCCTTCGGGTCCGGGTGGGTGCCCGGGTCGGAGGCGATGACGGTGGGGTCGGACAGCCAGGGCGCGAGCTTCGCGGCCTTGGCGAACTTCGACGAGAACTCGCCGAAGTTCAGGTGCTGGGACTTCGACTCGATCAGACCGTGCGTCGCGACGTCCCAGAAGGCGGTGGAGCCGCCGTTGCCGAGGACGACCTCGTACCCCTCGGGGAGGGAGAAGAGGCTGCGCACGCCGTTCCGTACCTCGCCGACCAGGTTCTTGACCGGGGCCTGGCGGTGGGACGTGCCGAGGAGAGAGGTGCCGGTGGCGGCCAGCGCGTCGAGCGCCTCCGTCCGCACCTTGGAAGGACCGGCGCCGAAGCGTCCGTCGGCGGGCTTGATGTCAGCGGGAATCTGGATGTCGGCCACGGGACGGAGCGTAGTCCCTCGGTGGCACGGCTCCGTAACCGTGTCCGTCCGATGAGACGTGCGCTCCGACCCGTGGACCCCCGAGCGGAACGACGAGGATCAGTTGCCGTGGCCGAACGGGCAGCCCAGCTCCACCGGCAGTTCGTGCAGGTCGTTCTGGGTCACGATCGGCTTGTTGCGCAGCTCGGACGCCGGCACCGCCAGGTCCAGTTCCGGGAACCGCTCGTACAGGGCCGGGAGAGCGATGCCCGCCTCCAGGCGGGAGAGCGCCGCACCCGGGCAGATGTGCGGGCCGTGGCCGAAGGCGATGTGGCGGTTCGGGGTGCGGGTGGCGTCGAACTCGCCGGCCGTCGGGCCGTACTGCTCCTCGTCGCGGCCCAGCGCGCCGAACGAGACGATCAGCCCCTCACCCTTCGGCAGGACCTTGTCGCCGACCTCGATGTCCTCCGTCGCGAAGCGGATCAGCACGTGCGAGGTCGGGGTGTTCCAACGCAGCGTCTCCTCGATCACGCCGTCCCACCCGATCTCCCCGCTCAGCACCTTCTCGCGCTGCTCGGGGTGGGTGGCCAGCGCCTCCACGACGTTGACGATCAGGCTGATCGTGGTCTCGTGCCCGGCGGCGATGATCAGTTGCAGCGTGTTGACGATCTCCTCGTCGGAGAGGTGGTCGCCGTCCTCGGAGGCCGCGATGAGGGCGCTGGTCAGATCGTCGCCCGGGTTCGCCCGCTTGGAGTCGACGATCTTCGTGAAGAGGGACCCGAGGTCCGCCATCATCTGCGGGACCTCCTCCGGCGGCGTCTGCGTCGAGAAGAACTTCTCGAACAGCTCCTTCAGCCGGGGGTGGTCCGCCGCGTCTACGCCCATCAGCTCGCTGATGACGTTCATGGGGAGGGGATAGGCGAACTCGGCCTTCAGGTCGACCGGCGCTCCGGCCGGGAGGGCCGCCAGCCTCTCCAGGCTCGCGTTCGTCAGCGCCTCGATCCCGGCGCGCAGCCGCTCCACCCTCTTCACCGTGAGCGCCTGCGCCACCAGCGTACGGAGACGGCGGTGGTCCGCCCCGTCGACCGTCAGCATCGAGCGGCCCGGGTTGGCCAGGCCGATCAGCGGCCAGTCCATGGGTATCTCGCCGCGCTGCCAGGCGTTCCAGACGTTGATGTCCTTGACCAGGCGGCTGTCGGTGAGCAGCGCGCGGGCCTCCGCGTGGCGGGTGACCGCGTACACGTGTACACCGCCGGGCAGCTCCACCTCGGCCAGCGGGCCGGCGGCCCGCAGCGCGGCGCTCTCGCCGTCGAGGTCGGTGACGAACGGGTCGAGCGCGATGCGGGTCATGCGGGGCCTCCGAAGTTTCCGGGTCTTCCTACGGCGGGGGTGGGTGTGAAGAGCACCGGCAGGTCGGTCAGCCCGCGCAGCCACGGCGACGGGCGGCGGGTGAGCTGTTCGGCGGGGACGGCGAGGTCCACGTCGGGCAGCCGGTCGAGGAGGACCTCGATGCCGGTTCGGGCGATGACCTCGGCGGTCTCCTGGGCCGGGAACGGGCAGCGGTGCTCGCCGTGGCCGAAGGAGAGGAAGGCGTTGTTGCCGCCGGTCAGTGTCGAGCCGTCGGTCCGCACCTGCGGGTCGCCGTTGGCGGCGGCGAGGCCGAGGAGCAGCAGGTCGCCGGCGCGGATGTGGCGGCCGCCGAGGTGGGTGTCGCGGGCGGCCCAGCGGCCGGCCACGTTCTGGGTGGGGGTGTCCTCCCAGAGGACCTCGTTCATCGCCTCGGCGACGCTGTGCCGGCCGCCCGAGAGCGAGGCGGCGAACCGGTCGTCGGTGAGCATGAGGCGCAGCGAGTTGCCCATCCAGTCGGCGGTCGGCTGGTGGCCGGCCGCCATCATCACCATGAGGTCCTGGGCGATCTCCTCGTCGGTGAAGCCGCCGGGGTCGGCGAGCATCCGGGTGGCGACGTCGTCACCGGGCCCGGCGTGCTTGTCGGCCAGCAACTGGAACATCGAGGTGCCCAGGTACTGCTGTCCGGCGAACGCCCGCTCCCCGCCGTCGATCATGTCGTTGATCGAGTCGGCCAGCGGGTGGGCGATCTCGTCGGAGAACCCGTAGATCCTGGCCAGCACGAGGGCGGGCAGCAGCTTGGCGTACTCCGCGATGATGTCGACCGAGCCCTTGGTGCAGAACCGGTCGATCAGCTCGTCGGCGAACTCCTCCGCGTACCGCTTCAGGGAGAACGGGTCGACGCCCTCCAGCGCGTTGCTGATCATCATGGCGCGGACGCTGTGGCGCTCGCCGACCGTGTAGAGGATCGAGGGCTGTTTGCGCCCGATCATCGGCAGCAGCGGCCAGTCGTCGGGGATGCGGTCCCACTGGTTCCACAGGTCGGAGTCCCGGCTGAAGAGGACCGGGTCGCCGGTGACCTGGTGCAGTTCGCGGTAGCCGAGGACGAGCCAGGCAGGCACGTCGCCGTCGAGGACGACGGGGGCGATCGCCCCGTGGTCGCGCCGCATGTCCCGGTAGAGCTGGACGGGGTCGCTCTGGAAGCGGGGCCCGGACAGGGGGACGGAGGTGTGGGTGACGGGGCAGCCGGAGACAGTGGTCACGGGGTGGGCTCCGGGGTCGGGCCGGCCGCCGCCAGGGCCGCCTCGGGGGCGACCGCTTCGGCGGCCGTTCCGGGGGCGCGGAGGCGGGCGGCGGAGAGCGCGGCGAGGTGTTCGACGAGCGTGATGAGCACGTACTTGCTGGACGAGCGGTCGCGCGCGTCGCACTCCACCAGCGGCACGTCCTCGGAGAGGTCCAGGGCCTCCCGGATCTGCTGCTCGCTGTGGAGCGGCCCGCCGAAGTCGTTGCACGCCACGATGAACGGTGTGCCGTGGTGCTCCAGGCGGTCGATGGCGTACCAGGAGTCGGCGAGGCGCCGGGTGTCGACGAGGACGACCGCGCCGAGCGTGCCGGAGAACAGCCGGTCCCACAGGAACCAGAAGCGCTCCTGGCCGGGTGCGCCGAAGAGGTACAGCACGGAGCGTTCGTCGAGCGTGATCCGGCCGAAGTCGAACGCCACGGTGGTGGACGACTTGGCCTGGATGCCGTCGAGGTGGTCGACGGCCTCGCCCGCGCGGGTCATGGTCTCCTCCGTGTTGAGCGGACGGATCTCGCTCACGGATCGGACCATGGTGGTCTTGCCGACGCCGAAGCCGCCCACGACAACGATCTTGAGTCCGTTGTCGGCCGTCGCGCTCAGGGCGGAGCGGTCCGAGGCGGCGGGGCGGTCAGAGGTTGCGGAGTCCAACGAGCACCTGTTCCAGGATGTCGGGGTCGGGGAGCCGGTCCGCGACACGGGCTGTACGGGGGTGGCGGGCGCTGATCCGGCCGGTGTCGAGCAGGTCGCACAGCATGATGCGGACGATGCTGACCGGCAGGTTCAGGGTCGCGGCTATCTCGACGACGGCGGTGGGGCCCTGGCACATCCGCAGGATCGCGACGTGCTCGGACTGCATTCCGGGGGCCGGGTCGCACTCGGCGACGACGAGTGTCACCAGGTCGAACGCGGCGGAGTCGGAGCGGCTGCGGCCTCCGGTGAGGGTGTACAGCCGGTCCGGGTCCTCGTCGCGGCCCGGTCGGGGGCGGGGTGCCGTCGTCATACGGCCGGGGTATCGGCGGGTTCGCGCGGCGGCGCGACGAGGTGTTCGCCGAGCTGCTCGACGAGCTCGCTCATGTTGTGGCCGACGAGGCCCACGTCGGAGTCCTCGTCGGCGACGACGGCCAGGTGGGCCCCGGCTCCCGCCTCGACGATGAACAGCACGCCGCCGTAGAACTCGGCCATCGCGGACCGTACGCCGCCGGTGCCGTCGCCGAATTCGATGGACGCGCCGTGCGAGAGGCTCTGGATCCCGGCGGAGATCGCGGCCAGCTGGTCGGCCTGGTCGACTGAGAGCTCGGGGGTGCGGCACAGCTTGAGGCCGTCGCGGGACAGGACGAGGGCGTGGCGGGTACCGGGGGTGCGGTCGAGCAGCCCCTCCAGCAGCCAGTTGAGCTTCTCGTCGGTGGTCGCGGTCATCGGGTGTTGCCTTCCGGGTGCGTGGAGTTGGCCCGTACCGCCTTGCTGAAGGTGCTGAAGCGCGCGGCCTGGACCTTCGGGTCGGTGGTACGGGCCCGGGGGGTTTCGGCTCCGCCGGGGGTGGCGTTGCCGGTACGGGCCTCGGCGGCGGCCAGCGTGCGGCCGCGGCGGCGCTTGGGCAGACCGCTCTCGCCGAACGCGGGCACGGCGCCGGTGGACTCGGACTCCGAATCCACCGGAGAGCCCGGGGACTCCGAGGACTTCGGCTCCGCCGCCGGGGTCAGGGGCGTGGAGGCGGAGTCCTCGGTGAGGGGCCGGGCCGCGGGGGCGGCGCCGGCGGTGTCCGTTCCGGCGGCCGAGGCGTGCGAGGGCTCCGGCTCGGCGGGGGCGGTGAGGATGGCCGGGGCCGCCGGCGCCGCGACGGCCTGGGCCGGGGCTGCGACAGCCTGGGCCGGGATTGCCGGGACCGTCGGCGTCGGTGCGGTCGAGCGGGAGATGAGGTCCTGGGGGAGCATCATCAGCGCGCCGGTGCCGCCCCGGGCGGACGGCCGGAAGGAGACGGTCAGTCCGTGCTTGCGGGCCAGCCGCCCGACGACGGCGAGCCCGAGGCGGGTGCCGGAGAGGTTGGTGAGGTCCTGGTTCTCCGCCGAGACCGCCTTCTCGGCGCGGCGCAGCTGCACCTCGCTCATGACGAGCCCGCTGTCCTCGACGGTGATGACGATGCCCGCCGGGACCTCCTCCACGTACACGTGGACCTCGGCGGTGGGCGGCGAGAAGTTGGCAGCGTTGTCGAGGAGTTCGGCGAGCGCGTGCATGACGCCCTCGGCCGCGTGACCGGCGATGGCGACATCGCTGGTGGAGTGGAGGCGGACCCGCTGGTAGCTGCCGATCCGGCCCATCGCGCCGCGCAGGATCGACTCCATGACGATCGGCTTCGCCCAGCGCCGGCCGGAGCGGGCCCCGGTCAGCACGGCGATGGAGTCGGCGAGGCGGCCCGCCTGGGCGGTGCGGTGGTCCAGGTGGAGCAGGTCCCCGAGGACGGACTCGTCGGAGTGCCGGTGCTCCATCTCGCGGAGGTCGGCCAGCATGCTGGTGGCCAGGGCCTGCATCCGCCCCGCCGCGTTGGCGCAGGCGGCGACGGCCGCGGAACGCTCGGTCTCGGCGCGGGTGGCACGGGCGGTCAGCCGGTCGACGGAGACGGCCAGCCGGCTCTGCTCGGCGGCGGCCGCCGCGGCGATCCGCTCGTTCTCGGCGCGGGCGTCGGCGACGACCCGGGCGGTCTCGGCGGAGGCGGCGCCCTTGATCCGGGCGGTCTCCGCGGTGAAGCGCTGGGCCTCGACGGCGGAGGCGGACACCAGGCGCGAGGTCTCGGCGGTGAACCGCTGGGAGTCGGCGGCCCGCAGGGCGCGCAGGGTCCGCGCGGTCCCCAGGGTGTGGACGGTGACGGCCACGCAGACGCTCAGCAGCACGGCGGCCGCGCCCGCGCCCCAGGCCAGCGGGGTCCGTACCGCGTCGGGGGCCACGGCGACGCCCCACAGGGTCAGCGTGCCGGTTGCGGCTGCCGAGATCAGCAGGGCGAGTGCGGTGGGCCGGTGTGAGGGGCGCAATCGGAGTCCTCGGTGGCGGACGGTGCGGGACGGTGTGAGGCGGTGCGGGTGGAGCGAGGCGGTGCGGTGGGGTGTCAGGTGGAGCGAGGTGGTGCGAGGTGGTGCCAGTGGTGCGGTGGGGTGTCAGGTGGTTCAAGTGGTGCGAACCGAGTGAAATCGACCAGTCGAATTCAGGACAGTTCAGCACGGTTGTAGGCGATCCAGCACAACTGGAGCTGCCAATTCCTGCGCAAGTCTTGGTCACTATAGGAGACTTGACGGTCTGTTTGGGAAGATCTTGTGGGCTTTTTTGTACCGCTTACGTGCTTTGATCCTGTCGCATCCCAAGAGTTCACCTGACGCGACGGCATGCTGAGACCATGGCCGAACAGCATCGACCGCATACCGACATGCCCCCGGATACCGACATGTCCCCGGCTTTCGTCGCGGCGCTCCGCTCCGCCGTACGCGGCACGAGCGACTTCGGGGCCGCCGCACGGGCGCTGACGACGATGGACGCCTCCAACTACCGCCGGGTGCCGCTCGGCGTGCTCGCCCCGCGCGACGCCGACGACATCGCCGCCGCCCTGGCCGTCTGCCGGGACCACGGGGTGCCGGTGGTGGCGCGCGGCGGCGGCACCTCCATCGCCGGACAGGCCACCGGCACGGGACTCGTCCTCGACCTCACCCGCCATCTGCGCGCGATCCTCGACCTGGACCCCGCCGCCCGTACCGCCGTCGTCCAGCCCGGCGTGATCCTGGACGACCTGCGGGCCGCCGCCGCACCCCACGGCCTGACCTTCGGCCCCGACCCCTCCACCCACAGCCGCTGCACCCTCGGCGGGATGATCGGCAACAACTCCTGCGGCGCCCACTCGGTGGCCTGGGGCACGACGGCGGACAACGTGCGGAAGCTGTCGGTCGTCCGGTACGGGGGCGAGACCCTGCACCTGGAACAGGGGGGCGGCGAGGGGCCCGAGGGCGTCGGCGCACTCGTCGCCGCCCACCTCGCCCTCCTGCGCACCGGCTACCCCGACCTCCCGCGCCGCATCTCCGGGTACGCGCTCGACGCCCTGCTCCCCGAACACCCCGGCGGCCCCGACCCGGTGCGGGCTTTCTGCGGCAGCGAGGGCACCCTCGGCGTCGTCACCGAGGCCACCGTCCGCCTGGTCGAGGCCCCGCGCGCCCGCGCCCTGGCGGTCCTCGGGTACGCCGACGAGTCCGCCGCCGCCGACGCCGCCCCGGGCCTCCTTCCGTACCGCCCGCTCACCGTCGAGGGCATGGCCGCCGACCTCGTCACCCGCTCCGCCGGGCTGCCGCGCGGGGCCGCCTGGCTGTTCGTCGAGACCGGCGGCGACACCCCGGCCGAGGCGAGGGCGCACGCCGAACGCGTCCTGCGGGCCGCCGACGCGGTGGACGGGGCGGTCGTCACGGACCCGGCCGGGCAGCGGGCCCTGTGGCGGATCCGCGAGGACGCCGCCGGAACCGCGACCCGGATGCCCGACGAGGGGGGCACCTCCCGCGGGAGCGCAGCCGGACGTGGGGGAGAGGCCTGGCCCGGGTGGGAGGACTGCGCGGTGCCGCCCGCCCGGCTCGGCGCGTACCTCCGCGACTTCCGGGCCCTCCTCGCCGAACACGGGCTGCGCGGCACCCCGTACGGCCACTTCGGCGACGGCTGCGTCCACGTCCGCATCGACTTCGACCTGATCAGCGCGGCCGGGGTGGCCCGCTTCCGCCGGTTCTCCGAGGAGACGGCCGAACTCGTCGTCGCGCACGGCGGCTCCCTCAGCGGCGAGCACGGCGACGGCCAGGCCCGCGCGGAACTGCTGCCCAAGATGTACGGGGACGAACTCGTCGCCCTCTTCGGCCGGTACAAGGACCTGTGGGACCCGGACGGCGGCCTGAACCCGGGAATGCTGGTCCGCCCGGACCGCCTCGACGAGAACCTCCGCTTCGCGGTCCTGCCGAAACGCCCGGTGGACGTGGAGTTCGGCTATCCGCAGGACGGCGGGGACTTCGCGGGCGCGGTCCGCCGCTGCGTCGGCGTCGCCAAATGCCGTACGAAGGAGGCGAGCGGCGCGGGCGTCATGTGCCCGTCCTTCCGGGCGACCGGCGAGGAGGCCCACTCGACCCGGGGCCGGGCCCGGCTGCTCCACGAGATGCTCGCGGGCGAGGTCATCACGGACGGCTGGCGCAGCGTGGAGGTCCGGGACGCGCTCGACCTGTGCCTCTCCTGCAAGGGCTGCCGCAGCGACTGCCCCGTGGGCGTCGACATGGCCACGTACAAGGCGGAGTTCCTGCACCACCACTACCGGGGCCGGCTCCGCCCCGCCGCCCACTACGCCATGGGCCGCCTCCCGCGCTGGCTGCGCCTGGCCGCGCCCTTCGCCCGGCCGCTGAACGCGCTGGCCCGGCTGCGCCCCCTCGCCGCGCTCGCGAAGCGGCTGGCCGGGATCGCGCCCGAGCGCACGATCCCGGTGCTGGCGACGGAGACGTACAGCCGGTGGCTGCGCCGCCGCCGGGGAAAGGGGCCCCGGCCCCTCTCCTCGGACCGGGTGGCGGCGCTCTCCTCGGACCGGGTGGTGGCGCTCTCCTCGGACCGGGTGGTGGCGCTCTGGGCGGACACCTTCACCGAGCACCTCTCCCCCCAGGTGGGCCGGGCGGCGGTCCGGGTCCTGGAGGAGGCGACCGGGCGTACGGTGCTGCCGCCCCCACGCGGGCTGTGCTGCGGCCTCACCTACGTGTCGACGGGCCAGCTCGACGCGGCCCGCCGCGTGATGCGCCGCACCCTGGACCGGCTCCGCCTCCCGCCGGGCCACCCGCTCGTCGTCCTCGAACCGAGCTGCGCCGCGACGCTCCGCACCGACCTGCCCGAACTCCTCCCCGACGACCCGCGCGCCGCCGAACTGGCCGCCGCCGTACGGACGTTCGCCCAGTACCTGGAGGAGTACGCCCCCGACTGGACCCCGCCCCGCCTGGACCGCCCGGCCGTCGGCCAGACGCACTGCCACCAGCACGCGGTCCTCGGCGACGCGGCGGAACGCGGGCTGCGCGAACGGCTGGGCCTCACCGGCGAACTCAGCGGCGGCTGCTGCGGGCTCGCCGGCAACTTCGGCTTCGAGAAGGGCCACTGGGGGGTGTCCGTCGCCTGCGCGGAGGAGCGGCTGCTCCCCGCCGTGCGGAACGCGGAGCCCGGCACGGAACTCCTCGCGGACGGCTTCTCCTGCCGTACGCAGCTCGACCAGCTGGCCGGGCGGCGGGCCCGGCACCTCGCCGAGGTCGTCGCGGAGGCCATGGAGGAGGCGATGGAGGAGGCCGGGGAGGCGGCCGTCGAGGAGGGGCCGGGGGGCGACGTGTAGGGCCCGGTCAGGCGCTCAGCGCGGCGCGCCCCGGGCGACGATCTCGCGGGCCAGCGCGGCCAGCTCCGGCAGGGCGGGGTGGCCGGGGGCGTCGCGGCGGGCGAGGAGGACCGGGACGCCCGGGGCGTCGTCGAGCGGGACGTAGACGACGCCCGAGTGCGGGTGCAGGGTCGCGGTCGACGCGGTGGACACCCCGCTGCCGCGGCCGGCGGCGATCGCGGTGAGCCAGTCGTCGGTGTTCCCGACGGTGACGGTGGTGGCCGGCCGGGCGTGTGGCGGCCACAGCCCGGCGGTGGTGGTGCCGGAGACGGTGTTCAGGACGACGGGGCCCTCCGCGAGATCGGCGAGGGCGAGCGAGGCCCGTCCCGCGAGCGGCCCGTCCGCGGTCACCGCCGCCACCCGGACCTCGGTGAACAGCACCTCGGCGACGAGCCCCGGCGCGTTCACGGGCCCCCGCAGCAACGCCGCGTCGACCTCGCCCCGGGTCAGGCCGGCGGTACGGTCGTCGATCCGGAGCAGCTCCAGCGGGGTCCCCGGGTGGCGCTCCTGCCAGGCCCGCAGCAGCGGCGTGGTGTACGGCCCGAAGGCGGACCAGGCGTGGCCGAGCCGCAGCGGCCAGGTGCGCAGCCGGCCGGGGTCGAGGGCCTCGTCGAAGGCGGCGACCGCGGCGGCGGCCTTGTCACGGAAGGCGACGCCGTCGGGGGTCAGGGCGAGGTGGTGGGTGGAACGGTCGACGAGCCGGACCCCCAGGTGCCGCTCCAGCGCCGCGAGGGTGCGGGACACGGCGGGCTGGGTCAGCCGGAGGCGGGCGGCGGCGCGCGTGATGTTCAACTCTTCGGCGACCGCGAGGAAGGCCCGCAGGTGCCGGAGTTCCACGGGACGGCCGGTGGGACGCGCATCGTTCATGCGTGGGGAGCATAACGGGAGCCTGATCGGCATTTCACGGAACGCGCGGGGGTCCTTACGGTGAAGAGACGCCGCCGACGGGACGGTACGTCCTGAAGCCGACGGGACGGTACGTCCGGCCGTCGGCCGGGCAGTACGTCCTGACGTCCTGCCGTCGGCTGGACGGTACGCCTTGTCGTACTTCTCAGTCCATTACAGTGGACTGACGTGTCTCGTCCCCGTTCCCTCGGAAGGTCCCCCGTGAACGACCAGCGCAGCGCCGCCGAACCGGCCGCCGCAGCCGTCGCCGTACCCGAAGCGGTGCCGGCACTCGAAGGGGACGCGGGCACGGGAGCGCCCGCCGGGCGGACCGGGGCGGACCGCAGGGCGGCGCTGACGCCGATCGTGCTGGTGGTCGCCGGCGGCCTCTCCGTCCAGTTCGGCTCGGCCGTCGCGGCGCTCCTGATGCCGAAGGCGGGCGCGCTGGGCGTCGTCACCCTGCGGCTGGCCGCCGCCGCGCTGATCCTGCTCGTGATCTGCCGCCCGAAGCTGCGCGGCCACTCGCGTGCCGACTGGGGCACGGTGCTCGCCTTCGGCGTCGCCATGGGCGGCATGAACACGCTCTTCTACCAGGCGCTGGACCGGATCCCGCTCGGCATCGCCGTCACCCTGGAGGTGCTCGGCCCGCTTGCCCTCTCGGTGTTCGCCTCGCGCCGCCTGATCAACCTCGTGTGGGCGGGCCTCGCCCTCGTCGGCGTCGTCCTGCTGGGCGGCGGAGGCTTCGACCGCCTCGACCCGGTCGGCGCGGCGTACGCCCTGGGGGCCGGGGCGATGTGGGCGGCGTACATCGTGTTCAGCGCCCGCACCGGCCGCCGTTTCCCGCAGGCGGACGGGCTGGCGCTGGCGATGGTGGTCGCCGCGGTCCTGTCGCTGCCCCTGGGCATCATCGAGTCCGGCGCGAAGCTCACGGTCCCGTCCACCCTGGCGCTCGGCGCGGCGGTGGCCCTCCTCAGCTCGGTCCTCCCGTACACCCTGGAGCTGATGGCGCTGCGCCGGCTGCCCGCGTCCACGTTCGCCGTGATGATGAGCCTGGAGCCGGCCATCGCCGCCGGCGCGGGCTTCCTGATCCTGGACCAGGCCCTCTCCACCACGGACGCCCTCGCCATCGCCCTGGTCATCGGGGCCAGCGTCGGCGCGGTGCGCAGCCGGACGGGCCCGCGCCGCGAGGGGTGAGCCGCGACGGGGCGACGCGTCCGGGCCCGCCCCTCAGTCGTCGGCGGGCAGGATCCGGAAGGCGTCCAGTCCGGGAGTCAGCGGGGACATCGCCCGGAAGTCGCGCTGGTCCAAGGTGAAGATGCGGTCCGTCCGGTAGCGGTCGGCGAGGACCACTCCGACCGCGTCGGCCAGGTCGAGCCGCAGACCTTCGTACTTCTGCCGAACTTCCTGGGCGGTACGCAGGTCCGCGAGCTTGAGTTCGGCGAGGCGGTACTGCCCGTCGCCCATACGGGAATTCAATGCCTCCATCACCTGCATGGCCGCCGGGAATCCCAGGTCGCGATGGACCAGGTGGTCCAGCTCGGTGACGACCAGGGGGGAGATGGCCAGCCGCTCGTTCTCCAGGATCCTGGCCGCCTTCGCGTGCTCCGTCTGCGCGGCGTCGAAAGCGGCGTAGAGGGCCGAGGTGTCGGCGACGATGATCAACGCCGTGCGTTCCGCTCTTTGATGTGCTCGTACACCGAGTCGTCCATCTCGTCGGGCGTGAGGGAGCGTCCGCTGTCGAAGACAGGCAGCTGCCGCGTGCGCTTCGGCCGCTCCGCGCTGTCCAGCAGCAGGGCGATGCTCCGCCGGATGAGCTCGGCCTTGCTGACGCCGGTCGCGGAGGACTCGGCATCGAGTCGCACTTCCAGTTCCTCCGGAAGGTACACGGTCGTCTTTATCATGCCGCCGATTTTACCACCCTGCCCTACGTAGGGCAGGGTGGTGCGGCGAGGGCCCGGGCTGCCTGGGGAGCCCCGGTCCACCGTCGCTCGGCCCCGTCATCCGCCCCGTCACTCGGCCGCCGGAAACGGGAAGCGGACCTCGGTCAGCCGCTCCGACACCTCCCACAGGCGCCGCCCGGTCGAGGCGTCGACGGCCGCCGGGGCGAGGGCCACCCGCGTCGGTCCGCCGCGCAGCTCCCCGGGGCCGTCCGGGCCGATGAATTCGCCGCCCCGCGCGTCAGGGGCGGTCGCCGCGTACAGCTGCGGAAGGGCGCCCGCGCCGGGGTGCTGGGCGAGGGGCAGCAGAACGCGGCCGAACAGCAGCTTCACCAGCCCGGTCGGCCCGCTCGTCTGCAGGTTGGTGGCGGTGTAGCCCGGGTGTGCCAGCAAACTCAGGACCGGGCTGCCGGACGCGGTCAGCCGCCGGTGCAGCTCGTGCCCGAAGACGGCGTTGGCGAGCTTCGACCGGTCGTAGAAGGCCATCGGCCCGTAGTCGCGTTCGCCGTTCAGGTCGTCGAAGTGCAACCGCGCCTTCCGGTGGTTGACCGAGGTCACCGTGACGACGCGCGGGTCCCGACCCCCGGCCAGCAGGTCGAGCAGCAGCCCGGTGAGCGCGAAGTGCCCGAGGTGGTTGCAGGCGAACTGCAACTCGTGCCCCTGCGCACTGACCGTGCGGGGCGGCGCCATCACCCCGGCGTTGTTGACGAGCGTGTCGACCCGCGCGTGGTCGGTGTGCAGGGCGTCGGAGAACGCCCGTACGGAGTCGAGGTCGGCCAGGTCCAGGCGGCGCACCTCCAGCGAGGTCCCCGGCCGGTCGGCGGTGATGGCGGCGGCGGCCCGGCGCCCCTTCTCCTCGTCGCGCACGGCGAGGATCACGTGCCCGCCCCGGCGGGCGAGGGCACGGGCGGTTGCCAGGCCTAGGCCGCTGTTGGCCCCGGTGACCACGGACACCCGGCCGGTCTGGTCGGGGATCCGCTCGGCGGTCCAGCGCGGCTTCTTCTGCTTCCCGTCCTGTCTCATGCGGCATACGTTGTCGTGCATGACACTCGGTGTCAAGAAGATACCGAGTGCCAAGAATGACATGGCGTTACGATGGTGGGCGTGAGTACCCGCCCCGCAGTGACCATGGCCCAGCGCAAACGTCAGCTCGTCTCGGACGAACTGACCGAATCAGCGCTCCAGTTGATGGCCCGGGAAGGGTTCGAAGCGGTCACGGTCGACGCGATCGCCGCCGCCGCCGGCGTGTCCAAGCGGACGTTCTTCCGGTACTTCGCGTCCAAGGAGGACGTGGTGGTCCAGTTCCTGGCCGACATGGGGGCAGGCATGCGCGCCGAACTGGCCGACCGCCCCGAGGCCGAACCCTCCTCCGTGGCCCTGCGCCACGCCGTCTGGGTCGCGATGGCGGCCTGCGCCGACGGCGTCGAGCACTCCGGCCGGGCCCTCCGGGTCGTCCAGCTGATCCTGCGCACGCCCGCCCTGCGCGCCCGCTTCCTGGAGCACCAGGCCCAGTGGCGCGACGACCTCGCCGTGGAGACGGCCCGCCGCCTCGGGCTCGACCCGGAGACGGACCTCTCCCCGCGCCTCGCCGCCGGGGCCGCGCTCGCGGCGTTCGACACCGTGCTGCGGCGCTGGAGCGACAGCGACGGGGTCGAGGACCCCGCCGCACTCACCGACCGGGCCTTCGCCTTCCTCGCCCCGGCGCTGGACAGCCCTTAGCGAGTGCCGTGGCCGGAAGGTTTCTCCGGGCCGGCGAGCTCTGCCCTTTCCTGTCAATCCACCCTCAGATAACGTCCGTCCTTGTGCCCGTGAACGCCCCGGGCAGGACGTCGTGGGCTCGATCGATACGGCAGGGCCTTCTTGTCGGTGTCGCCAACCCGAAGAGCATCGTGTCGCTGATGGCCGTGCTGCCCCAGTTCGTTGACCACTCGCGCGGAAGCCTCGTTCTCCAGATGCTGATCCTCGGACTCGCTGGAGGCGTGGTCCAAGCACTTATTGAAACCATCTGGGTCTGTGCCGCTGGGGCCATGCGGACCTGGATTCTGGGGAAAGCCCGACGCATCCGGGTCCTGAAGGCGAGCGGCGGAGTCGCCATGATCACGTTTGGCAGCAAGCTCGCAATCGAAAGCCCATAGAAACATCCGCTGTCATGGTCCCGCTGGCCAGCCTGTACGTCACGGCGTCCCTGCCGCGATGGTTTTTCGCAGGGTCCAGTAGTTCGTACTGGGCGCCCGCCCCGATGAATGCCCTTCTCGCTGCGGATGCGGGCGCGCTCGCGACGCTGGGCGGCCAGCACGTCGGGATGGCGGGCGTGCGCGTTCCGCCAGCGCAGATAGGCATGCAAGGCCCGTGTCTGCGCCGTGCGGTTGCCATGGCGGGAGTTGGCGACGGTGAACTGGCGCAGTGGTCCGAAGTGGGCTTCGATCGGGTTCGCCCAGGATGCGCAGGCCGGGGTGAAGCACAGCTTGACCTTGCTTCTCTTCGCCCAGCGGCGGATATCGGCGCCTTTGTGGGCGGACAGATTGTCCAGGATGACGTAGATCGGGGCGCCGTCCGGGCGGGCAGTCCGGATTGGCTTCAACGCGGCCAAAGTGCTCGCGGCGCCCTTCTTGCGGCGGTTTGCGCCCCAGAGGGTGTCGTTGCCGATGCAATAGCAGCCGTGGAAGTAGCGGACCCCGTGGGTGCGATGGTAGGTCGCGGGGTGTCTCTCGGGCTGGCCTTGCTCGGCCCAGCACGACCCGGCGGACTCCATCTTCCGGCACAACTGACAGGGCCCGCCGCATGCTGGTGACAGACACCTCGGACGACCTCTACATCGGTCTCGTGTTCCTGCTGACGCCGCTGGGCATCGGTCTGACGCTCTGGATGACCGTCCGCGGTCTGCGGCTGCTGCTCGGGAGACGCGGCGGGCGCGACGCCCGCACCCTCGTCCAGGGCGCCGCAGCCGTCGCGTGGGCCTGTGCGTTCGGCTTCTACACCTGGGGGCTGCTGCATTTCGTGACCCTGGACGAGAGCCGCCAGGCCCAGGCCTGTGAAGAGCGGCTGGGAGCCGAGCGGGCACGGTCCGTCGACGGATACGAATACGGTTTCCTCCCTGTGGAGTTCAGGTGCCGCCTCACCGGCGGGCAGACGTACGACGCCGTCGTGCCCGGATATATGAATCCCGCGGCGGGGCTGTTCGGCGTGACCGCCGCCGCACTGACCTTCACCGCTCGCCCGAAGAACGGGCTCGAGGAGACGAAGAAGTGACCGTGAACATATCCCGCCGGACCGCGCTGACGCGTGCGGCGCTCGTGGTGGCCGATGGTTTTGCGTAGTTCCGTCCTTCTGAGGTGATCAGTGAGCTTCTTCGAGTTGGCCACCGATCGAGATGGTGACTGAGCACTTCACTTGGCGAGCGAGCCCTCGAGTGGGTAGCTGCAGCGTCCGGTGCCAGCAGCTGGGTGAGCCGGGACCAGGGGCCACTCGGATTCGTCGGCCAGAATGCCAACACGGAGGGCAAGGTCGATGAGCGGCGATCAAGCTGTTGTCAGTAGCCGGCTCTAGGGTCGGCCCTATGACAGCAGACCTGGTCCATGCCTCATGGACTCGTATCGACGCGTGGTTGCGCGAGCACGCGCCCCGCACTTTCGCCACGCTTGGGCCGCCCGCCAGGGACGAGGAGATCGCGGCGGCGCAAGAGGAACTGGGGGTTACCTTTCCTCCGGACCTGGTCGCTTCACTCCTCCGACACAACGGGGCGCTGGAGGGACCTGAGGCTTTCCAGTTCAGCACGGGCGACCGGCTGCTCGGAGTGAGCGGGATCCTCGGGGCTACCGGGTTCCTGCGCGGCATCGACCAAGGCATCGAGGGTGAGGTCGAGGGCTACTGGCTTCGCAGCTACGTGAAGTTCGGTTCCTATGACGTGACGTCGGACGGTCTCCTGGTGGATTGCCGTACCGGGCGGGATTCCTTCGGTGCGATCGGGCGGTTCTTCGACGAGACCGGCACCAGCTTCGGACAGGCCGACTCGCTGGGTGGGTATCTAGCTGACTTGGCCGACCTGCTTGAGCGCGGCAAGGATGGTGGTGTCGTCACGTTCAACGGCCGGCTGTTCTGGGAGGGGCCTCTGGCTCCCAGGCCGCAGTGCAATGCCGACGATCCCCTTCCCACGCCGGATGAGCAGCTGCCGGAGCTGGACCTGTCCTACAGTCCCACCGAACTCTTCCACGCGAGCTACCTGAACGGGTATGAGGAACTCGGAGCGCTGATCGCGATCCTGCCGCGTGAGCAGGTGGTGGAGGCCGCGCGGAAGCAGTTGCGCAGACTGGCGGTCGAATCGGGTCTCAACAAGTGCCCGGAGGTCAAGTCAGCCTTGGACGCGCGGGAGTGCGGTATGGCTCCACCGCGGGCGGACCGGACCGGGCCGCTCGCTTTGCGACTCCGCGCGGTGCTCGCGAAGGCCGACACCGACCGAGACAACATTCGCAGGTGGGCCGCGGAGCAGATAGCCCTCGGGATCTGGGGGTCCCCCTACAGGTCCGTGTGCGAGAGCGCCGGAATCCGCAGTCATTTCACTGTCGACTGGCGTACGGATCTACATGCGGACCTGGGCAATCCTCCGCTGCCGCCGATACCTGACGAACGCTTCTGGGGAGCTCTGCGCAACCCCGCCATCGACTCGAGTTGGTATGCAGCTCAGTACCCCCCAAGATCTGGGCTGACCCCGGGGTTTCGGTTCCGCGTGAGCGCCGCCTACCAGGGCGACGGCCCGTGGCTGACCACCGGCATCAAGCGCAGGCCCCTGCAGGAACGCACGCCCATGGAAAAGTCCCGCAATCAGGCACGGGCCGCAGCGCGAGCGCCCGTCGAACGCGGGGTCGCAAGGCTGAAGTCCTGGCGCATCTTCCGCAGGTCCCGATGCAGCCCCAACCGCATGCGATGGCCTGGTGGATGCCGAGTGGGCCACCCGCTACGGGCGCCCAGCCCGACTCCGACCACACCCGCACCCCGCACCCCTGCACCCCGGCCAGAAAATCATGCAAGCGTGCTTGATTGTTTCCTGGTGCGCTGCCATGCTCCTGGGCACCACACCCGGTCCCGAGGGGGCGCACGTGTCCGCTGCCGTAGCCGTGATCGACGATCTGCGCGAGGAGAGCGACGAACTCGACGCCCTGGTGGCGGTGTTGGACGCACCCGGCTGGCGCGCGCCCACCCCGGCCGAGCGATGGACCGTGGCCCACCAGATCGCCCACCTCAGCTGGACCGACGAGGTCGCGCTGCTGGCCGCCACCGAGCCGGACCGGTTCGGGGACGAGGTGGCCAAGGCCCTCGCCGCGCCCGAGACCTTCGTCGACGAGGCGGCCGAAGCCCTGGTCGCAGCCCACGACCCGGACGCCCTGCTCACGCGGTGGCGGGCGGGGCGGCAGCGGCTCGACAAGGTCCTGCGGGACGCCCCGGCCGGCTCCCGGATCCCCTGGTACGGGCCGCCGATGAGCGTCGCGTCCATGGCGACCGCCCGGCTCATGGAGACCTGGGCGCACGGCCAGGACATCGCCGACGCCCTCGGGGTGACCCGGACCCCCACCACCCGGCTCCGGCACGTGGCGCGGATCGGCGTCCGGGCCCGGAACTACGCCTACGGGGCACGCGGGATCGCCGCGCCCGAGGAGGAGTTCCGCGTCGAACTCCACGCCCCGGACGGCGAGATGATCACCTACGGGCCGGAGGAGGCCGTCCAGCGGATCACCGGCCCCCTCCTCGACTTCTGCCTCCTGGTCACCCAGCGCGCCCACCGGTCCGACCTCGCCGTCACCGCCGAGGGGCGCGAAGCCGACCAGTGGCTCTCCATCGCCCAGGCCTTCGCGGGCCCTCCCGGACCCGGCCGCCCGCCCCGCGCGGAGCGGGACGGCCAGGGTGGCCACCGGTGAACGGCGCTCCCCACGGCGGGCCAGGGCGACCACCGGCGGACGGCGCTCCCCGCGGCGGGCCAGGGCGACCACCGGCGGACGGCGCTCCCCACGGCGTGCCAGGGCGACCACCGGCGGACGGCGTCCCCGCCCCCGCGCCCCTTCGGATCGGCAACGCCTCCGGCTTCTACGGTGATCGCTTCGACGCGCTGCGCGAGATGCTGACCGGCGGCCCCCTCGACGTCGTCACCGGGGACTACCTCGCCGAGCTGACCATGCTCATCCTCGGCCGGAGCCGCCTCAAGGACCCGGGCAAGGGATACGCCACCACCTTCCTGCGCCAGTTGGAGGAAGGGCTCGGCCTCGCCCACGAGCGCGGGGTCAAGATCGTCGCCAACGCGGGGGGTCTCAACCCGGCCGGACTGGCGGACGCCGTACGGGCGTTGGCGGCCAAGGTCGGCGTTCCCGTCGCCGTCGCCCACGTCGAGGGCGACGGCCTGCCCGTCCCGGACGGCTTCCTCACCGCCAACGCCTACCTCGGCGGCTCCGGGATCGCCGCCTGTCTGCGGGCCGGGGCGGATGTCGTCGTCACCGGCCGGGTCACCGACGCGGCCCTGGTCACCGGGCCCGCCGCCGCCCACTTCGGCTGGGGTCCGGACGACCTGGACGCGCTCGCGGGGGCCGTCGTCGCCGGGCACGTCCTGGAGTGCGGCACGCAGGCGACCGGCGGGAACTACGCGTTCTTCCGCGAGCACGACGCCCGCCTCCTCCGCCGCCCCGGCTTCCCGCTCGCCGAGATCCACGCCGACGGCTCCTCGGTCATCACCAAGCACGACGGTACGGGCGGGGTCGTCGACGTCGGCACCGTCACCGCCCAACTCCTCTACGAGACCGGCGGAGCCCGGTACGCGGGCCCCGACGTCACCGCCCGCCTCGACACCGTGACGCTGACCCCGGACGGCCCGGACCGGGTCCGTGTCGACGGCGTACGCGGCGAGGCCCCGCCGCCCACCCTCAAGGCGGGGCTCACCCGGCTCGGCGGCTGGCGCAACGAAATCGTCTTCGTCCTCACCGGCCTGGACATCGAGGCCAAGGCGGACCTGGTGAAGGAGCAGTTCGCCGATGCCCTGGCACGGACCGGCGGGCGCCCTCCGGCCGAGGTGCGCTGGGAGCTGGCCCGGACCGACCGCGCCGACGCCGACACCGAGGAGCGGGCCAGCGCCCTGCTGCGGCTCGTCGTCCGCGACCAGGACGCCGACGCGGTCGGCCGGGCCGTCTCCGGGGCGGCCGTGGAGCTGGCCCTCGGCAGCTACCCGGGCTTCCACGTCACCGCCCCGCCCGGAAAGGGCGCGCCCTACGGGGTGTTCGAGGCCAGGACCGTACCGGCGGCGGCTGTCGAGCACACCGCCGTACTCCCGGACGGCCGCAGAGAGATCCAGGAACCACCGGTCAGCACCCGGGAGTTGGCTGAGGCCGACGCGCCACCGCTCCCCGAGCCGTATCCCGTCTCCACCCCCACCCGGCGCGCACCCCTCGGTCTGATCGCGGGTGCCCGCAGCGGCGACAAGGGCGGCGACGCCAATGTGGGCGTCTGGGTGCGCGACGACGACGCCTGGCGGTGGCTGGCGCACGAGCTGACCGTCGAGCGGCTGAAGGAACTCCTGCCGGAGACCGCCGCCCTGACCGTCGTGCGCCAGGTGCTGCCCCGTCTCCGTGCCCTGAACTTCACGGTGCACGGCCTCCTCGGAGAGGGCGTCGCCGCCCAGGCCCGCTTCGACCCGCAGGCCAAGGCGCTGGGGGAGTGGCTGCGGTCCCGGTCGCTCCCCGTCCCCGTACCGCTGCTGGAAGGCGTCCCCCTCCCGGAGGTGACCGCATGACCGTCCTGCCCACCGGGCTCGACACCGAAGGCCCCGAGTACGCGGCCAACCGGGCCACCATGGTGGCCAAGCTCGCCGAACTGGAGACCGAGCACGCCAAGGCGCTCGCGGGCGGCGGCGAGAAGTACGTCACCCGGCACCGGGGGCGCGGCAAGCTCCCGGCCCGCGAGCGCATCGAGCTGCTCGTCGACCCCGACACCCCGTTCCTGGAGCTGTCGCCGCTGGCCGCCTGGGGCAGCGATTACGCGGTCGGCGCCGCGCTCGTCACGGGGATCGGGGTGGTGGAGGGCGTCGAGTGCCTGATCACCGCCAACGACCCGACCGTACGCGGCGGGGCCTCGAACCCGTGGACGCTGAAGAAGGCCCTGCGCGCCAACGAGATCGCCTTCGCCAACCGGCTCCCTGTCATCAGCCTGGTGGAGTCCGGCGGGGCCGACCTGCCGTCCCAGAAGGAGATCTTCATCCCGGGCGGGGCGCTCTTCCGCGACCTCACCCGGCTCTCCGCCGCCGGAATCCCCACCGTGGCCGTCGTGTTCGGCAACTCGACGGCCGGCGGCGCCTACGTCCCCGGTATGTCCGACCACACGGTGATGATCAAGGAGCGGTCCAAGGTCTTCCTCGGCGGACCGCCGCTGGTGAAGATGGCGACCGGCGAGGAGAGCGACGACGAGTCCCTCGGCGGCGCCGAGATGCACGCCCGCACCTCAGGGCTCGCCGACCACTTCGCCGTCGACGAGCACGACGCGATCCGCCAGGCCCGACGCATCGTCGCCCGGCTCAACTGGCGCAAGGCACACGCCGATCCCGGCCCCGCCGAGCCGCCCAAGTACGACGAGGACGAGCTGCTCGGCATCGTGCCGGGCGACCTGAAAGCCCCCTTCGACCCGCGCGAGGTCATCGCCCGCCTCGTCGACGGCTCGGACTTCGACGCGTTCAAGCCGCTGTACGGGACGAGCCTGGCCACCGGCTGGGCGCGGCTGCACGGCTACCCGGTCGGGATCCTCGCCAACGCGCAGGGTGTTCTCTTCAGCGAGGAGTCCCAGAAGGCCGCCCAGTTCATCCAGTTGGCGAACCAGCGCGACATCCCGCTGCTCTTCCTCCACAACACCACCGGCTACATGGTCGGCAAGGAGTACGAGCAGGGCGGCATCATCAAGCACGGCGCGATGATGATCAACGCGGTCGCCAACTCGAAGGTCCCGCACCTGTCGGTCCTGATGGGGGCCTCCTACGGGGCCGGCCACTACGGCATGTGCGGCCGCGCCTACGATCCGCGCTTCCTCTTCGCCTGGCCGAGCAGCAAGTCCGCCGTCATGGGCCCCCAGCAGCTCGCCGGGGTCCTGTCCATCGTCGCCCGCGCCTCCGCCGCCGCCAAGGGGCAGCCGTACGACGACGAGGCGGACGCCGGGCTGCGGGCGATGGTGGAGCAGCAGATCGAGGCGGAGTCGCTGCCGGTGTTCCTGTCCGGGCGGTTGTACGACGACGGGGTCATCGACCCGCGCGACACCCGGACCGTCCTCGGCCTGTGCCTGTCCGCGATCCACACCGCACCGGTCGAGGGCGCCCGAGGCGGCTTCGGCGTCTTCCGGATGTGATCGCCCATGAGGCCCACGAGGAGCCTTCCGGATGTGATCGCCCATGAGGCCCACCAGGAGCCTTCCGGTTGTGACCCGCACGTGCCGTCCACGAGGAACCTTCCGGATGTGACCCGCCCATGAGGAGTGACGTGATCCATACCCTGCTCGTCGCCAACCGGGGCGAGATCGCCTGCCGGATCTTCCGCACCTGCCGTGACCTGGGCATCACCACGGTCGCCGTGCACTCCGACGCGGACGCCGGCGCCCTGCACGTACGGGAGGCCGACCTCGCCGTACGCCTGCCGGGCGCGGCCCCCGCCGACACGTATCTGCGCGGCGACCTCGTCGTGGCCGCCGCGCTGGCCGCCGGGGCGGACGCCGTGCACCCCGGCTACGGCTTCCTCTCCGAGAACGCAGCCTTCGCCGCCGCCGTGCTGGACGCGGGCCTGGTGTGGGTGGGCCCGCCGGTGAAGGCCATCGAGCTGATGGCGTCCAAGACCCGGGCCAAGGAGCTGATGGCCGGGGCGGGGGTGCCGTTGCTGGCCCCCGTGGACCCGGCGACAGCAGGCTCCGACGACCTGCCGTTGCTGCTGAAGGCGGCGGCGGGCGGCGGCGGACGCGGCATGCGGGTCGTCCGCGAACTCGACGCACTTCCAAATGAGTTGTTGGCAGCCGCCGCCGAGGCCGCAGCCGCCTTCGGGGACGGTGAGGTCTTCGCCGAGCCGTACGTGGAGCGCGGCCGGCACGTCGAGGTCCAGGTGATGGCGGACGGGCACGACACCGTGTGGGCGCTCGGCACCCGGGACTGCTCGCTCCAGCGCCGCCACCAGAAGGTCATCGAGGAGGCCCCCGCCCCGGGCCTGGACGAGGCCCTGCGCACCCGGCTCCACGAAGCGGCGGTGGCGGCGGCCCGGGCGGTCGGCTACCGGGGCGCGGGGACCGTGGAGTTCCTGGTCTCCGCCGATGGACGCCCGTACTTCCTGGAGATGAACACCCGCCTCCAGGTCGAACACCCGGTCACGGAGGCCGTGTTCGGGCTCGACCTGGTCGCCCTGCAACTGCGGGTGGCGGAGGGCGAGCCGCTGGGCCCGACGCCCCCGTCGCCGTCGGGCCACGCGGTCGAGGCCCGGCTCTACGCCGAGGACCCCGCCCGCGACTGGCAGCCGCAGACCGGCGCACTCCTCGCACTGGACGTGCCACAAGCGCCGGGCCTGCGCCTGGACACCGGGTACACCGGGGGCGACACCATCGGCGTGCACTACGACCCGATGCTCGCCAAGGTGATCGCCCACGCCCCGACCCGCGCCGGGGCCGTCCGGTTGCTGGCCCGCGCGCTGGAGCGGGCCCGGATCCACGGCCCGGTCACCAACCGCGACCTGCTCGTACGGTCGTTGCGCCACCCGGACTTCGCGGCGGCACGCCTGGACACCGGGTTCTACGACCGGCACCTGGACGACCTGACCGCCCCCGGCCGGAGCCCGGCGACGGCCGCCCTCGCCGCCGCCCTGGCGGCAGCCGTACGCACCACCGCCTCCGGCGGCCCCGCCCCCACCCGCTTCGGGGCGTGGCGCAACGTGGCATCGGGGCCGCAGCTCCGGCGCTACCGGAGCGAGCCGGACGGGACCGAGTACGAGGTCGCCTATCGCGCCCCGCGCACCGGCGTCCCGGAACCGCACGACGCCCGGGGCGTTCGCGTCCTCGCCGTCACCCCGGACCGGGTGACGCTCGAAGTGGGCGGTGTGGCCCAGCACTTCGGGGTCACGGCCGACCGTGGCAGCGACCGGGTGTACGTGGACACCGCCGACGCCTCGTACGCCCTCACCGCCCTGCCCCGCTTCACCGACCCCGCCACGCACACCGCACCGGGCTCCCTGCTCGCCCCGATGCCCGGGACCGTCGTCCGCCTCGCGGAGGGCCTGGCCGCCGGGGCCTCCGTCGAGGCCGGGCAGCCGCTGATCTGGCTGGAGGCGATGAAGATGGAGCACCGCATCCTCGCCCCCGCCTCCGGCACCCTCACCGCCCTGCACGCCGCCCCCGGCCTCCAGGTCGAGGTCGGCGCGCTGCTCGCCGTGGTCCAGGAGGACCCGGCCGCCATCCCCGTACCGGAGGAGACCGCATGAGCACCGCCCGCACCGCCGCCGGCACCACCCTCGAAACCGAAGAGCACCAGGCCCTGCGCGCCGCCGTCGCCGCCCTCGGCAAGCGGTACGGGCGTGACTACATGACCACCGTCGTCCGCGAGGGCAACCACACCGACGAGCTGTGGGCGGAGGCCGCCAAGCTCGGCTACCTCGGGGTGAACCTCCCCGAGGAGTACGGCGGGGGAGGCGGCGGCATGGCCGAACTCTCCATCGTTCTGGAGGAGTTGGGGGCAGCCGGCTCGCCCCTCCTGATGATGATCGTGTCGCCCGCGATCTGCGGCACGGTCATCGCCCGCTTCGGTACGGACGAACAGAAGCGGAAGTGGCTGCCGGGCCTCGCCGACGGAAGCCTCACCATGGCCTTCGGCATCACCGAGCCCGACGCAGGCTCCAACTCCCACCGCATCACCACCACCGCCCGCCGCGACGGCACGGGCCCGGACGCCGACTGGCTGCTCACCGGCCGCAAGGTCTTCGTGTCCGGCGTCGACATAGCCGACGCCACACTGATCGTCGGCCGCACCGAGGACGCCCGCTCCGGGAAACTCAAACCCTGCCTGTTCATCGTCCCGCGCGACACCGAGGGCTTTGGCCGGAACCAGATCGACATGGAACTCCACGCCCCCGAAAAGCAGTTCGAGCTGGTCCTCGACGACGTACGCATCCCCGCCGACGCCCTGGTCGGCGACGAGGACGCGGGCCTCCTCCAGCTCTTCGCGGGACTCAACCCCGAACGGATCATGACGGCCGCGTTCGGCATCGGCATGGGCCGCTACGCGCTCGGCAAGGCCGTGGAGTACGCCAGGACCCGGCAGGTGTGGAAGGCCCCGATCGGCTCCCACCAGGCCATCGCGCACCCGCTGGCCACCGCGCACATCGACCTGGAGCTGTCGCGCCTGATGATGCAGAAGGCGGCCCGGCTGTACGACGAGGGCGACGACGTCGGGGCGGGCGAGGCGGCGAACATGGCGAAATACGCGGCCGGGGAGGCGTGCGTGAAGGCGGTCGACCAGGCCGTCCACACCCTCGGCGGCAACGGCCTGACCCGCGAGTACGGCCTCGCGTCCCTGATCACCGCGTCCCGGGTGGCCCGGATCGCCCCGGTCAGCCGCGAGATGATCCTGAACTACGTCTCGCACCAGACGCTGGGCCTGCCGAAGTCGTACTGAGCCTTGCGGGCCTGTGGCTTTCCCGAGCCGTTTGAGCCTTGCGGGCCTGTGGCTTTCCCGAGCGGTTCGAGCCTTGCGGGCCTGTGGCTTTCCCGAGCGGTTCGAGCCTTGCGGGCCTGTGGCTTTCCCGAGCCGTTTGAGCCTTCCGGGCCCGTGGCCTTCCCGAACCGCTTCCGTCCGACCTCTCCCCATCCCTCCCCCACAGGGGTGATTCTGACCTCCACACCCGCACGGCGTCCCGCGCCGCCCCTCCCGGGCGGCGCGGGAGACCGCGACGACAGGGGACCGCCATGGTGTTCCGCAGCGAGTACGCAGACGTACCGGCCCTCGACACGCCCATCCACGACGCGGTCCTGGGCGGGGCCGCCGGGTTCGGTGACACCGTCGCCCTGATCGACGGAACGAACGGCGCCTCCCTCACGTACGCCCAGCTCGACGGCTTCCACCGGCGCATCGCCGCCGCCCTCGCCGAGGCCGGTCTCCGCAAGGGCGACGTCCTCGCCCTCCACAGCCCGAACACGATCGCCTACCCGGCGGTCTTCTACGGGGCCACCCGCGCCGGGGCCTCCGTCACCACCGTCCACCCGCTGGCCACACCCGAGGAGTTCGCCAAACAGCTCGCCGACAGCGGGGCGAAGTGGATCGTCACGGTCTCCCCGCTCCTCCCCACCGCCCGCCGGGCAGCCGAACTGACCGGCGGGATAAGGGAGATCTACGTCTGCGACCAGGCCGAGGGCCACACCTCCATCCTGGACATGCTGTCCTCCACCGCCCCCGTGCCGGAGATCGCCATCAACCCCGGCGAGGACGTCGCGGCGCTCCCGTACAGCTCCGGCACGACGGGCACGCCCAAGGGCGTGATGCTCACGCACCGCTCGATCGCGACCAACCTGGAGCAGCTGAGACCGTTCATCCCGATGGGCGAGGGCGACCGCATCCTGGCAGTCCTCCCGTTCTTCCACATCTATGGGCTCACCGCGCTGATGAACGCTCCCTTGCGCTGCGGCTCGACGGTCGTCGTCCTGCCCCGCTTCGATCTCGCGCAGTTCCTGGCGGCCGTCCAGACGCACCGCATCACCGGCCTGTACGTGGCCCCGCCGATCGTGCTGGCCCTGGCGAAACACCCGCTGGTGGGGGAGTACGACCTCTCCTCGCTCCAGTACATCGTCAGCGCCGCCGCCCCGCTGGACGCCGAGCTGGCCGCCGCCTGCTCGGCCCGCCTGGGGGTGCCGCCGGTGCGGCAGGCGTACGGGATGACGGAGCTGTCGCCGGGGACGCACGTGGTGCCGCTCTCCGCCGAGCGGCCGCCGCCGGGCACGGTCGGCAAGCTGCTGCCGGGCACCGAGATGCGGATCGTGTCGCTGGCGGACCCGACGCAGGACACGGAGGAGGGGGCGGACGGCGAGATCCTCATCCGCGGCCCGCAGGTGATGAAGGGCTACCTCGGCCGCCCCGACGCCACCGCCGACATGATCGACGCGGACGGCTGGGTGCACACCGGCGACGTCGGGCGGGTCGACGCGGACGGCTGGCTGTTCGTCGTCGACCGGGTCAAGGAGCTGATCAAGTACAAGGGCTACCAGGTGGCCCCCGCCGAGCTGGAGGCCCTGCTCCTCACCCACGAGCACCTCACGGACGCGGCGGTGATCGGGGTGTACGACGCGGACGGCAACGAGGTCCCGAAGGCGTTCCTGGTGCGGGGCCCGGCGGCGGACGGCCTGACGGTGGAGGACGTCCTGGCGTACGTCGCCGAACGCGTCTCCCCGTACAAGAAGGTGCGGCAGGCCGAGTTCGTCGAGGCGGTGCCCCGCGCGGCGTCCGGCAAGATCCTCCGGCGCGAGCTGCGCGACCGGGAGAAGACGGACCATTCGGGAACATCGGAGGAACAGTGACCCTGATCGTACGGACCGGGGAGCGGGGCATCGCGACCCTGACGCTGGACTCCCCGGCCAACCGCAACGCGCTCTCGGCGCAGTTGGTGGCGGAGTTGCGCGACGCCCTGGCGGACTGTGCCGGCGACGACACCGTACGGGCGGTGGTGCTGACCCACACGGGGTCGACGTTCTGCGCCGGAGCGGATCTGAAGGCGCCGCCGGACCCGGGGGCGTTCGTGGGCCTGATGCGGGACATCGTCGCGCTGCCCAGACCGGTCGTGGCCCGGGTGACGGGCCATGTCCGGGCGGGCGGCCTGGGCCTGCTGGCGGCGTGCGACATCGCGGTGGCGGGCCCGGCCTCGACCTTCGCCCTCACGGAGTCCCGCCTCGGCCTGGCCCCGGCGGTCATCTCCCTCACCCTGCTGCCGCGCCTGGACCGCACGGCGGCGAACCGCTACTACCTCACCGGGGAGCGCTTCGACGCGGCGGAGGCGGCCAGGATCTCGCTGGTCACGGTGGCCGCCGAGGACGTCGGCCAGGCACTCCTCCCCATCCTGGACGGCCTGCGCAGGGCCTCGCCGCAGGGGCTGGCCGCATCGAAGGAGCTGGTCACGGCTACCGTGCTGAGGAGCTTCGACCAGTACGCCGAAGACCTCGTCGCCCGATCCGCCGCGTTGTTCGCCTCCGACGAGGCGAGGGAGGGGATGACGGCCTTCCTCGAACGACGGGACCCGGCATGGGTGCGGTGACCTCCTCTTCCCCTTCCAAGGCTGCTCACGCGCCGAAGCAGGACCGCAGCCGGGCGACCCGGCAGCGGCTCCTGGAGGCGGCGGTGGCCTGCCTGGCCGAACACGGCTGGGCGGGCTCCACCGTCTCCGTCGTCGCCGAGCGGGCCGGCGTCTCGCGCGGCGCGGCCCAGCACCACTTCCCGACCCGCGAGGACCTGTTCACGGGGGCGGTCGAGTACGTCGCCGAGGAACGCTCCGCCGCCCTGCGCACGCTCCCCGTCCAGGGCCGCGCCGAGGTGGTCGCGGCCCTGGTCGACCTCTACACCGGCCCCCTCTTCCGGGCCGCGCTCCAGCTCTGGGTCGCCGCCTCCAACGAGGCCCAGCTCCGCCCGCGCGTGACGGAACTGGAGGCGCGGGTGGGCCGGGAGACGCACCGGATCGCCGTCGAACTCCTGGGCGCCGACGAATCCCGCCCCGGAGCGCGCGAAACGGTTCAGGGCCTCCTGGACATGGCCCGCGGCCTCGGCCTCGCCAACCTCCTCACCGACGACGCCGCCCGGCGGGCACGGGTGGTGGCGCAGTGGGCGGCGCTGGTGGAGGAGGGGCTGGGGCGATAGCCCGGAGAGGTCGCCCGGGGCGGCATCAGGGAGCGGTCGAGGTGGCCGGCTCCTGGGAGGCGCTGCCGTCGTAGACGTGGTCCGGGGTGGCGATCCGCGTGACCGCGCGGGCGAGCAGGGTGGACGGCTCCTGCCCATCGCTGAGGGAATCCGTGTTGATCATGATGACCAGGGTGGCCTTCTGCGCGGGCAGGTAGACGGTCACGGTCTCGTACCCCGGCAGAGAACCGTTGTGCCCGATCCACCCGCCGGTCTCGAAGATGCCCAGACCGTAGCTGAGCCCCGGGAAGCCGGTCGGCTGCGTCCTGAGCCGCTGGGCCTGGGTCGCGGGGCTCAGCAGCTCCCCGGTGGCGACGACCTTGGCCCAGCGGCGCAGGTCGTGCAGATCGGAGATCATCGCGCCCGCCGCCCACGCCCACGAGGGGTTCCAGTCCGTGGCGTCCTCGGTCTCGCCGCTCAGCGTCTGGTCGGTGTACCCGTGGGCGTGCGGCTCGGGGAACTCGGCCCCGGTCGGGAAGAGCGTGTCGTGCAGGTGAGCCGGGCGGAGGACCCGCTCGTGGATGACCTGGCGGAGCTTCTGGCCGGTGACCTTCTCGATCACCAGGCCGAGCAGGACGAGGTTGGAGTTGGAGTACTGGAACTCCGCGCCCGGCTCGAAGGTGTTCCTGTGCTTCATGCCGTACGCGAGCACGCCCCGGGGGGTGAACGAGCGGTACGGATCGCTCAGCAGGTCGTGCACGAAGTCCGTGTCGGCGGTGTACGGGAACAGGCCGCTGCGCATCCCGGCGAGCTGGCGCAGCGTGATCCGGTCGCCGTTGCGTACGCCGGGGACGTAACGGGAGATCGGGTCGTCCAGCTTGACGAGCTTGTCGTCGACGAGTTGGAGCAGCGCGGTGACCGTGAACGTCTTGGTCTCACTGCCGATCCGGATCCGGGTGCCGGCCGACATCGGCTCACCGGTGACCGTGTTGGCGACGCCGTCGGCGTGGACGTAGCTGCCCTTCCCCGGCATCCACAGCCCGACGACGGCGCCGGGGATACCGGCCTGCTCCCGGACGTCCGCGATGGCCTTGTCCAGCCGGGCCGTCAGCTCGGGACCGAGACCGCCGGGCGGACAGTCGTCCTGGCCGTGCCGCTCGGGTCCGCCGAGTCGGTGGTTCCCGTGGTGCTGATCGTGCCGGTCGAGGCCTGCGGCGTGGACCGCCGGGGCGGGAGTCACGGCCATCGGGGCCAGTACGGACGCCGTGAGGAGCATCGCGGCGAACAGGCGTCGGGTGGGGGAGCGTCGCACGGGGGCCTCTTCCGGACCGGAGGGGAGGGGAGCGACGGCAACGACACCACCCGCCCCCCGGTCTCCGTACCGCATCCCGGCCGCGCCCTGCGAAGTCCACTCGTTCGGAGCCGCGCTGTACGGAGCCGTCGGGACGTCGGGGCCGGTGTCAGGCGGAGTCGGCCGGGGTGCGGCCCCGGGAGCCCGCCCCGGCCGGAACAGGCGTCGCCTGGTGGTAGTACATCCGCCACGACGTCTCCCCGTCCCGCCTGCGCCACAGCGAACTCCGGCGGGCCCGGTCGCCGCCGATGACGGTCTCGTACGTGAGGTGCACCAGCCCGGGCCCCAGCACCACTCCGGTCATACCGGAGGGCTCGTAGCGCGGGCCGCTGTCCGTGCCTCCGCCGTCCAGCCCGGGGAGGGCGCTGAGCATCTCCTCGTACGTCCACCGCCTTCCGGAAGCCCCGACCTCGACGAACTCCGGGTCGAGCAGTGTCTCGGCGATGGACCGGGAGAGACGGACGGCGGGATCCATCAGCCGCAACTCACCGTCGATCGCCGCACTCACGTCTTCTTGTTCCTGATTCATCCGGCCATCGTCGCCGACGAGGAGGCCCGGGCGTCGCTGCCGCCGATGAGGTCCTCACCCTTCGGCGCGGCGGCGGTAGGTGTTGATCAGGACGCCGGACGGTGTCGGCTCCGTTGCGGTGAGCATCAGGTGACGAGGGCTCCTGCCATCGGCCAGCTTTCGAACTCGGCCGTCACCGCCTCCACAGCCGGAGCCCCGGCCAGGTTGCTCCGGGCGATCGCGGCCCTGTGCGGTCCTGCCTCGACGGCCGTGATCCGGCAGCCCCGATCGGCCAGGGGAGCCGTGGCCTGGCCGGTCCCGCAGTCCACCTCCAGTACGCGGCTGCCGGAATGGGCACCCGCGAGTTCCGCGAGGTCGTCGTACAGCTCCGGCGGGTATCCCGGCCTGGCCCGGTCGTACAGTTCCGCGTCCTCGTCGAATGTCCGCCGCAGGCGCGCCCGCCGGGACTCCTGAGGATGGTCGGTCGTCGCGCCGCGCATGCGGGGTGCTTCCGGGCATGAGGAGCAGGTTATGAAGGCCCGGCCGGCGCGGAGGCGGCGAAAGGGTTGGTGCGCGGTGTCGGCGGAACCGGGTAACGTCTTTGTCATGTTCTTCCTGGCGCCGATTTACGAGTGAGAGCGTGATGGGCCGCCGCTGACGTCCTTCGACGTCGCCGCCCGTCCCCCACCGGCGCATCCGTAGATCACTGCACATCCTTACCGGGAGAATCCATGACCGTGAGCAAGAACATCAACAACCCCGTCGGCCAGGGCGGCGGCCAGCGCAAGAAGCTGTCCCGCGCCGAGCGGCAGAACAACGGTCCGCACCGCAACCTCGACCGCCGGAGCGCGGCCGACCAGAAGGCGGAGCTGGTGCGCAAGATGCGCGAGAAGACCGGCGCGGCCGAGGGCACCGGGCAGACGGGCGACGACACCGCACAGAGCTGACGCAGGGTGCCGCCGCAGGGCGGCGGCACCGCACGAGGCAGAGCCTCCGTGCTCCCCGGCCACCGCGTGATTGTCTGTCTTCGCAGACCGATGATCAGCGGTGGCCGCACTTATATGCGCGCCCATGTTCCGCGCCCATGTTCCGCGCCCATGTTCCGCGCCCATGCCCGCGCCCATGTCTGCGCCCATCCCGCACCGGCTTTCGTCGGCCAGGACGACGATCTTCGGCCGGTGCACCGGGGTGTGTATGCAGCATTCGAAATGAACACCGCATTCTGTTTGTTCGGTGCGCCGGGGAACCATAGCGTTGCGATCATGGAATCGCTGATCGCACACACCACCGACCAGGCACCGGCGGACCCGGCCGCCACCGATGACATGCTGGCCACCCAGCCGGTCGGCTACTGGAGCGGCCTGGCCCATGCGACCGTCACGCGGTATCTGCGAGACGCGATGGCCAGGATCGACGTCACGCAACCCCAGTACTGGGTCCTCAACCGCGTGAACGGCGGCCCCGCGGCGCCGAGCCGCGAGGAGGTCGTCGCGCAGCTGACACATCTTGCCGACGGGCCGCACGAGATAGCCAGGGTCGTCGACCAGTTGCTCCACCGTGAGTGGCTCGGCATCGACGACGATCAGCGCCTGTACCTCACGGATGCCGGGGAGGCCGCCAGAGTGCGGCTCCGTGAGCTGGCGACCGAGGTACGCGCCGTGGTCCACCAGGGCATCAGCGACGAGGAGTACGTGGCCGCGCTCAAGGTACTGCGCAAGATGGTGGCCAATGCAGAGGGTGACGGGACTCCTGGTAATCCGTAAATCCGTAATCCGTATTCGTCATCCGTAGCGAAGCACGCAGTGACGCCTCGAACTTCGTGATGGGGCCCCGCGGGGGGTTGGGCGCGGGCCGCTCGATGCGACGGGCTGATTACCTCGGAGGTAATTGATGCCCTCCGCGGGGCCGCCTAACTTCAGCATTGCTCGGAGGCCCCACGGAGGGCCGCTTCCGTATCCGGGCAACTCCCTGGTGCACGAGAGGAAGACGACTATGGCTTCGACGCAGTACGACGGGGTTACCTCCTACGCGAGGGTGACGGAAACCGACGGTTTCGCGCGGCTGGCGCTCAAGCTCGACGCGGTGGTCACCGGCCTCAACGGCGTCGCGTACCTGGCGCTCGCCACGGTCCTCGACTCCTTCTTCGGCGTCACGACGGCGGTCCAGTACCCGGTCGGGGTGTTCCTGCTCCTCTACGCGCTGGGAGTGCTCGCCATCGGGACGCGGAAGGAGATCAACCGCACGGGACTGACGGCGGTCATCGTGGCGAACCTGCTGTGGGTCGTGCTCAGCCTGGTGGTGGTGATCTCCGGCGCGCTGTCTCCGACCGGCGTCGGCGCGACCTGGATCGTGCTGCAGAGCCTGACCGTCGGCGGCTTCGCAGCCCTCCAGTACGTCGGGCTCAAGCGGCTGTGAGCCCATCCGGATCGGGTCCGGGGACCCCGGGCCGGGTCCGGGGAGCCGCAGATCAGGCCCGGGGAGCCGCTGGTCGTCCGGGCGCCCCGGGGAATGCGGCGGACCCGGGCGTCGGGAGCGCCCGCCGAGCACGTCAGCGTCTCGTCACCGAGGGGGGCGGGTCCGGGTGCCAGGTGAGAATCCAGCCGGCGGTGAGCGCCACCGCGCCGCCCGCAAGGGCGATGGCGTCGCCTGTTCCGGTGACTGCGGCCACCGCGCCCAGGCAAACCGGCCCGACGCCCTGCAACGTCATGCTGCCGGAGCCGAGCAAGCCGAAGGCCTGGCCCCGGCCGTCCTGCGGCAGGGCGTCCAGGAACGGGCGTTGCAGGCCGAGACCGTAGGCGTATCCGAGGCCGCTGAGCAGCAGCAGGCAGGACGAGACGCCCACCCCGGGCTCGGCGGCGAAGCCGATCAGCGGCAGGCCCGCCAGCGTAACCAACGGGACTACCAGTCGCTCCCGGGAGCGTGGCCGTAGCAGTCGGCCCACCAACAGGTCACCGACGAGCATGCCAACCGGCAGACAGCCCATCAGCACCGCGTACCAGCCGGGCGCGAAGTGGCGTTCTCCCGCGTAGGCGACGATGAGGCCTTCCGCGCCCGCTACCAGCGCGACGGGTAGCCACTGGGCCACCATCAGCCGTCGCACCGTGCGTCCGCGCAGCAGCAGCCCCGCACCTTGGAGGCTCGCGCGGACAGCCCCGCTGTCGATCCCGGCGCTGCGGGTTGTGCCGTCGAACTCCCCCGGCTCCAGCCGGGGGAGCCGGATGCGGACAGCAAGCGCGCAGCCGAGGTAAAGGACGGCACTGACGGCGAGCGCCCGGCGTGGGCCGAGTGCCGCGACGGCCGCACCTCCCAGCGCCAGGCCGAACAATTGCGCGCCGGCGCCGGCGATGTTGTTCAGGGAGCGGCCGAGTACATAGGCGTCCCCCTCCAGCGACTGTGCGACCAGCCGACTCGACGCGCCGTGAAACACCGGTGTGGCCAGGGAGACCAGCGCCACGACACCGAGGCTCGCCGCGACCGGCATCCGCACCAGGGCGAGCAGCAGGGCGGTGGCGCACGTCAAGGCGTAGCCGCCGGTGATGAGCGCGCGGGGCGGCAGCCGGTCGGCCAGCGAGCCCAGCAACAGCGAACCGAGCAGCTGCGGGATGAAGCCGATACCGAAGGCCACTGCGCTGAGCAGCGCGGAGCCGGTGGACGAGAAGACCAGAACCGAGAACGTGGTGATCCGCAGCGCGTCCGCCGTGATCGCGACGGCGCGGGTCGAGAAGAGCAGCCGGAACCGCGGATCGGCCAGCACCTCCCGGTAGGTGGCACGGTGGTCGCCCTGGGCGGGCTCGGCGGTTGAGGTCATGACGCGCAGCCTCACCGTGCGCCCACGCCACTCACCAATGATTCGTCGCTGGACGAATCGGAACGACGTCACGCGGTAGCGTGGCCGGGTGTTGCGCTTCGAAGTCTCCGTCGAGGACCTGCTGCGCAGCCGCTTCGCACTGTCGCCGGCGATGGACCTGTGCTTCCTGCTGGGCTCGCTCGCCGGCCGGGACAGGCCGCTGCCGAGAGCCTGGGCCAATCGGCTCCTGCCAGCCTTTGAACGGCTTCGCCGTGACAGCGAACTGAACGCCGTCATCGCTCTGCAGACCCCGCAAGGCGGGCCGAACTTCGTCGCTCCGCCCCCGCGCGGCCTCAACCAGACCTGGGCGGACGACCTGGCCATGATCCGGGCCACACCGCTGGAAGCGGCCCGCCATGAGTTCGTCGCCACCGCGACCGGCCCGTCCGCCCGTGACCCCCGCGTACGTGCGGTGCTGGACTCACCGGACGCCGTCTCCAGGATCGCCGAGGCGATGGACCGGGCGTGGCACGAATTGCTCGCCCCGGACTGGCCGCAACTGCGCGCGATCTGTGAGCGCGACATCGTGCACCGGGTGGGTGTGATCGGCGAACACGGATGGGCCACGACCATCGAGAACCTGCACTCGAGTATCACCTGGCAAGCCGGCGGCATCGAGATCGGCCACTTCCCCCAAGTCGGAACGGTCCGCCTCGCCGGCGACGGGCTCCTGCGGATCCCTTCGGTCTTCGTCAGGAATATCGCCGCCCACACGGAAGACCCCTGGCCCCGGACCTTGATCTATCGCGCCCGCGGCACCGCCGCCCTGTGGGGCGAACAGGAGACCGTCCCTCGACCGGACGCCCTGACCGCCCTGGTCGGCCGGGCGCGAGCCCGGCTGCTGCTGGCGCTGGACGCCCCGGCCAGTACCAGCCACCTCGCCCGAAGCCTCGCCATGGCACCCGGCGCGGTAGGAGACCACCTCGCCATCCTGAGGAGCGCCGGACTGCTCGCCCGCGCCCGGTCCGGACGGTCGGTGCTCTACCGACGTACCCCGCTCGGCGAGGCACTGGTCGCCGGGTCGGGCTGAGGGATCAGACAGGCGCTGCCTCTTCGGGCGAGCTCCTGAAGCGGATCAGGGCGGTGGCCATGGCCCGGTCTCGCCTCTGCCCGTCGTCCTCAGGCCACGTACGGGATCTTGAAGCCATGAGCATCCCGTGAAAAGCTCGCGCCTCATGATCGATGAGTTCGCGAAGGACAACCTGCACAGGAGACTGCGGCGGGACCGTGAGGCGCTGCTCTGGAAGCTCGACGGCCTGACCGAATACGATGCCCGCCGACCTCTGACAGTGACCGGGACCAACCTCCTCGGCCTGGTCAAACACGTGGCCACCGTCGAGGCCAGGTACTTCGGCGAGGTCTTCGACCGCCCTTCCCCGGAACCGCTGTCCCGTTGGCAGGACCACGACGGCAGCGATCAGTGGGCAGCCGAGGACGAGACCCGCGAGCAGATCATCGGGTTCTGCCGGCGCACGTGGGAACACTCGGACGCGACGATCAACGAACTTCCCCTCGACGCCCCCGGCCACGTGCCGTGGTGGCCGGACCCTCATCACAACACGAACCTGTTCGCCGTCATGGTCCATGCCCTGGGCGAGACCAACCGGCATACCGGGCACGCCGACATCCTGCGCGAGGGCATCGACGGCCGGACCGGGGTACGCGCCGAGCACGAGCAGCAGATCGACGAGGAAGCCCGGGCGGCGTACTGCGCGAAGATCGAGAGGGCCGCCAGGACGGCCGCACCGCTCAAGGCTGGCAAGTGATCCCCAGAGGAAGGGGCACCCCGGCCGGTGGGGGTCGGAAGCTTTCGGCATCGGGCGCCGGGGGTTGACCGCGCTGCGAGACTTCCGACATGGACATGGGGCGCGAATCGCGGTGGGAGAAGGATGCGATGACGGTAGAGATCGCCTTTGCGCTGGTGACCGCTGCCGCCCTTGCCGCGGCGGTCTTCGCCGTCGCTCTGGCTCTCACTCTCGTCCTGGACCTCTCCGCTGCGGCGTCCGAAGGCGTACGGACGGGGGGAGCCCTGGTCGGAGGGGGGGCGGAGTGTGGCGCCTGGTACGGACGCTGTGCCGTTTTGACGTGGAGCGCCGTAAGGGCCACTGACGGCAGGACGCGATCCGCTACGAACGCGAGGCCCGACCACTTCATCGCCTGCACTCTCGCCCGCTACGGCGAATGCGCCAGACGACGTGACTCTATGGGGCCTTGAGCAAGTCACGGAGGCCGGAGATGTACGCCCCGATGTCGCGGGCGCAGGCCGCTGCCTCGGCGGTACCGACCGGGGAAGCGGCCGCCCCGGAGTGGTGGGCGGTTCGGCAGGGGCGGCAGAGCCCGTCGGGGAGGGCTTCCGGCTGGCCGGGGCGTCCGCAGTCGGTGCACTCCATCAGGACGCGGCGGGCGGGCGAGGCGGGCGAGGCGTGCTCGGCCGGAAGCCGGGGCGGGATCTTGTCGGTGAGGCGGCGGCGGACGAAGCCGACCGGGGAGTCGACGCGCGCGGGGAGCCCTGCGGTGAGGGCTGCGGTCAGGTAGTCGGCGTCCACGCCCCGGGCGAGCCATTCGGCTGCCTGCGCCTCCAGCGCGGCGCAGTCGTCGGCGGACAACGCCAGGCGTTGGTCCGTGCGGCCGAGTCGGGCCAGGGCGAAGTAGGCGGGAGAGGGGGGTGCGTTCGGAGCCGTCGGAGCCGTCGGGGCAGTCGGGGCCGTCGGGCAGGACGGTGCCGTCGCCGGTGCAGTGCTCCGGGCCGTGTCCGGCGCGGGTGCCGTGTCCGGGGGGTCGGCCGGGGTGCGCTGGTGCGGTACGCAGGTGGGGGCCGGGGCCTCCGCAGGCTCTGCGGGCCCCGAGGAAGCTTCCGTGCGGGATGGCTTCGGCGATTCCGGGGCGGCTTCTCCCCGGGGCCCGTCCGGCAGCGCGGGAGGCGGCGGGCCCTCGGCCGGGACCCAGGGAGGCGGCGGGGCGGCGGTGGCGGAGGCCGTCACTCCGGGCGCGGGGCGGGCGGCCCGGGCGTCCTCGGTGGCGAGGTAGGTGTTCCACCACTCGTTGTCCCGGGCCGTGCGGGACCAGAAGGTGCGGAAGGCCCAGCGCATCTCGTCGCCCGCGCCGACCGGGCACCGGACGCGCCGTAGATGCCCGGCGACGGACAGGGCGGTCAGGGCGGTGGAGATGGCCTGCTGGCCGTAGAGCGGGAGCTGCTTGGCGAGCGCCTTCACGCTCATCGCCGCGCCCTCGGGGAGGTGGTCGACGAACCCGGCGACGTACCGCTCACGGGTCGGCAGAAGGGCGAAGTCGTGCGGGGTGTGCGGGCGTTGATCGGGCGCGGAGCGTTTGCCGTAGCCGGGCTTGGCCATCGGGTACGCGGCGGAGAGTGCGGGGGCGGGCAGGACGGAGCTAGGGTGCTGGGTAGCCAACGGATCGACTTTCTAGGGTAGCGATCTTGCGGTTAGACCCCGGCCTGGTGCTCCTACACACCGCGTCGGGGTCGTTTGGTTCTCGCACCGTAAGCAGTGCGGATGGTCCGCTGCAAGCTGCCGCGAATAGTCATACTTGCTGGCCGTTACGGGGGTGGGGAGGTGGGGGAGGTTCTCCCAACCCCCTGCATTTACCTACCGGTTACAGAAGGCGCTCGAACCCCGGGTCTCGCATCCCGGAGCCTGAAACTCGGGCCCCGAGCTTCGGGGCGAGGTCTCACTCACATACCCCCGAAAGAGTGACTGGCCGTCCCGAAGCTCAGGGCTTGGGACCCGAGCTTCGAGGGGCTACTTCTTGCCCTCACCCAGGGCTGCGCGCAGCCAGTCGAGGCTTCCTTGCGCCAGCAGTTCGTCGGCCAGGCGGTTGGCGGTCTCGGTGACGAGGCGGCCTCGGCTGTTGTCGATCCAGCGCTGGGCGTTCTCGTAACCCTGGGCCTTGTATTCGATGCCCTGGAGCATGCATTCCAGCTTGTCCGCGTCCCGGGCGCAGACCGCCTCGGGTGACTCCTTGGCCTCGTACTCCGCGACCAGCTCGCGGACCGCCGAGGCGAGGACCTCGGGCATGCCCGAGGTCTGGTCGGCGGTGACTTCCTGCGGGTCGCCGGCGGGCGCGTACTTCTTCCCGAGGTGGTTCACGTCCCCGGTCCGGGTCTCCTGTGTGTCGTGCCAGACGGCGAGGTAGGCGGCGCGGGCGGGGTCCGCGCCCTCCAGCTTCGCGATGACCGTGGCGATCAGCGCCGTGCGCCAGGAGTGTTCGGCAACGCTCTCGGGATCACGGACCCCGGCCATCCACCACCCGGTGCGCCGCGTCTGCTTGAGCGTGCCCGCCTCGTACAGGAAGCGGCCCACTGCGGACAGGTCGTCAGCCACGACCCTCTCCTCTCACGCCTCGGCGAGGCGGATCTGCTGGTCTTGATCAGGCGTTGTGAGGCTGCGACTGGTGGGCCGCCGCGATCCGGTCGATCCGTGCGGCCAGGTCGAAATCGGCTGCGGTGAGCCGGTGCCCGGCGTCATGTGTCGTGATGGCGAACCGCACATGGTCCCAGCGCAGGTCGATGTCCGCGTGATGACCGACGAGCCGTTCGACGTCCGCGACGTTCACGATCAGCGCGACGCCACCGTGGTAACGAATCTCGAACGTGCGGGTGATCATGTCCCCTTCGCGAACCCAGCCCGGCAGCTCGGCCAGCCTCAGGGCGATCTCCTCGTCCGGCAGTGGATCCTTGCCCATCCTCAGTTCCCCTCGTTCACCGGCGCCAGGATCTCCGTAAGGTCCCGGATGACCGGGGCATCGTGCCACGGGCCCAGGGCCCGTGGCCGGGAGGATGCCGCGATGCCCGACTGTCGCCCCTAGGCTCGACGTGTGAAAACGTTCGTGTTCGACATAGGCGAGACTCTCGTCCGCGACGACCGCTACTGGGGATCGTGGGCCGACTGGCTCGGCACGCCCAGACACACTCTGTCCGCCTTGGTCGGCGCCGTGACTGCCCAGGGGCTCGACAACTCCGAAGCGCTGAAGCTTGTGAAGCCGGGGATCGACATTCCGGCCGAGTACGCCGCCCGCGAGGCAGCCGGAAGAGGTGAGCACCTCGACGAGTCCGACCTGTACGAGGACGTCCGCCCCACGCTTGCGAAGCTACGGCAACTCGGGATGCGCGTCGTCGTCGCCGGCAACCAGACCGTGCGCGCTGGTGAGTTGCTCCGGGCGCTCGACCTACCCGCCGATCTTGTCGTGACCTCGGGGGAGTGGGGCTGCGCCAAGCCTTCGGCGGAGTTCTTCGCAAAGGTCCTGGAGGTGTCCGGCGCCCCGGCGAGAGACACCGTGTACGTCGGGGACCACCCCGCGAACGACACGTTCCCCGCTGCCAGGGCCGGGCTCCGCACCGCACACATCCGCCGCGGCCCCTGGGGGCGCCTATGGGGTGCGGATGCTCAGGTGCACACGACTGCTGACTGGGTGATCCAGTCGCTCACGGAGCTCACCGAGATCGCGGCAGAGTAGAGGAATCAGGTTTCACGACGTCATCGCACAAGTACGGTCAGTGGGTGTCTTCCGACAGCCCACAGGAGATCGGCAGGCGGATCGCCGCCTGCCGCCGTGCACACCGGTACACGCAAACCGCGCTTGCGGCGGCCTCCCATGTGTCCTACGCCATGGTCCGCGCCATCGAGCGAGGTGCCCGCCGGCCCAGCGACGAGGTACTCGAAGCGATCGCGGACGCCCTCGAGGTGGACGTCACGCGTCTGCGCGCGGATCACGTCGGCACGGAGCGACGTGTCCACCGGGCGCTGCCCGCCCTGTCGGAAGCGATCGCTGGTTACGACCTGGCTCTGGGCCCTCCGGCGCGTGGTCCGGAAGAACTGGCCGATGAGATCACCACGGCGGTGGGCTGGCGTCTCGCCGCCCAGTACGGCCGCATCGCCGCCGTCATCCCTGGCTTGCTGACCGACGCGATTCGGTATGTCCATACCGCGTCCGGTGCCGAACACCAGGATGCCGCGCGGATGCTGGCCTCTGCTGCTCGGACCGCCGACGCCGTCGCCTACAAGCACGGGGCACACGACCTCTCCGCGCGCCTCATCGACCTGATGCGCTGGGCAGCCGACCGGGCTGAAGACCCCCTCGTCCAGGCGACCGCCTCATACGTTCGCGCTGAGACGTTCTTCGCCGCCCGCGCTCACACTGCTGGCCTGGTAGCGCTGGAGCAGGCCATCGAGGCCGCCCCGCCACCGGACGGGCGGACGCAGGCCGCCGCTCGCGGCGCACTCCACATGAGGGCCGCAGTGATCGCGAGTCGCGCGCAGAACGTAGGGGCGACCGACACGCACCTGGCTCATGCCCGACAGCTGAGCCAACAAGTCGGCCGAGAGGGCTGTTACTTGGGCACGGCCTTCGGGCCTGCAAGTGTCCGCATCCACGAAGTGTCCGTCGCGGTCAGCCTCGGACCTGACCACGCCGACCGGGCTCTCCGCACCGCTGCTGCATGGACACCAGGCCTCGATCTGCCGGCCGAACGCCGCAGTGGGTTCTACATCGAACTCGCCAGGGCCCAGGATTGGGCAGGTCGCCCCGTAGAGGCCTTCACCAGCCTTCGGATGGCACGTGCTGCGGCACCCCAGCACACGCGCGAGCACCCTTGGGTGCGCGAGGTCGCCCGGAACCTACGCCGCTTCCATCGGTCCGACGCCGAGAGTCTGACGCACTTTGCGCACTGGGTCGGAGCGGTCTGAACCGCGTCTTGCTGCTACAAGCCGTAGCAGTCAGGCCCATCCCCTGCCTCCATGCTCTACCCGACCGCACCAGAAGGGTAGTTGAGGAGACCGAATGACCATTCCCGTGCTCGTTCAGGGGCGGCGCATCGCCCGGCCACATGGCGGGGCAGGCTCCGGGAGGAACAGTTGGTGCGAGGGCGGCGACACCGTGTACAGGATCTGGCTCGGCCACACCCAGCACTGCCCAACCTGCCGCCCGGGATTTCCTGTCCCACGGCTGCCAAGCTCGGCCGTGCCTGGCGGGAGGCGCGCGGATGAGGTGTTTCGCGGAGGGGGACGCGCACGAGCTGCCCGTCGAGGGCGACCGCGGTGCCTACTGCCCGGAGCATGAGGTGACGTTGTTGTGGCGGGGTGACCCGATCACTTCCGCTGATGCGGCCGAGGGTGCGGTGGCCGACCTGGGTGGGCTTTGGGCGGGGGCGGACGGTCCGTACGGCATTGCTTGCCGCAGTGCTTCGGTGACTGGTCTGACCGACGTGCACGCCCTCTGCCTGCGGCCGGACTGCGCCTGCCCGTGCCATGCGGCGGCCACCGCTCTACGGGAAGCCGGATGAGCATCAGCCTGTCGGCTGCGGATGTGCGTACCTGCGAGGCGTGTTGGCGCGCACCGGTCACTGCCTTGCGGCGTACCGAGGACGGCCGGGATCTGCTGTGCCGGGCGTGTGCCGAGGGCGGTCGTCCGTGCCGCGTCGACCTCTTCCCGCCGTACGGGATCTACCGGCTGTACTACCGCCACGCCAATCGAACCGTTCCACAGAACAGAGGAGATGGATGATGATCACCACCCGCGTACAGGCTGACGGCGGTAAGCATGGCGGGTCTCCGTCGGACAAGCCGTGGACGCCGCCGTCGGAGCCGAAGCCGTCTCCGGACGGCAGCCGCCCCCAGTACATCCCGCAGCCGTGAGCACCGCGCAGGACGTTCCTACGTACCCGGCTCTGGTACAGGAGTTGGCCGATCGTGGGCTGCTCACCGCCCAGTGGCGGCGGGTGTTCGAGGCCGTTCCTCGTAGCTGGTTCGTTCCGGTGGATGTGTGGCGGCAGTTGCCCGACCGGTGTGAGCCGGTGGTGGGGTCGGATGCGTGGCTGGCGTTGGTGAACTCGGACGAGCCGGTCGTCACGCAGCTCGACGACGGAGCCGAGGGTGGGCCCGGTGTCGCGACGTCGTCGAACTCGATGCCCTCGATGGTCGCCCGGATGCTTGGGTTGCTCGATGTCCAGGACGGTCAGCGTGTGTTGGAAATCGGGACAGGGACGGGTCACGTGGCCGCGCTGTTGTGTGAGCGGCTCGGTGACGATCTGGTCCACAGTGTGGAGCTGGACCCGGTCGTGGCCCAGCAGGCGGCGGAGGCCTTGGCGCAGGCGGGGTATCGGCCGCATCTGCGGGTCGGGGATGGCGAACAGCCTTGGCCAGGCATGGGGTTGGTGGACCGGCTGATCGTGACGTGTGCGTTGCGGTATGTCCCGTACGCGCTGCTCCGGCAGGTCCGGTCCGGTGGGGTCGTCGTGGCTCCGCTGGCCCGGGAGTGCTGGTCGGGTGCGCTGGTCCAGCTTCGTGTTCAGGATGACGGAACGGCGGTGGGGCCGTTCTGCGGCGGGGCCACGTACATGCCGATGCGAGCCCACCGCGTGCCCGATCTTCACGAGGTGCGGGGCAAGGGGCGGGCCCGTGCGGCGGGCCTGGACCCCGCCCGGCTCCTCGACCTCGGGTTCGCCCTGTACGCCGGGGCGCGGCTCCCCGGCGTGCGGCTCATCCACCAGAACACCGCCGAAGGTGCCCAGGTGTGGGTGACCCGGGAGGACGGAGGCGCTGCGACGGCCGCCACCGGGGAGGAGGTGTGGCAGTACGGGCCCGGGTTCCTGTGGGAAGAGGTCGAGCAGGTCTGGTGGGAGTACGAAGCGGTGGGTCAACCCGACGCCGGGCAGTTCGGGCTGACCGTGACCGACCGGGGACAACAGGTATGGCTGCGGGACCCGGCCGAGGTCATCCGGGCCAGCAGGGCGTAACCCGAGCGAGGTGCCCGGCCGTGCGCACGGCCGGGCACCTCGTTACCGGGGCCGGGCCGGGGCGGGGCGGGGGCGGTCCGCTTCGCGCCCTCACTCCCCGCGCAGGCTCACCACCAGCTCGCGGGGCAGTCCATGGGTGTCGTGCAGGTAGTGGAAGTCCTCCTCGGTCAGCGGGCCTTGGAACCGGGGCTTGGCGAGCACCCCTCGGCCGCGCTCCAGGAGCCCGCGGAACCGGTGCTCCTCTTCGAGCAGCATCCCGAGTACGTCGCCCGGGCGCAGGTCCTGCCGGAAGTGGTCCAGGGTGTGCTCGACCAGTTCCTCCGGCAGATCCCCGACGCTGCGCGAGGGATCATCGCGCCACAGCACGGTGAGTACCCGTCGTACCAGGCGGCGCAGCACGTAGCCGCGGCCCGTGTTGGCCGGGCGCACGCCGTCGCCGATCACCACGACGGCCGAGCGCAGGTGGTCGCAGACCAGGCGCAGGGAAGGGTCGTCCAGCGGCCAGAGGGCGGGCACCAGGCGGCGCCAGGGGGCGAAGAGGTCGCCGGCGAAGACGGACGACTTGCCCTGGAGCAGGGCGGCCAGCCGTTCCAGGCCGAGGCCGGTGTCGACGTTGCGCTGGGGGAGCGGGACGAGGGAGCCGTCGTCGAGGCGGCGGTGGGTCATCGTGACGTGGTTCCACACCTCGACCCAGCGGTCGTCGCGGGTGGGCGTCGACCGCGGCGGTCCTTCGCCGGTCCACAGGAAGATCTCCGAGTCGGGGCCGCAGGGGCCGACCGATCCGTTGGACCACCAGTTGTCCTCCACGGTGAGTTCCACGGGGACGCCGAGGCCCTGCCACAGGTCGACGGAGGCGGTGTCCGGACCGGTTCGCCCGTCACCGGCGAAGGCGGTGGCGTGCAGCAGGCCGGGATCGACGCCCAGGCCCTCGGTGAGCAGACCGTACCCCCAGTCGAGGCTGAGCGGGCCCCCGTAGTCGCCCAGCGACCAGGTGCCGAGCATTTCGAAGACCGTCAGGTGGGTGGCGTCCCCGACCTCGTCCAGGTCCGTGGTGCGCAGGCAGCGCTGTACGTTCACCAGTCGCCGGCCCAGCGGGTGGGGGCGGCCCTCCAGGTACGGGGTGAGCGGGTGCATGCCGGAGGTGGTGAAGAGTACGGGGTCGCCGTCGGGCGGCAGCAGGGTCGAGCCGGTGATGCGGCGATGGCCGCGCTCCTCGTAGTACTCGACGAACGTGCTGACCAGTTGGTCCGTACGCATGGGGTGGCTCCTTCGCGTTGCGACGGGGAGGCACCGGAGAACGGGACCGTTCGGTCACCCGGCCGGGGCCAGGGGCGCCACGGCACTGCCGACGGACCGTTTCCGGTCGCCGGGGGGAGTGAAGGTCAGGCGGCGGCAACCGGCGAGCTGGTCGCTCGCGCGGTCGCGGTGGTGCTGAGGCCGGTGACGTTCATGCGATCGAGCCTAACGTGGTCCTCCCGCCGGAGCACCCGGATTTTCCAGCCCGCGCACCGGCCGACGCGATCACTCCGCGAAGGAGAGCAGCGGCGTCAGCTCGTGATCAGCCGCGGTCGCGCGAAGTCCGTGTTGTCCACCACCGCGTCCATCCTCGGCAGCGGGTCCACCTCCCTGAGGTAGATGCGCTCCGCCACCAGGTAGCGGTCGCGGTGGATCGCCTCCGCGTCCGAGCCCGCCCAGTTCCGGTCGCGTTCCGCGCCCCGGCGAACGGAGAGTTCGGCGTCCACGTCCATCCAGATGCGGAAGTCCCAGTACGTGTCGATCTCGGGCCGGAACGCGAAGACTCCGTCCACGATCAGCACCGAGTCCGGGGCGAGCGGGGCCGTCTCCGTCGCGTGGCTCTTCTGCGTCAGCGGGTCGATGGAGCACAGTGCGCAGGAGTCCGCCGCCGGGTTCCGGCAGGGGTCCAGCAGGAGGCGGCGGGCCGCGTCGTAGTCGTACGCGTTGCGGTAGTAGCCCTCGCCCGACTCCCGGTCGTAGAGGTGGCGGTCCTTCCACGGGTTCTTGTAGTCGTCCAGTGTGGCCCGGAGCACCGGGCGGCCCGACTCCGCTATGTGCGCGGCCAGTTCGTGGCCGAAGCTCGTCTTCCCTGCTGCGGTGAAGCCGTCGATGCCCACGAGCAGGCGGCCCGGACCGACGGTCAGAATGCGTTCCGCGAGTGCTTCCGTCAGGGTGCTGCGGTCGGCCGACGCCGGTGCCGGGCACGGCTGTTGCCAAGACGAGGGGGAGTAGTGAACGGATGCCGCGTCAGTGGGTCGCATCGGCTGATCCTCCCAAAGGCCCCTGGCGGGCCCTCAGATGGGCCCGCTCGCCCTGGTGGCCGAAGAGGACCAGGAGTTCCACCGTCCGGTCGTCGTCGGGGCCGAGCCAGTGCGGCACGTGGGTGTCGAACTCGGCCGCCTCGCCCGGCTTCAGGACCAGCGTCCGTTCGCCCAGGATCAGCCGCAGCCGCCCGGCCAGCACGTACAGCCACTCGAAGCCCTCGTGGGTCCGCAGGGTCGGCTCGGTGTCCGGGCCCGGCGGGATCAGCAGCTTGTGGGCCTGGACGCCGCCGGGGCGGCTGAGCGGTACGTAGGTGAGGCCGTCGCGGGTGACCGGGCGGAGGTGGATGCGCGGGTCGCCCGTGCGGGGTGCGCCCACCAGTTCGTCCAGCGGCACCGCGTGGACCTCCGCCAGCGGCAGCAGCAACTCCAGCGTCGGCTTGCGCGTGCCGCCCTCCAGGCGGGACAGGGTGCTCTCGTTGATCCCGGTCCGCCCGGCCAGCTCGGCGAGGGTCATCCCGTGCCTGCGCCGCAGGTCGCGGAGGCGGGGGCCCACCGCCGCCAGGACGCCGTCCTTGGCGTTGCCGGTGTCCCTGGGCGTCTGCTGTACCGCGTCTTCTTCGGCTGCCATGCCTGCCAGGTTGCCGAAACGGCATGGGAGCTTGCAAGCGTGGCAGCTCGCGGCGCACCTTTCTGTCCAGCGGGGCGGCTCGTCCGGAGCGGCCTCCTCGGGCTCGAAGGGAACAGCCATGGGCAGCGACACCACCGGCGTCACCGACTCCGCCGCCTTCTGGGAGAACCATTACGCCGGCGTCGACGCACAGTGGGGCACCCGCCCCAACGCCGTACTCGCCGAGGTCGTCACCGCCCTGGCACCCGCGCCGGGCGGCGGCGGACGGGCCCTGGACCTGGGGTGCGGGCACGGCGGCGACGCGCTCTGGCTCGCCTCGCTCGGCTGGGACGTCACCGCCGTCGACGTCTCGTCCACCGCCCTGGGCCGGGTCGCCGCGGGAGCCGCCGCGGCCGGGCTGACCGACCGCGTCCACCCGAGCCGGCACGACCTGGCCCGGACCTTCCCCGACGGGGCCTTCGGCCTGGTGACCGCCAGCTATTTCCACACCCCTGTGGAGATCCCCCGCGAGCTCGTACTCCGGCGGGCCGCCGGGGCGGTCGCCCCCGGCGGCCTGCTCGTCCTGGTCGAGCACGCCTCGCTCGCCCCCTGGTCCTGGCGGGACGGCCACGAGGACGTACGCTTCCCCGCCCCCGACGACGTACTCGCGTCCCTGCGGCTCGGCGACGGGTGGCGGACCGAGCTGTGCCACGCGCCCCGGCGGACCGCCACCGGGCCCGGCGGTGAGACCGCGACCGTGACCGACAACGTCATTGCCGTCCGCCGGGGCGGGACCCCGGACTGAGGCTCCCGCCGAGCCCGGACGTCCGCAGGCCCGGGTCAGGCAGGAGCGAGTTCGGCTGCCCCGAAGGAGACGCTGAACCGGGCGCACCAGATGCTCACGCCGGTGAACTCGTCGAGGTCGATGCCGGCCGGCAGGGCGTAGTTCTGGTCGCCCTTGTTGCCCTTGAGCTTGCCGAGGCTCTCGTACGCGCCGTCGTCGAACACACTCCAGCCCGCCCTGCCCTTCTTGACCGGAGCGTCGGTGATCCAGACGTGCAGATCGGGGCCGTTGCTGGTGTCCAGGCCCTCCAGGCGCAGCGTGCGCGAGCCGTCGGGCAGGCGGACCACCTTGACCGTGCCGGTCGTGCGGTGCTCGTGGCTGATCAGCTCACCGGTTGCCAGGGTCACCGGTCCCGGCGGCACCGTGGGCCGGGAGGCGCCGGGGGAGGGTGGCGCGGTCTCCGGCGGGGCGGTGGGGACGGCCAGTTCCTCGCGTACGGTCTCGTCCTGCCACAGCTTCCACGGCTGGAACCAGTACAGCCCCACGCTCACGGCCAGCGTGGCGGCGACCAGCGCGGCGGCGAGCACCGGCCCGCGCGCTCGCCGTCGCTTCGGGGCGTCCGCGTGCTGCGGATCGTGCGTCGTCATGGTCCTGCCTCTCTTCTGGCCTGCCGGGTGTCGGGTGCGAGCCGTGACCCGGTGTGCATCGGGACGGGAAGGACGCCCGCGCGCCACTGGACCCAGTGGACGCGCCCGAACGGCCCACCAGGGTCCTCGTACGCCGGTGTCGCTGGACACGGTCTTCGTACGCCGGCGGCGCCGGACACGGTGAAGGGCATGGCCATCACTCTATGAACGCGAAGCGGGCAGAGAGGACTTCGAGTTCTTACGAAAGCGGGACGTCGACGGCTGGACCGGGGCCGGACGCTCCGGTCGCCGCCGACCGGTGCGAGGCTGGGGCCATGCAGACACCACCGCCGGACGCCGGGCTCCGCGTGCTCGTCGTGGCCGACGGCCCGACCGTGGCCGAGGCCCTCGCGGGGCACCTGGGCCGCGCCGTGTACGAGGTCACCCGCGCCGACGACGGACCGGCGGCCCCGCCGTGCGCCGCACGGCACAGGTCCGGCCGGCCGGGCCGCCCCACGACGACGACCGAAGGCTGACGGAACCGTGCTGGACATCCTCGTCATCGCCCTGCTGGCCTTCCTGGGCGCCGCCGTCGCTGGTCTGCTCGGCGCCCTGGCGCTGCGGCTCCTGCGACACCGTTCCCTCGTGGTCACACTCACGGTCGTCGCGGCCGTCGCGGTCCTCGCGATGCTGCTCGGAACCCTGGCCGTGGCCTGGGAGATGTTCCTGTCGCCGCACGACCTGAACGTGATGGTGATCGTCGTGGCGATGGCCGCCGTGGTCTCCCTGGCCACCGCGCTGCTGCTCGGTCGCTGGGTGGTCGCCCGCAGCCTGGCGCTGACCGAGGCGGCCCGCTCGTTCGGTGACGGTGGCAGCTTCGCCGCGCCCGCGCAGGCGGCGACCGCGGAACTGATGGCGCTCAGCGCGGAGTTGGAGTCCAGCAGCGCCAAGCTGGCGTTGTCACGGGACCGTGAACGCGCCCTGGAGGCGTCACGGCGCGAGCTGGTGGCCTGGATCTCGCACGACCTGCGTACCCCGCTCGCCGGTCTGCGCGCCATGTCCGAGGCCCTTGAGGACGGTGTGGCCGCCGATCCCGACCGCTATCTGCGCCAGATCCGCTCCGAGGTCGAACGCCTCGACACCCTGGTCGGCGACCTTTTCGAGCTCTCCCGCATCCAGGCGGGCGCCCTCGCTCTGACCCGCGCCCGGATCTCCGTCTACGACCTGGTCGCCGACGCCATGGCCGGGGCCGACCCGCTCGCCCGGGAGCACGGGGTGCGCCTGGTCGGCGAGACGGTCGACCCCGTGCCGGTGGAGGTCGACAGCAAGGAGATGAGCCGCGTTCTGGGCAACCTCCTGGTGAACGCGATCCATCGCACTCCCTCCGACGGCACGGTCGCGGTGGCCGCGCAGCGCACGGACGGCGGTGTCGTCCTGTCCGTCACCGACAGCTGCGGCGGTATCCCCGATGAGGACCTGCCACGCGTCTTCGACACCGGCTGGCGCGGTAGCCACGCCCGTACGCCGCCGGCGGGAGCGGGGCTCGGCCTGGCCATCGTGGCGGGCATCGTCAAGGCCCACCAGGGGCGGGCCGCCGTCAGCAACGTGACGGGCGGCTGCCGCTTCGAGGTCACCCTGCCTCCGGCACCTGCCTAGGGGTGGCCGCCGGAAGCTCCGCCACCCGGTCCTCCGCCCCGATGTTCCGGGTCTGTTCCGCCACCCACTCGGGGCTGATCGCCGGAGTCCGGCCCGGGGCCGGGTCGTTGACGAACAGGCAGAACGGGTGGCCCACCGGGTCGAAGAGGACCCGTACGTCGGGCTGCGGCTGGAACTCCGCGGGTGTCGCGCCCTCCGCCACCGCGTGGGCCACGCCCGCCTCCAGGTCCGTCACCTCGAAGTCCAGGTGCAGCATCATCAGCTGGTCGCCGGGGGATGCGGGCCAGACCGGAGACACGTACGCCTTCTCCGTCTGGAAGCCCAGGCCGGAGCCGCCGCCGGGCGGGAGGAGCTTCACCCAGCCCGGCTCCTCCTGCACCGGCTCCCACCCCAGGAGGCGGCGGTAGAAGTCCGCCAGTTCCGCCGCGTCCGGGGCGTCGAGCACCGTGCTGGAGAGGGTCAGGGACGGTCGGGGGGTGGTCACGGTGAGCCTCCTCGCTCCGGAGATGAGCCGGAGATGAGCCCGGGGCGAGCCGGGGACGAGCCGGATGTGCCGGTACGCGTACCCCGTACCCGCGCGTTCACCAGCCGCCGGCCCCCACATCCGCCCACCTCACCCCGTGATGTCGTCGTACCCCTCGATCTCGCGCGGGTCCCGCGTCCCCGGGCCGATGTACGTCGCCGACGGGCGCACCAGGCGGCCCGTGCGTTTCTGCTCCAGGATGTGCGCCGACCAGCCCGCCGTACGGGCACAGGTGAACATCGACGTGAACATGTGCGCCGGGACCTCCGCGAAGTCCAGCACGATCGCCGCCCAGAACTCCACGTTCGTCGCCAGGACGCGGTCCGGACGCCGTGCGTGCAGCTCCTCCAGCGCCGCCTTCTCCAGCGCCTCCGCCACCTCGAAGCGCGGGGCGGCCAGCTCGCGGGCCGTGCGGCGCAGGACGCGGGCGCGGGGGTCCTCGGCGCGGTAGACGCGGTGGCCGAAGCCCATCAGGCGTTCGCCCCGGTCCAGGGCCTGCTTCACGTACGCGCTCGCGTCGCCCGTACGCTCGATCTCCTCGATCATGCCGAGGACCCGGGACGGGGCGCCGCCGTGCAGCGGGCCCGACATCGCGCCCACCGCGCCGGACAGGGCGGCCGCGACGTCCGCGCCCGTCGAGGCGATGACCCGGGCCGTGAACGTCGAGGCGTTCATGCCGTGCTCGGCCGCCGACGTCCAGTACGCGTCGACCGCCTTCACATGCTTCGGATCCGGCTCACCGCGCCAGCGGATCATGAACCGCTCCACCACCGACCGCGCCTTGTCGATCTCGCTCTGCGGCACCATCGGCCGCCCCTGGCCGCGTGCCGACTGGGCGACGTAGGACAGCGCCATCACGGCCGCCCGCGCCAGGTCGTCGCGGGCGGTCGCCTCGTCGATGTCCAGCAGCGGCTTCAGCCCCCAGACGGGGGCCAGCATCGCCAGCGCCGACTGCACGTCGACCCGGATGTCACCGGAGTGCACGGGGAGCGGGAACGGCTCGGCGGGCGGCAGCCCGGGGTTGAACGCCCCGTCCACCAGCAGGCCCCACACGTTTCCGAACGAGACATGGCCGACGAGATCCTCGATGTCGACCCCGCGGTAACGGAGCGAACCGCCTTCCTTGTCCGGTTCGGCGATCTCCGTTTCGAATGCGACGACTCCCTCAAGGCCGGGTACGAAGTCGGACATCAGGCGGCTCCCTCAGTTCGGCGGGCGGCGGGCGGGCGGCAGACCCGGTTCGGCGGCCGTGGCGTACGGAGTGCGCATGTACCCGAAGGTGCGTGCGTGTACCCGGGAGGCCGCCGCTGTGCGAAGACCACAGGGGCCTGCCCCAAGATATTGGCGGGTTCCCACGGAGCGGGGAAGCGTGACATCCGGCACAGGGCTCCATTTCGGCGGTGCGTGGTTACGGGCCCTCCCCGACGGGCACACTGGGCGGCTGCGGCAGGATGGGCCTGTGCCCACACCAGAAGATTCTTCGGGATCCCTCCCCGACGATTGCACCACCGATCCGGCGGAGATGCGCGAGCAGTACCGCTCGCAGGACTTCACCGAGCACGACCTCAGCCCCGATCCGATGGACCAGTTCGCCCGCTGGTTCCGTCAGGTCGCCGTCGGCGGGGTGCTGCACGAGCCCAACGCGATGATCGTCTCCACCGCCGCTCCGGACGGCCGCCCGTCCTCGCGCACCGTGCTCCTCAAGCAGTACGACGAGCGGGGCTTCGTCTTCTTCACGAACTACGACTCCCGCAAGGGCCGCGAGCTGGCCGTCAACCCGTATGTCTCGCTGCTGTTCCCCTGGCACCCGATGGCCCGCCAGGTCATCGTCACCGGCACCGTCCTGCGCACCTCCCGCGAGGAGACCGTGGGCTACTTCCGCACCCGCCCGCACGGCTCCCAGCTCGGCGCGTGGGCCAGCGCCCAGTCCACCGTCGTCGGCTCCCGCGAGGAGCTGATCCGCCGGTACGAGGAGCTGGCCGCCCGCTACCCCGAGGGCGAGAAGGTCCCGGTCCCGCCGCACTGGGGCGGCTTTCGGGTGGTGCCCGGGACGATCGAGTTCTGGCAGGGGCACGAGAACCGGCTGCACGACCGGCTGCGGTACGTGAGGGAGGGCGACGAGCCGGGCGCCGGAAAGTGGCGCGTGGAACGGCTCTGCCCGTAAAGCGGTGGCCCAGCACCCGGACAACGCAGAAACCCGCAGGCTCTGGGTCCTCCGTGCACAGAGGAGCCGGCCGGACTTACCGGCGAGCCTGCGGGTCGGTGACTGCTGGGGATTGGCCGGCGTCCGGCCATGCACTGCAAAAGAGTGCGACGACGGGCGTCAGCCCGCAGTCACCTCACGAGTCCGAGAAGAAATCACTTCCTGAACACCTCCTTTCCTGTGTGCCCACAGCCTAGGAGCGCCCCGGATCGCGGTTCAACCGATTTATTCGGTGACCTTTTCCGCGCCGGTCTGTCCACCGGCGCCCGGGAGGCCCAGCGCGCCCCGGACCTTCCGCAGATCCACGAACTTGAAGCCGGTGGCCTCCCGCCCGTCCTGCGCCGGGGTGGCGCTGCCGTCCTGGACGACGAGCAGGCCGCCCGGATACCGGCTGCCGAGCGGTTCGTGCATCACCGCCGCGCCGTCGCACACCTCGGACCCGTCCAGCGTCGCCGAGGCCGCCGTCACGCGGAAGCCGCCCGCGTACCCGGGGAGGACCCGGTCCTCGCGGCCGGGTCCGTTCTCGCGGCCGGCCCTGTTCTCGCGGCCGGCCGGGCGGGCGTACACGGCGAAGGTGTCGTCGCCCTGGCTGGAGGCCAGCAGATACCGGTCACCGTTCCGCTCGGGGAGCAGGGTCAGCCCCTCCACGTCGGCCGAGATACGCGTGCCGCCGAAGCCCGGGTCCTCACCGGGGGCGCACTCCTCGCTCTCCTCGTCGTACGTCCCCGGCACGCCGTACTCGCGGACCTTGTCGACCAGCACCGGCTTCCCCCGCAGGTCGGCGGGCATCCGCCAGATACCCACGTCCTCCTGGCCCGCGTAGAGCGTGCCGTCGGCCGGGTCGACCACCATCCCCTCGACCTGGGGCAGTTCGCCCGGTTCGCCGCACGGCGTCCAGGACGTGCCGTCGGGCAGCCGGAAGGCGGAGGGCAGGTCGAGGCTCCGGACCTTGCGGTACGTCACGGTGCCGGACCGGGTCGGGAACAGTTCCAGCAGTGCGACCGAGGTCCGGTTGCGCCGACTGGCCAGGGCGTACGAACGGCCGCTGCGGCGGTCCGTCCAGGTGGCCAGGCCGTACGCCGTCGCCTGCTCGTTGACCTCGTCCTGATCGGCGGAGAACACCCGGGGCGCGGCCGGGTCGGTGACGTCGGTCAGCGGGCCGCCCGGCCGGGACGGATCGATGCGGTGGATACGCAGCCTGTCGTGGCCGCGGTCGGAGGTGACGGCCAGGTCCGCCGTCCCGCCCCGGGACAGCCGCAGTCCGTGGACCAGGTCGACGTTGTTGAAGCGGCCCGGGGCGTCGTCGGGGCCGGGCGCGGGCGGCGCGGGGAGCGACTGCACCGGGCGGGCGTCCAGACCGTAGACCCGCAGCCCGCCCTCCTTGGCGGTGGCGATCACCAGGCTGTCGTCCGGAGAGGCGGGATTGCGCCAGATCGCGGGGTCGTCCGCGTTGGCGTTGCCGCCCTGCTCGTCGTCGTACAGCGTGGCGGTCTCGGCGTGCGGGGTGACGGCGGGCAACGGCCCGGGGCCGCCCTGCCGGGCGGCCGGAACCAAGGGCGCCGCGGGCACCGGGGGCGTGGGGGGCACCAGGGGTGCGGCGGGTGCGGGCGCGGCGGCGACGAGTGTCGCGAGCGCGGCGCAGACGGCGAGGGCCGTCGTCGCCGTCACCGTCGGGCGTGCGGTGCGGAAGGGCGTCACGGAGGAGCTCCTTGCGGTCGAGGGTCGGAGGAGCGGGGCCGGGAGGGGCTGGGAGCGGCCGAGCGAGCGGGCGAGGCTGTGCGGGCGGGCGGAGTTGTGCGGGCGGGCGGGGGCTGTCCGGGCGGGCGGAGCTGTGCGGACCGGCGCCGCGGTGCGCCGGGGCGACCCGAGGCGTGCGAGGACGACCCGAGGCGCGGGAGCGCGGGTGCGAGGCCGGGGGCGGGGGCGAGAGCGGGTGCGAGGGCGACCCAAGGATGGGCGGGGCCGGTGGACTCCGTGTGACGTCGTCACCACGCACCGCCGTGCCGCCGGTGAACTCCCGCCCCGGAGGGCTCGACGGGGCCCGGCCGCGTTCGCGGTGTGGCGCGAAAGCGATGGGAAGCGATCGGGAGCCCGCCGGTGGGAGAAATGATTTCGGCGAAATTGATGTGTGCTGGGTCACGTTCGAGTTGAATGGTCTGACGTGCGGAAATACTCGCGGCGACGCGTGGGGAAACGGCGGACACGTTCTGCGGGGGGTGCGGAGTGGGTGCTTCCAGGAGCAGCGGGACCACCGACGAGCTCGGGCCGGACGAGGATCCCGGCGGAGGGCCCCCCGGGTGCTCCCCGGACCCCGGGCCCCCGGCCGGCGAGGGCGAGGCCCCCGGTGAGCCTCCCGGGTCCGAACTGCTGGCGGCGTTGCTCGACGGCATGGACGCCGCGCTCTGCGCGTTCGACGCGGCCGGCACGGTCACCCACTGGAACCGCGAGGCCGAACGCGTCCTGGGCTGGACGGCGCACGAGGCCGTGGGTCGGGCCGGCTTCGCGGGCTGGGCGGTGCGCAGGGCCGACGCGGACGAGGTGCGGGCGCGGCTGATGTCGGCCATGGACGCGCCGGGGCGGCAGGTGCACGAGTTCGCGCTGCTGCGCAAGGACGGCGGTCGGGTGCTGGTGCGGACCCAGTCCGCCGGGGTGCGCGGCGCGGACGGGAAACCGGCCGGGGTCTACTGCGCGTTCAGCGAGGTGCACGCCCAGATCGACCTGGAGCGGGCCATCGCGCTGAGCGAGGCACTGCTGGAGGACGTGTCCTGGGGTGTGGTCCTCGTCGACGTCGACCTGCGCCCGACGGTCGTCAACGCGTACGCGTCCCGTGCGCTCGGCGGCGGCCGCACCGCTCTCCTCGGCCGTCCGCTCGGCGAACTGGTGGTCCAGGGCGTCGAGGAGCTGGAGGCGGCCCTGCACCATGTGCTCGCCGAAGGCGCCCCGACCGCCCCGGCCGAGCTGTGGGTGACCCTGCGGACGGCGGAGGGCGAACGGCGCCGGTGCTGGCGCAGCGGGTTCCTGCGGCTGGCCTCGCCGCTGACGGAGGAACCGGTTCCGCTCGGTATGGGGTGGCTGTTCCGGGACGTCACCGCCGCGAAGTTCGCGGAGCAGGAGGCCGACCGGCTGCGGTTCCGGACGAGCCAGCTGCACCGGGCCGCCCGTACGGCCTCCGAGTGCGAGGACCCGATGGAGGCGGCGACCACCCTGCTGGACTTCGCGCTCGCCGGCTTCGCCGACCACGTTCTGGTCGACCTGGTGGCAGGCGATCCGACGGCGGGCGGAGGCCTGGTGCGTACGGCGGGGACCCCTACGGACGGGCCCGGACCGTGTCTGCCGGTCGCGGGCGGCTCGATCCCCGTCCGCTACGGCCCCGGGCACCCGGCCCTCCAGGCCGTCGAGCGCACCGGCTCGGTCCGTACGAGCGCGGGCGCCGGGGCCTCCGAAGGGCCGGCCTGGGCTACCGAGCGCCGCTGGCCCGGGGACGCGGCCCACGCCCTGTGCACCGTGCTCCGGAGCCGGGGGCGGACGCTGGGCGCGCTGACGTTCCTGCGCGCGGCGAACCGGGCCGCCTTCGAGCGGCCGGACGCGGCGTACGCGGAGACGGTGGCGGCCCGGGTCGCGGGAGCCGTCGACCTGGCCCAGGTGACGGCGGGGACGTAGGCGGGCTCTCGCCGCGCGCATCCAGCGGGCGCTTCACCGCCGGCCCGGTCCCGCTCGACCATCCGGCGAGCCCGGCAGGGGCGCGGGGCGGGCCAGGCAGGGCACGGGCGGACCCGCCGCGTCCCACCCGCACCGGCGGCTGCCCCCGGGACGCGTGGTCGCGGGCCGGGTGGTTGCGGGCCGGGCGGTTGCGGGCCGGGCGCTCAGTGGCGGTAGAAGATGCGGTCCCGGTACTCCGTCATGACCCGGCCGTTCCACTCGTGGCCGCCGTCGACGTTGCCCGAGCGCAGCATCGGCGGCTCGATGCCCCGGGCCACCAGCTGCTCGACGGCGGCGGCCAGCATCGCCTGCATGATCGCGCTGGTCACCACGGTCGAGGCGGGGGCGAAGGGGGCGTCGACGCCGGGAGCCGTCAGCTCCGCGTCGCCGATCGCGATCTTGCTGTCCAGGACGATGTCGCAGTGGTCGCGCAGGAAGCCGCCCGAGGCGTGCCGGGAGCGGGTGCTCTCCGCGTACGCGACCGAGGTGAGACCGATGACCTTCAGTCCGAGGGCGCGGGCGTTCTGCGCCATCTCGACCGGCAGGGCGTTGCGCCCGGACAGCGAGACGATCACCAGGAGGTCCCCGGCGGTGGCGGGGCTGGAGTCCAGGACCGCCGAGGCGAGCCCGTCGACCCGTTCCAGCGCCGAGCCGAGCGTGGCGGGCATGACGTCCACGCCGACCACGCCGGGCACGGTGAGCAGGTTCATCAGCGCCAGGCCGCCCGCGCGGTAGACGACGTCCTGGGCGGCCAGTGAGGAGTGGCCCGCGCCGAAGGCGAAGAGCCTGCCGCCGGACTCGACGGTGTCCGCGACGGCCGCGCCGGCGGCGGCGATGCTGTCCGCCTCCTCGTCCCGCACCCGCGTCAGCAGGCCGATCGCCGCATCGAAGAACTGACCGGCCAGCTTGCTGTCGCTCATCGGGGGGAGCCCTTTCGACGGGGGATGGGGCGGTGCGGGAATGCCGGTGCCGCCGATCACGTTGCGGTCTGGACCAGTGGGCTGTCAATACCGCCTTGTGGTCCCGGTCGCACGCACTTCCCCCGTCTTCCACCGGGGCGGCACGGTTGTCGGCGCTATGCGTCAGAATTGGTGCAGGGCCATCGCACGACGTTTTCTAGTCACAGCATCGAGGGGCACGAATGTCCGGACTGATCGACACCACGGAGATGTATCTCCGCACCATCCTCGAACTGGAAGAGGAAGGCGTGGTCCCCATGCGCGCCCGTATCGCCGAACGGCTGGACCAGAGCGGTCCGACCGTCAGTCAGACGGTGGCCCGCATGGAGCGCGACGGACTGGTCCAGGTCGCCGGGGACCGCCATCTGGAGCTGACGGAGGAGGGCCGCCGTCTCGCCACCCGCGTCATGCGCAAGCACCGGCTCGCCGAGTGTCTGCTCGTGGACGTCATCGGTTTGGAGTGGGAGCAGGTCCACGCCGAGGCCTGCCGCTGGGAGCACGTGATGAGCGAGGCGGTGGAGCGGCGGGTGCTGGAGCTGCTGCGCCACCCGACGGAGTCGCCGTACGGGAATCCCATCCCGGGCCTGGAGGAGCTGGGCGAGAAGGCCGGGGCCGACCCGTTCCTGGACGACTCCATGGTGAGCCTGGCCGAGCTCGACCCGGGCACGGAGGGCAAGACCGTGGTCGTGCGCCGCATCGGGGAGCCGATCCAGACGGACGCCCAGCTGATGTACACGCTGCGCAGGGCCGGGGTGCAGCCCGGGTCCGTCGTCAGCGTGACGGAGTCGCCCGGCGGGGTGCTGGTCGGCTCCAGCGGGGAGGCGGCCGAGCTCGACTCCGAGGTCGCCTCGCACGTCTTCGTCGCCAAGCGCTGACTTGGCTGCCGCCCGATGCTGACGCGTCCGTCGCCCAGTATCGGCCCGGTGGCCGGCCGCGCGTCGGCCACGGCAACACAACCGTGATGTGCGCTTGCCGATTTCCGTCCGGAATGGCAGCGGCCGGACGCGTCACATGCCAGGCTGAGGCCAGGCAGAGGACCTGAGGGTGTCGGCCGGCTCCGGTCGGCACGGTCGGGGAGGGAGCAGGGAATGCGCCCGTCGTACCAACGCGCGCACCGCACGGTGCCCGGCGCGCTTCTCCACGCCCCGAGGAACGCCCTGATCAACGCCCTGCTCAACGCCCTGATTCCGGCAGGTGCGGGGCGGCTCGCGCCGCGGCCTGCCATCGTTGTCGAGGGCCTCGGGCGCGGTGCCCGGACAGGGGGCGGCCCCGGCGTCCGAAGGCGCCGGGGCCGTTCCTCCCCTGTGCTGACCCGGAGCCCCGAGCTCTCAAGGTCAGTTCCCGCGGGCCCCTGTCCCCGAGCGGCCCGCCTCCTGCTGAAGATCTCCCCAGGCCGCTCGGCATCAATCCTTGACCGGTGTCACTCGAACGTGGGGTCTTCGGTGGCGGAACTCATTTTCGTATAGGTGTTCGATAGTCTGGCGGGGTGCGACCACACGGTGATCGAGGACCAGAAGGGGGTGCCAGGATTATGGTGCGGCGCATCGATGTGACCGGAACCGACGGCGTACGCCTCGCGGCATGGGAGTTCGCCGATCCGCCCAAGGGGCGCGCGGAAGCGGATACCGCGCCCGGGGTCTTACTGCTGCACGGGCTGATGGGCCGGGCCTCGCACTGGGCCCCGACCGCCCGCTGGCTGGCCGAACGGCACCGCGCGGTCGGCCTCGACCAGCGGGGCCACGGCCGCAGCGACAAGCCCGCCGACGGCCCGTACACCCGCGACGCGTACGTCTCCGACGCCGAGGCCGCGATCGAACAGCTCGGGCTCGGCCCCGTCACCGTCGTCGGCCACGCCATGGGAGCGCTCACGGGCTGGCAGCTGGCGGCCAAGCGCCCCGACCTCGTCCGCGCCCTCGTCGTCTGCGACATGCGGGCCTCCGCCCTCGGGGCGGCCTCCCAGCGCGAGTGGAGCGACTGGTTCGACTCCTGGCCGCTGCCCTTCGCCACCCTCGCCGACGTACGGAAGTGGTTCGGCGAGGACGACCCCTGGGTGGAGCGGCCGAACCCCTCCCGCGGCGAGTTCTACGCGGAGGTGATGGCCGAGCGGGAAGACGGCTGGCGCCCCGTCTTCTCCCGCCACCAGATGCTCCGGACCCGCGCCACCTGGGTCTTCGACGCCCACTGGGAGGAGCTGGCCCAGGTCCAGTGCCCCGCGCTGGTGCTGCGCGGCCTCGACGGGGAGCTGGGCCGCGCCGAGGCCCAGGAGATGGTCCGGGTCCTGCCCCGCGGCCAGTACGCGGAAGTGGCGGACGCGGGCCACCTCGTCCACTACGACCAGCCGGAGGGCTGGCGGGCCGCGGTCGAACCCTTCCTGGAGCAGGTCGCCGAGGACAACCGGGACGACCGCGAACCGGTATCGCCGTAGCCGTAGTCCCGTAGCCGTAGCCCCGTAGCCCCGGTCAAGATCCGTCGGACACGCCCTGACCGGACACGCCCTAAAGGGTGCCCTCGGCGGGTGGGAAAGCGGTCACCGACTGGTGGCGTACCTCCCAGGTGCCGCCGTCGGCCGTGGCGCCGCGCAGACCGTGCAGGGTCCGGTCGCCGGCGAGGGCCGGGAGGCGAGGGTCCCCCAAGGCGGCGAAGGCGTAGCTGCGGGCCGGGTCCCAGCCGGTGGAGTGGCGCAGCCGGCGGGCGAGCTGGGCGAAGCCGAGCGGGGCCGCGGCCATCACCCACGCGTCCGGTTGCGCCGCCGTCAGCCGGGTCGCCGGGCGCAGCCACGAAGCGGCGCTCTCGGGCCAGTCGACCACGGCGAGCACGGTCCCGCCGCGGGCCTCCCACGCGGCGGTGAAGGCGTCGGCGGCGGCCCTGGAGGGCTCGTCCCTGCTGTGGCCGACCGTGATGGTCCCGATCCGTTCCGCCGGCTCCGTCAGCAGGCGGACCAGGGCGGTGAGTTCCGCGCCGGTGTGGGGTGCGGGCACGGGGGGATCGCCGAACGTGGTCAGGTCCACGGCGCCGATCAGCGGGGAGCGGCGCTGCCGCCACTCCTTGCGGACGTTCATCTCGCTCCTCGCGGGTTCTCAGGGTGCGGCGGGCCTCATGCGGCGTCGTGGAAAACCAGGCCGAGGGTGCGGCGGCGGCCGGAGCGGACGGTGCTCACGCCGTGCCGCATGGGTCCGTTGGACCAGCCGCGCTTGGACGGGACCGGCCGGTCGCGGGTGGTGAAGACCAGTCCGTGACCCTGTGGCAGGGTCGTGGACGAGCCTCGCGTCTGGGCGCGGGGGCGCTGCTCGGTCATGATGAACTCACCGCCGGTGAAGTCGGTTCCGGGTGCGTCGAGGCCGATGACGACCTGGAGGGGGAACACCATGTCGCCGAACACGTCGCGGTGGAGGGCGTTCCAGTCGCCGGGGCCGTAGCGCAGCAGGATCTGGGCCGAGCGGTCCTGCCCGGCGTCGTGGCACATCGTCAGCCACTCCCGCAGGGTGTCGGGCCAGGGCGCGGGACGGCCGAGCTTTCCGGCCCAGTCGCGGGCGATGGGCAGCAGGTGCGGATAGAACGCCTCGCGCAACTCCCTTACGGTGTCCGGCAGATCGTGCGTGAAGTAGCGGTACTGGCCGGAGCCGAAGCGGTGGCGGGCCATGTCGACGGTCGTACGGAAGCGGTCGGCCTCGTCGTACAGTCCGGCGATCTCCGCTGCTTCGGCCGGGGTGAGGAGGGGCCCGGTCAGTGCGCTGCCGTGCGTGTCCAGATCGTCGGTCAGCGCGCTCCAGTCGCCCGCTGCGACCCGGTCGCCCACGGGGACGGCCGATGGGGCGGTGTCGGTCATGGTGGCTCCTTCGAAGAACGTGGGCGGCCCCGGCTTCCGCGGGGGCCACGGGTGGGTGCCGGTCTCGGCTTGTCGCTTCGGCCGGATTCTCCTTCCGGGCGGTACGGGGGACGCTCCACCGCCAACGATGCGACCTGTGCGCCGCTCCGTCCGGCGGAATACGGACACCGTGCTGCGGGCCCTTCACGGCCCGGACGGGTCAGCGGGCGTTGTGGAAGATGACGCCGAGGGTGGTGCGGCGGCCGGACTCCACGGCGTTCGTTCCGTGCCGCATCGGATGGCGGCGGAAGCCTTGCTCGCCCCGCACGGGGCGGTGGCGGACCGGGAAGATCATCGCCTGGCCGAGCTGTGGTTTGACCACGAGGGCCCGCGACTGGGACCGGGGGCGCTGTTCGACGAAGACGTTCTCCCCGCCGGTGAAGTCCTCCCCCGGGCGGGCGAGCATGATGGTGATCTGCAACGGGAAGACGATGTCGCCGTAGACGTCCTGGTGCAGGCAGGCGTAGTCGCCCGGACCGTAGCGCAGGATCAGCGGGGTGGGCCGGCTCTGGCCGCCGGCCGCGCACTCGGCGAGCAGCTGGTCCAGGGTGGCGGGGAAGACGCGCTCGTTCAGCAGCGGCGCCCACTGGTTGGCCATCCACACCAGGGGCGGATACAGCTGTTCGCGCAGCGCCCGGACGAGGGGGATCGCGGCGGGGTCGGCGTAGTACTTGTAGGTGCCGCGGCCGAGCCCGTGTCGCTGCATCACCACGGTGGAGCGGAACAGCGCGGGGTCCTCATAGGTGCTGATGACCTCCTCGCACTGCTCGGGTGAGAGCAGCGGCTCGGTGACCGCCACGCCGTTCTCGTTCAGCTGTGCGTACAGGGCGTCCCAGTCCAGGCCCCGGAGCGCGGGCAGCTCGCTGCTGAACGCCGTCCGCGGGGCCCCGCCGGCCTGGAAGGCATCGTCGAAGAGGGGGGTGGGCAGACCGACGGAGTGGTTCATGGCAGTGCTTTCGCAGTCGGTAGGGGGAGGAGAGGGTAGGGGGGAGAGGGGGGAGAGGGAGCGGACGGGGGAGAGGCACGGGCCGGCGCCCTGGCCCGCCTTCCTCGCCGTGCTACGGGGACGGGGCCGGGACCGGGGCCGGGGTCCGGCGGTCGGGCGGGGTCAGAACAGCCGTGAGGCGGCCACCTCGGGGGGCTCCTCGGAGGTGAGCAGGGCGCGTTTGCGGGCGAGGCCTCCCGCGTAGCCGGTGAGGGAGTTGTCGGCGCCGACGACCCGGTGGCACGGGACGAGGATGCAGAGCGGATTGGCCCCCACGGCCTGGCCGACCCGTTGGGCCAGCCTGGGGGTACCGAGGCGCTCGGCGATGGCCCCGTACGTGGTGGTCCCACCGCGGGGGACGGCCTTGACCAGGGCCCAGACCGCGTGCTGGAAGGCGTCTCCCTCGGGCGCGAGAGGCAGATCGAAGTCGTGGCGCCGCCCGGCGAGGTAGGCGTGGAGCTGATCGGCGGCCTCGGCGAAGAGGGAGTGCTCCTCGGCCGGGACCCGGGGCCCGAGCCTCTCCTCGGCGGGGCGGCGGACGTGGTCGGCGAAGTACAGGCCGCACAGGGCCTGGCCCCGGGCGACGACGGTGAGGGGGCCGAGGCCGGAGTCGATGACGGTGTGCCGGGTGTCCATGGTCGGTCCTCGTGTCTGGGCGGGCGGCGGTGCGGTCCGGGCGGACGCGGTGCTCATCCTCCGGTGGCCGGCGGGGTGTTTCTGTCCAGGCGGCCGAAGTCGGAGTCGCAGGGCCAGCTGCAGAACCCGGCGCGCTCCACCTCTTCGTAGAAGGGGATGCCGTCGTCGCCGCGGTGGGCGGCGCGGTCGTGGTGCAGATGGACGAGCGGGTCGCCGTGCCGGTCCATCGGGCCGTACCGTTCGGCGCGCCAGACGAAGTCCTGGTCCTCGCCGCCCCAGCCGCAGAACCGCTCGTCCATGCCGCCGATCCGGGTGAACAGGTCTTCGCGCAGCCATACGCAGCCCCCTGGAGGCCGGCGCAGGACGACCCCGCGCAACCGGTCCTGGCCGGGCTCGGGGGCCCCGTCGAGGCAGCGGGCACGGACGGCGCGGGAGCTGGCGGAGGGGTCGAGGAAGAGCATGTCCTCGAACGGCCAGTGGGCCTGGGTCCCGGGGCGGGCGAACCGTTCGACGGCGCGGCCGACGAAATCGCGGTCGACGAGGATGTCACCGTCCAGGACGCAGAGCAGTTCGGCGGGGCGGGCGCCGTGCACCACGCCGACGTTCACCGTCCAGGACTTGTTGAACCGTCCATGATCGGGGGCGAACACGTAGGCGTCGCAGGCGTCGGCGAACAGATCGCGCCAGCGGGGCCGACTGTCGCTCTCCACCACGATGACGCGGTAGCGGTCGCGGGGGTGCGACTGGTCGGCGAGCGCGTTGAGGACGGCTGCCAGGTTGTGGACCCGGCCGGTGGCGTCGTCGGGGGCGCGGAACGGGATGACCACGGCGGCGTCCACCGGGTGATCGCCGCGGTGCGGCTTGCGAGCTGCCGCGGCCACCAGGTCCTCGGCGCCGGGTACTTCCCCGTCGGGCCCCGGCCGGCCGGGGGCGCCGGGCTGGACGAGCAGCCGGGAGAGCGTCTCGGTGCGGGCGGCGGCGGCCCGCAGCGCGTCGACGGCGTCGCTCTCCCCGCCGGGACGGGTCAGCAACGAGGTGAGCGCCATGGTGAGTGCCGCTGCGGCGGTGCCGTCGGCGGGGTCGCCGGTGAGGCGTTCCGCAGCGGTCCGGACGCGGTCGTCGTCGATCGCGGTGAGTGCCCTCACGGCGGTGTGGTGGGCGTCGGCCGACCAGTCCCAGTAGTCGGGAGCGGTTGCTCGGCAGTCCAGGTCGTGGACCAGGATCAGGCTGCTGGTGGCCGAGGCGGCCAGTGCGGCGGGCTCGGACGGGCGGGCGGCGGACATGTTCGGGGCTCCCCAGGGGCATCGGGTGAGTTCGGTGACGTCGGCCGGGCCGACGTACGGGGTCGGCGGTCAGCGGCCGTCGAGGTCCTGGGCCCAGCGCAGGGTGGTGAGGTCGGGCACGATCACGTCGGCCTGGGCGAGGTCGGCCTCGGTGTGGGTGGTGGTGAGCGCGACGCAGCGCAGCCCGGCGGCCGTGGCGGCCCCGAGCCCGGCCGGGGCGTCCTCGAAGGCGATCCCGTCGGCGGGATGGACCCCGAGAGCCCGGCAGGCGGCCAGGTACCCCTCGGGGTCGGGCTTGCCGGCCTGGACGTCCTCGGCGGTGATGATGACCTGGAACAGTTCGGCACCGCCGACGTGGGCGAGCAGCTCGGTGGCGTGGGCCCGCAGGCCCGAGGTGACCACGGCGAGGGGCACGCCGCGGGAGTGCAGGTCGGCTAGGAGGTCGGCGGCCCCCGGGACGGCGTACGGCGGCGGGCTGTCCGGGCCCATCAGATAGCCGCACGCCTCTTCGAACAGTTCGTCGACGGTGGGCCCGTCGAAACGGTGGACGTGGTCGGCGAGCGCTTCCTGGCCGCGACGCCCGACGAAGGTCGCCAGCAGCGCGTCGTCGCAGGGCAGGCCGTGGTTGGTGAAGAGCCGGGTCCAGGCGGCACGGCTGCGGTGCTCCGTCGCCACCAGGGTGCCGTCGAGGTCGAACAGGGCTGCCTTCGCCTGGATGTGGTGCGGTTCGGGCGCTGTCATCGCTGGTCGTCCTTCGTCGTTCGGCCGGTTCTCGCCGGTGGCGGGTGCGGATCAGTCGGCAGTGGGCGTCGTGTGTCCGGTGTTCTCCTTGGTGGAGAACACCGTGGTGGGCGCGACGGTTGCGTCGGCCCTGCCGCCGGGGTCCGGGGGCACGTCCGGTGCGGTGCTGATGGCACGGAGCGCGGCGAAGCCGCAGAGCCCGGCGATGAGGGCGAGCCCGGCGCAGGTGAGGACCCAGGCGGTCGCGGACCCCGACCAGTCGCTGCGGCCGAGCCAGGAGTAGGCGGCGCCGAAGAGAGCGACGCCGGTGACCCCGACGACGGTGGAGAGGGTGTTGACGGTGCCGCTGAGCGTGCCCGCGTGGCGCGGCGAGACGGTGGCCGTGAGGAGGTTGAGCAGGGAGGTGTGGTTGATGCCGAGGCCGAAGCCCCCGATGCAGAGCACGGCGGTCAGCGGCCAGATGGCGGTGCCCGTACCGGCGGGTACGAAGGACGCGAGCGCGTACGAGACCGTGAGCATGGCGCAGCCGATGAACGGGAGGAAGCGGGTCAGGGCCTGCGGGGAGCGGGCGAAGGCGGGGCCGGCGAGGCCGAAGGCGAGGACCCAGCCGAGCGGGACGAGGCCCGCCTGCCAGGGCGGGAGGCCCAGCTGCTGCTGCAAGTGGAGGGAGAGCAGGTAGAGCATGGCGATGTAGGTCAGCGTGGTGCCGGCGTAGGAGGCCAGTGACCAGCGGACGCTGGTGGCGCTCAGGGGGCGCAGGTCGAGCGCGGGGGTGCCGTTGCGGGCGATGACCCGCCGTTCGGTACGGACGAACTGGACGGCGAGCGGTACGGCCGCGGCCAACAGCACCCAGATCCAGTCGGGCCGCTCCAGACTGAGCGGGATGAGGACGGCGAGCGTGGTGGCGGCGAGCAGCACGGTGCCGGGGATGTCGTTGTCGCCGCGTGCGACCGTGGTGGCGGGCCGGTCGTGCGGGAGCAGGAACAGGCCGAGCGCCAGGATCAGTACGCCGATGGGCACGTTGATCAGGAAGACGGCCCGCCAGCCGGTGCCCAGCAGGTCGGCGGAGACGATGGTGCCGCCGAGGACCTGGCCGAGCGCGGCACCGCCGGAGAGGGTGAGGACGTTCCAGCCCAGGGCGCGGGCGCGGGCCGGGCCGGAGAACCAGCGGTGGATGCCGACCAGCACCTGGGCGATCATCAGGGCGGTGGCGGCCCCTTGCAGGCACCGTCCGAAGATGAGAACGGCGGCGCTGGTCGCCACTCCGCATATGACGGAGGCGAAGGTGAAGAGCGCCAGGCCCCACAGATAGACCCGGCGGACGCCCTGGCGTTCGCCGAGCCGGGCGGCCGGGGCGAGGAGCACCGCGGAGCAGAGCGCGTAGGCGGTGACGATGAGCGTCAGTTCGGAGCTGCCGACGTCGAGGTCGACGCTGATCGCGGGTACGGCGAGGTTGACGATCGCCAGGTCGATGTTGGCCATCGCCTGTCCGACCAGCAGCACGAGGAGGGCGGCGGTGCCGCCGAGTCCGCTGCGGCCGCCGGTGGTGGTGTGCACGGGTTTCTCCGATCTTCGCTCCCCGCCGGGGAGGGGGGCCGTCCGCCCGGACGGCCCCGATGGGCCGCCGGTGGCCGTCCCGGCGGTGTCTGTCCGGCCGGTGGCCGGGGTCAGACCGTCGTGGCGTCCAGGTCCAGGTCCTCGTAGGCGGCCGCCCAGGGGAGGCGGCTCTCGATGGCGGCCGCGGCGCGGACGACGAGGGCGTCGTTCCTGCGGCGGGCGGCGAGCTGGAGGCCGACGGGGACGCCGTTGCGGGCCCGGCCGACGGGGACGGACGCGGCGGGGCTGCCGATCAGGTTGAACGGGCTGGTGAGGGACCAGCCGACGAACGGGTCGACGGCCTGGCCCATGACGGTGTCGGGGCCGACCGTGTCGCGTCCGGCGGAGTTGGGGATGCCGGCGACGGCGTTCACCGGGCTGATCACGAGGTCGTAGCGGTCGAAGAGCTCCTCGAAGGCGTAGAGCACCCGGGTGCGGTCGAGGTCCTCCAGGCGGAAGTCGACGGCGCTGAACGACTCGCCGACCCGGACGGAGTCGAGGTAGCCCTGGTCGATGGAGCCGGCGTACGCACCGAGCAGATCGATCCCGTTGTCGCGGGAGATGGCGGCGGACTCGGCGTGCGCGACCGACAGGTATCGGCGCCACATGGCGGTGAGGTCCCCGTGCGGCAGGGGCAGCCGGAAGTCGACCTCCTCGACCGTGGCGCCGGCGTCGCGGAGCGCGGGCAGGGCGGCCCGGACGATGGCCTCGACCTCCGGCTCGACCGGGTAGCCGCCGAGGTCGGGGCTGTAGCCGACGGTGAGACCGGTGAGGTCCCCGTGGAGAGCGTCGGTGAGGCGCTCGGGGGCGGGAAACGAGTAGGGGTCGTAGGCGTGGGCGCCGGACATCAGGTCGACGCCGAGGGCGGCGTCCGCGACGGTGCGGGCGAGAGGCGCGTAGCAGACCATCGGGTTGAGCCGGCGGAAGGCGTTGGGCCGGGCGGGCACCGGGACCCGGCCGAAGGTCGGCATCAGGGTGAAGACCCCGCAGAAGGCGGCGGGCACGCGCAGTGAGCCGCCGGCGTCGGACCCCTGGGCGAGCGGCACCATGCCGGAGGAGACCGCGGCGGCGCTGCCGCCGGAGGAGCCGCCGGCGTTCATGGTGCGGTTGAAGGGCGTGGAGGCGGGGCCGAACAGCGCGCTGTCGGTGGTGGCCTTGAAGCCGAACTCGGGGGTGTTGGTCTTGCCCACGACGATCGCGCCGGCCTGTTCGAGCTTCTCGACGCAGAGGATGGTCTCCTGCGGGATGTCCTCGGCGAAGACCAGGGAACCCCGGGCCATCCGGACCCCGGCCACCGGATCGAGGTCCTTCACGCCGATGGGGACACCGTGCAGCGGACCGGTCGCGGTGCCGTCGCCGACGGCCCGTTCGGCCGCTGCGGCCCGGTCGAGAGCGCGCTCACCGCAGACGGTGACGAAGGCGTTGACGGCCGGGTTCATCTTCTCGATCCGGTCCAGCGCCGCCTGGACCGCTTCGACCGGGGAGATCTCGCGGTTGCGGATCGCCTCGGCCAGCCGGATGGCGCTCAGCTCGGTGGGTTCGCTCATCTCACGCCTCGCCTGGTGTGTCGGGTGTCTGATCGGTTCGACGTGGGAGGAAACACCGGAAGCGGCGCCCTGGTTGCACGGTGGCGCCGCGACGGGGCGGCGGATCGGGCGCGGGCCGTGGACCCGCACCGCCGTCGCCGGGGCTCCCGAGGGGCTACCGGAGTGCCGGGGACCGCACTATTCTCGCCGCGCGCAGTCAGGTCTAGACCTATCGGAGGTTCTGGTCATGCTCGGCTTACCCGGTCCGTCTCGACCCCGGCCCGCCCGTCCCGCTGCCTCGGAGATGCTGAGACTTCTCAGCGGCCACTTCGCCCGTGCGGAGCCCCGGGACCTGGCGCTCGCCTATGTCCATGCGCTGCTGGCCGACCCCGCCCGGGGCAGCGCCGCGGAGATCGCCGCCCGGGCGGGCTCCGGCAGCGTGTGGAGCACACAGCGGCTGCTCACTCGCACCGTGTGGGACGCCGACCTGCTGCGCGACAGCATCCGCGCCTACGTCGTGCCGCGGCTGGGGGCCTCCGAGCCCTGCGTGGTGCTCTGCCGCCAGGAGACGGTGCGGGCGGGCACCGGCGCGGTCGCGGTCGCCCCGGCGGGGAGGGGGCGGGAGCGCAACACCCAGGTCGCGGCCCTGCTCTGCTATGTGTCGGAGGGCGTGGGCGGCCTGATCGACCGGGAACTGCACCTGCCGCCGCAGTGGACCTCGGACCCGGCACGCTGCGTCCGGGCCGGAGTGCCGCCGGAGCGGATACGGCCACAGAGCATGGCCGACCTCGGCCAGGAGATGCTGGAGCGCGCGCTCGCGGCCTCGGTCCCCATCGGCTGGGTGTTCGGAGGACCGGAATTCGCCGGCCCCGGACTGCGCCAGTGGCTGTGTCTCCGGCGCCTCCCGTTCTGCGTCGAACTGCCGCAGATCCCCGGCCCCCCGCCGCCGCCCGCCGAACTGCGGCAGAAGGAGTCCTGGCAACTGGTCAGCCGGAGCCTCGGAGCGGCGTTCGGGCACCCGGCCCCCGGCTTCGGCCTCACTCTCCTCGCCCGCCGTCAGCCCTCGGGCGGTATCTCCCGCTTTCTGCTGCACGCCTCGCTCTCCGCCCCCGGCATCCCGGTGGCCCGGACGATGGCGGCGGCGGGCCCGGCCGCGGTCAAAGCCGTTCACGAGGCCGACACCCGAGCCGGGCTCAGCAGCCACCAAGTGCGCAGTTGGGTGGCCTGGTACCGGCACACCACCCTGGCGATGACGGCCGCCGCGCTGCTACTGGAGGCGCCCCGGGGCCGGTGAAGCCCGGTTCTCCGCATCCGGTGAAGCCGAACCGGGCCGGAACCGGCGGTCGCCGAGCCCCACCAGGAGGACAAGTACTGCTCCTCGGTATGCGTCCTTGCCCCTCACCCGGGGCAATGTTCTAATCGACCTGGCGCAGCGGGAAACGGAACACTGGAATTCGCATCCGGACCCGCCGTCGCTACCAGTTGTTCGACTTTTCGACACTGCCCGTAGATTCATGTTCTTCTCGCTTGCGGTGCTTTTTCCGAACGGGATAAGGGGCGAACGGGAGCCCCTGTTCGGATGGCTCGGCGCCGTTTCTCGTACAGCGTGTCTCGAATGCCATTCCGTTTAGGAGTCTGCGAATCGACATGCCTCAATTGACGAGCATCACCGATCTGACGGCTGAGGGAGACATACGACTGGCCCTGGCGGGACTCCGCTCCAGGGCCCAGGAACTCAGCCGGGTCGCGGAGGCGACGGCCCAGGTGCTGGCCGCGCCGGACGGACTGTCGACGGCGCTCCCCGCGTTCCGGGAGTTCGCCCGCGAGTCGGTGCCGCGCTGGCACTTCGCCATGCTCAACGACCACGAGCGCAACGACGCCCTGGCCACGGCCCTGGAGCGGGTCGTTCCGCAGGGCGGGACCGTGCTGGACATCGGCGCGGGCACCGGCCTGCTGGCGATGATGGCTGTACGCGCCGGGGCCGCCCATGTGTACAGCTGCGAGGCGAACCCGCTGATGGCGGAGGTGGCCCGGCAGGTGGTGGCGGCCGAGGGCCTCGCCGACCAGGTGACCGTGATGGCCTGCCGCTCCGACGAACTGGTGGTCGGCCGGGAGCTGCCCCGGCGGGTGGACGCGATGGTCTCCGAGATCGTGGACTGCGGTCTGATCGGCGAGGGCATCCTGCCGTCGATCCGGCACGCGCGCCGGGAACTCCTGGCCCCGGGCGGGGTGATGCTCCCGCGGCGGGCCCGGCTGCTGGGCTCGCTGCTGCAGAGCGAGAACGCGCTGAACCTGAACCGGGTCGGCTCGGCCAGCGGCTTCGACGTCTCCCGCCTGAACTCCTTCGCCACGCCCGGCCACTTCCCGATACGCCTGCACACCTGGCCGCATCGGGCGCTCTCGGAACCGGTGGAACTGGTCTCCTTCGACTTCGCCGCGGACCCGCTGGAGCCCGGCGCGCGCAAACTCACGATGCCGGTGAGCGAGTCGGGAACGGTGCACGGCCTGGCCGCCTGGTTCGAACTGGACCTCGGAGGCGGTGTCACCCTGCGCAACTCGCCGGAGAACATCGGCTCCCACTGGATGCAGGCGCTGATCCCGCTGGCCGAGCCCGTCGACGTGGAGGCCGGCTCCACTCTGATGCTCGACCTCTCCTGGAGCGAGACCAGCCTCTCCCTCGCGTGACCGCTCCGCGCGACACCGCCCGGACCGCGGCCCCGTACATCCCTCAGCGGAAGGCAGACCCGAACATGTCCCACGCGCCTGTTCCCTACCAGCCGTTCGAACTGCGCGGTGACGCGCTCCGCGAGGCCGTTGTCGCCTACGCGGCCAACCCGGTCTACACGGACAACGAGGAGTGGGAGAACTCCGACAACCCCTACCGCCGGCAACTGCGCCCCCAGGTGCTGCCGTACCTGGACTTCGACCGGGTGCCGGGCCGGGAGCAGGTCCTGGAGTACAGCAGCCTGGCCGCCCAGCGTCTGCTCACCAGCATCTACGAGGCCGACCTGGTGTTCTTCCCGAAGGCCGGGCTGGGCGAGCTGACCGAGGACTTCCGCCGCTACTACAGCCCGGGCAACCGGGCCCGCGGCGAGATGATCAGGCCGGCGCTGGAACGCTTCGCCTTCGGCTTCCTCGACCAGGAGGTCGAGGTGAGCGGTGACTGGACCACCGAGGGCCTGCTCACCTATCTGGAGGGCCTGGACGTCTACGCCCAGGGCGAGGCATCCCCCGCGGAGAAGGCGATCCGCGACTCCGCCGACCCGCGGCGGGCGGCCCGGATGTGGCTGATCCAGTTCGCCCCCGATTTCCTCTCCGAGGCTTCACCGATGGCCCGGAACGTGCTGGGCTATTACGGCCCCGAGCAGTCCGAATGGTTCAAGATCCTGATCGACGAATACGGTTACGGCGTCCACGACACCAAACACAGCACCCTTTTCGAAGCCACCTTGGAATCCGTCGGCCTGGGTTCCGACGTCCACCGGTACTGGCAGTACTACCTGGTGTCCAGCCTGGCGCTGAACAACTACTTCCACTATCTGGGAAAGAACCACGAGAACTTCTTCCGGTACGTCGGTGCGCTGTACTACACGGAAAGCACGCTGGTCGATTTCTGCCGTCGCGCGGAGAGCCTTCTCGCGGACGTGTTCGACGGTGCCGCGGACGCCCGGTACTTCTCGGAGCACGTCCACATCGATCAGCACCACGGGCGGATGGCGCTGGACAAGCTGGTCAAGCCGCTGATCGAGCGTCATGGCGAGCAGATCATCCCGGAAATCGTGCGCGGCATCGAGGAGTTCCGACTGCTGAGCACCATCGCGGACGACGACTTCGCCACCCAGATCGCGTGGATGGACGACGCCGACCGGTACAAGGACCTGCACGCCCCCGTGTACGCGGCGATCCAGGAAGGCCGGATCACCCCTCCCCTGGCCGACATCGTGGAACCCCACGGCGAACTGTCCAACACCCACAGCCACGAGGGCGACGAACTCTGCCACATCGTCAGCGGCACCATGCGCTTCGTCAGCGGCTTCAACTCCCACCGCATCCTGGAGGCCGGAGAGGGAACGGTGATCCAGCGCAACCGCCTGCACGGCGCGATCATCGAATCCGAGGAGTGCGTCTACCAGATCTACTCGGTCGGAGATCACCGCACATGCCTCTCGTGACCTTCCGGACCAGCGGCGCGGGCAACTGCGTCCGGGTCGCCGACCTGCCGTACGTGTACATCCGCACCGAGGCCGGGGGCGCGGTGCTCCCCGCGTCCTGCCCGCACCGGGGCGGACCGCTGAACCTGGCCGTGCCGGACGCGGACGGCCGACGGCTGGTCTGCCCCTGGCACGAGCGGGGCACCTCGCTCAGCCGACTGCGCCGCCAGGTGCCCGCTGTCCGGTCCGGCGACACCGTCACCGCGGTGCTGCCGGGCCGGGCGGACGCCGCCGTGGAACGCTGCCATCTACCGCTGTCCCCGGCGCTCACCGCCGGGGTCTGAACCGCCGCGGGAGCGGCGTGGGGCCGCCCCGGCAGACAGGATCCCCCGTTGAACCCCTTGCCCGTCTCCCGGACGGCCGTCATCGTCGACCCGTTCTCCTCCGGGGCGCAGTACGCACCGGAGTTCGCCTCCCATGGCATCGCCACGGTCGCGGTCAGCTCGCTGCCGACCGTACCCGCGGCCTACGCCGACTCCTGGGATCCCGCACTCCACCACCGGATCCACACCTTCGACGGGGACCTGGAGCACCTCGTGGCGGCGCTGCGGCCGCTGTCACCGAGCTGTGTGCTGGCGGGTGCCGAGAGCGGCGTCGAACTCGCCGACCGACTCACCGAACGCCTGCTCCCGGAACAGGCCAACGTCCCGGCGCTCGCCGCCGCGCGCCGGGACAAGGGCGCCATGGCCCAGGCCCTGCGCGCCGCCGGCGTGCCCACGATCGCCCAGATCTGCACGGACGATCCGGAGGCGGTCCGGGCCTGGATCGACCGCGAGGGACTGCGCGGCAAGGACCTGGTCGTCAAGCCGCCCAAGAGCGGCAGCACCGACGGGGTCACCCGCGTCCCGTCGGGCACGGACTGGCGGATCCCGTTCGACGCCCAGCTAGGCCGGATCAACCAGTGGCACAACCTCAACGACCGGATGCTGGTCCAAGAGTACGCCCACGGCTCCGAGTTCGTCGTCGACACCTTCAGCCACCGGGGCCGGCACACCGTCGCCGACATCTGCCGCTACGAAAAGGCGGACAACGACGGGCAGATGGCCGTCTACAAGAGCCTCACCTGGGTCGCGCCGGAGACCCCGGAGGTGCCGGTGCTGACCCGCTACGCGGAGGCCGTCCTCGACGCGGTGGGCCTGCGGCACGGCGCCGCGCACATCGAGATCATGCTGACAGCCGCGGGCCCCCGGCTGATCGAGATCAACTCCCGCCCGCACGGGGGCGGTCACCCCGCGTTCAACCTCGCGGCGACCGGGGACAGCCAGGTGCACCGTGCGGTCCGCTGGTTCGCCGGGGAGGAGGCCGCCCCGAAGGGGTACCGCCTGCTGAAGCACATGACCGTGCTGTTCCTGATGGCCCGCCGGCCCGGCACCGTCTCGAACACCGCCGCCCTGCGCGGTATCGGGGAGCTGCCCTCCTACCACCACTCGGCGGTCAAGCTCCGGGACGGCGACCTGATCGAGGTGACCCGGGACCTGCTGGCCACCCTCACCCTCGGCTTCGTCGTCCTGGCCCACCCCGACCCCGAGCAGGTCGCGAAGGACACGGCGGCGGTCCGTGCCATGGAGGACGCCCTGCTCATCACCCCCGCGCCCGTGGCCACCGGGTCGGGCGGCCCCCGGTGACCTCGACGGCCCTCGCCGTAGCGGCCAGCCCGGCCTTCCTCGCCAGCTGCACGGCCGTGATCTGCAGCCCCGGCCCGGACAGCATGCTGGTCCTGCGCCTGATCAGCCGTGCCCGCCGCCGTCCTCCGGTGCTGGCCGCCGCGGCGGGCATGCTGATCGCCGGTGCCGGATACGCCGTCGCGGCGATCACCGGCAGCATGGCCGTGGTGATGCTCCGGCCCGAACTGTTCCTGGCCTGGCAGATCGCCGGCGCATCGGTGCTGGCCCTGACCGGCGCCCGGGCGCTGTGGGAGGCACTGCGGCCCGAGCAGGCCGGCCCGCAGCCCTCCGCGGCCGGAGAGCCGCCGGCCGGCCGGCTGCCGAGACACCTGCTGCTCGGCTTTCTCTGTACCGCCGGAAATCCGAAGGTCGGCCTCTTCCTGACCGTCTTCCTCCCGCAGTTCCTGCCCGTGGAGGCCCCGTCCGCCGCGGCACTGTCCCTGCTGGCCCTGGTGTACCTGGCCATCGGCGCGCTCTGGCTGCTGATCCTCACCGAAGTGGGCGTACGAGTGGTGACGAGGCGGACGGCGGGCGAGGCCGCGTTCCCCCCGCTCGCCGCCCGGATCGGCAACGCCGTCGCGGGCCTCGTCCTCCTGGGCCTCGCCCTCACCCTGTTCGTCCGCTGACCGTCCGGCGGGCGGTCGGACGCCGCCGCACCGGCCGCACGGCGGCGCGCGGCCGGTCAGGCCGCCACGGGGCGGCAGCTCAGACACGGGCGATAGCCGGCGCCCCGCGCCGCGGCCACCGACCCGAACGGCACCCGGTGCCGGTCGGTGATCCGGCGGGCATGCGCACAGGTCGGGTAGCAGAAGATCCGGGTGGTGCCGCTGCCCAGATAGTGGGTACCGGCCGCGGCGAACCGCCCCAGTCGCTCCTCGTCGATCCCTTCGTACGCCCGCAGCCGCTCCGCCAACGCCGCCGGCAGACCGCAGTCGACCGGCCGGCCGTCCTCGTCACCGAGCCGGTGGACGGGGATCAGCACCGGGGCGGGGCCGGACCGCACCGCCTCCAGCAGCTCCGCCGCCGTGGCCTCCGGGATCCCCGCCTCGGCCCCCAGCCAGCCCACAGGCCGCAGCTGGCCGCGCGGAATGCCCCGCACCGCTTCCAGAACCCGGGACCGGAACTCCGGCAACGTTCCGTAGTCGTAGCGCAGGTTCCGGTCACGGCCGGTCCGCAGAGCCCCGACGACCCCCGGCAGCTGCCTGGCCGAGGGAAGCGCGGCCCGGCCGGCCCGGAGCAGGTGCTGCCGCTCGAAATCCTCCGGCCCGGCATACAGGTCCACCGGACCGGCCCCGGTCACCGCTCCCCGGCGGTGCGCGACGAACAGCGCGACCACCGGGCCCTCGACCACGGAGTAGCGGTCGTACGCGTTCTCGTCGACGCCCGCCCGCCGCAGAATCCGGATCCCCAGATCCACCGGCATGGGCACCCGCAGGGTGTCGGACCCGAGCGGTGCGCCGTCGGCGCACGCGGTACCGTTCATCCCGCCCCGCGCCACACCTGCCGGCCCACCGGGCCCCTCGTACAGACCACTCATCGGATCACCTCCTCCTGCGTCAGCCGGGGCATCTCGCGCAGCGCCGCCAGTCCTCGTGACACCTGGGCCTTGACCGTGCCGACCGGACACCCCAGCAGCCCCGCGATCTCCACGTAACCCAGCTCGCCGACATGTCTGAGCACCACCGGAACCCGGTAGCGCTCGGGCAGCTCGGTGAGCGCCGCCACCAGCCTCTCCCGCTCCACCACGTGCTCCGCCCGTTGCTCGGGGCCCGGCCTTCCGTCGGCGAGCGGCAGCTCCCCGACATCCACGCCCGCATCCGCGACCGGCCGCCGCGTCAGCGTGCGTACATGGTTGCGCCATACATTCGTACCGATCGCCAGCAGCCACGCTCTCGGCTGAAGGGCCCGGCGCCGCTCGGGCGGATATCCGGACAACGCCGTGTACGCCCGTAGGAACGTGTCCTGTACGAGATCTTCCACATCACGCGAGTCACCGGAGAGGCGGAGCAGCACCGAGTACACGACCCCACCGTGGGACCGCACCAGCTCGGCGAAGCCGCGGTCGAGATCCACCGCGAGCAACTCGGGCACCTGAAGAGGCATCTCATCCATCACCCATAACAACACCACGACGCACCCCGCGGTTGCACGCGGCACCGCACGGCGGCCGGGCGGTGCTCCGGCCGCCGTGCGGTGCTTCAGCCCTTGCTGACCGCCGCCAGGATCTCCGGCAACCGGGCCGCCGTGCGCCGCGCGGCGATCCGCAGCCCCGCCCACCCGACGAGCGCCCCGTACACGAGCCCGCCCGGCACCAGGAGCCACAGCGCGTCGTGGCGGTCCGTGACGTGCATCCAGACGGTCGGCACGATCACCGGCGCGGCCAGCAGCGCGGCGGCGAGCATGCCGCCGAGGATCGAGATCCACGCCAGACCGCCCTGCCCCGGCACCACGTTCTTGAACGCGCCCTCCTGCGGAATCGAGTACGGGAACAGCGCCGAGGCCACCGCGCCCGTCGCCAGCATCGAGCCCAGCAGCGCGAACGACAGGCCGAGCGCCCCCGGCAGCGCCTGCCAGTCACCGATCACCGCCGCCGTCACCGCGCAGACGATCAGCGTGAACGGCAGGGTGAGCAGCAGCAGGACCAGCGCCCGCGCCCGCAGCTCGACGTACGCGTCCCGGGCCGAGGAGATCGTCAGCGCCACCATCCAGAAGGCCGAGGTGTCCTGGCCGAACTGGTTGTACATCTGCATGCCGAGCATCCCGGCCGCGAAGCACGCGAAGTAGACCGAGCCGGTGCCCTGGACCGCGTTGAGCAGCGGCACGATCGCCCCGACCGCCAGCGCCGTCACCCAGGCCGCCTTGGTCTTCGGGTCCCGGGCCACGTACCGCAGGCTGCGCTGCATCACCGTCGCGGTGCGGCCCTCCGGCAGCAGCGCGGACAGCCCGCCCCGGCCGGACTCCTTGCGGGCCGGCTCGGCCGCCGCCAGGGTCGAACCGTCCGGCGAGGTCATCAGCGTCACCAGGGTCCGCCGCCACATCCACATCAGCGCCGCCAGGGCCACCACCGTGATCAGGAGCTGGGCGACCGCGACCCCGTACGCGCCGTCCGAGGCCGCGTCCACCGACGCCACGGCGGAGGCGCCGGGCAGCCAGCGGACCACGTCGCCCGCCGGTTCCAGCGTGGACAGCCCGCCGGCCTGACCGAGCCGCTGCGCGCCGAAGTTGACGAACTGGATGCCCACCGCGATCACCAGCCCGCTGAGCACCGCGAGGTCGCGGCCCTTGCGGGAGTTCAGCAGCCGGACGTTGGCCGTGGCCACCGCCCGGGACAGCGCCACGCAGAGCAGCATCGTCAGCGGGACCGCGAGCACCGCGAACACCACGCCCGCCGCCCCGTGCGCCAGCGCGATGGCCGAACCGACCACCAGGCACAGGGTGAACAGCGGCCCGATGCCGATCATCGAGGACACCAGCAGGGCTCGGATCAGCGGCTCCGGCTGCAGCGGCAGCATCACCAGCCGGGTCGGGTCGAGGGTGTCGTCACCGCTCGGGAAGAACAGCGGCAGCACCGCCCAGCCGAGCGCCACGACCCCGGTCAGCAGCACCACGACGGTGCCCGCGTGCTCGTTGCCGCGCAGCAGCACCAGGCCGAGCACCTGACCCGCGGCGAGCAGCAACGTGAAGACCAGGGAGGTGATGAACACCGCCCTGCGCCCGGAGGACTGCCGCAGCCCGTTGCGCAGCAGCGTCAGCTTCAGCGAGACGAAGACCGGGGTGAGGCCCGTCGTCGGCGCCGCGGGGGCGGCCGAGGTGACCGGGGCGTCCAGCACGCTCATCGGGAGCCGCCCAGCCAGTCGAGGGAGTCGCCGGCGTCCCGGCCGCCCGCGCCGACCAGTTCGAGGAAGGCGTTCTGCAACGAGGGGGCGTCGCCGCGCACCTCGGCCAGCGTGCCCTGCGCCTTGATCCGGCCCGCCGCCATCACGGCGACCCAGTCGCACAGCGACTCCACCAGCTCCATCACATGGCTGGAGAAGACCACGGTCGCCCCGGACCGGGTGTAGCGCTCCAGCACGCCCCGGATGGTCTGCGCCGAGACCGGGTCGACGCCCTCGAACGGTTCGTCCAGGAAGAGCACTTCGGGGTTGTGGAGCAGCGCCGCCGCGAGCCCGATCTTCTTCCGCATGCCGGTCGAGTAGTCCACGACCAGCTTGTGCTGCGAGCCCGCGAGATCCAGCACGTCCAGCAGCTGGGTGGCCCGCTTGTCCACCTCGTCGCCCGGCAGGCCGCGCAACCGCCCGTTGTAGGCAAGCAGTTCACGTCCCGAGAGCCGCTCGAACAGCCGCAGCCCCTCCGGCAGCACCCCGATCCGGGACTTCACCTCGACCGGGTCCGTCCACACGTCGTGGCCCGCGACCTCGATCTTCCCCAGGTCGGGCCGCAGCAGCCCGGTGACCATCGAGAGCGTCGTCGTCTTGCCCGCCCCGTTGGGCCCCACCAGCCCGACGAACTTCCCCGCGGGAAGCTCCAGATCGATCCCCGCGACGGCGACCTGATCCCCGAACCGCTTCCACAGCCCCTGTACGCGGACGGCGGGCCGGGCCTCCTGGGCGCCCCCCGCCGTCGTGGCTGTCTCCGCGGCCGTCTCCGCGCCTGTCTTCGTACGTGCATCTGCCCGGTCCGGCATGGCACAGCCTTTCGATATCCCCATAGATGGGGACCACCCTACGAAAGGCCTGACCGGAGCCCGGGAGACGCCGTCCGGGCGATCTACGGAACGCGCGTACGGGCGTCGGCCGCCTCCCGTGCGCAGGCGTACGCCAGCGGGCTGATCAGCTCGTCCACATCGGGCAGCCAGCGGTTGGCATGGGTGGGCTTCCGGGCCCACTGCACGGCCCCCCGGGCGCCGACCCGGGTGGGCGGGGCGGCGATGTAGTGACCCTCGCCGCGGCCGGTCAGGTCGATCGCCTCGGCGTTCCAGCCGAGCCCGCGCACCAGCTCGGAGGTCTTGGCGGCGGCGCCCGGCAGCACGAAGAACAGCATCCGGCGGTCGGGCGTGCGGGTGACCGGGCCGAGCGTCAGGTCCATCCGCTCCATCCGGGCCAGCGCCAGGAACCCCGCGGACTCCGGGACCTCCAGCGCGTCGAAGGTCCGGCCGGTCGGCAGCAGCACCGAGGCGCGGGGCTGCCTGCTCCACATGCGCCGGGCGGCGGCCCCGCTGCCGGTCGCCCGGCCCGCCCAGTCGGCCTGGCCCGCGTGGGCCCCCGGCAGGGCGCAGCCGGCGTCGCCGCACGAACACCGCTCCCCGCCGCCCACCGCCTCCAGCCAGACGCCGGGGAACACGTCCCAATGACGCTCTTCCGCATACCGCACCGCGGCGTCGAGCAGATGCTCGCCCCGCTGCTGAGGGACCTGTGCGGCTTCCATGACTCCGATGGGCTCTTCCACGCCCAGCACAACTCCCGCCGTCACCTGGGGTTACGGCCTCCCCTGAACCGGGGCCCGGCGCATCGGGCCCGCACGCGGGGCGCATCGGTGCACGAGCGGGGGCGCGCGTGAGGCGTCGTACCGAAGGGCGGGTAACCACCTCCAGGACCGCCGCCAGGGCCGCTTCCGGGCCTCCGCGACGGTGCAACGCGCCAGGGCCGTACCGAATGCCGATGGAATATGCGCATTTCTTGAGTATGTGACGGGCAGTGATCCCTTCCACCGATCACTGCGCATAACCGATGCTTCAGGGGGACATATGGCAGCAAGGCCTCTCGTAGCCCGCCAGCCCAACGAACGGCTCCAGACGCTCATCCAGGAAGCCGCCTGTTCCAACGCGGGCCTCGCGCGCCGCGTGAACATGGTCGGGGCCGAGCGGGGTCTCGATCTGCGCTACGACAAGACCTCCGTGGCCCGTTGGCTGCGGGGGCAGCAGCCCCGGGGCCGGGCCCCGGGGATCATCGCCGAGGCGCTCGGCCGCAAGCTCGGCCGTACGGTCACGATCGACGAGATCGGCATGGCCAACGGCAAGAACCTGGCCTCCGGCGTCGGCCTCCAGTACGCGCCGACCGTCGCCGGGGCCGTCGAGCAGGTCTGCGAGCTGTGGCGCAGCGACGTGGGCCGCCGCGATCTCCTCGCGGGGTCGGCGGTCGCCGCGTCCGCGCTGGTCGAGCCCAGCCGGGACTGGCTGATCTCGGGCCCGGACGCACAGGTCGAGCGGACGGCGGGGGCCCGGGTCGGGATGTCCGACGTCGAGGCGGTGCGGGCGATGACCACCGCGCTGACCGACCTCGACCACCGCTTCGGCAGCGGCCATGTGCGGCCGGTGCTCGTGCACTACCTCAACAGCGTGGTCTCCGGCCTGCTTTCGGGGGCGTACCGCGAACAGGTGGGGCGGCAGCTGTTCGGCGCGGTGGCCCGGCTCGCCGAGCTCGGCGGCTACATGGCGGTCGACACCGGCCAGCCCGGCCTCGCCCAGCGCTACTACATCCAGGCGCTCCGGCTCGCGCAGGCGGCGGGCGACCGGGCGTACGGCGGCTATGTGCTCGCCGCGTCGATGAGCCATCTCGCCGCCCAGCTCGGCAACCCCCGCGAGATCGCCCAACTGGCCCGCGCCGCGCAGGAAGGGGCCCGGGGACACGTCACGCCCCGCGCCCAGGCGATGTTCTACGCGGCGGAGGCCCGGGGGCACGCGCTGCTCGGGGATGCCAGGACCTGCCACGCGGTGTCGGGGCGGGCGGTCGCCGCGCTGGAACAGGCGAGCCCGGAGTCGGGCGACGACCCGGTCTGGATCGCGCACTTCGACGCGGGCTACCTCGCGGACGAACTGGCCCACTGCCACCGGGACCTGGGGCAGCCGGAGCAGGCGGCCCGGCGGGCGAAGGAGGCGCTGGCCGCGCTGCCGGAGACCCGGGCCAGGCGCCGGGGCATCGCGCTGGTGCTGCTGGCCTCGGCGCAGGTGCAGCAGCGGGAGGTGGAGCGGGCCTGCCACACGGGCACCCGGGCGATGGAGCTGCTGTCGACGGTGCGCTCCAGCCGGGGCGCCGAATATCTCGACGACCTCCAGCAGCGGCTCGCGCCCTACGGCGAGGAGCCCGCGGTGCGGGAGTTCGGCGAGCGGCTGGAGCTCCAGGCGGCCTGAGGGCACGGGGTCGCCGATGCGGTCCGGGCCGTGTTCGTGACGGTCCGGCCGTTAACAGCGTCGCGGGGCGGCGCGGTGTTACCGGCCCTGTGAAGGCGTCGTGAGGGATACCACGCGCTTGGCGGAGGCGGGTGACCACCCGATAGCGTGAGCCGACGGTTCCGTAGGTTCACACGTAGGAGTCCTGGTGACGCAGAGCGGACAGGGCGGCGAGCACGAGCTCCCCGCCGCACGACCCGCGCACGAGGGTGTCGTGCTGCCTGCCGGCGGCGGAGCCCCCTGGACCCCCGGGACGCCCGGGGCCGGGCAGGGCGGGCAGCAGGGCGAGCAGGCGGCGCCGGCGGGCGGTCAGCCGTGGGACGGGCAGTGGGGGCCGCCCGGACCGCAGCAGCAGCAGCCGGAAGCGGGCTACGGCTACCCGCCCGCGCAGCCCCTGCCGCCCGTGCGGCAGTCACCGGGCCCGGACGCGTACCAGCAGCCCGGGGCGTATCAGCAGCCGGGGGCGTATCAGCAGCCTCAGCAGCCCGGGGCGTATCAGCAGCCTCAGCAGGCCGGCCCCTACCAGCAGCCCCAGCAACTGCCGCCGCAGCCCGGCGCGTACCCGCAGCAGTACCCCCACCAGCAGCCCCAGCAGCCCCAGCAGCCCCAGCAGCCCCAGCCGTACGCGCAGCCGCTGCCGCCGGAGGCAGGGGCGGGCGCCCAGGGCGCCCAGGGCGGGCAGGGTGTTCCCGGCGGGGACGCGGACGCCACGCAGTACATCGCGCCCGTCCCGGGCGGTCCCGGCCCTGTGGGGCCCTCGCAGGGCGGCGGGGACGCGGACGCCACGCAGTACATCGCGCCCGTCCCGGGCGGTCCCGGCCCCGTGGCGCCCTCGGGGGGCGGCGGGGACGCCGACGCGACCCAGTACATACCCCCGGTGCCCGGAGGAGCCCCGTACGGGGTCAGGCCGGGCGCGCCGGGGGACCGGCAGCCGCCCGCGGAGTTCGACAACCTGTTCCGTTCCGAGGAACCCGCGGGCGCCACACAGCAGATGCCGCAGTACGACGCGGGGCAGCAGCCCCCGCCCTCGTACCAGCAGCAGGGCTATCAGCCCCAGCAGCCCCAGCAGCCCCAGCAGCCCCAGCAGCCCCTGGGGCAGCCTCAGGGGCAGCCCCAGGGCGGCCAGTTGCCGCCGCAGGCGCCCGGGGGCTACCAGTCCGGCCTCCAGGGCTTCCAGGGCCGTGCGGAGCAGGACGGGCCGGTTCCGCGGCCGAGCGGCGACGCCCCGCGCCGGCGGTCCGCGCATGTTCCGCTGATCGCCGCGGTCGTCGTGGGCTGCGCCGTCATCGGACTCGGCGCGGGCGCGCTGCTGAGCGGCGGTGACGATCCCGCCGAGGACGACAAACAGCCGGTCGCCGCGCAGAGTTCACCGGCGGTCACGGAGCCCACGGCCGAGGCGGCCCCCGACCCGGCGAAGCCGCAGGCCGAGGCGCTGGACAAGCTGCTCGCCGACAGCAACAACAGCCGGGCCGCGGTGATCAGCGCGGTCGAGAAGATCAAGTCCTGCAAGGACCTCGACCGGGCCAACGCCGACCTCAAGGGCGCTGCCCAGCAGCGCCGCGACCTGGTGACCCGGCTCGAAGGGCTGACCGTGGACAAGCTCCCGCAGAACGCGGAGCTGACCGCATCGCTGAACCGGGCGTGGAAGGCCTCTGCGGCGGCCGACGAGCACTACGCGACCTGGGCGCGGCAGGCCAAGAAGCAGAAGCACGTCTGCAAGGGCGGTCAGGCCCGGTCGACGAGCGAGACGGCCAAGGCCAACCAGCAGAGCGGGGTGGCCACCCAGGCCAAGCGCGAGGCGTCCAAGCTCTGGAACACGATCGCGGCGAAGTACGGCCTGACCAAGCACGGGGTCACCGAGCTCTGAGCCCGGGGCAGCCCTCAGCTGCGCGGGGCGTCCGTCAGGGCGTCCGAGACGTCGACAAAGCCCTTCCTCTGGGCGGTGAGCCGACCCTCGCGGACCACTTGGAACGTCACCTTCGTGTTGACGATGCGCGGGTAGCTCAATGTGCCGACCAGGTCCTCGAAGCGCCAGCGGAGCGTCGGGGTCAGGCCGCCGGTGTCGACCTCGACGCCCCGGTTGAGGGCGGCCACGACCCGGCCCGGAGTGACCTCCTCGTCGTCGATCGCCCGGACGGCCGCCCGCAGCGCCGTGTACGCGATCCAGGTCGTCTGCACGGCGGTGTCGTCCGGGTCGATGCGGTTGTCCCCGAAGGCGTACTTGCCGACCACCTCGCGCATCTCCTTCCAGCGCGCGTTCCTCGCGTCCGGGTACCAGCCGGTGACGTAGGCGCCCTCGAAGGGGCTGTTCGGGCCGCCCGTGCGGTCGATGAGCGGCTGGTTGACGCTGCCCAGCACGGAGGAGATTTTGACCTGCTCGCCGTCCGGCTCCAGGCGGCGGAAGGAGTCGAAGAACGTCTCCGTACGGGCGCCGAGCACCGCCGTCACACAGCCGCCGTCGGACCGTTCCAGCGCCTGCGCGGCCTGCTCGTCGTAGGACGTGGCGTCCAGCGGGGCCAGGATGTCGGTGGAGGCGGGCCGGTCGGCGGCCATCAGGCCGTTGTTCAGGAGCGGCGGCATGCCGTCGCCGCCGATCGAGTCGGGCCGCACCAGCGAGACCCGCTCGCAGCTGCGGCCCAACTGCTGTCCGTGCCCGGCCAGCAGCGCCGGCTGGCCACCGTTGACGGGGTACGAGAGGTAGCTGCTGAACTCCTCGGTGGAGGCGCCGTAGCCGCCGAGGTACGGGACGCCGCCCGCCTCCAGCGCCGGCATGAAGCTCTGGCCGTGGCGGCTGTACGAGCCGACGACGGCGGCCACCTGCTTCTCGACGGCCTCCCGCGCGCACCGCTCCGCGCCGAGCGCGGTGTCGCCCTCGTCGCAGACGACCACCTTCAGCTCGCGCCCGTCGATGCCGCCGGTGTCGTTGACCCAGCGCGCGTACGTCTGCGCCATGGCGGGCACCCCGGACATCTTCACCGCGTTGATGTCCTCCGACCGGTCGGGCGCCCAGGTCATCACGGTGACGGGCTCCCTGGACCCCCCCGAGGCCCCAGGGAGCACGCCGCAGCCGGACAGCAGCACCGCCCCCGCCGCCGCCGCGCTGATGACGCCCGGGAAGGGGCGGGGAAAGGTGAGGCGTCGCCGTCCGGTCATGGGACTGGACCTTTCCGGGCCCCGGGTAACGGCGCGGTGTGCCGTTCTCAACGCACGGTGACGCCCAGGTGAATTACGGGGGCCCGTGCGGGGACGCGGTGAAGGAACGTACGATCGATGACCGTGCAGCAAGGTTCGGAGAACTCTTCCCGTCGCGGCCGTCGCTCCTCCACCATGGGCGACATGCCGCTCACTGACATGCCGTGGTGGCGCTGGCGCACCAACGTGCGCTCGGCGCTGCACATGCTCTCCGACCCCGTCTTCCACCACGAGTGCTGGCTCGCCGGCCAGGAAGGGTACGGGGACGTCACCGACGCCGTGTACCGCCTGGTCGAGGACACCTGGCTCGACAACTGGTCCGCCGAGAAGTACGTCGGCACCATGTTCAGGGACTCCGCCGAGGCCGCCGCCGTGGACGCCGCCGCCCTGCGGGTGCTGCGGATCATGCACCAGGTCGGGGCGGACGCCCCCGTCTCCGCCTATCTGGAGCACTCCGGCTGGCCGGAGGCCGTCCTCGCGGCCCGCGAGGCCCATGTGATGCTCGCCACCAACGACGCGGAGGATCCGGACATACCGCCCCGCTCGCTGGACGTCATCCGCATCATGACCAGGACCGCCTGAGACACGGCGGGTGTGGCACCCTACGAGGATGACCGCGCCGCAGCCCGCCCCCTCCGCCGCCTCGGACGCCGCCGCGACCGAGCAGTACGTCCTCACGCTCTCCTGCCCCGACAAACAGGGCATCGTGCACGCCGTGTCGAGCTATCTCTTCATGACCGGCTGCAACATCGAGGACAGTCAGCAGTTCGGGGACCACGACACGGGTCTGTTCTTCATGCGCGTCCACTTCTCGGCCGACGCCACCGTGACGGTGGACAAGCTCCGCGCCAGCTTCGCCGCGATCGGGGAGGCCTTCCGCATGGAGTGGCAGATCCACCGGTCCGCCGAGCGCATGCGGATCGTGCTGATGGTCAGCAAGTTCGGCCACTGCCTCAACGACCTGCTGTTCCGCTCCCGCACCGGGGCGCTGCCGGTGGAGATCGCGGCCGTCGTCTCCAACCACACGGACTTCGCCGACCTCGTCGCCTCGTACGGCATCCCCTTCCGGCACCTCCCGGTGACGAAGGACAACAAGGCGGAGGCCGAGGCGCGACTGCTGGAGCTGGTCCGCGAGGAGGACGTCGAGCTGGTCGTCCTGGCCCGCTACATGCAGGTCCTCTCCGACGAGCTGTGCAAGCAGCTGAGCGGCCGGATCATCAACATCCACCACTCGTTCCTGCCGAGCTTCAAGGGCGCCAAGCCCTACCACCAGGCGCACGCGCGCGGGGTGAAGCTGATCGGTGCGACCGCGCACTACGTCACCGCCGACCTCGACGAGGGTCCGATCATCGAGCAGGAGGTCGAGCGCGTCGGTCACGACGTGACGCCGGACCAGCTGGTCGCCGTCGGCCGGGACGTGGAGTGCCAGGCGCTGGCGCGCGCGGTGAAGTGGCACGCGGAGCGGCGCATCCTGCTCAACGGCCGCCGTACGGTGATCTTCGCCTAGGACGTGTCCGGCGGGGCCTTGCAGGACCCGGCGCCGTTCGGCGGGACCTTACAGCCGGCTGAGCGAGGCCGTCGCGAGCAGGACGTCGCGGATGGCCTCGCGGTCGCCCTCCTGGCCCGCCGCCGCTTCCACCGGCGAGATGTGACCCGCGGCGAGCTTGCAGAACTCGACCCCGTCCAGGGCCACCTGCGCCACCGTGCGTTCGGGCGAGCCGAGGGCGGCCGGCGAGTCCAGCGCGATGTACCAGTCGCCCCCGCCGTGGCCCTCGATCTCCAGATGGACCGAGCGGCCCGGCGCACCGGCCGCGACGAGGTCCTTCGCGGGTCCTGCCAGCCCGGCGCGGCGGCGCCCCGCCATGGCGGCCGGAAGCAGCCGGGCCGCGAGGTCGATCATCCGATGCAGATGGGCGGCCGACGGGGCCTCGTACGGGTAGTCGACGGCGTCGGCGATGTCCCCGCCGTGCACCCAGCACTCGAAGGCGCGGTCCAGCAGCGCGTCCTGGAGCGGCAGGGCGAAGGCCCCGTAGGAGACGGAGGTCTCGGCGACGTTCCGCCCGGCGAAGGACGCCGTGCGGATCAGCTCGTGGCTCCGGGCCCGCCAGGGTTCGCGGACGGCCCGGGTGGGCGGCCGGTGCGCCGCCGACCAGTGCCTCTCGGTGCGCTCGGTGGGGTCCAGCGGCGCCTCGCCGCCGCCGAGCGGGTCGTCGAGGCCGAGCGCGGCGGACAGCAGCCCGTCGACCGCCATCAGGTGGCCGATCACCCCGGCGACCGTGGTCCTGCGGCTGACCTCGCGCTCCCCCTCGAACCACCGCAGGCGCACCGGCGCGTGCCACTCCGAATCTCCGATGTCGCGGAGCAGCGCGTCGAGCCGGGCGGTCTCGGCGTCGTACGGGGCGGCGTACTCCGGCACGGGGATCCGGGCCGGCCGGCGGCCCAGGCAGCCGTCCATCACCCGGGACCGGAGCGTCGGATCGAGATCCAGGGAGCCATCGGTGTGCAGCAGCCCCACCGCGTCCCGCAGCCGCAGCGCCTCGTCCGCGCACGGGGCGCACGCGGTGAGGTGGTCCTCCACGGCGGCGGTCTCCTCGGCCGAACAGGCGGACAGCGCCCAGGCGCCGAGGAGGGCCTTGAGGACCCGGTGGGGGAGGTCGATGCCCGAGGCGGAGGCGGAGGCGGAGGTCATGAGCGGCTCCGGGAGGGCCTGTTCCGGGAGGGCCTGTTCCGGTCCGGTCTGTTCAGGGAGGGCCTCTTCCGGTTCGGCCTGTTCCGGTCCGGCCTCTTCTGGTTCGGCCCCTTCCGGTCCGGCCTCTTCCGGTCCGGCCCCTTCTGGTTCGGCCTCTTCCGGTCCGGCCCCTTCTGGTTCGGCCTGTTCCGGTCCGGCCCCTTCTGGTTCGGCCTGTTCCGGTCCGGCCTCTTCCGGTCCGGCCCCTTCTGGTTCGGCCTCTTCCGGTCCGGCCCCTTCTGGTTCGGCCCCTTCCGGTCCGGCCCCTTCCGGTCCGGCCCCTTCCGGTTCGGCCTGTTCCGGTCCGGCCCCTTCTGGTTCGGCCTGTTCCGGTCCGGCCTCTTCCGGTCCGGCCCCTTCTGGTTCGGCCTCTTCCGGTCC
>NZ_JBIRKB010000003.1:433393-639605 GCF_044329855.1 Streptomyces sp. NPDC017520
GGCCCCTTCTGGTTCGGCCCCTTCCGGTCCGGCCCCTTCCGGTCCGGCCCCTTCCGGTTCGGCCTGTTCTGGGGCGGCCGCAGGCTCGTACCCGTGTTCGGACCCGTGCCCGGCCGGCTCGGGCGGCTCGGGTGCGGACTGTTCCGGCACGCCCTCGTCCGGGGCCGCCGATCCGGGCGGCGGCAAGGGAGGCCGCGGCACGGACTCCAGGTCGAGGTCGTCCGCCGCCCCGCGCGGGCCCGGTATCCGGCCGGCGCCGCGCACCTCCTCCTCGCCTCCCCCGCTAGCGCGTCCGTCGCCGCTCACCGGACCCGTCCGTAACCGGGTGGCGCGGCCCCTTCGAGCGGGCGGGCGTTCGCCGTGGAGAGCAGCTGGAGCCCCAGCCGGAGCCGGCGGCGCGCCTCGTCCTCGGTCACCCCGAGGTCTGCGGCGGTCTGCCGGTAGTCCCGGCGATGGATGTACGCCAGCTCCAGGGCCTGCCGCAGCGGCGCGGGCATCGAGGAGACGATGTAGTCGGCGCGGGCGGCGGCCGTGGCGCTGCGCACCCGCCGCTCCAGCTCCTCCGGGTCGGGCGCCGCGCCCTCGCCGTGCTCCGCCGCGTACGAGGAGACCGCCGCGCGGCGCAGCCGCTGGACGGACTGGCGGTGGGTGAGGCGGGCCACCCAGGAGCGCATCGAGCCCTGCTTCGGGTCGTACGCCTCGGGGTTCTCCCAGACCTGGGCGAAGACCTCGCGGGTCACCAGGTCGGCGGCGTCCTCGTCGTCGAGCATCCGGTGCGCCTGGCTGTGGACGAGGGCCGCGAACCGGTCGTAGAGCTCGCCGAGCGCCGCCGCCTCACCGCAGGCCAGCCTCTGCTGCATCCTGTGGTCCCAGCGGGGTGCGGTCTCCTTTGCCATGAACCCCCCAGCCCCCGGCCCTGTCCACCCGACTCCGTGATCCACCCTGTGCCCGTGAGGACCGAATGTAGTCCGCCGGGCGGGCGGTGCACGCGCCTTTGCGGCAACTCTCTTCCCGGGCCCCTCCCGTGGCGCGTGGCCGACGACGGTAGTCGATTTTCAGCCCGAATGCCTCCCCGCCTGCTCCGAGCTGCGGAAACGGCCCGAAGTGCTCCTTTCCGCCGGAAACCTCCTGGGCGTCGGTCGGCGCGTCGGTGTTTCATGGGGGTGCGGTTGGGCAGCCGCGAGGAGGAACGGAAACTTCCGGATTGCCGGGAGCCCCGGAACGAGAGGTCCAGTCGCGTGACGCTGAAGGTGGACGAGGCGGAGCAGGGCTCCTGGACCGTGTTGCGCATGAGCGGCGAACTCGACCTGGTGACCTCACCCGTCGTGCGCCAGTCCGTCCACGAGGCGGTGGCGGAGGGGCAGCACGACGTGGTGCTCGACCTGTCCGAGGTGTTCTTCTGCGACTCCAGCGGCGTCGGTGTGCTGATCGCCTCGCGCCGGCTGATGAAGTCCTGCGGCGGCCGACTGCGGCTCATTCTCCCGGCCCGGGGCGCGGAGGACGGTTCGCACGTCAACAAGGTGCTCGGGGCGCTCGGGGTGCGCCGGCTGTTCGACGTCTACCCGGACGCGCGGTCCGCCACCGACGAGGAGTGCAGGCCGCTGAGCGCCTGAAACGGGTGCCTCCGATGCGAGGTTGTCACACAGGAAGCGCTGCTCGGTGACACGTGAGCGCCCCGGGCGTCGTACGCTCCCCGCATGGACAGCGCAGAGTACGAGCGAAAGATCGCGCACCGCTTCGCAGCCTTCGACCAGGACGGCAACGGCTACATCGACCGTGCCGATTTCAACGCCGCGGCGGCCCGTCTGCTCACCGAGTTCGGTACGACGGCCCGCTGCGACAAGGGGCAGGCGCTCTACACCGGTGCCGAGGCCTTCTGGCAGGGCATGGCGGGGATCGCCGATGTGGACGGGGACCAGCGGGTCACCCGTGAGGAGTTCGTGGGCGGGGCGGTGAAGCGGCTCCGGGACAACCCCGGGCGGTTCGCCGAGATCGCCCGGCCGTTCCTGCGGGCGACCATCGCGGTCGCGGACGGCGGGAACGACGGCAGGGCGTCGGTGGCGGACGTGGAGCGGGCGCTCCGGGTCCTCGGGGCCAGCGCCGAGATCGCGGGCATGGCCGCCCAGAGCCTGGACACGGACCGGGACGGCCTGATCGCGGAGAGCGATGTGGTGGCGGCGTTCGCCGTGTACTTCACGGTGATCGAGCCGGACGCGTAGCGATCCCGGGCGTTACGGGGACGGCGCGCCGCTCCCGTAACGCCTGCCGCTTCCGTAACGCCTCGCGCCCCGCTTCCGTAGCGACTCCCGCGCCGCTCCCGTAACGCCCGCCGCCCCCGCGACGCCTCTGGCCCCGGCTGCTCCCGCCTCACCCGCCGAATCGTTCCCGCAGCCGGTACTTGAGCACCTTGCGCAGCGTCTCGTTGCGCGGCAGCGCGTCCAGGACCTCCAGCTGTTCGGGCACCTTGTGGACGGACAGGCCCGCTTCCCGCAGATGGGCGGAGAGCTCGGTCAGGGTCAGGGGCGGTGCGCCCGGCGGCTGTTCGACCACCGCGCAGACGCGTTCGCCGCGCTGCGGGTCGGGCAGCCCGATGACGGCCGCGTCCGCGACGGCGGGGTGGGTGTGGAGCAGGTCCTCGATCTCCTTGGCGGAGATGTTCTCGCCCTTGCGGATGATGATGTCCTTCAGCCGGCCGGTGAGCGTGAGGTGCCCGCTCTCCCGGAGCCGCCCCAGGTCCCCGGTGATCAGGAACCCCTCGGCGTCGAAGGCCGCGGCGGAGGCCCCCGCGTCCAGATAGCCCCGGCAGACCGCCTCCCCGCGCAGCCGTACCTCGCCCTCGGCGCCGTACGGGAGGGGCTTGCCGTGTTCGTCGGCGATCCGGATCTCCATGCCCTCCGGGGGCCGTCCCTCGGTCAGGGCCAGGTTCTCCGCCGTGTCGTCCGGGGCGCCCATGGTGATCATCGGGACCTCGGTCATGCCGTAGCCGTGGGTGAGCTGGACCCCCATCTCCCGCACCACCGCGTGGTAGACCTCCGGCGGCTTCGGCGCTCCGCCGCCCGCCAGCAGCCGGAGGGTCGGGATGAGCGGCCGGCCGGGGGCCTTGCGCTGTTCGGCCAGGAACATCGCGTAGAAGGCGGTCGAGCCGCCGGCCACCGTCACCCCGTGCCGCCGGTACTCCGCCAGCGCGTCCGGCAGCGCGAACTGCTCGAACAGCACTGCGGGGAACCCGTACAGCAGCAGCATCACGGTGTAGTCCGGCCCGGCGACATGGGCGTACGGGAACGCCATCGAGCCCACGTCGTCGGCGGAGAGCTTCAGGGCGTGGGCGAGGCAGGAGCCGCCCGCGATCAGGGAGCGGTCGGTGTGCAGGACACCCTTCGGGTCGGAGGTGGTGCCCGAGGTCCAGTAGATCCAGCGGACCTCATCGCCCGACGAGGGGGCGGGCGGCGGAGGCAGCACGGCCGGGTCGCCGTCGGGGAGGGTGTCGTACGCCTCGAAGACCCGCGGCGGGTGGTCGAGTTCCCCGGCGATCCGCTCGGCCATCGCCGTGTGGTCGAAGCCGCGCCAGGCGCCGGGCACGGCGAAGAACGCGGCCCCCGACGCGCGCAGCGCGAACCGCACCTCGCGGTCCCGGTAGAACGGGATGACCGGCGTCTGCACGGCCCCGAGCCGGGTCAGGGCGAAGGAGAGCAGGGCCGTCTCCAGCCGGGTCGGCAGCTGCCAGGCCACCACGCTGCCCGCCCGCACGCCCATCCCGTACAGCCCGGCGGCGACCCGCTCGGCGCGGTCCCTCAGCTCGCCGAAGGTCAGGCGCCGGTCCTCCTGGAGCAGGACCGGGCGGCCGGGGGTGAGGGCGGCGCGGCGTTCGATCAGCTCCCAGAAGGTGCGGGAGGCGCCCAGGGCGTGCGCGGACGCGGTCACGTCGTTCACGGCGGTCACAGCGGTCCCTCCGAACTGACGATGAGTCAGATAGTGCGGAGAGCGTAGGGCTCCGCGCCTTGTCGGTCCAGGGGTGCGGGGCTAGCCTGAATGCCGCCAGCCAATCTGACGGACCATCAGAAATCCATCGGTAATCCATCAGAAGCCATCGGAATTTGCCAGCACCCGGGACCTAGCCGGGGCGCCGGAGGGGACGACACCATGACGGAACTGCCTCGGATCGTCAGCGTCGACGACCATGTGATCGAGCCCGCGCACCTCTTCTCCACCTGGCTGCCCGCGAAGTACCGCGAGCGCGGGCCGCAGCCGCTCACCGCGGGCATCGGGGAGCTGGCCTACACGGGCGGGAAGTACGTCATCACGATGGACCCGGACGGGCCGCCCACCGACTGGTGGATCTACGAGGACCTGAAGTTCCCGTACAAGCGGAACATCGCCGCCGTCGGCTTCGACCGCGACGACATGACCCTGGAGGGCATCACCCGCGCCGAGATGCGGCCCGGCTGCTGGGACCCGGCCGAACGCCTCAAGGACATGGACCTCAACCACGTCGAGGCCTCCCTCTGCTTCCCGACCTTCCCGCGCTTCTGCGGACAGACCTTCGCCGAGGCGCACGACAAGGAGGTCGCCCTCGCCTGTGTGCGCGCCTACAACGACTGGATGGTCGAGGAGTGGTGCGGCGACAGCGGCGGCCGGCTGATCCCGCTCTGCATCATCCCGCTCTGGGACATCGGCCTCGCCGTCGCGGAGATCCGGCGGAACGCGGCCCGCGGCGTCCGCGCGGTCACCTTCTCCGAGATCCCCACCCACCTCGGGCTGCCGTCCATCCACACCGGCTACTGGGACCCGTTCTTCGCCGTCTGCCAGGAGACCGGCACGGTCGTCAACATGCACATCGGCTCCAGCTCCCAGATGCCCGCCGCCTCCCCGGACGCGCCCCCCGCCGTGCAGGCCTCGCTCTCCTTCAACAACGCGATGGCCTCGATGATGGACTTCCTCTTCAGCGGGGTCCTGGTGAGGTTCCCGACGCTGAAACTGGCGTACAGCGAGGGCCAGATGGGGTGGATCCCGTACGCCCTGGAGCGCGCCGACGACGTCTGGGAGGAGCACCGGGCCTGGGGCGGGGTGCGCGATCTGATCCCCGAGCCGCCGTCCTCGTACTACTACCGTCAGATGTTCTGCTGCTTCTTCCGCGACAAGCACGGCATCGCGTCGCTGGACGTCGTCGGCCGCGACAACGCCACCTTCGAGACCGACTACCCGCACGTGGACTCGACCTTCCCGCACACCAAGGAGGTCGCCCTCGACCACGTCAAGGGACTGGACGAGGAGACCGTCCACAAACTGATGCGCGGAAACGCGATCCGGATGCTCGGCCTGGACCTGGACAAGTAGGCGGGGACGGCGGTGGATCTCGCGTACACGGAGGCCGAGGAGGTGTTCCGGCGGCGGCTGCGGGAGTGGCTGGCCGGCGCCCTCCCCGGCCTGCCCCCGAAGCCCTCGCCCGACGACTGGCCCGCGCGCCGCGCGTACGACACCACCTGGCAGCGGATGCTGTACGACGCCGGGTACGCAGGCCTGCACTGGCCGGCGGACGCGGGCGGGCGGGGCGCCACCCCAACCCAGCACCTCATCTACCTGGAGGAGACGGAGAAGGCCGGCGCCCCCTACGTCGGGGCCAACTTCGTCGGACTGCTGCACGCCGGGCCGACGATCGCCGCCGAGGGCACGGCCGGGCAGCGGGCCCGCTGGCTGCCCCCGGTGCTGCGCGGCGACGAGATCTGGTGCCAGGGGTTCAGCGAGCCGGACGCGGGCTCCGACCTGGCCGCCCTGCGCACCCGGGCCGTGCGCGACGGCGACTCCTACGTCATCAGCGGAGCCAAGACCTGGACCTCACACGCCGAGGTCGCCGACTGGTGCGAACTGCTGGTGCGCACCGACCCGGACGCGCCGAAGCACCGGGGGATCAGCTGGCTGGCGATGCCGATGGACGCCCCCGGCATCACGGTCCGGCCGCTGCGGACGCTCGCCGGGTCCACGGAGTTCGCGGAGATGTTCCTCGACGAGGTCCGGGTGCCGGTGCGCAACCGGGTCGGGGCCGAGAACGACGGCTGGCGCGTCACCATGGTCACCCTCTCCTTCGAACGCGGCACGGCCTTCGTCGGCGAGGTCGTCGCCTGCCGCCGCACCCTGGACGCCCTCGCCGACGAGGCCCGGCGCAACGGGCGCTGGGACGACGCGGTGCTGCGCCGGCGCCTCGGCAGGCTCAACGCCGAGTTCCGGGCCCTGTGGCGGCTCACCCAGTGGAACGTGGCGGAGTCGGAGCGTACGGGCGGCGTCCCCGGCACCGGCGGCTCCGTCTTCAAGCTGCGCTACTCCGGGGCCCGCCAGGAGCTGTACGAGGCGGCGGCGGAGGTGCTGGGAGGCGGCGACGCGTTCGACCTGGACCAGGAATGGGTGCTGGACCGGCTCTCCTCCCTCTCGTACACGATCGCCGCGGGCACCTCCCAGATCCAGCGGAACATCGTCGCCGAGCGCATCCTCGGCCTGCCGAAGGGGCGCTGAGGCCACCGTGCACTTCCAGCTCTCGGACGACCAGCGGGCCCTGCGGTCCGGTATGCGCGACCTGCTCGACGCGGTGTTCGACCGGGACCGGCTGCGGGCGGCGGTGGAGCGGGGCGGCACCCTGGACCGTTCGCTCTGGCGGGAGCTGGGCGCGGCCGGCTTCTTCGCGCTCCGGCTGCCCCAGGAGGCGGGCGGGGTGGGCCTCGGGCTGCCCGAGGCGGTGCTGCTCTTCGAGGAGGCGGGCCGGGCGCTGCTCCCGGGCCCGCTCGTCGCCACCCACCTGGCGGCGGGCCTGGTGAAGGGGGCCGCCGAGGGCGAGGCGGTGGTGACGGCCGTGGACGGGGACCTGCCGGTGGCCCACCTGGCGGAGGCGGACGCGGTGCTGGTGGGCGCCGACGCCCTCGTCGGGGAGCCGCTGCACGCCTTCGTCGCCGCCGCCCGGCCCGTACGGTCGGTGGACCCGCTCACCCCGCTGCACCGGGTGGCGGGGCGTACGGCGGCCACGGAGGCGTACTCCGGCGCACTCCACTACGAGGGGGCGCTTCTCACTGCTGCCGAACAACTCGGCAGCGCTGCCCGGACCACCGAGACAGCCGTTCAACACGCCGGGGACCGACAGCAGTTCGGATCGCCCATCGGATCGTTCCAAGCGGTCAAGCACCTCTGCGCCGACATGCTCGCCCGCACCGAACCCGCCCGCGCCGCCGTGTACGCGGCGGCCGTGACCGGCGACCCGGTGGAGATCGCGGCGGCCAAACTGCTCGCCGACGAGGCGGCCGTACGCAACGCGCGCGACTGCCTCCAGATCCACGGCGGGATGGGCTTCACCTGGGAGGCAGATGTTCACCTCCACCTGAAACGGGCCTGGCTCCGGGCCGCGGCACGGCTCGGCGGGGCCGCGGCGGAGGAGCTCCTGGCCGCCGGTCTGGGGGCCGCGCGGGCGCGTTCCGGCAGCTCGGCGGCGTCCGGCGGAGGCGCCCCGGAAGCAGGGGGTGGAGGGTGACGCAGCGCAGCCGTGCGGCGTCGAGACCGGCTTGTGTCCTTTGCGCGATTCGTCACCGGGTGGAGTCGGTGTCCGGCTCGGGTACGCTCCGTGGGATGCGAGTGGTTCTGGAACCGGGAGATCCGGGGGCGGCCTGTGCGGCGGCCCCGGCCCGGGGCGAGGGCTCTCGTCGGAGATGTGCCGGGCCTGCCCGAAGAGCGTTTCTCGCGGTCTCTGCGCGCTCCTGTTCGACTCCCCGCAGCGAGCGTCGCACAGTATGCACCACGCGTACTCCTTCGCGCTGGAATATGCCCGAAGCGCTTGTTGCGGTGACTGTACGTCAACCATGCTGTCGCGTAAGGGAATCACGTTCCGTGACCCTGAGGAGGCGCGAGGCGATGTGTCCGCCGGTTCGGATGGTGTGAGCGGTGCAGGTGCTTCAGGTTCAGCTGGAGGTCGGTCCGGATCCCGCGGAAGTGGGGCGGGCCCGTAGGTGGGCGCGGTCGCGTCTGGTCGGTTCCGGGATAGGGGATGACGAGCCTCTCGCCGAGACGCTCATCCTGCTGATCTCGGAGCTGGTCACCAACGCCGTCGTCCACACGGGCTGCCCCGCGGTGCTGCGGATGCTCTTCGGCGGGACCGGGGCGTCCGGCGCGGCCGGGACCGTCCGGGTCGAGGTCGCGGACGCCAGCGACCGCCCGCCGCTCCAGCGGCACGCGGAGGGCGACGACACGGGCGGCCGGGGCCTGGAGCTGGTGGACGGCCTCGCGGACCGCTGGGGCTGGCTGCCGGAGGGCGCCGGGAAGCAGATCTGGTGCGAGGTCGACCGGAGCGGACCGGTGCGGCTCCCGGAGGCGCCCTCGGGCGTCGGCCAGGGCGGCGAGCCGTGCGAACCGACTTCCTGCCTCTTCACCAACCTGGCCTGAGACCGGCCGTTTCCCGCCCCGGTTTCCGCTGCCTTCCCAGGCCGCTGCCCCCCTGCACCTACCCCTGCCCCCACCCCTCACTCTCCCCCTTCCCTTCCCTTCCCCCTTTCCTTTCGCGGAGGCCGTTCACAGGATCGCCACCGGGGCGACCGGCGAGCCGGTGGCCCCGGTGAACGGCTCCGGTGTCGCGGTGAGCAGGAAGGCGTGCCGGCCCTCCTCCGCGCAGGCCTCGGACAGCGCCTCCAGGTTCCAGTTCTGGCCCTGCGGCATGCCCATCTCGACCAGGTGCAGCGCGTGCACCGGCATCCACAGGTCCTCGATCTCCGGCGGGAAGATCTCGAAGGTCAGGGTGTCGTTGGCGACGGCCGCGACATCCCGGGCGTGGAACCACTCGGGCGTGTGCAAGGAGAGGCCCGGCGACGGGTAGCCGTACGCCTGCCGGTCCCCGGCCAGTGCGAGGCGCACCTGCCCGGTCCGTACGAGCACGATGTCCCCGGCCCGTACGCGTACGTCCCCGAAGTCCTCCGCCGCCGTCAGGTCGTCCGGCGTCACGGCGTGGTCGCCGGGCAGCCGGTCCACCCCCCGGGCGCGGGCCACGTCCAGCAGCACCCCGCGCGAGACGAGGTGCTCCACGGTGGCGATCGAGGAGAACCGGGCCCCGCCGTGGGCGGTGATCGTGTCCGCCGGGCGGCCGTTGTAGATCTTCCCGCCGTGCGAGACGTGGGGCAGAGCGTCCCAGTGCGTCGAGGCCTGGAGCCCCATCGTGACAGCGTCGTCGCTGGTGGCGACCGTGCCGGGGCCGAAGATCTCCTGGTTGATCTGGACCATCGTGTGCAGCGGATTGATCCGGCCCGGGATGAGTCCGCTCTGCACCCCGTCCTGCCGGAGCGGCAGCGCGAGCGGTATCCGGCGGCCGGTGCGGGCGGTGGCGACGGCCTCGCGCACGACGGCGTCGGTGATCAGGTTGAGCGTCCCGATCTCGTCGGCCCCGCCCCAGCGGCCCCAGTTGTTCACGCACTTCGCGATCTCGTGGAACTCGGCCGGCAGGGACATGGGGGCCTCCTGGGTCTTGTGCCGGAGCAGCTGACTGCCCGTAAAATCTAACGGACCGTCAGAAACCGCGGGAAGGGGCCGGGCATGGGGAACTTCTTGGCAGGCAGGGTGGTCGCCGTGACAGGGGCCGGCCGGGGCATCGGGCGGGCGGTCGCGCTCGCCGCGGCGGGGGAGGGGGCGCGGGTCGTCGTCAACGACTACGGAGTCTCCGTCGAGGGCTCCGAACCGACCAGCGAGATCGCCCGGTCCGTCGTCAAGGAGATCGAGGCGGCGGGCGGCGAGGCGGTCGCGGTCGCCGACGACATCTCCACGATGGCGGGCGGGCAGCGGATCGTGGACACCGCGCTGGCGGAGTACGGCCGGCTCGACGGGGTGGTCTGCGTGGCCGGGATCCTCCGTGAGCGGATGCTGTTCAACATGTCCGAGGAGGAGTGGGACCCGGTCCTCGCCACGCACCTCAAGGGTACGTTCACGGTCTTCCGGGCCGCCTCGGCGGTGATGCGGAAGCAGGAGGGCGGGGGCGCGCTGATCGGCTTCACCAGCGGCAACCACCAGGGCAGCGTCTCCCAGGCCAACTACAGCGCGGCGAAGGGCGGGATCATCTCGCTGGTGCGCAGCGCGGCGCTGGGCCTGCACAGGTACGGGGTCACGGCGAACGCGGTCGCGCCCGTCGCCCGGACCCGGATGTCGGCCGGGGTGCCGATGGAGCTGAAGGAGATCGGGGAGCCGGAGGACGTGGCGGCCCTGGTGGTCTACCTGCTCAGCGAGCGGGCGCGGGCCGAGCGGATCACCGGGCAGGTGTACACGGTCGCGGGCCCGAAGATCGCGGTCTGGGCCCAGCCGAGGGAGCTGCGGGCGGCGTACGGGGAGGGGCCCTGGACCCCGGAGAGGATCGCGGACTTCCTGCCGGGAACGGTGGGGGTGGACCCGATGCCGATGCTGGCGCGGCTGGAGGAGATGGCGGCGGCGGCGAGGTCGGGCGACCGGCCGAACGCGCCCAGCCCCTCCGGCGATTGAGGAGCGGTGGGTCCGGGGGCGGAGCCCGGGGGGGGGGGGGGGGGGGGGGGGGGGGGGGGGGGGGGGGGCGGGGGGGGGGGGGGGGGGGGGCGGGGCGCGGGGCCGCCGCGGCCCGGGGTTTTGGGGGGGGGGGGGGCGGGGGGCGGCCCCCGCGGGGCGCGGCCCCGGGCCCCGGTCCTCAATCGCCGGACGGGCTTGATTCGGGGCTCCGCCCCCGCTCCCCGGCTCCTCGATCGCCGGACGGGCTGAAGACGCGGACCGGTCCGCTCACTCAGCCCCTCCGGCGATTGCGGAGCGGGGGTCCGGGGGCGGAGCCCCCGGGAACAGGAGGCACGCATGGACTTCCGGACGCTCGCCCGCACCTGGCTGCGAAGCCACCTCACAGACGCCCCCGACCCCCGCACGTGGGAACGTGAGTTGGGCAAGGCCGGGTGGATCGGCATCGGATGGCCCGGCGGGGACGGCGAGACGTACGGCAACCGCAGGGCCACCCTCGCCGAACAGGTCGTCTGGGCCGAGGAGTACGCCCGCTCCGCGGCCCCCGCCCGGATCGGCCACATCGGGGAGAACCTCCTCGCCCCGACGCTGATCACGTACGGCACCGAGGAGCAGAAGCGGCGACATCTGCCACCCGTCGCCCGGGGCGAGACGCTGTGGTGCCAGGGGTACAGCGAACCGGGTGCGGGCTCCGACCTCGCCGGGGTGCGGACCGCCGCCGTGCCGGACGGGGCGGGCGGTTACGCCGTGACCGGGCAGAAGATCTGGACCTCGCTGGCCCTGGACGCCGACTGGTGCTTCGTCCTCGCCCGTACCGACCCCGGCTCCACCCGCCACCACGGGCTGTCGTTCCTGCTGGTGGAGATGGACCAGCCGGGCCGGATCGAGGTGCGGCCGATCCGGCAGCTGACCGGGACCAGCGAGTTCAACGAGGTGTTCCTCGACGGGGCGCGGGCCGCCGAGGTCGTCGGGGGCGAGGGCAACGGCTGGCAGGTCGCCATGGGCCTCCTCGCCCTGGAACGCGGGGTCTCCACCCTCGCCCAGCAGATCGGGTTCGCCGAGGAGCTGGACCGGGTGGTCGCCGCCGCCGTGGCGAGCGGGGCCGCCGAGGACCCGGTCATCAGGGCCCGGCTCGTCCGGCAGTGGGCGGAGCTGGACACGATGCGCCGGCACGCCCTGCGCACCCTGGGCTCCACCGGCGACCCGGGCGCGCCCAGCGTGGCGAAGCTGCTGTGGGGCGGCTGGCACCAGCGGCTCGGCGAACTGGCGGTGCAGGTCGCGGGCGAGGCGGGGGCCGTCGGGCCCGAACCCTGGTCACAGGGGCGACCGTACGAACTCGACGGCGCACAGCACCTGTTCCTCTTCAGCCGGGCCGACACCGTCTACGGCGGCTCCGACGAGATCCAGCGGAACATCATCGCCGAGCGGGTGCTCGGCCTACCGAGGGAGCCCAGATGAGAGGCGTCGTCTTCGACGGCACACGGACCGAGGTCGTGGACGACCTGGAGATACGGGACCCGGGCCCCGGGGAGGTGCTGGTGGCGGTCGCCGCCGCCGGGCTCTGCCACAGCGATCTGTCGGTGATCGACGGCACGATCCCCTTCCCGGTCCCCGTCGTCCTCGGCCACGAGGGCGCGGGCGTGGTGGAAGCGGTCGGGCCCGGCGTCGTCCACGTGCGGCCCGGTGACCACGTGGCGCTCTCCACCCTCGCCAACTGCGGTGCCTGCGCCCCGTGCGACCGGGGGAGGCCGACCATGTGCCGGAAGGCCATCGGGCGGCCGGGACGGCCGTTCTCGCGCGCCGGGAAGCCGCTGTTCCAGTTCGCCTCCAACTCCGCGTTCGCGGAGCGCACGGTGGTGCGGGCCGTCCAGGCCGTGAAGATCCCGGACGACCTGCCCCTCACCTCGGCCGCCCTGATCGGCTGCGGGGTCCTGACCGGCGTCGGGGCCGTCCTCAACCGGGCGAAGGTCGGCCTGGGCGACACCGTCGTGGTCATCGGGACCGGCGGCATCGGGCTCAACGTGCTCCAGGGAGCCCGGCTGGCCGGCGCGCTCACCGTCGTCGCCGTCGACAGCAACCCGGCGAAGGAGGCGGTGGCCCGGCAGTTCGGCGCCACGCACTTCCTGACGCGTGCGGAGGGCGTGCGCGACATCCTGCCCGACGGGGCCGACCACGCCTTCGAGTGCGTCGGCCGCACCGAGCTGATCCGCCAGGCGATCGACCTCCTCGACCGGCGCGGACAGGCCGTGCTGCTGGGCGTACCGGCGGCGAGCGCCGAGGCGTCGTTCCTGGTCTCCTCGATGTACCTGGACAAGTCGATCCTCGGCTGCCGCTACGGCTCCGCACGGCCGCAGCGCGACATCGCCCTGTACGCGGACCTCTACCGGGAGGGCCGGCTGCTGCTGGACGAACTGGTCACCGAGACGTACCCGGTGGAGGACTTCGCCAGGGCGGCCGACGACGCGCACCACGGGAGGGTGGCCCGGGGGGTCCTGGTCTTCTGAGCCATCGGCTCGGCTCGGGCGGGAAGGCCTCAGGACCTGGTGTCCGCCGAGGACCGGAACGTACGCCGGTAGGCCGTCGGCGGCACGCCCAGCGCCGCCTGGAAGTGCTGGCGCAGCGAGGTCGGCGTGCCGAAGCCCGCGTCCCGGGCCACCTGGTCGATGGAGAGGTCCGTCGACTCCAGCAGGTGCCGGACCCGTTCCACCCGCTGCTGGGTGAGCCACTGGCCGGGGCTGATCCCGACCTCCTCGCGGAAGCGGCGCGTGAACGTCCGTACGCTCATCGCCTCCTGCTCCGCCATGTCCCGCAGCAGGATCGGCCGGTCGAGACGGGCCAGCGCCCAGGCCCGGGCGCCGGTGGTGGTCGCGAACTGCGGCTCGGGGACGGGGCGGTGGATGTACTGGGCCTGCCCGCCGTCGCGGTGCGGGGGCACGACCGTGCGGCGCGCGATCTCGTTCGCGACGGCCGTCCCGTGGTCGCGCCGCACCAGGTGGAGGCAGAGGTCGATCCCGGCGGCGACCCCGGCGGAGGTGAGGACGTCGCCGTCGTCGATGAACAGGACGTCCGGGTCGACGCGGACCTGCGGGAAGGTCCGCTGGAAGTGGTCGGCCGATGCCCAGTGCGTGGTGGCGGGGCGGCCGTCGAGGTACCCGGCCGCCGCCAGGACGTAGCTGCCGGTGCAGATGGACACCATCCGGGTGCCGGGCCTGACCAGGGCGAGCGCGGCGGCCAGCTCCTCGGTGAGGCGGCCCTCCTCGAAGACCGGGCCCAGCTCGTAGGAGGCGGGGATGACCACCGTGTCGGCGGTGGCGAGCGCCTGGGGGCCGTGCTCCACGAGGATGGAGAAGTCCGCGTCGGTCCGGACCGGGCCCGGCGGGCGGACGGAGCAGGTCACCACGTCGTACAGCCTCCTGCCCTTCCCGCCCGTCTCCGTGCCGAGACTGCGGCCGAAGATCCGCTGCGGAATGCCCAGTTCGAAGGGGAGCAGCCCGTCGAGGGCCAGAACGACGACGCGGTGCTCCACGAAGACCTCCTCGAAGATCACAGGAAATTGCCGTAGTGGTATAGACCACGAGCTGGTACAGGTTAGCGACGTGATGGAGAAGCCGACAGAGCGCGCGTCCATTCCCGACGCCGCGTGCGACACCCGAACGACCCCGAACCCTCTCCCGGACCCGAACCCGCTCGCGACGCTGCCCCCGCTCGAACCCGGCGGGCCGGGCGGCCCCGCCGGGGCGGGCCTTGGCGCCGGGTCCTCCTTCGGTTCCGCCCCCGGCCCCGCACGGCTCTGGAACCGCAACTTCCGCTACTTCTTCGTGGCCCGTACGGTCGCGCTCTTCGGCGACGGCATGATCCCGGTGGCCCTGACCGCCGGACTGCTGGGCGCGGGGCGGCCCGCCTCCTCGGTCGGCTTCGCGCTCGCCGCCTGGATGGGGCCGCTGGCGGTGTTCGTCCTGTTCGGCGGGGTGCTCGCCGACCGGTTCACCCCGCGCCGCATGATGATCATCGCCGACGCCCTGCGGCTGATCGGCGCCTCCGTCCTGGCCGTGACCTTCGCGACGGGCAACCCGCCGCTGTGGGCGGTGTACGTCCTCAGCTCGGTGGCCGGCGTCGGCGCGGCGCTCTTCCAGCCCGGGGTCGCCTCGACCGTGCCGCGCGTCTCCACCGACGTCCAGCGCGCCAACGCCGTCCTGCGGGTCGCCGAGGCGCTGATGACCATGGCCGGGCCCGCCTTCGCCGGAGTGCTCGTCGGCCTCGCCAGCGCCGGCGCCGTCTACGCGGCGAACGCGGCGACCTTCGCGGTCTCGGGGGTCTGCCTCTTCCTGATGCGACTGGCCCCGGCCCCGCACGACGACGCGGCGCGCGGCACGTTCGCCGCGGAACTGGCCGACGGGTGGCGGGAGTTCCGGGCCCGGTCCTGGCTGTGGGGAGTGATCGCGGTCTGGACGGTGTACGGCTTCGCGGTCCTCGGCCCGATGCTCCCGCTGACCGCCGTCCTGGTCACCGAGGCGCACGGCTCGGGGGCGTACGGCATGCTGATGGCGGTCAACGGGGCGGGCAGCGTCGTCGGCGGTCTCCTCGCCCTGCGGCTGCGCCCGTCGCACCCGCTGGCGGCGGGGGCGGTGGCGCTGCCGCTGGTGGCGGTGAGCCTGCTGGTGCTGGCGCTCGGGATGCCGGTGCCGGTGCTGGCGGCGGGGCAGTTGCTGGCGGGTGGGTCGGCCGCGTTCTGGCTGGTGATGTGGTCCACGACGGTCCAGACGCACGTCCCGCCGGAGGCCCTGAACCGGCTGCACGCCTACGATGTGGCCGGCTCGCTCCTGATGGTCGCGGCGGGCCGCGCCCTGGCGGGCCCGGTGGCCGAGGCGGTCGGGGCGCCGGAGCTGCTGGTGGCGGCGGCCGTGATCAACATGGGGGTGGTGGCGGTGTTGCTGGTGGCCCGGCCGATCCGGCAGCTCAAGAGGATCGGGCTCGTATGAGGATCTCGTCCCGGCCCTCGCAGCCCACCGGCGACTCCACGCCCCGTGCTTCCGGGGTCCGTGGGTCCGGGGTCCGTGGGTCCGGGGTCCGTGCGTCCAGGGCCCGTGGGTCCGGGGCCCGTCCGCACACGTTCCGCGCGTCCACGGTCCGCGTGGTGGCGGCGGTGGCGGCCGTGGTCACCGTCGCCGCGGGCCTCGCCGTGCGCGCCGGGGCGGACGGCGCCTTCGCCAAGTACGCGGGGAGCGCGCTCTACACGGTGCTGCTCTGCACCCTCGTCGCCTTCTGCGCGCCCCGCGCACGGCCGTTGGCGGTGGCCTCCACGGCGCTCGGCCTGAGCTGGGCGGTGGAGTTCCTCCAGCTCACCGGCGTACCGGCGGAGTGGTCGGCGCACAGCGCGGCGGCCCGGCTGGTGCTCGGCTCGACCTTCAACGCACCGGACCTGCTCTGGTACGCGGTGGGTGCGGCCTGCGCGTGGGCGGTGCTCCGGGCGGCGGCCGTACAGCGCCGCTGACCGCCAGGGCCTGTCGCCACACTGCCGCCTGCCGTCGTCGCCCGAAGGGCGCCCGGCCCGGAGCACTCCCTGTCGTGGGTCCGGTCCTCGGCTCACTTCCTGGCGTGGGCCCGCTCCTGGCCCGCCTGTGCGTCCAGCACCTCGAAGGCATGGGCGCTGATGCGCCGTACGGGCCGAGATCCTGCGCAGGGCCCGCGCGGGGCCCGGTCCGGGGGTGGCGGGCGGCCGCGGGTGGTCCGGATGGCGGGACGGGGCCCGGGGGTGGCCCGATCCCTGCGAAGCGTGTCGTCCCGGCCACTCGTCCGCACGCGCCCGGCCCCGGATGCTGGCTGGCGTGACCTACCTGACCAAGACCGCCGGCTCCGGGGCCGCTCCGGGGCGGCCCGGCCGCCGGTTTCCCTTCTCCGTCCACCGGGCGTGGCTCGTCGCCGCCGTCACCTTCGTGACGATCATCGGCGGTGCGGCGTTCAACTCCCTGCCCGGGCTGCTCATCAACCCGCTCCACACCGAGTTCGGCTGGACCCGGGGCGAGATCGGGCTCGCGGTCTCCATCGACATGGCGCTGTACGGGCTGACCGCCCCGTTCGCCGCCGCACTTATGGACCGCTTCGGCATCCGGCGGGTCGTGGCGATCGCGCTGACCATGGTGGCGGCCGGGGCGGCCGCCAGTGTCTGGATGACCGCCTCCTGGCAGCTGATGATCTATTGGGGCCTGCTGGTCGGCCTCGGCACCGGGTCCATGGCGATGGCGTTCGCCGCGACCGTCACCCATCGCTGGTTCGTGGCCCGCCGGGGGCTGGTCACCGGCATCCTCACCGCGGCGGGGGCCTCCGGGCAGCTCGTCTTCCTCCCGCTCTGCGCCTGGATCGTCGACGAACACGGCTGGCGGCCCGCCTCGGTCACCGTCGCCCTGGCCGCCCTCGTCGTCGTCCCGTTCGTCTGGCTCCTGATGCGCGACCACCCGGCCGACGTGGGGCTCGCCCCGTACGGCGGGGACTTCGTGCCCAAGCCCGCGCCGGCCCGGGGCGCCGCGCGCCGGGCGGTGCGGGTGCTGTTCGACGCGGCCCGCACCGGCCCGTTCTGGCTGCTGGCGGGCGCCTTCGCGATCTGCGGGGCCTCCACCAACGGCCTGATCCGCACCCACTTCGTGCCCTTCGCCCACGACAACCACATGCCCATCACCGTGGCGGCCTCGCTGCTCGCGGTGATCGGCGTCTTCGACGTCATCGGCACGATCTTCTCCGGCTGGCTCACCGACCGCTTCGACGCCCGCAGGCTGCTCGCCGTCTACTACGCGCTGCGCGGGATCTCCCTGCTGTTCCTGCCGATGCTGATCGGCCCCGACGTACAGCCCCCGATGATCTTCTTCATCGTGTTCTACGGGCTGGACTGGGTCGCCACGGTCCCGCCGACGCTGGCGCTCTGCCGCGAGCAGTACGGCGAGGACAGCGCGATCGTCTTCGGCTGGGTGCTGGCCTCGCACCAGGTGGGCGCGGCGGTGGTGGCGTTCCTCGGCGGGGTCGCGCGGGACGTCTTCGGCAGCTACGACGTGGTCTGGTACGCGGCGGGGGCGCTGTGCGCGATGGCGGCGCTGATGTCGCTGGTGATCCGCAGGCTGACGGCCGATGCGGAAGCCGGTGTCCGGCGCGAGCCGTGATCCGGCCGCTGCCTCTTCCTCCGCCGAGACGGTCACGCGGCACGGCCGGGGCCGCGACGGCCTCGCCCGCCGGCGAGCATCACGGCGGGGTCGGTCGGGGCGCGGCCCGGCTCGGGCCCGGGTGAGGTCAACGGCCGGCCCGGGTGTCGAGGCCGCCCACGATCAGGTCGGCCAGGGTGGCGACCGCGTCGTCGGCGGATGCCCGTCCTTGGTTCAGCTCGGCGGCTATCGCCTCGGCCGCGCCCAGCACGCCGACGCACCGTAGCCGGAGGGCGTCGGGAGTGAGGCCGGAGTGCTGGAGCAGCGCGGCGGCCACCAGGTCCGTGTACCGGTCGAGCATCTCGCGCTGGACCGCCTCCATCTCCGGATTTCCTTTCAGCGCGGCGGAGACGGCGGCGAGTTCCGGCATGTCCGTGGCGCAGGCGAAATACGCGGTGCTGATGAGGCGGGCGACCTCGCCCGCGGTGGGTCCGGCCTCCCGCAACGCCTGGGTGATCGCGGCTCGGTGACGTTCGTCGAGGCGTCGGTAGAGCGCGAGCAACAGGCCTGGGCGCGTGCCGAAGTGGTCGTACACGATCGGCCTGCTCACCCCGGCCGCCTCCGCGAGGGTGACCAGCGTCAGACCGTCGGCGCCCTGGGCGCGCACGATCGCCACGGCGGTGTTCAGCAGCTGCTCCCGCCTGGCCTGCTTGGACAGGCGGGTCGAGGTGGTGGTCATGGTCCTCCGTCGTGTCGCCCTCCAGGGTATGTTACAAAATGTAGGCTACAAAATGTAGCTTGAGGGGAATGGGGACCCGCGATGGAACAGCTGGAACCGGTACTGATCCTGGGTGGTTCGGGGCAGGCGGGCTCGGGGGCCGCCGCGCTCCTGCGCCGGTGGCACCCGGAGCTGCCGCTGACGATCGCGGGGCGCGATATCGACCGCGCGCGGGGGGTGGCCGACGGGCTCGGCGCCGCCACGGCGGTCGTCATCGACCTGCGGCGCGGCGATCTCGGCCTTCCGGCCGGGCACGGCCACCGCTTCTCGGCGGTGGTCGCCGCACTGTGGGACGACCGCCTGAACGGGCTGCATTACGCACAGGACCACGGGTTGCCCTACCTCAGCATCTCCAGCGGCCTGGTGGAGATCGCGCCGGAGGTCGTCGCGGGTGCGCGGCGGGCCAGTGCCTCGTCGATCCTGGTGGCCAGTCACTTCTGCGCCGGTGTCGTCGTTCTCGCGACGTTGGGACTGGCCCGCGAGTTCCGCCGGGTCGACACCGTCCGGATCGGCGCCGTGCTGGACGAGCTGGACACCGGCGGACCCGCGGGAGCCGCGGATCTGGAGCGGTGGTCCACCGCCACCACGGCGGGGATGGTGCGCCGTGACGGCGTCTTCGCCTGGCTCGACGACCCAGACGTCCAGGCGGATGTGGCCGGCGTCGACGGTGTCGTCCTGCCCGGCCGGAGCATCGCCGTCCTCGACGTACCGAGCCTCGCCCTCGCGACGGGTGCGCCGAACGTCCGTTTCGACATGGCCGTCGGTGAATCCGCGGCCCGGCGCCGCGGCGACCGCGCTTCCATCGAGATCCGGATCGACCTCGAAGGAACAGGTCCGACGGGTGCGCCGCTCAGGACGAGCCGCTACCTCGTCCACCCGGCGGGGCAGCGTCCCCTGACCGCACTCGGCATCGCCCTCGGTGTCGAGCGGCAGCTCGGCCTGCGTGGCGAAGCCGCCCCGCCGGGCATCCGCACACCTGAGACCCTGATCAACCCGGACTGCGCGGCCGAGCGGTTGGCGGAGATCGGCGCCGCCTTCGTCGACGCGCCCGCCACCTGACCCGACGGCCGAGGCGGGCGGTTGTGTGCCGTTCCGACCGGACCCGCCGAAGGCCCGGGCTCAGTGGCTGAACCGGCCGTACGTCGGCTCAGCGGCTGAACCTGCCGAACGTCCCCCGGTGGAACAGGAGGGGTTCACCCTCGTCCGTCGCCCCCAGTGCCTCCACCCGGCCGACCACGATGAGGTGGTCGCCGCCGGTGTGGACGGCGTGGACGCGGCAGTCGATCCAGGCGGGCACGGAGTCCAGCAGCGGAGACCCGGTCGCCGGGGCGTCCTCGTGGGCCACCCCGGCGAACTTGTCGGCGCCGCTCACCGCGAACCCCCGGCACAGCGCGCCCTGTTCCGCCCCGAGGACGTTCACGCAGAACGCCCCGGCGCGGGCGATGCGCGGCCAGGTCGTCGACGTACGGGCGACCATGAAGGACACCAGCGGCGGGTCCAGCGACAGCGAGGCGAAGGACTGGCAGGCGAAGCCCGCGGGGCCGTCCGCGTCGCGCGCGGTGATCACGGTGACGCCGCTGGCGAAGTGGCCCAGTACGCGCCGGAACTCGTCCGGGTCGACGGGCAGCCGCTCGTCGTCCCGGACGGCTCTCAGGTCCGGCCGGGGCAGCGCCTCGGGAGGCGTCCCGCCCGGCGCCCCCGGCGCGGCTGTCGTGGCGGCGCCGACGGACCTGAGGTACCGGACGGCGGTGGCGGCCATGCCTGCGTGTCCCATCACGCCGTCCATTAGAGCTGACGACTCGTCAGATGTGAAGGGCTCCTCCGTGGGGGCGACACCTACCACCAGTAGGCCGGGTAGGGGGCGGCGCCCGGGCCGCCCTTGCCGGAGCGGCCGCCCGCGCGCGCGGCCAGGAAGCCGGTGCCCGTGATCAGGACGGTGGCCAGGAGCAGCAGGAGGAGGAACGTCGTGGCCGCGGGCTGGGTCATCACGACGATGACCGCGGTGGCCGCGGCGGGGGAGTGCGCGGTGCGGGTGAGCGCCATCGCCCCGATCGCGAGGCCGCCCGCGACCGCGGCGGCCCAGGCCGATCCGCCCGCGACGGCGAGCGTCAGGAATCCCACGACGGCCGAGACGAGCTGCCCGCCGATGACGCTGCGGGGCTGGGCCAGCGGCAGCGTGGGCGCGGCGAAGACCAGCGCGGCGCTGGCCGCGAGCGGCGGTATGAGGACGGGGTGGCCGAGCAGGGTGCCGACGGCCACGAGCAGCACCAGGGAGACCGAGCCGCCGAGCGTCGCCCTGGCGACGACCGCGAGGGCTGGGCGCGCGGGCGCCCTGCTCGCCGGCAGGGGCGCGGCCCGGCGTACGGCGGAGGCGAGACGGCGCGCCGCGACCGGGCGGGATGCGGAGGGGCGAGGGGCGACGAGCTCAGGGGCGGGGATCTCGGACACGGGTGCCTTCCTCGACGGTCAACTAACGCATGCAGGTGTATTCTTGCATTAGCTCGGCCCTGAAGTGCTCCGCGGGTGTGCGTGGGCGTGCGTGGGCGTGCGCGGGTGCGCGGCGGAAGGCGGGTTCTCCCCGGCCGGGGGCTCGGGGCAGGATGGGGGCGTGGACAAGGGCGTCGCGGATGAACGGGGGTGACCGGTGACCGGTGAACTGCCGCTCACGGGCGAGCCGTTGCCCCTGGACCTGGTCAACACCACGTATGTGAGGGGCGGGGTGCGGGGGCGTCGGATGGACGCGCTCGCTGCCGGACCGCAGGCCGTGGGCGGCTGGCTGGCCGCGCGGCGCGACCGCTTCTCGGACGCGCTGGCGGAACGGCTGGACGGGGTGGGATCCGTCACGCCCGAGCGGTATCAGGAGTTCCTGGAGCTGCGCGGGGCGCTGCGGTCGCTGGCCGCGGCGCGTACGTCCGGGGCGGCCCCCGGCGCGGACCCGCTCGCCGTGGTGAACGCCCTCGCGCGATCGGCCGCGCGCTGGCCGGAGTTGGCGCCCGGGCCGGACTTCCGCCGCGTGGTGCGCACCGCTGCGGACGACGTCGGCGGGGAGGTTCTCGGGGAGATCGCCGCGGCTGCCGTGGACCTGTTCGCGGGCCCGGCCGCGGAGCGCCTGCGAGCCTGCCCCGCACCGGGTTGCATCCTCTACTTCGTCCGGACGCACGCCCGCCGGGAGTGGTGCACGGTGGGCTGCGGCAACCGCGTGCGGGTCGCCCGCCACAGCAGGCGCGCACGGGACGGCGGGACGGCGCGGGACACGCCTTAGGGGCGGCGGCGGCGCGGGAGGCGTCGGGGTGGCGGCGCGGGACGGGCCTCAGGGGCGGTGGCGCGGGAGGCGTGGGGGCGGCGGTGCGGAGGGGCGATTTCAGGCCCCGGAGCGCCGGGCGTAGTGGCGCTGCGCCTTCGCGCGGTTGCCGCAGCCTGCCATGGAGCACCAGCGGCGCGTCCCGTTCTTGGAGACGTCGTAGAAGTGCAGGACGCAGGCGTGGTTCGCGCAGGGGCGGATGCGGTCGGGCCGCTCCGCGACCAGGTGCAGCCAGTTCTCCGCCGCGTACCACGCCGGAGCCCAGGACGGGTCGTCCACCTCCACCGCCGACGCCGGCGCCCCGCCGGGCCCCAGTGTGCGCCGGATGCGCCCGTGGGAGAGCACCTCGTTCAGCCGGTCGGCGCTGTCCGAGGTGGCCGGATCCTGACGGGCGGCCGAGGCGGCCAGGGCGTCGAGCGCCGTCCGGGCGAGGAGTAGCCGGTCCAGCGTGGCGCGGTCGGCGAAGGGGGCGGGCCCGAGGTGGTCGCGTACCGGAGGGCTGGTCAGCCAGACGGCGAGGCCGGCCACGGAGTCCAGCAGATCGTGCGGGCCGTCCCCGTCGATCCAGCGGGTGTTGAGCAGGTCGAGGGCGAGCGGCTCGCCGGTCAGCGGCCGGGGGTCCGCACCGGGGGGATGCGACACGGCTGGGCTCCTTCTGCCACACGGGAGGGGGTGACTGATCCGCCAATCGTAACCAGCCAAATGAAGATCACCGGTTGACCTGATCGAATCTAACCCCCAAACTCAACTTCAGTGGTTACGGGATCATCTCGCGACCTCGACCGAAGGAGTGGGATCGACCATGGGCAAGGCGAAGAATCTTCAGACCGGCCACGTCGGGCTCAACGTCACCGACCTGGAACGCTCGGCCGCCTTCTACCGCGAGGTCTTCGACTTCGAGGTGCTGGCCGAAGGCAAGGACGCCGATCGCCGCTGGATCTTCCTGGGGCGCGGCTCCCAGCTCCTGGTGACCCTGTGGCAGCAGAGCGAAGGAACGTTCGCGACGGCCCGTCCCGGTCTCCACCACCTCTCGTTCCAGGTGGACTCCGTCGAGGAGGTCCGGGCCACCGAAGAGGTCCTGCGCGGGCTGGGCACGGAGTTCACGTACGAGGGCGTCGTGCCGCACGGCGAGAGCGGAACCTCGGGCGGCATCTTCTTCACCGACCCCGACGGCATCCGCCTGGAGATCTACGCGCCGACCGGGGCCGACCCCGCAGACGCCCCTACCTCCGGTGCTCCCACCTGCGGCTTCTTCTAAGGCCTCCGGGCCTCCCGGAACTTCAGGGCTCCGGGCACCCCGGAACTTCAGGGCTCCGGGCATCCGGGCATCCAGACATCCAGGCATCGGCGGAACGGCAGGAGGGCGGGGCCATGAGCGGATATCACCGGGGCGAGGTCGCCGTGCAGGAGCGCGCGGGTCTCGCCCGCCGGGCGGCGAGCGCGGGGCGGGCCATCCGTTCCGACGTCCCCGAGGTGGCGGCGGACTTCCTCGTCCGGCAGTCCTTCCTGGTGGTGGGCGGCGCGGACGAGCGGGGGCGCATCTGGGCGACCCAGCTCACCGGAGAACCGGGATTCCTGCGCGTTCCCGCGCCGGACACCCTGGTCATCGGGGCCCTGCCGCCGCCCGGCGACCCGCTGGCCGGTCTGCTGTCCGGAGCCGGCACGGACGGGGCCGCCCCCGCCCGCGTCGGCATGCTCGGCATCGAACCGGCGACCAGGCGCCGGATGCGGATGAACGGCCGGGCGGTCCGTGACGGGGACGGGCTCCGCGTCGACCTCGACCAGGCCGTCGCCAACTGCCCCAAGTACATCCAGGTGCGCCGGCACCGCCGGATCGCGCCGGGCGAGGAGGCCGGTCAGCGGCTCGCGGTCACGGACGGCGACGCCCTGACCCCCGCGCAGCAGGAGGCGCTGCGGGCCGCCGACACCTTCTTCGTCGCCACCGCCTCCGACCGGGGCGACGCCGACGCCTCACACCGGGGTGGCAACCCGGGCTTCGTCCAGGTGCTCACCCCCCGGCTGCTGCGCTGGCCCGACTACGCGGGCAACGGCATGTTCCTGACCCTGGGCAACCTCGAACTCAACCCGGCCGCCGGCCTTCTCGTGCCCGACTGGGACACCGGGGCCTCCCTCCACCTCACCGGCACCGCCCGCACCGTCTGGGACGGGGACGCGGTGGCGCGGGTCCCGGGGGCGGAGCGCCTCGTGGAATTCGAGGTCACCGCCGTACGGGAGATCGCCGCCGCCTCCCCGCTGCGCTGGTCGGACCCCGAGTTCCACCGCTTCAACCCGCCGGTGGCCGACTGAACCGATCCGCCCGGCCGGGGCGCCCGCCGAGGGACACCCGCCCGGCCGGGGCGCCCGCCGAGGGGCACCAGGCCGGGCGCCCCTCAGCGACCCCGGTACTCCGGTGACCGGCGCTCGACGAAGGACGCCACGCCCTCGTTGGCGTCGCGCGTGGTCATGTTGATCTCCTGGGCGGCGGCCTCCGCCGCGAACGCCGCGGCCCGGTCGCCGTCCAGCGAGGCGTTCACCAGCTGCTTGGTCAGGGCGAGGGCCCGGGTGGGGCCGGCCGCCAGCCGGCCCGCCCACTCCTTGGCCAGGGCCTCCAACTCCCCGCCCGGAACCGTGCGGTTGACGAGCCCCAGCCGCTCCGCGTCCGCCGCCGGCAGCGCGTCCCCGAAGAACATCAGCTCCTTGGCTCGCTGCGGGCCCACCAGCCGGGGCAGCAGATACGCGCCGCCGCCGTCCGGGACGAGCCCCCGGCGTACGAAGACCTCGACGAACTTCGCCGTGTCGGCCGCCAGGACCAGATCGCAGGCGAACGCCAGATGCGCGCCGATCCCGGCCGCCGTCCCGTTGACGGCGGCGATCACCGGCTTCTCGCAGTCCAGCACGGCGGCGATCAGCCGCTGCGCACCGAGCCGGATCGTCCGGGCGACGTCCCCGGGAACGCGTTCGCGGGTCGGGGCCGGGACGCCGCGCAGGTCGGCACCGGCGCAGAAGCCGCGGCCGGTGGCGGTGAGTACGACGGCCCGTACGGCGGGATCGGCGGAGGCCTCGGCCAGCAGGGCGATGATCCGCTCCCGCTGGTCCCAGGTGACGGCGTTCATGGCCTCGGGCCGGTTGAGGGTGATCCAGGAGACGCCGCCGTCGAGGGAGTGCAGGACGGTCGCGTCCTGGGGGGCGGCCTCCGCGCGGTCCGGGGGAGCGGGCTTCTGGGAATCGGCCCCCGTCCCGCCCGGGCCGGCGGCCTCCGGGCCAGCGACGTCCTGGGGGGCGGTCTCCTTGGGGGCGGTCTCCTTGGGGGCGGCCTCCGCCGCCTCCCCGCTCACCGGCACACCGCCAGTGCGTCCAGGGCCACCGCGCCCTGCCCGTGACCCAGCACCACCAGCGGGTTGATGTCCAGCTCGGTCAGGTCGTCGCCCAGCTCCAGGGCCATGCGCTGGACCCGCAGCACCACCTCGACGAGGGCGTCCACATCGACGGGGGGCCCGCCGCGCACCCCCTCCAGCAGGGCCCGGCCGCGCAGCTCGCCGAGCATGTCCCGGGCCTCCTGCTCGCCGAACGGCGGCACCCGGACCGCCGCGTCGTGCAGCACCTCCACCAGGACCCCGCCGAGCCCCACCGTGACGGTCGGGCCGAAGAGCGCGTCGTGGGTCACCCCGACCATCATCTCGACGCCCCGGTCGATCAGCTGGCAGACCAGGATGCCGTCCAGGTCCACGGACTCGTAACGGGCGATGTCGGTCAGCTCGCGGTAGGCGTCGCGGACCTGGCTGGCCGATGTGAGGCCGACCTTCACCAGGCCCAGCTCCGTCTTGTGGGCGAGCCGGGGCCCCGAGGCCTTCATCACCACCGGGTAGCCGACCGGGCCGGCCGCCCGGACCGCCGCCGCCGCGCTGGTCACCAACTGCTCGCGCGGCACCCGGATCCCGTACGCGCGCAGCAGCTGCTTCGCCGCGTGCTCGCTGAGCTGCTGCCCCGGCCGCAGCAGCCCCTGCGCCTTGCGGAAGGAGGGCGACGGGGTGCGCGGGGCGTCATCGAAGGGGGAGCGGTAGCGGTCGGTGAAGCGGTGGTGGTCCAGATAGGCCTTCACAGCGGTGACGCAGTTGCGAGACGTACGGAAAGTGGCGAGCCGGGAGGAGCCCAGCAGGGTGGTGCGGTAGGCGTCCTCGGTCCCGACGGGGGAGCCCCAGACCACGCAGACCAGCTTCTCCGTGGCCTCCGCCGCGTCCGCCAGGTCCTGGGCGAGCCGGTCGCTCATCGGGGGGAAGGGGCCGGTGATGGGGCAGATCAGCACCCCGACCGACGGGTCCGCGAGAATCGCGTCGATGATCTTCCGGCCGCGCCGGTCGCCGACCGGATGGCCGCCGTTGTCGATGGGGTTGGCGACGTTCAGGTAGCCGGGTATCCAGGTGTGCAGCTCGTCCTGCTTCTCCGGCGACAGGGTGGGCAGCGAGAGCCCCGCCGCCGTCGCCAGGTCCGCGAAGTGCGCGCCGGTGCCGCCGGAGATCGAGTACACGGCGACCCCCTCGGCCCGCGGTGGCCGGGCGCGGGCCAACAGGGCTGCGGTGTCCTGGAGTTCGTCCAGGCCGTCCACCCGGATCACCCCGAACTGCCGCATCGCCGCGTCCACCACGTCGTCCGCCCCGGTCAGCTTGCCGGTGTGCGAGGCGGCGGTTCTGGCCCCGGCCTCCGTGCGGCCCACCTTGACGGCGACGACGGGGACCTTGGCACGGGCGGCCCGGTCGGCGGCGAGCAGGAAGGAACGGCCGTCCCTGAGCCCCTCGACGTAACAGGCGATGGCCCCGACCTCGGGGAGCTGGGCGAAGTACGCGAGGAAGTCGGCGGTCTCCAGATCGGCCTCGTTGCCCGTGGGGGCCCAGTGGGAGAGCCGGATACCCAGCTCCTGGAGGGCGTGGAGCGGGCGGCCCTGGTGCCCGGACTGGGTGATCAGGGCGATGGCGGGACCTTCCAGGTCATCCCGGAACCTCTCGAAGGCGTTCAGGTTGGTGTTCGGCCCGAGCAGGCGCAGCCCGGAGCGCTCCACGGCCGCCGCCAGCCGGGTCTGGGCCTCCGCGCCCGCCTCCCCGGTCTCGGCGAACCCGGAGGCGAAGGCGACGGCGAAGGGCACCTTGGCCTCGCCCAGCTCCTCGATCACCGGGAGCGGGTCAGCGACCAGCAGGACCGCGAGGTCGACCGGCCCGGGCACGTCGGCGACCGAGGGGAAGCAGTCCCGGCCGAACACGGCCGGACGGGTCGGGTGCACCGGGTGCAGCCGGGCCCCGACCCGGTCGGCCCAGGCGATGAGCTGCCGGGTGATGCCGGTGTTGGGGCGGCCCTCGGCGTCCGAGGCGCCGACGACGGCCACGGACCGGGGCCGGAAGAAGCGGTCCAGGTCGGGCACGGTCAGGTGCAGTGGTCGCCCGCTGACGTCGAGGCCGCCCCGGGCCGAGGCCGTCGGAAGGCTGACGACGGCGGCGTGCGGCTCCTCGCCGCAGGCCACCACCCGGGCACGGAAGTCGGTGGTGAGGGTGCCGTGAGTCGATCCAAGCATCGTTCCGCCCACTCCTGCTCGATGGCCCACCGCTGAACAGGCGGGACCGGCCGGTTAGCTGACACATTGTCAGGTTACTGAACTGACGCTTCGTCAGGAATGGGTGTGCAGGCAAAGGCTCGTGCGAGCACCGGACCGCTGTGCGGGCGGAGCCTCTCGTGGTCACGGAGAGGCATTCCGTGGCGTAGAGTGGTGTTTACCGACGCGGGGTGGAGCAGCTCGGTAGCTCGCTGGGCTCATAACCCAGAGGTCGCAGGTTCAAATCCTGTCCCCGCTACTGAAGAACACGACCGAGGCCCGGATCCCTGTGGATCCGGGCCTCGGTCGTGTTCCCCGGCGGAACGCCGGAGCACCCCCTCGGCCGTACGCTCGAACATCCTTACCGGTCACTGAGCCATGGGCGTGGGCCGCCCCGCCGGGCGAGGCTGGTGCCATGATTCGGAAAGACACGACCTCCGCGCAGGAACCCGTACTCGTGATCGGCGGCACCGGCAAGACCGGCCGCCGGGTGGTGGCCCGCCTCCGTGGTCTGGGAGTGGAGACCCGTGCGGCCTCGCGGTCCGGCGACACCCCGTTCGACTGGGCGGACCCCGCCACCTGGGCGGCCGCCCTGGACGGGGCCGCCGCCGTCTACATCACCCCGCTCGACGCCTCCCCCTCCCCGACACCCGCCTTCGTCGAACAGGCCGTCGCGAGCGGGGTGCGGCGGCTGGTGCTGCTTTCGGCCCGGGGCGTGGACGTGCCCGGCTTCTTCGGCCCCGGGTACGAGAACGGCGGCCCGCACGGCGAGGGCGAGCGGGCCGTACGCGCCTCCGGGGTGACCTGGACGATCCTGCGGCCCGGCTGGTTCGCCCAGAACTTCAGCGAGGGCGTCTTCCTCGACGGCGTGCGCGGCGGCGAACTGGCCCTGCCGACCGGGGACGGAAGGGCCGCGTTCGTGGATGCCGACGACATCGCGGACGTCGCCGTCGCCGCGCTCACCGAGGACGGTCACGCGGGCCAGGTGTACGGGCTCTCGGGCCCCCGCGCTCTCGACATCGAGGACGTCCTGGACGAGATCGCGAAGGAGACCGGGAAGCGCGCCGCGTACGTCCGCGTCGACACGGACGCCTTCCGGACCGGGCTCGTCGCCCGGGGCTTCCCGGAGGTGGAGGCCGGCCTCTGGACCGACGCGCTGTACCCGATCATCACGAGCGGGGAGGCGCCCGTGCTGGACGGGGTGCGCCGGGCGCTCGGCCGGGAGCCGCGCGACTTCACCGAATTCGTCCGGGACGCGGCGGCGCGGGGCGTCTGGGGCTGAGCCCTGCGGTGCCCGGGCCGATCCCCGTTCGGGCATGACGGTGACCGGCGGTTCGTATCCTTCGCACATGCGTGCTGGGTGGAGCCGTTCTGACGGCCGGGCTGGCGCTGTGGTTCGGCTGGGGCCTGGCAGGACTGATGGCCGTGGGGTGCGACGGGGACGCCAGGGGCTGCCGTGTCCCGGACGGGGGCGGTACGTACTTCGCCGCGTTCATGGCCGCGCCCTGGCCGCTGGGCTTCATGGTCAAGGCGGGGTTCTACCGAAACGACTGGCGACGCCCCCTGGGCTACCCGGCCGGAGCGGTCCCGGGAGCGGCTCACCCCGTCGGGGCTGCCCACCCCGTGGGGCGGCTCACCCCGTCGGGGCTGCCCACCCCGTGGGGCGGCTCACCCCGCCGGGGCGGCCCACCCCGTGGGGCGGCTCACCCCGTGGGGCGGCTCACCCCGTCGGGGCGACTCACCCCGCCGGAGCGGTCCCGGGGGCGGCGCACCCCGCCAGGGCGGCCGTCCCCCGGAGAGGTCCCGGGGGCGGCGCACCCCGCCGGGGCGGCCGTCCCCACCGGGTCGGCGGGCGCCGCCGCGCGCCGGAACGCGGTCGGGCTCTCGCCGCGCAGCCGCTTGAACGCCGCGCTGAAGCCGAACGCGTCCGCGTAGCCGACCCGCCGGGCCACGGCCGCCACCGTCAGCTCCGGGCGGGGCAGCAGGTCGGCCGCGAGCGTCATCCGCCAGGCGGTCAGACAGGCCACCGGGCCCTCCCCGACCAGCTCGGTGAACCGCTTCGCCAGGGTCGTCCGGGAGACCCCGGCCCGGACCGCCGGCTCCGCCGTCGTCCAGGGATGCGCCGGGTCCGCGTGCATCGCCCGGAGGGCCGGCCCCGTCACCTGGTCGCCGAGCGCCCCGTACACCCCGGCCGATCCGCCTCCGGCCGGTCGAACCAGTCGCGCAGCGTGCACACCAGCAACCAGTCCAGCAGCCGGTCGAGCACGATCTGTTCGCCCGGCCGCCCGCCGCCCTCTGCCCCTCCAGGAAGTCGCGCAGCGGCCCGCAGTCCTGCTCGTCGGGCACCCCGAGGGCGGGCGGGAGCGCCTGGAGGAGCCGCTGGGGCACGGGAGGCCGCCGACCTGGAACCGTGGGCGCGGCGCATCGCGGCCACGGGGGTGTGGGCGTAGGCCCGGCCCGCAGGCCCGGCCCACCCGGTCCGTGGGTCCGTTACGCGGACTGCCCCACCTGGTAGCCGCCGGCCGGGTACTGGAGCATGACGTTCAGCCGGTTGAAGGTGTTGATCAGCGCGATCAGCGAGACGAGAGCGAGGAGCTGCTCCTCGTCGTAGTGCTTGGCGGCGTTCGCCCAGACGTCGTCCGGGACCCCGCCCGCCGCGTCCGCGATGCGGGTGCCCTGCTCCGTCAGCTCCAGCGCGGCGCGCTCGGCGTCGGTGAAGACGGTGGCCTCCCGCCACGCGGCGATCAGGTTCAGGCGCAGCGAGGTCTCCCCGGCCGCGGCGGCTTCCTTGGTGTGCATGTCCAGGCAGCCGCCGCAGCCGTTGATCTGGCTCGCGCGGATCTTCACCAGCTCCTGCGTCACGGCGGGCAGCGTCGTGTCCTCGACGATCTTGCTCGCCGAGACCAGGTGCTTCACGAGCTTGCCCGTGACCGGGCTGGCGAAGGCGTTGAGTCGGGGGTTCATGGTGTGCTCCCTCTGCTGTCGTCACTGGCTACACACACAGGACGGAACAAGCCCCGAGGATGTGACATCCGGGGGAGGAGAGTGACGGGCGTCACCCGGAGGGGGTGGGAGGCCCTCACGCCCGGGGCAGGGGGTTCAGCTCCGCCAGGGCGGCCTCGGCGCGGACGGCATGGCCCGAGGCGTGGCTCTTGGCCCGTGCCCGGTTCAGGTGGTGCCTGGCGGCGTCCCGGTCGCCGCGGAGCCGTGCCGCGTGTCCCAGGCCGATCTCGGCACGGATCTCGCCCGCGCTGTAGGCGCGCTCGGCCGACACGGACCGCGCGCGCCCGTACAGCTCCGTCGCCCGCTCGGCGCTGCCGCCCGCCAGCGCGGCCCTGCCGAGCCAGGTCAGTGCCTCGACGACCTCGGTCCACAGGCCGAGCTCCTCGGCCATCAGGAGACCTTCCCGGTGCAGTCGTTCCGCCCGTACGCCGTCGCCCCGGCGTTCGGCCGCGAGCGCCAGGGCCCGGGCGGCCCGCAGCCTGCCCCAGCGGTCGCCGGCCTCCACGAACAGCGCCGCGCCCAGCTCCGCGGACGCCTCCCGGCCCGGGGCGTGGCTCGCCAGCTCGACCAGCGCCGCGGCCTCGCCCCAGTGGTCCCCGGCGGCGCGTGCGCCGGCCAGGCCCGCCTCCACCAGCCGCCGCCCCTCGCGGTGGTGGCCGCCGCCGGTCAGCCCGGTGCCGACGAACCACTGCAACCGGGCTCTCAGCACCGGGTCCTCGACGCCGGCGGTGGGGTCCTCGCCCGCCGGGGCCGCTGCCGTACCGGCCTCCGAGGTGCGCAGTTCCGTACCGGCCTCCGAGGTGCGCGGCTCCGTACCGGCCTCCGAGGTGCGCGGCTCCGTACCGGCCTCCGAGGTGCGCGGCTCCGTACCGGCCCCCGAGATGCGCAGCTCCATACCGGCCAGCCAGGCCCGCGCCGCCACGCGCGCGGCAGGGGCGGCCTCGCCCCCGGCGGCCAGCGCCGCCCGGAACGACCTGCGGGCCTCGGTGAGACGGCCGCGCAGGAACCAGTACCACGCCTGCGCGTTCACCAGCCGTACCGCGTACCCGGCGGCGTCCCGGGCGACCGCGAGGTCCAGGGCGCGGCGCAGGTTGACGGTCTCCGCGTCGAGGCGCTCCAGGCAGCGCCGCTGGTCCGGGCCGCGCAGCCGTTCGCTCTCCCGCTCGGCCAGCTCGGCGCAGTGGGTGACGAACCGGGCGCGTACGGCGGTCTCCTCGCCGGCCTCCGCCAGTCGTTCGGCGCAGTAGGCGGCCACGGATTCGAGCAGCCGGAACCGGTCTCCCTCACGGACCACCAGCGAGCGGTCCACCAGCCGGGACAACAGGTCGGGGACCCGCCCGGCGTCCAGGCCGGCGTCGGCGCAGACCGCCTGGGCGGACGCCATGACGCAGCCGTCGGCGTGCACGACCAGGCGTCGCAGCACGGTGCGCTCGTCCTCGGTCAGCAGCTGCCAGCTCCAGTCGAGCATGCCCCGCAACGTCCGCTGGCGGTCGGGGAGTCCGCGTACCCGGGCGTCGGGCCGGGCGAACCGGTCGTCCAGCCGGGCGGCCAGTTCGTGCGGGCTCAGTGTCCGCAGCCGGGACGCCACGAGTTCCAGGGCGAGCGGAATGCCGTCGAGGCGACGGCAGATGGTGGTGACGGCCTCCGCGTTGTCCGTGTCGAGGACGAAGCCGGGCGCGGCCGCCGCGGCCCGCCGCACGAACAGCTCGACGGCGCCGGCCCGGGCGATCGCCGGTGGATCGGTGTGTTCCGGCAGTGTCAGCGGCGGTACCGGGTGCACCACCTCGCCGGGGATGTCGAGGGGTTCCTGGCTGGTGAGCAGGAGGTGTGCCGACGGCACGGCCGACAGCACGGCGCCCGCGAGCACGGCGACCGGCTCGACGAGGTGCTCGCAGTTGTCCAGCAGGATCAGCAACTTCCTGTCGGCCACCGCCCGGCACAGCCAGCCCACCAGATCGTCCAGATCCGGCTCCGTCGCCGCGGTGTCGCACAACCCCAGGGTCGTGATGACCCGTTCGGCGATGTCGTCCGGGGCCGAGGTCGCGCCCAGGCCGGCCAGTTCGACCAGCCACACCCCGTCGGCGAACCGGCCGGAGGCCTCGTGCGCCGCGGCGACCGCGAGCCGGGTCTTGCCCACTCCGCCGAGACCGGTGAGGGTGACGAGACGGGCGTCCGCACCGGGGTCCAGCCGGGCCAGGACCCGAGCGGCTGCCTCGCGCCGGCCGATCAGCGGGGTGAGCGGGGCGGGCAGGTTGGTACGGCACGACAGCGATCCGACCGCGGGCGTGGCCAGTCGCGTCTCCTGGCGCAGGATCGCCTCGTGCAGCGCGGAGGCTTCCGGACCGGGCGACGCCCCCAGCTCCTCGGCGAGTTGCCGCCGCAGGTCCTGGAAGCTCCGCAGGGCGTCGCCCTGTCGCCCGGCCCGGTACAGGGCGCGCATATGGGCCATGCGTAGCCGCTCGCGCAGCGGGTGGCGTCCCACGAGTGTCCCCAGCTCCGCCGCCAGCGCCGTGTGCTCGCCCCGGGCGAGGCGCGCCTCGGCGTGGTCCTCGACGACGTTGAGGCGCAGCTCCTCCAGCCGCGTGATCTCGCCGCGGGCGAACAGGAACTCGGCCACATCGGCGTAGGCCGGGCCCCGCCACAGCGCGAGCGCTTCGGCGAACAGGTCGGCCTGCACCGCCGGTTCCCGGTGGGCGCGGGCGCGCTCGGCCAGCTCCTCGAACTCCAGGGCGTCGACCGTGCCGACCACGTTGTTCCCGTTGTTCCCGTTGTTCCCGTTGTTCCTGTCGTTCCTGTCGTTCCTGTCGTTCCTGTCGGCCCCGGCGTCCGTGAGCAGCAGCCGGTAGCCGGCGGGCTCACGGACCACCCGCTCCCGGCCCAGCACCCGGCGCAGCTGGGAGACCTTGGTCTGGAGCGTGTTGGCCGCCCCGCCCGGTGGGCAGCTCGGCCACAGGTCCTCGATCAGGCGGTCAGCCGGCACCGGCCCGCCGCCGTGGACGAGCAGGCTCGCCAGCAGGGCGCGGACCTTGGCTTCGGGAACCCTGACCGGCCGCCCCCCGGCGTCCCAGACGGCCAGCGGGCCGAGCACCCCGTAACGCATGACCGGAGTCTAAGGGCTGTCCCGACGACCGTCAGGAAACCGTGCGCGGGGGTCGGCAGTGTGGCGCGTGCACGTTGCCGAGACGCGAAACGCAGGGGAGTTCCATGACCATGACGACCGTACGCGGAGCGGGTGCCCGGGAGTGGGGAGGACTGGCCGTCCTCTCCTTGCCCACCGTGCTGCTGGGCCTCGACGTCACCGTGCTGTACCTGGCTCTCCCCTCGCTGGCGGAGGACCTGCGGCCGTCCGGCACCCAGGAGCTGTGGATCATGGACGCCTACGGCTTCCTGATCGCCGGATTCCTGCTCACCATGGGCACGCTGGGAGACCGGATCGGCCGCCGCAAGCTGCTGATGATCGGAGCCGCGGCCTTCGGGGCCGTCTCGGTGCTGGCGGCCTGGTCCACCAGCGCCGAGCTGCTGATCGTCGCGCGTGCCGCCCTGGGGATCGCCGGGGCCACCCTGATGCCGTCCACGCTGGCCCTGATCAGCAACATGTTCGCCGATCAGCGGCAGCGCTCCCTGGCCATCGGGGTCTGGGCGACGAGCTTCGCGCTCGGCATGGCGCTCGGGCCGGTGGTCGGCGGCGTGATGCTGGACCACTTCTGGTGGGGTTCGGTGTTCCTCCTCGCGGTCCCGGTCGCGATCGTGCTGCTCGTGGCCGCTCCGGTCCTGATCCCGGAGTACCGGGCGCCGCGGACCGGCCCGTTCGATCTGCTCGGCGTCGCGCTGTCGCTGACCGCGATCCTGCCGGTGGTCTACGCGGTGAAGCGGTTCGCCGAGGACGGCTTCGACGTGCCCACGATCGCCGCCGCGCTGATCGGCGCGGTCTTCGCGGTGCTGTTCGTCCGCCGCCAGGCGGGGCTGGCGAACCCGCTGCTGGACGTGGGCCTGTTCGCCGACCGGACGTTCAGCGCCGCGCTGAGCGTGCTGCTCGTGGGTCTCGTCGGCGTCGGCGGCTCGATGCTGCTGATCACCCAGCAGCTCCAGTTCGTGGAGGGGCTGCCCCCCGTCGAGGCGGGCCTGTGGATGGGGCCGCCGGCCCTGCTGATGTTCCTGGCGGCGATCGGGTCGCCCCTGGTGGCCCGCCGGGTGCCGCCGGGAATCGTGGTGGCGGCCACCCTGGCGCTGTCCACGGTCGGTTACGTGCTGCTCGCCCTGGTGGACGCCTCGGACGGCGTCGCCCTGATGGTGACCGGTTTCGGCCTCGTCTACCTCGGGCTCGGGGCGATCGCGGCCCTGGGCACGGACCTGGTGGTCGGCGCCGCGCCGACGGAGAAGGCGGGCTCGGCCTCGGCGATGTCGGAGACCGTGCAGGAGCTGGGACTCGCGCTGGGGGTGGCGGTCCTGGGCAGCCTGGCCACCGCGGTCTACCGCGACCGGATCGACGACGCGATGCCCGCCGGTGTCCCGTCCGAGGTGGCCGACGTCGCGGGCGACAGCCTCGCCGGCGCGGTCTCCTCGGCACAGCGGATGCCCGCCGGCTGGCTCGACCACGCCAAGGAAGCGGCTACCTCCGGGATGAACACCGCGATGGTCGTCGCCGCGGCGTGCACCCTGCTGCTCTCGTTCCTGTCCGCCGTCGTGCTGCGGCGCGTCGGCGTCATCGGCGGCGACGACGTGCCGGAGACCGGCGAGGACGGCCCGGGGACCGGCGGGGACGGCCCGGGGACCGGCGGGGACGGCCCGGGGACCGGCGGGGACGGCCCGGCGGCATCGGCCCTGTCGGAGGTCTGACCGGGGCGGGGCCAGCCTTCGCCCGGGGCCACCCTCGCCCCACGGCGTACGTCACGCGGGGCTTCGGGACCTCGGCCACGCGGGTCGGCCACGTGGCTCGGTCACGCGGGTCGGCCACGCGGGGCTTGGGGACCTCAGCTCGGCGTACGTCACGCGGGGCTTCGGGACCTCGGCCACGCGGGTCGGCCACGTGGCTCGGCCACGCGGGGCGTCCGGTCCTCAGCGCGACGCCCGGGCCACTCTCTTCGCGATCTTCTCGGCGTCCAGGGCCATTTCGCGGAGCATCCCGCTGATCGGGTTGGTGAAGCCGGTGAAGTAGAGCCCCGGGGCGCCCTTCGGTGAGCGTCCGCCGTGGGCGACCGGGCGGCCCCGCCCGTCCAGGACGTCCAGGTGGCCGAGCAGCGGCTCCAGCGCGCGGTCGTAGCCGGTGGCGGCGATGACGGCGTCCGGAGTGAGGCGGGTGCCGTCGGCCAGGACCACGGTGTCCCTGTCGAAGGAGGCGACCGTCGCCACCGGGGTGACCGCGCCGGACCTGACCGCGTCGATCAACCCGACGTCCTGGACCGGGATCGCGCCCTGGCGGACCCGGGAGTACAGGCCGGTGGCGGGGCGGGGGAGGCCCTGGGCGGCCAGGTCGGGCACGGCTATCCGGCACATCACGGCCCCCGCGCCGTCGACGAGCCGTACCGGGAGCCGGCGGACCAGGATGCCGGTGGCCTGGGCCGGCCAGCCCGCGGTGGAGCGGCGGACGATGTGCGGGACCGTCCGGACCGCGACGCGCACCCGGGAAGCGCCGCCCTCCGCGAGGTCCGCTGCGATCTCCGCGCCCGTGTTGCCGATGCCGACGACCAGGACGTCCCGGCCGGCGTACGGGGCCGGGGCGCGGTACGCCGCCGCGTGCAGCAGTTCGCCCGTGAACGTGTCGCGGCCCGGCCAGTCGGGGATGCGCGGGGTGTGGTTGAAGCCGGTGGCGACGACCACCGCACGGCCCCGCAGAACCCGTCCGCCCGTCGCCGTGAGCTGCCAGTCGCCGGAGCCGTCGGGGGCCCGGTCGATCCTCGTCACCTCGACGCCCGTGACCACTTCCAGCCCGTGGTGCTCGGTGTACTTCTCCAGATACCGCACCACGTCGTCCCGGCCCACCCAGCGCCCGAACCCGCGGGGCATGCGCAGCCCCGGCAGCGCCGACCAGCGGCGGGTCGTGTGCAGGCGCAGCCGGTCGTAGTGGCCGCGCCAGGACGCGGCGACCCGGTCCGACTTCTCCAGCACCACGGTCCGTACGCCCCGGGCGCGCAGCGCGGCGGCGGCGGCGAGGCCTCCGGGGCCGCCGCCGATCACGTAGACGGGACGGTCGTCCGTACGGTCGGTGAGGGCGGCGGCGTCACTGCCTGTGGGGGACGGGCTGTTGGGCATGGTTCGGAGCGTAATCGTCCGTTCCGTTGATGGGTCTCGGTCATGAGCGAAATCGATTGCGAATCGATCACGGGCGGGGGCCGGTCGGTCACGGCCGGGGGCCGGGGGCGGTCAGAGCCGCTGCCAGCGCCTCGGCCCGGGCGGCGGCGACGGCCGGTCCGGTGCCGGTCGCGGCGACCATGGCCCACCGTCGCGGTACGCAGGCCACCGCCTCCAGCAGCGCGCCGGGCACCGCCCTGGACCTGGCGGTCGCGGTCATCTGATGGAGCGTCCGGTCCGCCGGCGGCAGGAAGACACGGGTCGCCGCGTACGGCTCGTCGATCCCCTGCTCCCGGGCGCGGTCCCGGAAGGTGCGCAGGCTCTCGGCGCCGTGTGCGGAGAGGTTGAAGTCGATCGCTCCGACGAGGAGTCGGTCGCCGAACGCGCCGCCGAGTCGGCCCACGGCGAAGTCGATGCCGCCGGTGACCAGCCCGCCGTGGCTCCCGTCCGCGACGCTCTCCGGGCCCTGGAAGGCCGCGCGGACGGCCTCCAGTGCGGCGCGGATGGTCCGGTACGCGTCCCGGGGCAGCCCGAGAGCGGTCCAGCCGGCCTCGTCGACGTAGTCGTTGCCCCGCCAGGAGTAGCCGTCCAGCATCTGGAGGGTCAGCCCTTCGGCGACCTGCCCGTGGCGGATGTGCCCGGACGGCACGACCGGGACGCGGCGGGCCGCCGGTGAGCCGGGGTGCGGGGAGCCCGTTGCCGGGGAGCCGGGCTCGGGGGAGCCGGTCCGCGAGGAGCCTGGCTCGGCCTCCCCGTCGCCCAGGGAGACGGTGAGGAAGGTGACCCAGGCCTCCAGGAGGTGATCGTCGCCGACCGCGTGCGCGGTCCGGGCCTCCGCGGCCAGCCGGTCGGTGTCGGCGAGGTCCAGGTTGCCCACGATGCGCGCCCCGTCGCCCGCGTCGGCGGGCTTGAGCGCGGCCCGGTCCAGGCCGTAACGGGTGCGGAGCAGCGAGGCCGCGTCGAGCACGCCGGCCACGAAGGCGTCCCGGTCGACGCCGGTCCGGGCGATCGTGTAGCCCGGGAGTACCGGGACGGCCAGCCCCAGCCGCTGGTGGGCCCGGCCGAGCCGCTGCTCGGCGGCGAGCAGCTCCTCGGGGGGCAGTTCCAGCGCGGCCGCGGGCATCGCGCGGGCGGCGGCCACTGTGGGGTGGATGTGGTTCTTCCGGTTCCATTCGGTGGCGACCGCCGGGCTGTTGGCGTCCGTGGCCAGCTCGGCCAGCCCGGTCCTGCGGAGCAGCCAGAGCAGGAAGATCTGGGTCTCCACGTCCAGCGCGTACAGCCGGACCACCGCGTCGGGCCGGTCGCGCAGCCAGTCGATGACGTGGCGCAGGGGGGTGTCGGCCCCCTCCTCGTGGGCCTCCGCCATCAGCAGCAGGGCGTGGGTCAGGTAGTAGTGGTCCAGGTCGCCGATGTCGACGGCGGGGACGCCCCGGAGCGCCGCGGCCTCGGCCCAGGGCGCGGTACGGCCCAGAGTGAGGTCGTCGGGGGTCCCCAGATACACCGACCTGGCTTCGACGTACGTGGTCACGTCGTGGGGTTCCTGGCCGCTCAGCAGAGCGGCCAGGTCCCCGTCGAACGCCTTGAGCAGGGGGGTGGTCGTGTGCAGCAGGAGCGAGGGGGCGGTGCTGCCCGGCTGGGCCCGGTAGGGGCGCACCACCTCGCCGGCGGCCCTCGCCACGGCCGCGGTGTCCATGCCGAGAAGCCGTTTGGCGCTCTCCGCGACGCGTGTCCCGTCCCAGACCCGGTGTCCGGTGAAGAAGCCTTCCCAGCGTGCCTTTCCGCCGTCTCGTGCGGAGCAGACGGACGCGGCGACGGGTGAGAGCACCGTGTTCCCTTTCGGCGATGACGTTTCCGGTTGTCCCGTGCTCCGGTTTCCCGGTTTCCTTTGCGTTCCGGTTTCCTTTGCGTTCCGGGACGTTCGAGGGTTCCGGATTCCCGGTTTTCCCGGTTTTCGGAGCGGTCCGTCAGTTGCGGACCGTGGTGAATACCACCGTTACGTAGGGTAGCTCGAAGGTGTTGCCGCTTTTCAGTTCCGGGTGCACGGCGGCGAGTTCACGTATGCGTTCCTCGATTTCCCGGCGGCGTTCCGGAGAGGACGTCAGGTAGTACGACCGTGATTTTATGAGCGTGACGAGGGAATCGATCGTCTTCGGCTCGGAGTGCGGGAAGAAGCCCTGTTCGACGGCCCCGAACTCCGGCCCGAACGTGGGATCGCGCAGCCAGCCGGTGAGCCACTCGGTGTCCTGGGTGCGCAGCGCCTTCAGCGCGCCGTGCAGCATGATCGCCGCGGGGGTGCGCGGGTCGGTCCCGGTGTCCTCGTCGGCGAGGATCCCGGACAGCGCCGCCGACCAGGGGACCTCTTCGTCGCGGAGGTTCCAGAGGGTCGCCAGGACTCCGCCGGGGCGCAGTACGCGCGCCATCTCGGCGTGGGCGGGGGCGGGGTCGAACCAGTGGTAGGCGTGGCTGACCAGCACCGCGTCCAGGCTGGCGTCGGGCAGCGGGATGCTCTCGGCGCTGCCGGCCAGGGCCTCGGCCCCCGGGGCGGTGGCGGTGATGCGGGCGCGCATCGCCTCGTCCGGCTCGACCGCCCGGGTCCGGTGGCCCTCGGCTGCCAGGACCCGGGTGAGCAGTCCGGTGCCCGCGCCGAGGTCCAGCACGTCCCGCGGTTCGGTCCCCAGGATCCACCGGACGCTCTCGACGGGATATCCCGGCCGGGTGGTTTCGTAGGCGTCGACCCCGTCACCGAAGGAACTGCCTCGCTGCTGCCATGCCGACGTGCCGTCCACGGTTTCTTCGTCCGTCATTCGGGGAGCGTCCGTCATTCCGGGAGCCTCGCATCCTTTTGTCCGTAGAACATACGGAGTCGATTCGGGTGATAGTCGAAGTGCATCGGGTGGCTTTCCCCGCGCAGTGCCGCCGCCACCGCCTCGGCGGTCACGGGGGCCTGGGCGAATCCGCCCGTGTTGTGACCGCCGGTGATGAGGAGAAGCCCGCCTCCGGCGGTCCTCACGGTCTCGAAGACCGGAAGGCTCGAAGCGGTCCAGGGCCGCACGCAGTACCTTCTGCTCCGCTCCAGCAGGCCGGATCGCCGGGCCGCGTCGAACGCGTCGGGGAAGAAGGAGGAGGCCGTGTCGTCGACCGCCGCGTAGAGCGCGTCGAGTTGCGTCGGATCGAGGTTGTCCGGGTCGGCGCCGGTCCAGCCGTAGCCCGATCCGACGGTGAGGAAGGAGCGGCCGTCCGGCCCCTGGGTGACGGTGACGTTGGCGTCGGCCGCCGTGTGCCCGCTCCTCGTGATCTTCAGGGAGTTCCTCAGCCCCCGGCCGGGATCGGGGAGGGTGAGCCAGGCGCCGACCATTCCGTGGATCAGCCCGGCGGAGGCGGTGCCGCGCAGCAGCGCCTCCCCGTAGGCGCCGGGGGAGACGACGTAGTGGTCGGCGCGGACCGTCTCGCCGTCGCGGCAGCTGATCCCGTCCGGCGCGCCGCCCTCGCCCGGGACGAGGGCGTCCACAGGCCGCCCCCAGTGGAAGACCGCGCCCGCCCGCTCGGCCGCGTCGGCCAAGGCGCCGAGGAACCGGTGCACCTGCACGGTGAACCCGTTCACCTCGATGCCGCCGACGAAGGCCCCCGCCCGGTGCGCCGCGGCCAGCGCCGGGTGGCGGGCGCTGATCCGGTCGGCGGACAGGACCTCGAAGTCCCGGTCGGCGAGGGAGCGTTGACGCGCCACATGGGCTTCCAGCACGTTCTGATCGCTGTAGATCCGCAGGATGCCCTCCCGCAGGCCGACTCCCTGGAACAGCTCCGGGGAGTCGTGCCGGAGCTCCCGCCACAGCCGGTCGGACGCGAGGTTGTAGCCCAGGACGTCCTCGGTGAAGGACCGGGCCAGCCAGCCGGGCACCCGGGCGTTGTCCTCGGTCCAGGCCCTCTCCGCCGGTCCGAGGCGGGCCAGGTCGGCCAGGCCCCAGCCCTGGTCCTTCACCGGCCGGATGAAGGGCGGGGGCCCGCCTCCGGGGCTCGCGAAGTAACCGTCGGCCTCGGTGAGCGTGAACATCCGGGCGTCGCCGCCGCCCCGGCTGCATCCGAAGGACGTCCACGGCGCGTCGGACCGGGGGTCGGGGCCGCTGTCGTAGAAGCTCACGCGGTGACCGGCCCGGAGCAGCCGCAGTCCGGTCAGCAGGTTCACCACGCCGGCGCCCACCAGGACGACCGAGGCCGCTTCCGGCCGGACGGCGCCGAGGTGCCCGGCGAGCACCGGGCCGACCCGCTCGGCCAGAAAGCGGCGTTCGGCCGTGGCGAGCGCCCGTGCGTAGAGGTCCGCCGGGGGCTCGGCCGCCCCGGCCGACGGGCACGCGGTCACGCGCAACCGGGATCCGACCGGTCCGGGCCCCGGTAATCGGCGGGCGGACGGGCGGTGGACGCGCGCGGCGCTCCTGCGTGCCCCGCCCGGTCCGGCCGCCCGGTCCAGGAGGACGACGAGGAGAGGGCGCTCGCCGGCCGCCGCACCCCAGGCGGCCGTCTCGGCGGCCGCGGGTATGGACCGGGTGAGCAGGACGTCCGGCCGGTCCCGGGCCAGCGCCCGCCCGCGGAGGGCACCCGGCCGAGCCCCCAGCGTGGGGCGGTGCAGTACGTGGTCGCCGCGCAGCAGCGGCTCGACGGAGGTCGGCACTGGATGATCCAGCAGAACCAGCAAGGGGCCTCCTCGGCAGGCTGGTTGGTCAGTTTCCAACCGGTCGGGCGGCGAAACGCCGAGGGGGTCCGGTGGCCGGATTTACGCCGTACTACGTCTCGGAATCCCGGCGGCGGGCCTCCCGCGCGGCAGGCCGCAGCCGACGCCGAGCAGCGCCCCCACATGCTCCCGGCACGTGACACCCCACCTCCCTCTTGCGCCGGGCCGCCGAATCCGCTGAACTGACGTACCGTCAGAAACCACCCTCCGGAGGCCTGATGCAGACGATCTGGCTCAGCGGCGCCGAATGGCTCGCCGTCCTGCGCATAGGCCTCGGCCTGTGGTGGCTGGAGAGCTGGCGGCACAAGGACAAGAAGGGCTGGTTCGAGCGCGGCACGGGCATCGCCTGGGCGGCGGACGTCGCGGGCAAGCACCGCTGGGGCGTGGTGCGCACGGGCTTCCAACGGATCGTCGAACCGCGCCCGAAGGCGATGGCGTACATCGTCGTCCACGCGGAACTGGCCCTCGGTCTCGGCCTGGTGGCGGGCTTCCTGACCCCGGTCGCCCTGGTCGCCGGTCTTCTCCTCAACCTGCTCTACCTGGTCCTGATGATCCACGACTGGGCCGAGCAGGGACAGAACGCGATGATGGCGCTGATCTCCCTGGTGGCCCTGTTCGCCATGGCCTGGCAGACCTGGTCCCTGGACGCGGCGTTCGGGCTGTTCCTGTGAGCCAGAACGGAACGCCGCACGGCCGTGCGTCGGCCGCCCCGCGCTTCGACCTCCCGGAGCCGGACGCCTTCACCCGCCCCTACTGGGACGCGGCGGCGGAAGGGCACCTGCTCCTGCGCCGCTGCGGCGGATGCGGCCGGGCCCACCACTACCCGCGCGAGTTCTGCCCGTACTGCTGGAGCGGGGACGTCAGGTGGGAGCGCGCGAGCGGGGAGGCCACCCTCTACACCTGGTCCGTCGTCCACCGCAACGACCTGCCGCCCTTCGGCTCCCGCGTCCCGTACGTCGCGGCCGTCGTCGACCTCGCCGAGGGCCCCCGGATGATGACGGAGATCGTGGAGTGCGCGCACGACGGCCTCCGGATCGGGATGGGGCTGACGGTCACGTTCCGGGGCGCGGAGGTGGGAACAGGAGAGGCCGGGGAGGCTGTGGCGGTGTTCCGGCCCCGGGTGGTGATTTTCCGGCCCCGGGGCTGACCTCCGAGCGCGCATCGGGTCCCTTGAATGGTGAATGGAGACAAAGGGACTTTCGAAGCAGTTTCAAAGTCATGAGCGCCGGGAACTGGCTGTGGCTGTGGCTGTGGCGGGCTCGCTCTTGGTGCAGGCCTGCGCCTGAACCGACGTCAGGCGAGAACTATACGGCTGGTCTGGCCGTGTATGCGCACCCAATGTAAGGTTCCATCATCGCCATGGATCATTACGTGCGGGGGTGAGCGGTGTTGGACGCCGCGATCGACGAACTCGTCCGGATGTGGCTCGACGGCTGGACGCTCTCCCGAGGCACGGCCGACCCGGTCGCCGAGCACTGGGGCTGGAGCATCGATGTCGGCATGGTGGGCCACGTGGCCCGGCACGTCCTGCCCGTGCCCGCCGAGGTCGACGTCCGCAAGATCGCCGATGCCACCAGCGCGCCCGGCACCTGGCTGAAGCTGTTCGCCGACGACGCCACGGTGCGGCCCTGGCTGGACTCCCAATGGCGGCTCGACGCCCCGTCCCACCTGATGACCGCGCCCCTCACCGCGGAAGATCCTCTCCCCACCGCTGGATACACCCTCACCTCCTGGACGCGCGCCGGCGTCACCCGCGTCCTGGTGCGCACCCGCGACGGGCACTTCGCCGCCCGCGGCCAGATCGCCGTCACCAGGACCATCGCCGTCCCCGACCAGATCGAGACCGACCCCGGCCACCGCCGCCGCGGCCTTGGCGGCCTGATCATGCGCACCCTTCAGAACGCCGCCCACGCCGCCGGCGCCACCACAGGCGTCCTCGTCGCCAGCTCCGAGGGCCGCGCCCTCTACTCCACCCTCGGTTGGACTGCCCGCTCGCCCATGGCCAGCCTGTGCCTGGAAGCGCCCGCCGTCTCCTAGTCGGCCGGACGCCCTGGACGGCGACGGCACCCGCCGCCAACTGCTGGTCCGCCATGACACCGCCACCGGCGAGCGCGCGTTCTGTCTGTGCTTCACCCCGCAACCGACGCCGCTGTTGACCCTCGTGCTCGTCGCCGGGGTGCGCTGGTCAATCGAGGAGTGCTTCCAAGCCGCCAAGGGACAGGTAGGACTCAACCACTACCAGGTCCGGCACTCCCACTTGCTGGCACCGCCACATCGCCCTGGCCATGGCTGCCCTGGGCGTCCTGGCCTTTCTGATGGCCGAAGCCACGACGGCTCCCGCAGAACCCGGCCGCGTACCGATCGGCCTGACCGCCAACGAGATCCGCCACCTGATGAACGCGCTGATCCCTGACCAGCCACGCTCACTCGCCCAGATCCTCCACTGGTCGATAGGGCGCCGGACGCACCAGGGACGGGCTTTCCACAGCCACTGCGAGCGCAGGCTCGTCACCTGATCACGAAGTGCGGCTGGATTGCAGGGTGGTTGGCACACGGGACGCACAGGGAGCAGACCTGTGAGCAGTGGCAGATCGAAGTGACCGGCAGCGGGCGTATCTGGTATCCCGTCGATGCTGCCCGCGCTACCTGCTGGATCACCTACGCCGGGGCTGGGCGCCCCCGGGCCACGGCCCGAGCCGCATGCACGGTGCTCACCCGCCCTCCTCGCTCACCCGTGCTCCGCCGCCGCCGGGGCCAACTGCGCCAGCACCAACCCGTGCAGCAGCTCCGCGTCCACGAACTCGTCCTCCTCCGGCGCCCCGCACCGCCAGCTCAGCGGATACGTGTTGCCGTCCGGGGCGGGAATGCCCACCCACTGGTCGCGCGCGGCCGGTCCGAAGCACTTCGCGCCGGGCGGCCAGTCGTACCCCTCGCTGGCGCCCGGCGGGATCAGGAAGTACGTCCACCGCGCCCCCGCAAGCTCCCGCACGACAGGACCCGGCTCGCCCTCCGTCAGCGTGACCAGGTGCTGGAGCACGGCCTCGCCCCGGACGCCCCGGAGCCGGATGGCGTCGAAGTAGATACCGGAGAGGTGCAGTTGGTGCCCGGCGGTGGGTACCCATTCGGGGTGTTTCTTGCTCGTCATGGCCCCGAGCATCTCGCCGACTGCGTAGCGTGACCAGCAGGACACGGTCCACATCGATGTGATGTGGGGAGGGTGGTGATGGCTGTGGGGACGAGTGGCGAGCTGACACACGGACGGCGGCTCGTGGGAGAGCTGATCCGTATCCACCGGGTACGGGCCGGGCTCACGCAGAAGGCGGCGGCGGACCAGCTGCTGATCTCGGAATCCCTGATGGGCGCGGTCGAGCGGGCGGAGCGCATCCCGTCGCGTGACCTGCTGTCGGACGCCGAGCGGGCGTTCGCGGCGGGCGGGGCGCTGGAGGCGTGCGGGGAGCTGGTGGACGAGGAGAAGTACCCCGCGAAGATCCTGGACTGGGTACGGCTGGAGAGGCTTGCGAGGGTCATCAGTGCCTACGAGACGATGGTGATCCCGGGCTTGCTTCAGACCGAGGCATACGCCCGGGCACTGTACGAGGCGCGAGTACCGGCGTACACGGAGCAGGAGATCGTGCGGCACGTCGAAGCCCGGATGGAGCGCGGTGCGGTGTTGAGCCGGAAGACGCCGCCACGCGTGGGGTACGTCATCGAGGAAGCGATCCTGGAACGTCCCCTCGGCGGCGAGGGGGTGCTCAAGGAGCAGCTCCGGCACCTGCTGGAGTGCATGCGAACGATGAACCACCTGACGGTTCAGGTGATGCCGACGCGCCGCCACACCCATGCCGGTCTGAATGGGCCCATGAAGTTGATGGCCACGGAGGAAGGGCGCCACCTCGTCTATCAGGAGGGGCAAGGGGGCACTATGTTGATCTCCAAGCCCGAGCGGGTCAGCGACCTCTTCGACCTCTTCGGCACCCTGCGGGCGCAGGCGCTCAACCCCTGGGAGTCTGCGGAGCTCATGGAGAAGAAGGTGGCGGAACTGTGATGACCGGACCCGAACTGTTCTGGTTCAAGTCCAGTTACAGCAACAACGAAGGCGGCGAGTGCATCGAAGTCGCCTACGACTGGCACAAGTCCAGCTACAGCAACAACGAGGGCGCTGCCTGCGTGGAGGTCGCCACCTGCCCCCACACCGTCCACGTCCGCGACTCCAAGGTCACCGACGGGCCCACCTTCGCCGTCGCCCCGGCCGCCTGGAGCACGTTCCTGGACCACGCCACCACCGTCAACGGCTGAGGCTCGACGGCTGAGGCCGGTTTGCGCCGCGCCTCAGCGGGGCCGCAGCCCCAGGGTGAGGCGGGCCGGGAGCAGCGTCGTCCGTACGTCCGGGAGCGGGTCCATGTGCTTCACGGTGAAGCGGAACCGGGCCACGAGCGTGGACAGGACGGTCGCCAGCTCCAGATCCGCCAGCGCCTTGCCGACGCACCAGCGGCTGCCGATCCCGTACGGGAGGTACTCCCCGGCGGCCGGCTGGAGCGACTCCCAGCGGTGCGGGCGGAACGCCGACGGGTCGGTGAAGACGGGCGCGGTGCGGTGCATGACGTACGGCGAGATCATGACCGCCGCGCCCGCCGGGAGGCGCCAGCCGCCGCAGGTCTGCTCACCGTTGGCCGTGCGCAGGATCAGCCAGTTGGGCGGCCACAGGCGCAGTGACTCGGCGATCGTCCAGCGCAGGATGTCCGGCGTGGTGTCGCCGCCGCCCGGGTCCACGGCGGCTGCGCACTCCTCGGCCACGTCCGGCTCACGGGCCAGCGCCACCAGCGCCCAGGTGACGGCGGCGGCCGGGACCCGGTAGGAGGCGAGGCCGTTGGAGACGAGCATGCGGACCGTCGCCTCGCCGTCCAGCCCGGCGGCGGCCAGTGCCGCGACGAGCCCACCCTCGCCCGGCCCGTCGAGCACCCGGCGCAGCTCCTCCTCAAGCTTCTTCTGCGCGCTGACCGACCGGCGGTAGCGGGGCAGGAAGCGGCGCACGGCAGGTGGGAAGTGGAAGGGGCTGCTGATCAGCGGGGTGAGCGAGTTCAGCAGGTCGCCGGTACGCCGGGCGGCGGCCCCGGCGTCGCGGGTGCCGAAGCAGAACCGGGCGAACGAGCGGGCGGACAGCTGCTCCAGCTCGGCGACGGGATCGACGACCGAGGAACGGGTCCCCCAGCGGTCGCACAGCCGGCCGGTCTCTTCCTCCAGCCAGGCCCGGTGCGCCTCCAGCGCCGGCGGTGACATGCCCTTCTGGGTGGCACGCCGGCCCCGCATCCACGCGTCGGTGGCCGGATCGCCGCGTTCGCCGCTGACCTCGTCGCGCCGGATGTTGCCCGTGACGAGGAAGTCGGTGTTGGTGCGGCGGAGTACGTCGTGGACGGCGGCCGGGTCGTTCACCAGGACCGTGCCCCCGGTCAGCTCCACCACCGGCCCGTGCCGCTCGACCGAGGCCAGGAGATGGCCGAGGCGGTCCTTCTCGTAACGCTCCATCAGCCCGGCCTGCGTCGCGCCCGTACGGACAGGCGGCCGGGGCGTGGTCTGTTCGGTCAACGGTGACACCCCTGGATCGGAGGACGGCCCGGCCCCGACAGGCGGGGCCGGGCCGTCATCGGGCCTGACGTGCTACGGGATCCAGGGGTAGGCCCCGGCGGCTCCCTTGGTCGTGAAGCCGAACTTGCTCGCAGCCTTGTACAGAATGCGCTTAGCCATCAGACACCTCCTCATACATGGGGAACATCGACGGTGTGGCCACCGTCGTCAGCGGTAGAGATCTAGCCCAAAGCGGTTACGTATAAACAGAGTTACGGGAGAAACTCCGGCAACTCGCCGTTACGGCAGGAAGCTTGGCGGGCTAGGGTGACCGGACGAACCGCCGGGACCCGCGGACCCACGAACCCATCGACCCGGCGACCCGCGGTTCGCTGCCACGCCTCATCGGGGGAGCTGCTGTGACGGACCAGTCCGCGGTCGATCTGCTCGACCTCGATCCCGCCTTCGCAACCGATCCTTACCCCGCCTACGCCGTGCTGCGGGCCAGAGGGCCCGTCCACGAGATCCGCGGGGGCGGCGATGAGCGGTTCTGGCTCGTCGTCGGCCATGACGCCTGCCGGGAAGCGCTCATCGACCCCCGGCTCAGCCGGGACTGGCGGCGCAACGGCCATCTGGCCACCGGTCTCGACGCACCGCCCGCCACGGACGGCCCCGGCAACGCCCACATGCTGCTGAGCGACCCGCCGGACCACACCCGGCTGCGGCGGCTGGCCGCCCGCGCGTTCACCCCGCGCCGCGTCGCCGCTCTCGCCCCGCGCATCCAGGAAGTCACCGACGGGCTGGTGGACGGCATGCTCGCCGCCGAGAACCGTCGGGCCGACCTGGTGGACGCGCTCGCCTACCCGCTGCGGATCACCGTCATCTGCGAGCTGCTCGGCATTCCGGAGCTGGACCGGGACGCCTTCAGACGGTGGTCCGACGAGATCACCGCGCCCACCGGTGCGGAGGCGGCGCGGGCCGCGCAGACGGAGGCGGTGCCGTATCTCGGCGGGCTGATCGCCGCCAAGCGCGAGGCACCCGGGGACGACCTGCTCAGCGACCTGATCCATACGGTCGACGAGGGCGGGGACCGGATGAGCGAGGACGAACTGCTCTCGATGGCTCTCCTGCTGCTCCTGGCAGGGCACGAGTCCACGGTGAACTTCCTCTGCAAAGGCGTCCGCGCCCTCTTTGCTCACCCCGAGCAGTTCGCCCTGCTCCGAGACGACCTGGACGGCCTCGTGGAGGGGGCGGTGGAAGAGATGCTGCGCTATGACGCCCCGGTGGAGACCGCGCCGCCCCGGGTGGCCGTCGAGCCGGTGGAGATCGGCGGCCGGCTCGTCCCGGCGGGTGCCGTGGTCCTGATCGCCCTGGCCGACGCCGGCCGGGACCCCGCCCGGACCACCGCCCCGGACAGCTTCGACATCCGCCGCACCGCCACCGGGGACCGGGGGCATCTGGCGTTCGGCCACGGCGTCCACCACTGCCTGGGCGCACCACTGGCCCGCCTCGAAGGACGCATCGTCTTCCGCACCCTGCTCGACCGCTGCCCGACGCTCGCCCCGGACGGGGCCGACGGTGGCCGGATCTCGGGGCTGCTCGTGCGCGGAGAACGGAAGGTGCCGGTCCGGTGGTGAGGGTGGTGCGCCGGAGTGCCGACGCGGGCTCTCACAGCCCCGGTGCGCCCCACACCGGGAACCACCGGGACAGGTCCTTCTCCACCCGGAGGTCGTCCCCGAGGACGCCCCGCACCTGGAGTTCCAGCTGGTTGTCCCGCTTCTCGGCACCGCCGGGGAGCGGGGCGAACGGGTAGAACGTGCCGCGTTTGTAGAGGTAGACCAGCGCCAGCGACCGGCTCTCCGCGCTCTCCGCGCCCTCCGCGTCCCGGAAACCGATCAGCGAGCAGAGCAGATGCGGGCCGAATCCGCCGTCCTGGAGCAGGGTGTTCACCGCGTGCAGGTCGTTGACCAGAGCGGCCGAGTCGTCGGCCGGGTGGCGGGCGAGCAGCCAGGTGTAGCCGTACGCGTCCCGGCTGAACTCCACCGGGATGCCGCCGCGCTCCGTGTCCGCGTCCAGAAGTTCGCGTACGTCCTCCTGGAGCCGGGCGAAGCCACCGCCCTCCACGCCCGCGAAGCACACCGAGCCCAGGCCGGTCGGTGCGAAGCCGACGGCGGCCTGGAGGGTGAGGGCGGCGGAGGGGACGGCGAAGAGCTGGTCGAGGTCGGGGCGGACCGGTTTGCTCCGGCCGAGGATCGCGTCGAGCAGGCCCACGGGCGTAACTCCTTCAACGCTGGACGGTTCAGCGGGACAGGTCGGCGGAGATGCGGGACAGCTGGTCCAGGCGCTGCTCCAGCGTCGGGTGGGACGAGAACAGCCGGCCCAGGCTCTCCTTCGCGGAGAACGCCGGCACGAAGTAGAACGCGTTGTACGGCTCTGCCTTCCGCAGGTCCTCCGTCGGGATGCGGGCCATCTGCCCGCTGACCTTCGTCAGGGCGGAGGCGAGCGCGGAGGGCCGGCCGGTGAGCAGGGCGGCGGCCCGGTCGGCGGACAGCTCGCGGTAGCGGGAGAGCAGCCGGGTCAGCAGGAAGCTGATCGCGTAGACGACGGCGCTGATCAGCGGGATCAGCAGGAGCAGGATGCCCGCCGGGTCGTTGCCGGGCCTGCTGCGGGCGAAGCCGCCCCACAGGGCGATACGGGTGATGATGCCCGCCAGTACCCCGAGGAACGAGGCGATCGTCATGACGGCCACGTCCCGGTGCGCGACGTGCGACATCTCGTGGGCGAGGACGCCCTCCAGTTCCTCGGGCTCCAGTCTGCGCAGCAGGCCCGTCGTCGCGCAGACCAGGGCCGTCTGCTCGCTCCGGCCCGTGGCGAACGCGTTCGGTACGTCGCTCTCGGCGATGGCCACCTTGGGCTTCGGCATGTCCGCCAGCGCGCAGATCCGGTCGATGGTGCCGTGCAGTTCGGGGGCCTGCTCGGGGGTGACCTCGCGGGCCCCCATGCCGTACGCGGCGATGCGGTCGCTGAACCAGAACTGGGCGATGAACAGGCCGCCCGTGATGATCAGGATGATCGGCCAGGAGCCCTGGAGGGCCGCGAGGAGCACGCCCACGAAGACGACGTAGAGCAGACCGATCAGGAACATGGTGGTGACCATGCGACCGGTCAGGCCCCGGTCGGGGGCGTAGCGCGAACGGGCTCGTGGCATCGGTGCCTCCCAACGGCTCACCTCTCACCTGACTCCCATAGTGCCCCTTTAGGGTCAGAACCGGGTAAAGCGGTGCCCGCGCAGATCGCTGCCCGCGTAGATCGCTGCCCGCACCGGTCGCTGCTGCCCGCGCCGGTCGCTGTCCGTACCGGTCGCTGTCCGTACCGGTCGGGGCCGGATCCGCACCGGTCAGGGCCAGAGCAGCTCGCGCGTCCAGCCGCCGGCCTCCGGGCGCCGGTAGCGCAGCCGGATGTGACGGCGCCGGGCGTCGCCCTGGAAGAACTCGACCTCGGCCGGCTCGACCACGTACCGGGTCCAGGTCGGAGCCTCCGTCTCCGGTTCCGCCCGCGCCCGGTCCCAGGCCGCGTCCGCCGCCCGGTGCAGCTCCGCCACGGAGCCCACGACCTCGCTCTGCGACCCGGTCAGCGCGGCGGCGAGCGCCCCCGTGGACCGCGCGTGCAGGTCGGCGTGGCTCTCGGCGGGCGTGCAGCGGACCACCGGGCCCCGGACCCGTACCTGCCGACCTTGCGCGGGCCAGTAGAAGCCGAGGGCGGCGTGCGGGCGGGCGGCGAGCTGGTGGCCCTTGGCGCTGGTCGCGTGGGTGGCGAAGTGGAAGCCGCGCTCGTCGGCGTCGTGGAGGAGCAGCGTGCGTACGTCGGGGAGGCCCTCGGCGTCGGCGGTGGCCAGCGACATCGCGTGCGGCTCCGGCTGCCCCGCCGCGAAGGCCTCGGCGAACCAGGCGTGGAAGAGAGGGGCCGGGGCGGACGGGGCTGACTCGGGGTCGAAGGACGGCAGCTCGGTGTCCCAGACACGCTGGGCGTGCAGGAGGTCGCGGAAGGCGAGGGGGCCGGGGGAGAAGTGCAGGGCGGTGGTGTCGTCGGTCATGGGGCTATTGGACCCTACGGACCCGTCCATGCTGTAGCACCAAGAGACACGTGAGGCTACATTGGGGGAATGAAGACCATCACGCAGCGGGAGTTCCGTAACAAGTCCGCCGAGGTCATGGACGCGGTCGAGGGTGGCGAGACGTTCCACATCACCCGGAACGGCATAGAGGTCGCCGAACTGCGCCCCCTCAGCCGCAAGAGGCAGCTCAGTGCCGAGGAGCTCACGGCCCGGCACCGGCGCCTGCCCCGGGTGGACGGCGCGCTGCTGCGTCACGAGGCGGACGAGTTCTTCGGCGCCGAGGACCGGGTGGGCGACGATGATCTTCGGGAGCGCAACGGTGGCTGAGCGGCACCGCACAGGAGTGCTCGACACCTGTACGTACATCGATCTCGACGTGCTGGAGCCGGAGCGGCTGCCCGTACTGCCCGTCCTCACCGCAGTCTCGCTGGCCGAACTCCAACAGGGAGTGGCCGTGGCCAAGGAGCCGTTGGTCCGGGCCGCCCGGATGGAGAAGTTGGGGGCGGCGGTGGCCGACTTCGAGCCGCTCCCTTTCGACGCGGACGCCGCCGCGCGCTACGGGACCCTGGTCGCGCTCGTTCTCGCGGCCGGTCGCGATCCTCGGCCGCGACGCCTCGACCTGATGATCGCGTCCATCGCGTCGGTCCGGGATCTGCCGCTATACACGCGGAACGCCGATGACTTCAAAGGGCTGGAGAGCGCGCTCACTGTCGTCGGGCTGTGAAGCGGGCGGGGTGGCCGGGCCCGCCCGCTCACCCCCGCCCCAGCACCACCGTCCCCGACGAGCAGAACCAGCCGCCCGTCCCCGAGGCCACCGCCAGCTCCGGGAGGCGGCCCCCGCCCTTGCGCACCTGGCGTTCGCCGGCCTCGCCGCGCAGTTGCCGTACCGCCTCCACCAGCAGGAACAGCCCCCGCATCCCGGGGTGGCAGGCGGACAGGCCGCCGCCGTCCGTGTTCACCGGTAGCTCGCCGCGCAGTCCGGTGCGGCCCTTCCCGACGAACGCGCCGCCCTCGCCCTTCGCGCAGAAGCCCAGGTCCTCCAGGGTCACCAGCGTCATGTACGTGAACGCGTCGTAGATCTCGGCCAGGTCGACGTCGGCGGGCCGCACCCCGGCCCGTTCGAAGGCCAGGCGGCCGGAGACTGCGGCGGGCGAGACCGTGAAGTCCTCCCACTCGGACATCGAGGAGTGCGAGACGTGCTCCCCGGCCCCCAGGATCCAGACGGGCCTTTTCGCCGTGTCGGGTACGTACTCCTCGGCGGCCAGCAGCACCGCGCAGCCCCCGTCGCTGCGGATGCAGCAGTGCAGTTTGGTGAACGGGTCCGCGATCATCGGGCCGGAGAGGACGTCGTCGACCGTGATCGGGTCCCGGAACATCGCCTCCGGGTTCGCCGCCGCGTTCGCCCGTGCCGTCACCGCCACCTCGGCGAGCTGTTCCAGCGTCGTGCCGTACTCGTGCATATGGCGGCGGGCGGCCATCGCGTACTTGGCGATCAGCGAGTGCCCGTACGGCACTTCGAACTGCGCCGGCCCCCGCGCACCGAACGACAGGTTCGACGTGCGGCGGCCCGCCTTGATGTCGGCGCGGGCCGTCGACCCGTACACCAGGAGCACGGCACGGGCCCGGCCCGCGGCGATGGCGTCTGCCGCGTGGGCGGCCATCACCTCCCAGGTGGCGCCGCCCACCGCCGTGGAGTCGACCCAGGTGGGCCGCAGCCCCAGGTACTCGGCGACCTCCACCGGGGCGAGCGTCCCGAGCCCGGCCGAGGCGAAGCCGTCGACGACCGAGCGGTCCAGGCCGGAGTCGGCGAGCGCGCGGCGGGCGGCCTGGGCGTGCAAGGCGTACGGAGTGGCGTCGTCGACCCGGCCGCAGTCCGCGAGCGCCACGCCGACGACGGCGACCTTGCGCGGGCGAGCGGGAGGCGAGGAAACAGTGGCCATGAATCTGACGGTACATCAGATGGCGGTGGTTGCCGCAACCTCGCCACACCTTCGCCGCACCTTCGCCGCAACCGTTCGCGCGCGACGGCTTCCGGCGCCCGGGTGCGTGCGAGACCCTGGGAATTCCCGGGCCCCACACCTAATATGACGCCTCGTCAGCTTCGGGGCTGGTTGTCGGCCCCTGGGTGGAAGGAGCCCGCAGATGGACGCCGCCCTCACCGCGGAACAGCACGAGATCCGCCGCACCCTGCGCGAACTGCTCGCCCGGAGCGCCGGCCCCGAAGCCATCCCCGCCGCCGTGCGCACCGCCGAGGGCTACGACCCGGTCCTGTGGCGCAGGCTCGCCGGGGACCTCGGGCTGCCGGGGCTCGCCGTCGCGGAGGAGTACGGCGGGGCCGGGTGCACGGCCACCGAGCTGGCCCTCGCCTGCGAGGAGACCGGGCGCGCACTGCTGCCCACACCGCTGATCGCCACCGCCGCCCTCGCCGCACCCCTGATCGCCGCCCTCGGCACCCCGGGCCAGCTGGCCGCCCTGCTGCCCCGGATCGCCGGCGGCACCCTGACCGCCGCCCTCGCCGTCCCCGGCGGTTCGCTCGCCACCGCCCTCGGTCTCACCGGCGACAACGCCGACGGGGCCTGGGCGGGCGGCGGCCGGGCGGGCGGCATCCAGGCCCGCGGGCCCGGGCAGGGTGGCGGCCGGCGGCTCTACGGGGAGGCCGACCGGGTCCTGGACGGGCACAGTGCGGGGGTGCTCCTGGTCGCCGCCCACGCCGGGGGCTACCCGCGCAGCCGTACGCTCCTGTTCCTGGTGGACTCCGGAGCGGCGGGGCTGGCACGCACCCGGCTCACCGCGCTCGACGAGACCCGCCCCCTGGCCCGCGTCGAGCTGCGCGACACCCCGGCCGAGCTCCTCGGCGCGGACGACACCGCCGACGCGGCCGCCGCGCTCGCCGCCGCCGGACGCACGGCCGCCGCGATCCTCGCGGCCGAGGCGGTCGGGACGGCGGCGAGCGCCCTGGAGCGCACCGTGGAGTACGTGAAGGCGCGCGAACAGTTCGGCAGGGCCGTCGGTTCGTTCCAGGCCGTCAAACACCGCCTCGCCGACCTGTACGTACGCGTCGAGGCGGCCCGCTCCGCCGCGTACCACGCCGCCCGGGACCCGGAGGCCGGACCCCTCGCGCTCGCCCAGGCCCTGGAGACGGCCCGGATCACCACCGGTGAGGCCGTCCAGCTGCACGGCGGCATCGGCTTCACCTGGGAGCACGCGGCGCACCGGTATCTGAAGCGGGCGGCGGGCGACGAACTGCTCTTCGGCCCGGTCCACCGGCTGCGCGACCACGCGGCGCGGCGGGCCGGACTCTTCGGGCCCGATCGGGTGCCGCTCGCCGCGGCACCCGGGGCGGGCGTCCGATGACCGCCCCCCGCGGTGTGCGTCTGGTCCAGAAGGTCTCCTCGACCCGCGCCTTCGGGCGGATCGCCCCGTACGTCGTCCCCGCCCTGGACCGGGCCGTGCACCGGCTCACCCGGGGAAAGGTGCTGCTCAGCGCCCGGATGCTGCCGGGGCTCGTCCTCACGGTGCCGGGGGCGCGCACGGGGCGGCCGAGGACCACGCCGCTGGCCTGCATGCCGGAGGGCGAGGTGGAGGGCAGCTGGATCCTGGTCGGCAGCAACTTCGGCCGTACGGGTCACCCGGCCTGGACCGCGAATCTGCTGGCCCGCGGCGGCGAGGCCGTCGTCAACTGGCGCGGCCGGGACATCCCGGTGCGCGCGAGCCTGCTGGAGGGCGAGGAGCGGGAGCGGGTGTGGGAGGCCGCACTCGCGTTCTGGCCGCCGTACGCGGCGTACCAGCGGCGGCTGGAGCGGCAGATCCGGCTCTTCCGGCTGGAGCGGCGGTAGAGGCGGGCGGGCGGTAGAGGCGGGCGGGGCGGTAGCGGCGGGCGGGGCGGTCTCCGGCAGGCCTGGGGGAACGGGTCGGGGCGGTCTCCGGCGCGGCCCTTCCTCCGGGAACGGGGCGGGGCGGCCCCCGGCGCGGCCTCTCCTCCGGGAACGCCGACGGCGGACCACCCGCAGGGGCGCGTGGGTGGTCCGCCGTCGGTGAGACAGGACGTGGGGCGTCCGGGCGAGCGGGTGCCCGCCCGGTCGTGAGGGGCGTCCGGGGCCGGTGGGCCTCCCACGCCCCGGACCGCTTACTTCGTCGGCTTCTTGCCCGTGATGCCGAGGTGCACCAACAGGGCCAGATTGGGCCGCAGTTCAGCCTGCTTCACACCCCAGGTGGTGAAGCCCTTCTGGTGCGAGGCGACCGCGGCCAGCATCGCCACCAGGGAGCCCGCCATCGCCGCCGGACTGACGTCCTTGTCGACTTTGCCCTTGCTCTGGAGCTCCTTCACGGAATCCGTGAGGGAGTTGGTGACCGAGTTCAGGATCTTCATACGGATCTTGTAGAACCGCTTGTCCCCCTCGGCCGCTCCGAGGTCGATCACGCGGAGGATCGCGTCGTTGTGCCGCCAGAAGTCGAGGAATCCCTCGACGAGTTGTTCGGCGGTGGTCCAGCCGGCCTTGCCGACCCAGGAGCGTCCGGCGACCAGTTCGGTCAGTCCGGCGCCCTCCTTGGCGACCTCCTCGGCGATTTCGAGGACGGCGCCCTCCACGTCGGGGAAGTACTGGTAGAAAGTCGCGGGTGAAGTCCCGGCCTTCCGGGCGACGTCGATGACTTTGACGTCCCGGTACGGCGAGGAGCTGAGCATCTCGCTGAGGCAGTCGAGCAGCTTCTGCCGCGTCGCCTGACCGCGTCGACCGGCCACGCGGCCGTCGACGGTACGTACTTGTCCTGTCATGCCGTCAGCTTACCGAGGGGTGATGGGAGCGCGATTCGGCCGACTGCAAATGGGGAACGCCGCAGGTTCGGAGGGGTGCGCCGGGGCGCCGGGCGGCGGTTTTCGGCCGCCGCGCGAAAGGCGCCGGAGCCCGGAGCATGGCCAGGGTGAGGCCAGGGTGAGGCCAGGGTGAAGTCAGGGCCGAAGGGGTCACGGCTGGAGTAAATGTTATCAACAGCCTGTGGACAACTTCGGTGGACAACTTTCGTCCACATGGTGAGCGCGCTCTTCATCAATCGGTCAAAGGTTCTCTTCAGGTGCGTCCGGGGCGCGCGAGACCGGGCGCGACGTTACGTTGACTGTGACGGGCGTCACTGCTACGGAAGGACCCGGTCCCATGGCCGCATTCGCGCATTCCGCGCCGTGCTGGGCGGACGTGCAGCTCTCCGACCTCGAAGCGGGCAAGCGCTTCTACGGCGGGCTCTTCGGCTGGACCTTCCGGGCCGGCGACGGCATGCCCTTCGCGGACGCGCTCAGCGACGGCCGCCTCGTCGCCGCCCTCGCCGCCAAGAAGGACGGCCGGATGCCCACGGCCTGGGGCGTCTACTTCGCCACCGATGACATCCGGGCCACCGTCGCCGCGATCCGCGAGCACGGCGGCCAGATCATCACCGACCCCGTACGGGCGGGGCGCGCCGGCATCGTGGCGCAGGCGGCCGACCCCGGGGGCGCCGTTTTCGGGCTCTGGCAGCCGGAGGAGCGCGCCGGCTTCGAGAAGCAGAACGATCCCGCCTCCTTCTGCTGGACCGAGGTCTACACCCGGCAGCCGGACAAGGTGGACCCCTTCTACGAGAAGGTCTTCGGCTTCCACGGCACCGACCTGGACGAGGCGGGCCACGACATCTCCGGCGACTCCGAGGCGCTGGTCGACTTCCGGATGTGGTCCCCCGAGGGCGCCGAACCGGGCCCGGACACCGCTGTCGGCGGCCGCAGCGTCATCACGGACGCGTTCCCGGCCGAGATGCCGAGCTACTTCCTCGTCTACTTCGCCGTCGCCGACTGCGACGCCGCCGCCGAACTCGCCGTACAGCTCGGTGGCCGGGTGGCCCAGCCGCCCTTCGACATTCCCTCCGGGCGGATGGCCGTGCTGCACGACGACCAGGGGGCCGCGTTCGCCGTGCTGGAGCCCGGCGAGCCGCGTCCGTAACCCCGGCTTCGGCGCCTGCGCAGCCCCGGCTTCCGCACCCTCGTAACGGCCGCTACCGCACCCTCGCGACCCCGGCCTCCCCACCTTCGCGACCCTGGCGTCCCCACCTTCGTGACCTTGGCTTGCGCGCCCTCCGCCCCTCCCCGCGCCCCGGTGTGGGGGGATACCGCCCGAAGTGACATGCGACACCCCCATCCGCCCCCGGGTTCGCAACAGAGGCCCGGGCCAGGAAGAATCGGGGTGCGTACCGCCAGGTGATGCCCAGTGGTGAGACCCTGCACAGGGCGAGCTGCGCGCAGTGCGGGATTCGACCGGGCGGTAATGCGCGGACTTCGTCGCCGAGGTCCGTTTACGGGGAGGTGGCAGGCAAGTGGTGGAGCAGCTGACGCAGCACGACCCGAGACGGATCGGCCCGTTCGAGGTGCTGGGACGGCTCGGGGCCGGCGGCATGGGGCTGGTCTATCTCGCGCGGTCGGCGTCCGGCCGGCGGGTGGCGATCAAGACGGTGCGGACGGAACTCGCCGAGGACCAGCTCTTCCGGGTCCGCTTCACCCGCGAGGTCGAGGCCGCCCGCGCGGTCAGCGGGTTCTACACCGCCGCCGTGGTCGACGCCGATCCGCGTGCCGCCGTGCCCTGGCTCGCCACCGCCTATGTGCCCGCGCCCTCGCTCGAAGAGATAGTGAACGAGTGCGGTCCCATGCCGACCCAGGCGGTGCGCTGGCTGGCCGCCGGCATCGCCGAGGCCCTCCAGTCCATCCACGGCGCGGGCCTCGTCCACCGCGACCTGAAGCCGTCCAACGTCCTCGTCGTCGAGGACGGCCCCCGGGTGATCGACTTCGGCATCGCCTCCGGCGTCTCCAACACCCGGCTGACCATGACGAACGTCGCCGTCGGCACGCCCGCGTACATGTCGCCCGAGCAGGCCCGGGACTCCCGCAGCGTCACCGGGGCCAGCGACATCTTCTCGCTGGGCTCCACGCTCGTCTTCGCCGCCACCGGGCACGCCCCCTTCCACGGGGCCAACCCGGTCGAGACGGTGTTCATGCTGCTCCGCGAGGGCCCCGACACCGAGGGGCTGCCCGAGGACCTGCGGCCGCTGATCGAGTCCTGCATGCAGATGGACGCCACCCAGCGGCCGAGCCCCGCCGACCTCCAGGCCCAGCTCGCCCCGCACCTCTTCGCCTCCGGCAGCGACGACAGCGGCACGGCCTCGGCCTGGCTGCCGTCCCCGGCCACCGCGATGATCGAGCGGCGCAGGGGCGGCGGGCGCACCGCGCCGCCCGCCCCTGCCGTGCCTCCGCCGCCCCCGCGGCAGCCCCCCAGGGCGCCGGGGCGGGACACCGCCTGGCGCAGCGGGGCGGACCTGCGCTCGCCCTCCCCGCTGTCGTCGCCCTCGCCCCTGTCCGGCGCGTCCGGCCCGTCCGGGGCCGCTTCCGCCGGTCCCGGCGGCGGGCCCGTCCAGCTGCCCGGCGCCAAGGTGCCGATCGGCCCCGGCCCGCGTGCGGGGGAGGGGCGCGGGGCCGCCGCCGCGCACCCGGCCGCCGCGACCGGGTGGGTCCGGCCGCCCGCCGGAGTGAACGGTTCGTCGGCGGTCACGGCCCCCGCACCCGTCCCGGCCCCGTCGGCAGCCCCGGACGGCGCGGCGCCCGTCCCCGACCGCTGGCGGCCCTGGCGCTTCCGCATGTCCAACGACGTGTGGGGCACGCCCGTCGTCTCCGGCGACCTGCTGTACGTGACGTCCTTCGAGGTCCACGCGCTGGACGTGGGCAACGGCCGGCGCCAGTTCAAGACCCGTGACGTGGCCTGGGCGATGGCCGTCGAGGGCGGCAGGATCCACGCCTCGGACGGCCCGTCGCTGTACGCGCTGGACGCCACGACCGGGGCCGAGCAGTGGCGGCTGGCGACCGACGCCTGGGTGTACGCCCTCAAGGCCGACCGGGGCACGGTCCTGACCGCCACCCGGGGCGGCGGCGTCCAGGGCTGGGAGGCGTCCAACGGCGAGAAGCTGTGGGAAGTCACCGGTGAGCAGAGCGACTTCGAGACGGCGGAGGCCGGTCCGGTCATCCACGACGGCACGGTGTACGTCTGGCAGGACGCCCGGCTGCGCGCGCTGGACGCCCGTACGGGCATCGAGCGCTGGTCGTACCCGATCGGCGACTCGGCCTCCTGCGGCGGCGTCCCGGTCCGGGTCACCCCGGCCCCCGACGGCTACGTCTACCTCGCGGCGGGCACCCGGGTGCTGGCGGTGGAGACCGGCTCCGGCCGGGTGCGCTGGCACTTCGAGGCCCCCGCGGTCTTCCTCTCCCCGCCCGCGTTCGCCCCGGGGCCGGCGGTGACCGGCGGCGGGGTGTACCTCGCGGACTACCTCGGCACGGTGTACGCGCTGGACGCGACGACCGGCAAGGACCGCTGGCGGATCGCCACGGAGGCCCGTTCCTCCATCGAACCGGTGCTGGTCGCGGTGGGCAACGTGCACGTCGGCAGCGGCAGCGCGCTGTACACCCTGGACGCGGTCACCGGCACCCCGAAGTGGCGCTTCGCGGCGGGCGGCGACGTGGTGGGCGCCCCGGTGGTGGCGGACGGCCGGGTCCACTTCGGCTCGGCGGACCACGTGCTCTACACCCTGGACGCGGCGGGCGGCCAGCTGCGCTGGAAGCTCGCGACGGGCGGCGAGATCACGGGCTCGCCCGTGGCGCAGGCGGGCGTGGTCTACGCGTGCAGCAAGGACCGCTGCGTGTACGCGCTGGACGCGCTGAAGGGCACGGGCACGGGGAACAGGGCCCGGAGCTGAGCCCGGTTCTGTCCTCAACGCCGGACGGGCTCAAGGACGTCCTCAATCGCCGGACGGGCTTGAAGGACGTCCTCAATCGCCGGACGGGCTTGAAGGACGTCCTCAAACGCCGGACGGGCTTGAAAGATGTCCTCAATCGCCGGACGGGCTTGATTTTCGGCCGGTCCGGCGCGCATCCAGCCCGTCCGGCGCTTGAGGACGGAACCCTCGACGAGGTGGCCGTCAACCCCGCGGAGGCGGCGGCGGCCGGTGCGGCGGGTGTACCGGGTCGCGGGGGTCTTCCTCCGGATGCGGGGCCGGGGGAGAGGACCGCGTACGGGGGCCATGCGGGCCGGGCCCCGTGTACGGGCCCACCTCCGGCTCGGGCCCCGTGTACGGGTCCGCCTCCGGCTCCGGCCACGGCGACGTCTGCACGGACATCCCCGGCTCCTGCGTCGGCGGCCAGGTGTCCACCTGATCCGGACCCGGTGCGGCGTACGGCTCCACCCGCTCCCGCTCCCGCTCCCGCCGGCTCCGCCGGCCACTCCGCCGGCCACGCCCACTCATCAGCAGCGCTCCGATCAGCATCAGCACCCCACCCGCCAGCGCGTTCACCACGCCCACCTGGAGCCCGGACCCGTCCCCGGCGACCACCAGCGATCCCGCCGCCTGCCCCTGGCGGACCATCCACAGGATCGTGAAGCCCAGCACCACCAGACCCGCGAGGGCGACCACGAGCCGCGACCGGAGCGCGACGCCCACGACCACCAGCAGTGTCGCGGCGAGGAACGGCAGCAGCATCGAGACCAGCACCCCCGATCCCGCGGCGGTGATGCCTCCGAAGAGGTCCTCCACCCGGTAGTCCTGCCCCGCCCGCCCGGCGTACCAGTCGCGGAACGGGCTCAGCACGGCCGAGGCCGCCCCGGCGAGGGCGACGACGGAGCCGAGGACGTTGCGGATCATCGTCAGCCTCCAGGGCGTCGTCCCGCGAACACGCACCCCCCGCAGCCGACGCTACGCCGGGACGATCACCCCCGCCATGCGGACGTTGACGGGACCGTGACAGGGTCATGACTTGGTCATGGGGTCGCGTGCGGCATGCTGAGGGTGACGACGCACGCCATCGGCGCGACGTACCGGCAACGAAACTCAAGGGGGGCTGCATCCATGATGCGGCGACAGACGAAGCTCGCGGCGGTCCTGGTCGTGGTGGTGCTCGCGCTCACCGGGTTCTCCACCTCTTCCAGCGGCGGCAAGGGCAAGAGCGGCAAGAGCAGCAGCTCGGGCGGCGGCTGCTCCAGCTCGAAGAAGAGCAACAACGGTTACCGGGACAACGACTTCGACGAAGACTACGGCGACGACTCCTCGTCCTCCGGCTCGTCCGGCTCCTACGCGACCCCGACGCCCACCGCGTCCGACGCCCCCGCCGTCCGGGTGATCCGCTGCGCCGTGCCGCGCAAGGGCAAGCGCAAGGCGGTCACCGCGTCCTTGGTCGAAGTGCGGTCCAACTACCCGGGCACGCAGGCGTACGAGATCGACGTACGGTTCGTCGACGGCCTGGGCAACACCGTGGACACGGCCGAGGCCACCACGATCCTCGACGTCGATGAGGTGGACACCCTCACGGTGCGGATGGAGAGCCCCGGCAAGGTGTCCCGGGTGAAGCGCTGCATCGTGACCGCCGAGGCGGTCTGACTCGGCTCCGGCCGGCAGGGGACGGACGGGGGCGAGGGCAGGGAACACCCAGGATGCTCACCGCACCCGGGGCTCCCCGCCCCCGCCCCGCCCCTCGAACAGCTCCGCCTGCCGTTCCGGGGGCAGATTGCCCAGGGCGATCAGCGCCGGGGCCTGGGACATCGCCTGGGCCCTGGCCGCCTCCTTCGCGGACCACACCGCCCGGACCGTGCCCTGCACCGCCTCCGTCGGGTAGCGGGCGATCACCGTCGCCGACCGCAGCGCCGCCGCCACCGCGCCGCCCGGCTCCGTCACCTCGCTGACCAGCCCGATCGCGTACGCCCGCCCGGCGCTCAGCCGTTCCGCCGTGCCCATCAGGGACATCCGGGCGACCTCCCCGAACGGCATCCGCTGGGCCATCGCGATGGCCTCGTACGCCGAGACCATCCCGTACGTGGTGTGCGGGTCGAAGAACGTCGCCTCCCGGGACGCGACCACGAACTCCGCCTCGCCCAGCAGGTAGAACGCCCCGCCGCAAGCCATCCCCTCGACCGCCGCGACCACGGGCTTCCACAGGTCGTTCGCCTTGGGGCCGATCCGCAGGAGGGGATCGTCGACGGCGTACGGGGACGGCGGCTGCGGGACGGTGACGCCCCGGTCGATCCCCGTACAGAAGGCGCGCGTCCCGGCCCCGGTGAGGACGACCGCCCGCACCGACTCGTCGTACCGCAACTCCCGCCAGAGCGAGTACAGTTCGCCGGCCGTCTCCAGATCGATCGCGTTGAGTCTCGCCGGCCGGTCCACGGTGACGAGCGCGACCCCCGTCTCCTCGTCCCGCTCGATGCGCAGGGCCATCCGCTCACCGCTCCAGGAGCCAGCGGACGAGCGTGATTCCGCCACCGGGCCCCGCCGGGCAGAACACCGCCCGCACCGGAGCCCCGATCCGCAGCCGCGCCGGGTCCACCGAGTTCAGCGGGGCGTCCGGGGCGGCGACGACGTTCCCGACCAGACGGATGTGCGGGGCCTCAAGCAGCTCGACCAACACCGCGTTGTACGGCGCCTGTTCGGCGTACGCGGGGAGCAGTGGCGGATGCGGGACGACGTACGACCAGAGCCGGCCGCGCCCGCTCATCTCCCGCCACTCGCTCTCGAACGACCCGCAGTGGGGGCAGCAGGGCCGGGGCGGGAAGCGCGGTTCGCCGCAGGCGGGGGAGGCGCAGGCCTGGACGCGCAGTTCACCGCGCGCGGTGTACTCCCAGAAGGGTGCGCCGTCCTCGTCCGGCACGGGAAGCAGCAGGGAATCGTTCACGGCCATTCCTCTCAACTCCTCAGCAGTACTGCCGACGTCGGAACGCCCTCGCCGGCGGTGACCAGGCAGGTGGCGGCGTCGGGGACCTGGGCGGTGGAGGTGCCGCGCAGTTGTTTCACGCCCTCGGTGATGAGGTTGAAGCCGTGGACGTACGCCTCGCTCAGCCCGCCACCGCCGGTGTTGATCGGGAGCCGCCCGCCGCTCTCCAGCGCCCCGCCCTCGGTGAACGCGCCGCCCTCGCCGCGCGCGCAGAAGCCGTAGCCCTCCAGGGACAGCGGGACGAGCGGGGTGAACGCGTCGTAGATCTGGGCCACATCGACGTCCTCGGGCCCGAAGTCGGCCTGCTTCCACAGCTGTCGGGCAGCGGTCCAGGCGGGGCCGGTGAGCGGGTCGTCGTTCCAGTAGTTGACCATCCCGTGGTGCTGGGCGGGCAGGCCCTGGGCGACGGAGTGGAGATAGACGGGCTTGCGGCGGCAGTCGCGGGCGCGTTCGGCGGAGACGATCACGCAGGCCAGCGCCCCGTCGGTCTCCAGGCAGTTGTCGAAGAGGCAGAGGGGCTCGCTGATCCAGCGGGAGGTCATGTACATCTCGCGGGTCAGCGGGCGGTCGTACATGATCGCGGCCGGGTTCTGGTTGGCCCGGTTGCGGCAGGCGAGCGCCACGTTGAAGAGGTGGTCGCGGGTGGCCCCGTACTCGTGCATGTAGCGCCGGGCCAGCATGCCGATCTCATCGGCGGGCCGCAGCAGCCCGTACGGGCGGGTCCACTGGGCGGGCGTGGGGAGCTGGACGGTGGTGTTCTTCCACGGCCGGGGCCCGGAGCCGCGTTTGCGCGACCGCCAGGCCACGCCGACGCTCGCCTGTCCGGTGGCGACGGCGGCGGCGAGATGGGCGAGTGTGGCGCAGGAACCCCCGCCCCCGAACCCCACCTTGCTGAAGAAGGTGACATCCCCGGCCCCGATCGCCTTGGCGACCTCCACCTCGTCGGTCTCCTCCATCGTGTACGAGGCGAAGCCGTCGACTTCGGCGGGGGCGATGCCCGCGTCGTCGAGGGCCGCCAGGATCGCCCGGCAGGCGAGGGTCTTCTCCGACTCGGGAAGCCGTTTCGTGAACGCCGTCTGCCCGATCCCGGCTATCGCCGTCGCGTCCTTGAGCGTTGCCATCCGCTGACCTCCCGCACCGTCGCCCCTGCTGACAGCGGCAGAGGCTACCGCTAATCTGACGGTTAGTCAGCTAGTGCGGCGGCAGGAAGGCGGGCGCGTGATGCGGGGCGACGAGGAGTGGGGCAGCATCCCGGAGCTGGTGCGGGCGGCGGCGCGGCGGTACGGCTCCGCCGAGGCGGTGGCCGACGGCCGTACCCGGCTCTCGTACGCCGAGCTCGGCGCGCGGGTGGAGCGGGCCGCGGCCGCGTGCCTCGCCTCCGGTGTGGAGCCGGGGGACCGGGTCGCGATCTGGGCCCCGAACACCCTGGACTGGATCGTCTCCGCGCTCGGGGCGGTGACGGCCGGCGCGGTGCTGGTCCCGTTGAACACCCGCTTCAAGGGCGCGGAGGCGGCGTACATCCTGCGGCGCAGCCGGGCCAGGCTGCTGTTCGTCACCGGCACGTTCCTGGGCACCTCGTACGTGGCGTCGCTGCGGCGGGCCGAGGTGAGGCTGCCGGACCTGGAGCGGGTGGTGGTCCTCGCGGAGACGGCCCCCGAGGACTACACGAGCTGGCCGGACTTCCTGGCGGCGGGGGAGAGCGTCCCGTCCTCCGCCGTACGGGAACGGGCTGCCGGAATCGCCCCCTCGGACCCCTCCGACATCATCTACACCTCCGGCACGACCGGCCGCCCGAAGGGCGCGGTGATCACCCACGCGCAGACGCTGCGGGCGTACGCGATCTGGAGCGACCTGGCGGGCCTGCGCGAGGGCGACCGCTACCTCATCGTCAACCCGTTCTTCCACACCTTCGGCTACAAGGCGGGGATCATCGCCTGTCTGATGCGGGGGGCCACGATGGTGCCGCAGCCGGTGTTCAACGTGGACACGGTGCTGGCGAACATCGCGGCGGAGCGGATCTCGGTCCTGCCCGGCCCGCCGACCCTCCACCAGTCGCTCCTGGACCACCCGGCACGCGACGCGCACGACCTCTCGGCGCTGCGCCTGGTCGTCACCGGCGCGGCGGTGGTCCCCCTCCAGCTGGTGGAGCGCCTGCGCGGGGAACTCCACATCGCGACGGTCCTCACCGCGTACGGCCTCTCCGAGGCGAGCGGCATCGTCACCATGTGCCGCCGGGGCGACGCGCCGGAGGTCGTGGCCACCACGTCCGGCCGCGCGATCCCCGGCACCGAGCTCCGCGTCCTGGCGGAACCGGGAGCTCCGGGCGAGGTGCAGGTGCGTGGCTTCCACGTGATGAGCGGCTACTTCGAGGACCCGGACACGACGGCCGCCACGATGACCGAGGACGGCTGGCTCCGCACCGGCGACGTGGGCGTCCTGGACGCGGCGGGGAACCTGCGGATCACGGACCGGATCAAGGACATGTTCATCGTGGGCGGTTTCAACGCCTACCCGGCCGAGATAGAGCAGCTCCTCGGCCTCCACCCGGACGTGGCCGACGTCGCGGTCATCGGCGTCCCGGACCCGAGGCTCGGCGAGGTCGGCAAGGCCTACGCGGTCCGCCGCCGGGGCGCGACGCTCACCGCGGACGACCTGATCGCCTGGTCCCGCCGCGAGATGGCGAACTTCAAGGTGCCGAGGGCGGTGGAGTTCCTCCCGGAGCTGCCGCGCAATGCGAGCGGGAAGGTGGTGAAGGGGGAGCTGCGGGGGCGGGGGTAGGGGCATTCCCGCCCGCGTTCACCGGATGGGGTGAAGGGGAGTGGAGCCCGCCCGCTCCCGACGGTATGGTCGAGGGTATGGCAACCAAGAAGTACACGGTCACCCTGCCGGAGGAGCTGGCGGAGGAGATCCGGGCGGAGGTCGGCCCCGGAGCGTTCAGCGCGTATGTCACGCGGGCCATAGAGCGGCAGCGTGAGCATGACCGGCTGGGGGAGCTGGTGGTGTGGATGCAGGAGAAGGACGGCCCGCTCACTGAGGAAGAGCAGGCCGCGGCGGATGCCGAGCTCCGTGACATCGAGCGCTGGTTCGAGGAGCGGGAATCCGGCGGGGGCGGCCAGGAGGCGGCTGCGGCCTGATGAAAGACATCTGTTTCGTCCTGGACTGCGAAGCGCTGTCCAGGGTTGCTCTGCGTGACCGCATGCTGACCGGTGTCCTGACGAAGGCGCACCAGTCCGGCATCCGGGTGGTGACCAGCTCCATGACGCTCGTGGAGGCGTACCACAGCAAGATCCGCATGCCGGTATGGAACTGGGCCATGGCGCGGGTGGTCGTCGAACCCGTCACCAAGGACGTCGCCGACGAGGCGATCCGCCTCCTGCGCGAGGCCGGACTGCACGGCCACAAGTACGCCATCGACGCCGCGCTCGCCGCGATCGCGAACCGGCAGCCGGGCCGGACGGCGCTGTTCACGTCCGACCTGGACGACCTGGGGAAGCTCTGCCGGCCGAGAGTTCAGCTGCGGGGCCTGTAGGCACGGTCCCGGACATGCGGGAGGGGCCCGAGTGCTTCCCCCGACTCGGGCCCCTCACCATTCCCCCGTACCGCGACCGCGACGGCTCCCCCTCGGCGTCGCCGCGGTCGCTTCCCCCGTATCCCCGTCGGGAAGGTCTAGGCGGGCTCGCCCGTCGCGTGGTTGTCGAGCGGCTTGACCGTGCCGCCGGTGGCGTGGTTGTCCAGCGGCTTCAGCACACCGCCCGTCGCGTGATTGTCCTGCGTCGTGGCTTCCCCGCCGGTGGCGTGGTTGTCGAGCGGCTTCACGACCGGCTTCTTCTGCGCATCGCTCATGGTGTTCTCCAGCTCCCTGAATGGCTGTGCTAGGACTCGACGAGCCCGCCCGGCAACTCCCCCGTCGGGTTGCCGGGCAGGTGTCGTTCGGCCGTTCAACCTACCTCTGCGGCCGAGGCCGGCCCGTCTGCCCCCCGACGCGACGGAACGACTGGAACCACCATGTCGGGGCGCGATAAACGAATGATGAACGCGTCGCGGGCTCACGCGGGCAGCGTCGGCGCCAGCAACTTCCGTACGGCTTCGACCTCCGCCGAACCGAGCGTCTCGTATATGTCCAGCGCCTCACGCCAGCACACCTGGGCCCGGCCCGGCTGGCCGATGTCGTTCAGGGCCTGGCCCAGGACGGTGAGGACATTGCCGCGCCGCCACTCCCCGCCGATGCCGCGCAGCACCGCGAGCGCCTGCTCGGCCTTCGTGGCGGCCTGAGCCGGAAGACCGGCGGCGAGATCCACCTCTGCCAGACGGAAGGTCGCCATCCCCTCCCAGAGGCGCTGTCGGCTGTCCCGGAACACGGCCAGCGCCTCGTGGAGCTGCTCCGTCGCGTCGGCGAGCCGTCCGCTCTGGGTGAGGGCGAGGCCCAGGGCGTACCGACCGTTCGCGCCGCGCAGCGCGTGGCCCAGTTCGTCGTATATGTCGATGCCCTGCTGGGCCAGGGCCACCGCGCTCGTCGTGTTCCCCATCGCGAGGTGGATGCGGGAGAGGTTGCACAGGGCGCTCGCCTCGCCCGGACGGTTGCCGTCGGCCCGGAAGTTGGCGATGGCCTGTTCGAGGTAGGCCTCGCCCTCCGCATGGCGGTTCTGGTAGAGCGCGATGATGCCGAGGTCGTTGGGGGCCCAGCAGCTCGGCAGGGGATCGTCCACCGCGCGGGCGAGCCTCATGGCACGCTGGGCGTCCCGCTCCGCCTGGTCGAACCGGCCCGCGACGAGACGGGCGTTGGTGAGGGTGATCAGCGCCCGCCCCTCGGCCCGCGCGTCGTCACTGGACCGGGCCAGATCGCGCATGGTGATGGCCGCCGCCTCGTACTGCTTGGAGTTCGCGCCTGACTCCGCGAGGTCCTTGGTGGCCCACAGCAGGTCGACCGCTCGGCGCACCCCTCCGGCCCCCGACGCCTGACGTACGCACGCGAGCAGGGAGTTGGCCTCCGTGTAGAGCCAGTCCTGAGCGGTGTGCCGGTCGGCGAAGGTCAGGCCGCTGTACTGGGTGGGCTCCCGGTGGTCGGCCAGCCGGTCCCCCGGCCGCTCCAGCGCATACACCCCCGCAGCCGTGGCCAGGTAGAAGTCCAGCAGCCGCGACAGCGCCAGCTCCCTTTCCACCGGCGACTGTTCGTCCCTCTCCGCGCACGCACGCGCGTAGAGCCGTACCAGGTCGTGGTAACGGTAGCGGCCCGGCGCGGCCGACTCCACCAGGCTCGTGTCGACCAGGGCCTCCAGGAGGTCCTCCGCCACGTGCGGGTCCAGGTCCAGCAGGGCCGCCGCCGCGGCCAGGGAGATGTCGGGGCCGTCCGCGAGGCCCAGGAGGCGGAAGGCGCGGGCCTGGGCCGGTTCCAGCTGGCCGTAGCCGAGCTCGAACGTGGCCTTCACCGCGAGGTCGCCCGCCTGGAGCTCGTCCAGGCGGCGGCGCTCGTCCGCGAGCTTGGCGGCGAGTACCGAGACCGTCCAGGTGCGGCGCGCCGCCAGGCGCGAGGCGGCGATGCGGATGGCCAGAGGCAGGAAGCCGCACGCGGCCACCACGTCCAGCGCGGCCTCGCGCTCCGCGCCGACCCGCTCCGCGCCGACGATCCGGGTGAAGAGCTGGAGCGCCTCCTCGGGCGACATCACGTCCAGGTCCACCAGATGCGCCCCGGCCAGGTCCACCATCCGCACCCGGCTCGTCACCAGCGCCGCGCACCCCGGCGTACCGGGCAGCAGCGGGCGGATCTGGGCGGCGTCGTGGGCGTTGTCGAGGAGGATCAGGATGCGGCGGCCGTCCAGCGTCGAGCGGTACAGCGCGGCCCGCTCGTCCAGGGTGTCCGGGATCGCCGAGTCCGCCGTGCCGAGCGCCCGCAGGAACGAGCCGAGGACGGTCTCCGGCTCGGCCGCCCGCGCCCCCGCGCCCTGGAGGTCGACGTAGAGCTGCCCGTCGGGGAAGTGCCGGCGGGCCTGGTGGGCGACGTGCACGGCCAGCGTCGTCTTGCCGACGCCACCGATCCCGGCGACCGCGGAGACGGCCATCACCGAGCTCTCGGCGGTCGCGAGACGGCTGCCCAGCTCGGCCACGAACGCGGACCGGCCGGTGAAGTCCGGCACCGTGGCGGGAAGCTGCGCGGGCCGCAGCGGCGCGGGCGCGGGGGCCGGCTCGTCCGCCGGGCGCGCCAGCTCCTCGTCGGCGCGCAGGATGCGCTGCTGGAGCTGGGCCAGTTCGGGGCGCGGGTCGACGCCCAGCTCCTCCGCGAGGAGCCGGCGGGTGTCGGCGTACACCGCGAGGGCCTCGGCCTGCCGGCCGCTGCGGTACAGCGCCACCATCAGCAGCTCGCGCAGCCTCTCGCGCAGCGGGTGCGCGGCGGTGAGCGCGGTCAGCTCGGATACGGCCTCCGCGTGGCAGCCGACCTCCAGGTCCAGGTCGAGCCGCGTCTCGGTGAGCTGGAGCCGCCACTCCTCCAGCCGGGTCCGCTGGTTGTCCGCGTACGGGCCCGGCACCGAGGCCAGCGCCTCGCCGTCCCACAGGCCCAGCACCTTGTTGATCAGGGTGCGGGCCTGGAGGCGGTCGCCGACCGCGCGGGCCTTCTCCGCCTCGGCCGCCAGGTCCTGCGCCAGCGTCAGGTCGAGCGCCGCCCGGTCGATCCGGATCGCATAGCCGCCGGACTCGCTCACCAGGGTGTCCTGGCCCAGGATCTTGCGCAGCCGCGAGGCGTACGTCCGGATCGTGGCCAGCGCCTGCGAGGGCGGGTCCTCGCCCCAGAAGGCGTCGATCAACTCGCCGGCCGTGGCCGTCCGGCCCTCGCGCAGCAGCAGCGCGGCCAGCAGGGCGCGCTGCTGGGGCGAGCCGGAGGAGAGCAGCTCCGAGCCCCGCCAGGCCCGTACGGGGCCGAGGACGGTGAACCTGAGGGCGTCCGCCGTAACCGGTCTCTCCGGAGCTCGCTGCTCCGGTACGCGCACGCGTGGCCCGCTGTCACGGTCCATTGATGCCCCCTGTCCTGCTCGCCTGCCGGTCCCGCTCGGCTGCGGATCCTGCCGGTGCTGCCCGCGTCCGTATGTCCGCCCGTGCGTCGAAGTGCGGTATGCATCCGGATGGCGCGGTACCGCTGGTATCGCGCTCAACAGTCTGCCTTGTCTCGGGCGGACTCGTCAGCAGTGGGTGACGCTCTGCACAAGCCCTCGACAACGATTCGGGAACCATGCCACGTGCCGTGCACCCGCCATGTGCCATGTCAATGCGCGCACGAGAGCTGACGGTTCGTCAGATCGACGCTACCGTGGAACGCATGGAGACCTTCCCGAAGATCATCTCGGTGGACGACCACACGGTGGAGCCCGCTCATGTCTGGCGGGACCGGCTCCCGTCCAGGTACGCGGACTCCGGGCCGCGCGTCGTCCGCGCACCGCTGAAGGAAATGACCTTCATGGGCGGCAAGTTCGCGCCCGTGATGGGGGCGAAGGGCGACGACGGGCCGGTCGGCGACTGGTGGGTGTACGAGGACCTGCACCGTCCGCTCACCCGCCTGGACACCGCCGTCGGTTACGACAGGGACGAGATCAAGCTGGAGATCATCACCTACGAGCAGATGCGGCCGGGCTCCTTCTCGGTGCCGGACCGGCTCGCCGACATGGACGTCAACCACGTGCAGTCCGCCCTCTGCTTCCCGACCTTCCCCCGCTTCTGCGGGCAGACGTTCACCGAAGCGAAGGACCGCGAACTGGGGCTGCTCGGCGTGCGCGCGTACAACGACTGGATGGTGGAGGAGTGGTGCGGCCCCGAGGCGCACGGCCGCCTCATCCCGCTCACCCTCGTCCCGCTGTGGGACGCGGAGCTCGCCGCCGCCGAGGTCCGGCGCAACGCGGCGCGGGGCGTGCGCGCGGTCGCGTTCTCCGAGATACCTCCCCATCTCGGACTCCCGTCCATACACGCGGACGACTGGGATCCGTTCCTGGCGGCCTGCGACGAGACGGGCACCGTCATCGCCATGCACATCGGTTCCTCGTCGAGGATGCCGTCCACCTCCGCCGACGCCCCGCCCGCCGTCGGCTCCACCATCACCTTCGCCAACTGCTGCTTCTCGATGGTCGACTGGCTGATGAGCGGCAAGTTCGAGCGCTTCCCCAACCTGAGGATCATGTACGCGGAGGGGCAGATCGGCTGGATTCCGTACATCCTGGAGCGCGCCGACGTGGTCTGGGAGGAGAACCGGGCCTGGGGCGGCGTCGCCGAGAAGGTCCACCGGCCGCCGTCCGAGCTGTTCGCCGAACATGTCTACGGCTGCTTCTTCGACGACGCGTTCGGGCTGAAGAACCTCGACGCCATCGGCGTCGGCAACGTGCTGTACGAGACGGACTACCCGCACTCCGACTCCACCTGGCCCCGCTCCCGCGAGGTCGGCGAGGAGCAGATGGGTCACCTGGCCCCGGACGTCGTCGACCGGATCGTGCGCGGCAACGCGATCGAGCTGCTGGGGCTCACGGAGGACGGGCTCTGGGCGGGGGCGTAACGCCTGGGCGTGGGTGCGCGTTGCGTACGGGGGTGGGCCGCCGCCCCTCCCCGTACGCCCCGGATCAGGCCTTCGCCACCGGCTCCTGGAGTTCCGTCACCCACTGCTCGCGGTCCGGCGGGCACTCCAGGTTGACCTCGCGGGTGTAGCCGGTGGACCGGTAGCCGTTGGCGTCCAGCCAGCGGGCCAGGGTGTGGGTCGTCGACAGGACGTCGTCCATCGCGCCCCGGTGCACGATCGTGGCCGCCTCGAACGGCGGCAGCTCCACCACCCGCACCCCCGTCTCCCCGACCGCGCCCACCGGGGCCGAAACCGTCACCCCGGCGTGCACGACGATCTCGCCGCCGCCCTCGGGGGCGTCCTCGTACCGCGCGATCCCGGGACCGGCGGGCCGGAGGCCGGCGCCCTCCAGGAGCGGGAAGAGCCGCTCGTACAGCGGGCCGATCACCGGCCCGATGTCCTGCGGCTGGTAACTCGCCGCCGTCCCGGTCAGCTCGGCCACCCGGACCGCCGGAACGGCCTTGATCACAACGTCGTCAGCAGGCATATGCCCCTCGCTCTCGATCGACCGGAGCCTCGCCTCGACCCGGGCCAGCCGCGCCGACGCGGCCGCCACCGCCTCCGCCAGCTCGGCCCGGCGCAGCCGCAGCATGCCGCGCAGCTCCTCCGGGCCCACCCGCTCGTCCAGGACCGCCCCCACCTGCTGGAGCGTGAAGCCGAGGTCCTTGAGCGCGATGATCCGGTTGAGCCGGGCGAGCTGGGCCGCGCCGTAGAGGCGGTAGCCGGTGGCGGGGTCGGTGCGGTCCGGGCGCAGCAGTCCGATGGCGTCGTAATGACGCAGCATCCGGGGCGACACCCGTCCGTACCTGGCGAACTCTCCGATGGTGAACATGATGGCTCCACTGCACGCCTTCACACGGGGTCAAGGTCAAGCGCCGCCGGAGCGGGTTCCTCAGCCGGCCGGCGGCTCGGTCCGCCGACCGGTCCCTAGCCGTGCCGCTTCGGGTCCAGCAGCTGTTCGCGCAGGGCGGTCAGCTGGTGCGAGGAGCCGACGGCCCGGTCCTCGTCCAGGGTGGCCAGTGCCAGCAGCAGCGCGTCGGCCACCAGCAGCCCGGTGAGGGACTCCGCCGTGATGCCGGTCGGCGTGTGCGGCGCGGTGAGCACCGCCTCGACCCGGTCCGCGTACGCCTCGCCCAGCTCGTCCGTCACCAGGACCACCTTCGCGCCGACCGAGCGGGCCCGTTCCATCAGGACCGACAGCTCCATCAGCCGCCGCCCCGGCTGGAAGATCACCACCGCGTCGCCCTGCCCGAGGGCCAGCAGCTGGTCCGCCAGGGCGAACCCGGTCTCCGAGACGGCCCGGGCCCGGCGGCCGATCCGGCCGAGCGCCAACGCCAGGTGCCGTGCGCCCGGTTCGGAGGCGGCGACCCCGTAGGCGAAGACCTCGCGGGCCTCCGCGAGGACGGCGACCGCCCGTTTCAGGGAATCCGGGCCGGTCAGCCGGCGGGCCTGGTCGATGCGCTCCTGGGCCTCGTCGAAGACGTCGGTCCAGATGGAGTCCAGGTCCTGGCCCACGTGCGCGATGCGCCGCTTGAGCCGCACCTCGGGGGCGACGGCCGAGGTGAAGTCGTTGGCCAGCTCCCGCTTGAGCGCCGGGAGGCCCGCGTAACCGAGGCGTTGCAGGGCCCGTACGACGGTGGCGTTGCTGGTGGAGCTGGCCGCGCCGAGCTGCTGAGCGCTGGCGAAGAGCAACTGCTCGACCGGCGCGCTCACCAGGTACTGGGCCACAGCCCGCTCAGAAGTGGACAGATCGTTCCATTGGTCACGAATAGCGGCACGGAGGCGCGTCACTCCGGTCTCGTTCTCTGGAATTTCCATTACAAGCATTGACTTCCGTGTGACCGGCGTTACTGTCCTGGGCAGAACGTTCCAAAGGGAACGCATTCTGAAATCGACGTTACAGGACCGTGCTGGTTCCCGACCTCCGGTCCCGGCCTCCGGTCTCCGGTCCCGGCCTCCGGTCTCCGGTCCCGGTCTCCGGTCTCCGGTCCCGGTCTCCGGTCCCGGTCCCGGTCCTTGTCCGTCGGTCGCCGAAGCGTTCCGTCGCGAGGAGAAGCATGGCACCCCTTCCCACGGAATCCGCCCCCGTCCCCACGGATTCCTCACCCCCGCCTACGGATTCCGCCGCCCGGGTCCTCCCCGTCATCGAGATCTCCGGCTCCCCGCTGGAGCGCGGCCGGCAGTACGGCGAGGCCGTCCGCCCCCAACTGCACGCCGCCCTCGGCTACTACGAGGAGGCGTTCGGCCGCTCCGCCGGACTCACCTGGGACAAGGTCACCGCCCGCGCCGCCCGCTGGCTGGAGCCCGTGAGCGCCTACGCCCCCCACCTCGTGGAGGAGATGCGGGGCATCGCCGACGGCGCGGGCACCGGCCTGCTGGACGTCCTCGCGCTGAACGCACGCGGCGAGGTCATCTACGACAAGTCCTTCGCCGAGATCGCCTCCGACGGGCCGACGGAGGGACCGGTCGACGAGGAACCCGCCGAGGGCTGCACCTCGTTCGCCGCGTACGGCCCGGCCAGCGGCGACGGCCACGTCTACGCCGGACAGAACTGGGACTGGCGCGCCGGGGTCGCCGACACCGTCGTCATGATCCGGATCGTCCAGCCGCCCAAACCCACCCTGATCATGCAGGTGGAGGCCGGACAGGTCGGCCGCCAGGGCGCCAACTCCGCCGGGATCGCCTTCAACGCCAACGGCCTCGGCGGCCGGTTCGACGACCGGATCGGACTGCCCCAGACCGTCGTGCGGCGCACCGTCCTCGACCAGGACAACATCGCCGACGCCCTCGACGTGCTCTGCCGCACCCGCGCCCACATCGCCAGCAACGCCCTGCTCACCTGCCGCGAGGGCTTCGCCATCGACCTGGAGACCACCCCCGCCGGGCACGGCTGGATGTATCCGACCGACGGCCTGCTGGTGCACGGCAACCACTACCAGGCGGGCATCCCCGCCCCGCTCGCCGCCGCCGGCTACCGCCCGATGTCCTCCGACTCCCTGGTCCGCGTCCCCCGCGCCGAACAGGGCCTGGCCGCCCTGCGCCACTCCACCGGACCCGACGAGTCCCGGAAGCTGATCCGCCGGGCCATGTCCGACCACCTCGGCCACCCCGAGTCCCTGTGCACCCACCCCGACCCGCGCCGGCCGGCCGTCGAGCACTGGACCACCCTCGTCTCCTCCCTCGCCGACCTCACCACCGGCGACTACCACGTGACCGCCGGAACCCCCTGCGACCGCGAGTACCAGCACCTTCCCTGGAACCTCTACGACGGCCCGCACGGCGGCCCGGAACCGACAGGAACCCAGCCATGACCCACCGCACGCCCGACACCCTCTGTCCGCCCGCCGCCGAAGGCCACGCGGGACCCGCTGCCGCTCCCCGCCGTTCCCTGCGCCGTACCGCCCCGGTCGCCGGAGCCGTCGTCGCCGCCCTGCTCGCCGCCGGATGCAGCGGGGCCACCAAGCCCGCCGGCAGCGGCGCCGCCGCCGACGCCTCGCGGCTCACCCTCACCCCGACCACGGCCGCCGCCAAGGGCGAACTCCCCGAAGCCCGCTGGCTCCTGGAGGACGAACCGGACTCCCTCGACCTGGACACCCAGGGCTCCAGCGCCGGCCGGGTCGTCCTCACCAACGTCTGCGAGCGGCTCTACCAGCTCCAGCCGGACATGACGACGAAACCCTTCCTCGCCGAGAGCGTCGAAACCCCCGACGACACCACCCTCGTCCTGAAGCTCCGCTCCGGAGTCACCTTCCACGACGGCACCCCGATGACCGCCGACGACGTGCTCTGGAGCCTTCAGCGGCACGCCGACCCGGACATGGAACAGGGCGACGAGTTCGAGAACGTCGCCTCCATGAAGAAGACCGGCGATCGCGAGATCACCCTCTCCTTCAAGGCCCCCGACGCCCTCTTCCTCAAGGCGCTCGCCGGCGACGCGGGCATCGTCTGGAACAAGGAGCAGGTCGAGAAGGCGGGCCGGGACTTCGGCACCCCCGGACAGCCCGACGCCTGCACCGGCCCCTACCGGCTGGCGAACTGGAAGTCCGGCGACTCCATCACCATCGAGCGCTACGACGACTACTGGGGCGACAAACCGCTGACGAAGCGCGTCACCTTCCGCTGGGCCACCGACAGCGCCCTGGTCAACGCGCTCACCACCGGGGCCGCCGACGGCGCGTACGCCGAATCGCCCAACACCGCCGCCGCCCTCGACGGCAAGAAGGGCATCACCCAGTACTACGGCCCCTCCACCTCCTCCCTCGTCCTCATCCCCACCGCACGCGGCGGACTGAAGGACCCGGCCGTGCGCCGCGCGCTCTCCCTGGCGCTCGACCGCAAGGGCATCGCCGCCTCCGGTTACGGCGGGATGGTCCAGCCCTGGTCCACCCCGGTCGGCTCCGGCGCCTGGGGCTACGAGAAGCCGGCCTTCGAGGCCGCCCAGCGCGCCGCCGACCCGGCCGCCCCCGCCAGCCCCGACGCCGAGGACATCGCCGCCGCGAAGAAGCTGGTGAAGGACTCCGGCGCCGACGCGGCCACCCCGATCGTCATCGGCACCGACGCCAGCCAGGGCCGCACCGTCGTCGCCAACGCCGTCCGGGCCGCCCTCCAGCGGATCGGGCTCACCGGGCAGATCAAGACCGTGCCCACCGCCCAGTTCGAGCAGTTCTACAGCGACCCCGAGGCCCGCAGCGGCATCGACGTCCTGGTCGGCGACTGGTACATCTCCAAGGCCGACCCGATGGGCTTCTACGACAACGCGCTCACCGGCTCCTCCAACAACTGGGTCGGCTTCGCGGACCCCGCCTACGACGCCACGGTCAAGAAGGCGCTCGCCACCCTCGACGACGCCGCGCGCGCGAAGCTCGCCGCCGAGGTCCAGAAGAAGTTCACCGACGCCGCCGTCTGGATCTCCGTCGCCCAGGTCCCCTCCGTCCTCGTCCTCGACGAGAAGCTGACCGGACCGCCCGCCTCCATGGCGTACCTCTACTACCCCTGGGCCGCCGAACTCGGCGCCAAGAAGGGCTGACCCGCGATGCTCGCCCGGATCTCCCGGAGGCTGGCCGGACTGCTGGCCACCCTCCTCGCCGCCTCCTTCGTCATCTTCGCCGCCGTGTACGCGGCCCCCGGCGACCCCGCCGTCTTCCTGGCCGGCGGCCGCGACAAACTCACCCCCGAGAAGCTGGAGCTGGTCCGAGCGCAGTACCACCTCGACGAACCCCTCGTCGTGCAGTACGGCCGCTGGCTCGGCGACTGCCTCCACTTCGACCTCGGCCGCTCCTTCAAATACAGCGACCAGGTGGCCGACCTGCTCGTCGCCCGCTTCCCGACCACCCTGGCCCTGGTGGCGTACGCGACCGTCCTCTTCGTCGTCCTCGGCGTCGGCGCGGGCATCCTCGCCGCCGTCCGGCGCGGTACCTGGGTCGACTCGGCCGTGGTCGGCGGTACGACGCTGGCCGCCTCGGTCCCCTCGTTCGTCTCCGCCATCGCGCTCGCCGCCGTCTTCGGCGTCCAGCTCGGCTGGTTCCCCGTCACCGGGGGAGGCGAGGGCTTCACCGGCACCCTGCACCATCTGACCCTGCCCGCCCTGGCCCTGGCGCTCGGCGCGCTCGCCATCATCAGCCGGGTCACCCGGCAGGCGATGGCCGACGCCGGGGCCGCCGACCACGTGGAGGCCGCCCGCTCCTCCGGCATCCCGGAGCGCGAGATCGTCCGCCGCCACATCCTGCGCAACGCCCTGGGGCCGATCGTCACCATGTGCGGCCTGGTCATGGCCGGGATGCTCGCCGGCACGGTCGTCGTGGAGACCGCGTTCGGCATCAGCGGCATCGGCTCGCTGCTCGTCGGCGCGATCAACACCCACGACTTCCCCGTCGCCCAGGCGGTCCTGCTGCTCATGGTCACCGGCTACATCGTGGTCACCACCCTCGTCGACCTCGTCCACCCGCTGCTCGACCCGCGCGTGAAGGAGGCCGCCGTATGACCGCCCCGACCCTGGTCCCGGCCGGCACCCCGGTGGAGATCCCGGCCGCCCGGCGCCCCTACGGGGCGATCCTCGCGGGCGCGGTCCTCGGCCTGGTGGTGCTCGCCGCCCTCCTCGCCCCGCTGATCGCCCCGTACGCCCCCGACGCCATCGACCTCTCCGCCTCGCTGGCCGGTACCACCGGCGACCACCTCCTGGGCACCGACTCCTCCGGCCAGGACCTGCTGTCGCGGGTGCTGTACGGGGCCCGCACCAGCCTCGTCGCCCCGGCGCTCCTGCTCGCCATCGCCGCCGTGCTCGGCATCGCGCTCGGCACCCTGGCGGCCTGGCGCGGCGGCTGGGCCGACACCGTCATCTCCCGGCTCACCGACGTCATGTACGCGTTCCCGGGGCTGCTGTTCACCGTGCTGATCATCGCGGTCTTCGGAGCCGGAATGACCACCTCCGTGCTGGCGCTCGGCCTCGCCTACACGCCGACCGTCGCCAAGTACACCCGCTCCGTGGCCATCGGGGAGCGGCGCAAGCCCTACATCGACGCCTACCGCGTCCAGGGCATGGGCGGCCTGCGGATCTGCGCCTTCCACCTCGTCCCCAACCTCGGCCGCTCCGTCATCGGCTATCTGGTGGTCCTCTTCGGCGAGGCCCTGATGTCCCTGGCCACGCTCTCCTACCTCGGCTTCGGCGCCCAGCCGCCCAGCTCCGACTGGGGGCTGATGGTGCAGGAGGGGCAGGCCGCCGTCGTCCAGGGGGCCTTGCTGCCCGCCCTGGTGCCCGGCATCGCCATCGCCCTGGTGGTGGTCTCCTTCAACGTCGTCGGGGTCCGGGCCGCCGACCGACTCGCCAACGGGAGGTAGGGCCCATGCCGTACGACACAGCGGCTCATGCCGCACCGGGACATGACACAGCGGCTCATGCCGCACCGGGACATGACACAGCGGCTCATGCCGCACCGGGACATGACACAGCGGCTCATGCCGCACCGGGACACGACACAGCGGCTCATGCCGCACCGGGACACGACACAGCGGCTCACGCCGCAGCAGGAAGTGACACCGTGCTCCTCGACATCGACCACCTCACCCTCCGCCTCCCCGGCACCGCCCGGCCCGTCCTGGACCAGGTGTCCCTGCGGGTCGCGAGCGGCGAAGTCGTCGGCCTGGTCGGCGAGTCCGGCTCCGGCAAGTCCACGACCGCCAAGGCCGCCCTCCGTACGCTCCCCGAAGGGACGGCCCTCGACGGTTCCGTACGGGTGGCGGGCCGCGACGTCCTCGCCCTGCGCGGCGAGGAGCTGCGCGCCCACCGGGCCCGGACCGTCGCCCTGGTCCACCAGGACCCGCGCGCCGCCCTCAACCCCGTCCGCCGCATCGGCGACTTCCTCGTGGAGCGGCTCGCCGCCGCCGGGACCGGGGTGACCGGAGCGGCCGCCCGGGCGCGCGCGGTCGAGCTGCTGGACGCCGTCGGGCTCGACGAACCGGAGCGCCGGGCCCGCCAGCGCCCGCACGAACTCTCCGGCGGGATGCTCCAGCGCGTCGTCATCGCCGGAGCGCTCGCCGCCGAGCCCCGGCTGCTGCTGGCCGACGAGGCGACCAGCGCCCTCGACGTCACCACCCAGGCGGAGATCCTCGCCCTCCTGCGCACCCTGCGCGCCGAACGCGGCCTCGGCCTGCTGTTCATCACCCACGACCTGCACCTGGCCGCCGCCTACTGCGACCGCGTGTACGTGATGTACGCGGGCCGGGTCGTCGAGGAGCGGACCGCGGGCGACCTGTTCGAGCGGCCCCGCCACCCCTACACCCAGGGGCTGCTGGCCTGCTCGCCGACGCTGGGGGAGGAGCACCGGGAGATCCGCCCGATCCCCGGGAAGCCGCCGTCGCTGGCCGACGCCTTCGCGGGCTGCCCCTTCGCGGCGCGCTGTCCGGACGCCGAACCGGAGTGTGCGACCTGGCGGCCCGAGCCGGTGGCCCTCGCGGACGGCGGTACGGGCTCCGCCTCCTGCCGCCGACTGCCCGAACTCGTCCCCGTACCCCGGGCACCGAAGCAGCAGACCGTGCGGAAGGGAACCGACCGATGACGCTCTCCCCAGGGCAGGACCCTTCCCCGCTGCTCGCGGTCGAGGGGCTGCGCAAGACTTACCCGCTGCCCGGCAAGGGCCGCCTGACCGCCGCCGACGGCATCGGCTTCACCGTCCCGGCGGGCGGTTCGCTCGGGATCGTCGGGGAGTCCGGCTCCGGCAAGACGACCGTGGCCCGGATGCTGGTGGGCCTGGTCCGCCCGGACGCCGGAACGGTCCGGGTCGAGGGCCGGGCCCGGGGACTCACCGCCCCGCGCGGCAGGGCGGCCCGGCTGGCCCGCGCGCGGGAGATCCAGATGGTCTTCCAGGACCCCTACCTCTCGCTCGACCCCCGGCTCACCGCCCGCCGTTGCCTCACCACGGCGCTGCGGCTGCACGGCCGGCCGGCGGAGCTGGCCGACGGGCTGCTGGACCGGGTGGGCCTCGGCGCGCGCGAGGCCCAGGCCCTGCCGCACGGGCTCTCCGGCGGGCAGCGGCAGCGCCTGGCCATCGCCCGCGCGCTCGCCGTCGACCCGAAGGTGCTGGTCCTGGACGAGGCGGTGGCGGCGCTCGACGTGTCGATCCAGGCCCAGATCCTGCACCTGCTCGACGGGATCCGCCGGGACACCGGGGTGGCGCTGGTCTTCGTCAGCCACGACCTGGCGGTGGTGCAGCACATCACCGACGAGGTCGTCGTGATGCGGCGGGGAACGGCCGTCGAACAGGGCCCGACCGCCGACGTGCTCGCCGACCCCGGCGACCCCTACACCCGGCTGCTGCTGGCCTCGGTGCCGCGCGCCGGCTGGGACCCCGCCGACGCGGTCGCCGCCCGGTCCGCCGTGGCCTGACAGGTGCGGTCGTCCACCGGCGATCCGGGCGTCCACCGGCGATCCGGTCGTACAGGCGATCCGGTCGTACACAGGCAGGAGCCCCGTTCCTCCGCCGAAGCGGGGGAGCGGGGCTCCTTGGGTACTGCTATGTACGGCCGCGATCGACCGACCCGGGCAACTAGGCCGGGGTGACGTTCTCAGCCTGCGGACCCTTGGGTCCCTGAGTGACGTCGAAGTTCACGACCTGGTTCTCCTCGAGGGAGCGGAACCCGGACGCGTTGATCGCGGAGTAGTGAACGAAGACATCCGGGCCGCCGCCGTCCTGGGCGATGAAGCCGAAGCCCTTTTCAGCGTTGAACCACTTGACGGTTCCGGTAGCCATAAGCCCTCCTTGGGCCAAAGGGTTGCCCTGCTCCAGAACCTGCAAACAAGTCTGAAAACTACAAAAGCCTGCGGGTTACATGCTCCGCAGGCTCTGTACTGCAAGGGAAACCAAACTGCAACTTGCGGGCGAGCCTAGCACGCAGTCTCCGGCGAGCGGTAGAGGGAAAGATCACTTCACCCGAATGTTTGACGGCCCTCCTCGGGCTCCGGCGGGAGGCCCCGGAAAGGGGGCGCGGGCAGGGGCGTGGACAGGGGTGCGGACAGGGCGTGGGAGGGGGCGCGCGAGCCCCGGTGGTGCTCGTGGGCGGCTGCGGGTCTAGCCTCGCGATGTGGACAATTCAACCGTCTCCCCCCGTGAAGGCGACGACGACCGTCGCAGCCGGCCCCGCGTCGGCCACATCCAGTTCCTGAACTGCCTCCCGCTGTACTGGGGTCTGGCGCGGACGGGAACCCTGCTCGACCTGGAGCTCTCCAAGGACACCCCGGAGCGGCTCAGCGAGCAGCTGATCAGGGGAGACCTGGACATCGGCCCGGTCACCCTCGTGGAGTACCTGCGCAACGCCGACGATCTGGTGGCCTTCCCCGACATCGCGGTCGGCTGCGACGGGCCCGTCATGTCCTGCGTGATCGTCTCCCAGCGCCCGCTGGAGCAGCTCGACCGGGCCCGGGTGGCGCTCGGCTCGACCTCCCGCACCTCGGTGCGGCTGGCGCAGCTGCTGCTGGCCGAGCGCTACGGCGTGCGCCCCGACTACTACACCTGCCCGCCCGACCTGGGCCTGATGATGCAGGAGGCGGACGCCGCCGTGCTGATCGGCGACGCCGCGCTGCGCGCCAATCTGCACGACGCCCCCCGGCTCGGGCTCCAGGTCCACGACCTGGGCCAGATGTGGAAGGAGTGGACGGGGCTGCCGTTCGTCTTCGCCGTCTGGGCGGCCCGCAAGGACTTCCTCGCTGCCCACCCCCGAGAGGCGGCCCAGGTCCACCAGGCGTTCCTGGCCTCCCGGGACCTCTCCCTGGAGGAGGTCGCCAAGGTCGCGGAGCAGGCGGCCCGCTGGGAGGCCTTCGACGCGGAGGTGCTGGAGCGGTACTTCACGACGCTCGACTTCCGCTTCGGCCCGGACCAGCTGGCCGGCGTCCGTGAGTTCGCCCGCCGCACGGGCCGGGACACCGGTTACCCGGTCGACGTCCAGGTGGAGCTGCTCGGCGGCTGAGCGACCGAGCGACCCGGTGGGTGGGCGGCCGGGCGGCCGGGCGGCCGACCGCGGAATGGAGGAAATCCCTTTCCGTACCGGCAAAGGGCCCGTACCCGCAAAGGGCCCGCACCGCAAAGGGCCCGCACCGCAAAGGACCCGTACCCGCAAAGGGCCCGTACCGCAAAGGGCCCGCCGCGCCGCAAAGGGTCCGTACCCGCAAAGGGAATGGGGGAGGCCGTACAACAACACAATCGCGCCTTTCCCCGGGGCGAAAAGATCCCCTCCTGACCGGAGAAGGGGGAATGGTCCGGCCGTTTCCCGGTGCCCGCGCCCCTGGCGCCCCCTAGGCTTCGGTCCGGGTCCGGACCGTCCACCGGGTTTACCGTCCACGGGTTCACCGTCCGCAGGGTTCACAGGGGGAGTCCATATGCAGCCGCTGGAAGCGGGCGAACCGAACACCATCGGTGCCTACCGGCTGCTCGGCAGGCTCGGCGCGGGCGGTATGGGCCGGGTCTATCTCGGCCGCAGCGCGGGCGGGCGCACGGTCGCGGTCAAGGTCGTGCACCCCCACTTCGCCCTCGACGAGCAGTTCCGCGCCCGGTTCCGGCGCGAGGTGGAGTCCGCCCGGCGCATCGGCGCCCAGTGGACGGCCCCGGTCCTGGACGCCGACCCGGACGCACCGGTGCCGTGGGTCGCCACCGGATACGTCGCCGGGCCGCCGCTCTCGCAGGCGATCACCGAGCACGGCCCGCTCCCCGAGCACGCGGTACGCACCCTGGGCGCGGGGCTCGCCGAGGCCCTCGCCGTCGTCCACGGGCAGGGCATCGTCCACCGTGACGTGAAGCCGTCCAACGTGCTGCTCGCCCTCGACGGGCCCCGCCTCATCGACTTCGGCATCGCTCGGGCCCTCGGCGCGACCGTCTCGCTCACCTCCACCGGGGTCTCCGTCGGCTCGCCCGGCTACATGGCGCCCGAGCAGATCCGGGGCCGGGACGTCTCCGGCGCGGCCGACGTCTTCTCGCTGGGCGCGGTCCTCGCGTACGCGGCGACGGGCGCGGCCCCCTTCCCGGGCGACTCCTCCGCCGTACTCCTCTACAAGGTGGTCCACGAGGAACCCGAACTGGGCGACCTGGAGGGCGAACTGCTCGAAGTGGTCGCGGGCTGCCTCGCCAAGGACCCGGCGGCCCGCCCCGCCCCGGCCGAACTCGCCCGGGTGCTCGCTCCCGGCGGGGCGGCGGCGATGGTGGCGGGCGGCTGGCTGCCGGGCGGGCTGGTGCGCGAGCTGAGCCGGTCCGCGGTGGCGCTGCTCGACCTGGAACCGCAGGACGCGCCGGTCCAGTCGGGACCGGTGCCGTTCAGCAGCGCGTCACTGGGGGCGCTCCCGGGAACGGCCGCACCGGGCAGGGGCGGGCAGTTCGGCCCGCCCGCCCCGGGCCCGCAGGAAGCGCCGTACGGCACACCGCGCCCACGGGAAGCGCCGCAGCAAGCGCCACAGGGCACGCCGCAGGAAGCGCCGCAGGAAGCGCCGCAGGAAGCGACGCAGGACGCGCCGTACCGGATCCCGCATCCGCAGGACGACGCCTACGGCACGCCGCATCCGCAGGACGACACGTACGGCACGCCGCCCCCGCCTCCGCCCCCGACGCCTCCGCGCGCGAAACCCGCCTCCACCGCGCCCCCGCCCCCCAGGCACGCCGGGACCTACCGCCAGGGCGGCGACGGCGCGCACGGGCTGCCGGGCCGGCGCGCCGGCGACCCCCGCCTCTCCCTCACCGTCAGCGCCGAGAACCGGCAGCCCCCCGGGGAGCGCCGGAGCCGCCGCGTCAGCTGCACGGTCGCCCTGGCGGTGGCGGGCGCGCTCGCGGTCGTCACCCTCGGCACGGGCCTGCTCGACGGCTTCCTCCCGGGCGGCGACGCCGACCGGGACCGGGGCACCGACGCCGCAGCGACCCCGTCGGGCTCCGCCTCCCCGCCGGGCTCCGGGAAGCCGACGCCCGCCGAGTCCGCCGACGCGAGCGGGTCCCCGCTCGGCGCGCTGCCGAAGGCGTACCTGGGCACCTGGAAGGGGCCGGTCACCGAGAAGACGACCGGCCAGCCGCACGGCACCCTCACCGCCGTCTTCACCGAGGGGAAACGCGGCGAACAGGTCGTCCGGATGAGCACGACGATCTCCCAGTTCGGCCTCACCGTCACCTGCAACAGCGTCGGCACCCTCGCCTCCGGCACCGCGAAGGAGCTGAACATCCGCGAGCGCACCGACCCGGACCGCCCCAGCACACCCGGCCTGTGCACCGGCACCGAGGCGGACGTGGTCTTCCGCCTCGCCGGCGACGGCACCATGGACTACCGCTCGAAGGAACGCGCCGCGGGCCTCCCGTACGGGAAGCTCACCAGGTCCGGCGGCTGACCGCGCCGAGGGCTGGCGTACGCTGGATCGGTCCGAGGAACGTCGATAAAACCGCCGAAAGGTGACAGCCCGGTGACCGAGAAGGCCGACCTTCAGCCCGTCCTCGACCGAGCCGCCGAAGGCGGTCGGATCACCCCGGAGGAGGCGCTCGACCTCTACCGGTCCGCGCCCCTGCACGCGCTGGGCGCCGCCGCCGACGCCGCACGCCGACGCCGCTACGCCGGTACGGAGCACATCGCGACGTACATCATCGAGCGCAACATCAACTACACCAACGTGTGCGTGACGGCCTGCAAGTTCTGCGCCTTCTACGCCCCGCCCAAGGACACCGCCAAGGGCTGGACCCGCGACCTCGACGACATCCTGCGCCGCTGCGCGGAGACCGTGGAGCTGGGCGGCACCCAGATCATGTTCCAGGGCGGCCACCACCCGGACTTCGGCGTGGAGTACTACGAGGAGCACTTCTCCGCGATCAAGAAGGCGTACCCGCAGCTGGTCATCCACTCGCTCGGCGCCTCCGAGATCGAGCACATGGCCCGGATCTCGAAGGTCTCCGCCGAGGAGGCCATCAGCCGGATCCACGCCGCCGGGCTCGACTCCTTCGCCGGCGCCGGCGCCGAACTGCTGCCCGCCCGGCCGCGCACCGCGATCGCCCCCCTCAAGGAGTCCGGCGAGCGGTGGCTGGAGATCATGGAGATCGCGCACGGCCTCGGCGTCGAGTCCACTTCCACCATGCTGATGGGCACCGGCGAGACCAACGCCGAGCGCATCGAGCACCTGCGGATGATCCGGGACGTCCAGGACCGTACGGGCGGCTTCCGCGCCTTCATCCCGTACACCTACCAGCCGGAGAACAACAAGCTGAAGGGCCAGACGCAGGCCACGCTCTTCGAGTACCTGCGGATGATCGCCATCGCCCGGCTCTTCCTCGACAACGTCGCCCACATCCAGGGCTCCTGGCTGACCACCGGCAAGGAGGTCGGCCAGCTGTCGCTGCACTACGGCGCGGACGACCTGGGCTCGATCATGCTGGAGGAGAACGTCGTCTCCTCGGCCGGCGCCAAGCACCGCTCCAACCGGCTGGAGATCATCGACCTGATCCGCAAGGCGGACCGGGTCCCCGCGCAGCGCGCCACGACGTACGAGCACCTCGTCGTGCACGACGACCCGGCGCTGGACCCGGTCGACGAGCGCGTGGTCTCGCACATCTCCTCGACGGCGATCGAGGGCGGCACGGCCCACCCGGAGCTGAAGCTCCTCAACGCCAACTAGGCCTCGGCTTCCCGTGCTGACGATCCACGCCGCGCCCCTGGTCCTCCCGGTGGGCGCGGCGGCCGTCGTGCACGGCGCCGTCGCGGTGGACGGCGAGCGGATCGCGGCCCTCGGCCCCTACGAGGAGGTCGTCGCCGCGCACCCGGCGGCCCGGGTCCGCCGCTGGCCCGGCCTCCTCACGCCCGGACTGCGCCAGGACCGAGCCCGGGAGCTGCTCACCCGTTGCTACCACCCGGACCCCCGCGAGGCCGAAGAGCTGGGCGAACTCCCCCTGTTCGGCGAGGAGTTCGAGCGGCTGGCGGCGACGATGGACACGGCCAGGCGGGCCGGGTCGATCCGTCGCGGGCTCCAGCGGATGCTGCGCCACGGCACGACGCACCTGGCGGGCCTCCTCGACGCGGACGACCCCGCGCTGCGCACGGCCGTGACCCGCTCCGGACTCGTCCGGGTCCCGCCCTCGCCCGCACCCCCGGGGCCGCCGGACCTGGACCCCTTCGCGGCGGGCGGCGACCTGGCCCGCACGGCGGGCGCCCCGCTGACCGTGGGCGGCCGGGCGGACCTCGCGGCCTTCGACGTACCCGACGAGGCGGCTCTGCGCGCGGGCGGGGCGCGCGCCTGCGTGGCGACGGTCCTCGCGGGGCGGCTCGTGCACCGGGCCCGCTGAGGGCCTGCCAGAGGTCGGCCGACCGGGGGAGCGTGCCGCGCGTAGCCCCGAGACCACCTGCACGACCGCGATCAGCTGTTGACGCGCGTGTAGGTGAGGAACACCGCGCCGCTCTTGAGGACGGTGTGGTCGGCGAGCGACCAGGTGCGCGGATCGAAAGCGGCCTTGCGGGAGAACAGCGGGATCCCGTCGCCGATGGTCAGCGGGCCGACCTTGAGGATCAGCGCGTCGATCTCGGCGTACAGGGAGCCCGCCAGCTCGGCGCCGCCGATCAGCCAGATGTCCTTGCCGTCCTGCCGCTTGAGCTCCCGTACGGTCGCCACCGGGTCCTCGGAGACCAGCTCGACGGCCGGCTCCGGGCTCTCGGCCAGGGTCCGGGAGAACACCAGGTGACGCAGGTGGGGGTAGGCGTCGGTGATTCCGGCCGCGAGACCGATCTCGTAGCTGCGCCGCCCCTCGATCACCGTGTCGAAGTGCGTGCCCGCCGCTGTGACGGACAGTGCCTGCCGGACATGGACGGGCAGCGTCTCCGGGTACTCGGCCACGAGGTGCTCGATGTAGTCCTCCGGTATGGGCCAGAAGCCGTTCGGCCCGGTGGGGTCCGCGCCGTCCGGGCCCGCGATGAAGCCATCGAGAGTGGTGGCGATGTAGTGGACGAGTCTGCGCATGCCGGTTCCCTTCGTTCAGCCCGCTGTCGCGGTACGGACCCGGCCGCCGGTCGGCGTGCCAGGACGCGAGGCCGCTGAGTGATCATGACACCAGACCGGCTGGGACGCGTCCGGCCGATCATGTGACTCTTTCGCTCCGGTTTGGCGCCCCCGAGGCCGTGAACCGTTCTCGCAGGTCAAGGGGGCATGGCGGACCACAGGCGGATGGCCCCCCTGCCGGCTCCGGCTTCGTACGCTCTCCACGGCAAGGTCACGGCAAGGTCACGGCTCCTTCGGGCCGCTCAGGTAGCGCCCCTTCGTGTCGTACGGCCAGGCGTTGGCGACGCAGCCCTTCAACCCGTCGATCTGCTGCATCATCGCGGGAGCGGGGCGGCCCTTCCCCGGGCAGGTCTCGTGGCCGCGTCCCAGCCAGTGGCCGACCTCGTGGTTGACGATCAGCGCCCGGTACTCCGCTACGGGCCCGTCGAACTGCGGTGAACCGAGCTGCCAGCGCTTCAGGTTGGCCACCACCGTCTCACCGACCCGGCAGTTGACCTCGCCGCGCGTCCTCAGGCCGTACTTGCCGCAGATCCGGTCCGTGGTCGCCGGGGTGGCGATCTTGATCACCAGCCCGGCCGGGCCGTCAGCGACCTGACGGAACGACTGTTCGCCGCCGTGGCTCCACCCGCGCGGGTGGGCGAGGACGGCGGCTATCTCCTCGGCGGCCCGGTCGGGGTCGACGCCGCTGCCGTTCTCCACCTCGACCCGGTAGGCGCTGCCGCTGCCCTTCGGGTCGACCCCCGCACGGGCCACGGTGAACGTGCCGGGGCCCGAGGCGGGGATGTCCTCGGCCCGGACGTCATCGTCCTTCTCGTCGGAGGCCGAGGCCGATGGCGTCGGGGACGGCGGGGGAGTGGACGGAGGCGGGTCCTCCAGCGGTTCCGACGCGTTGTCCTGCCCGCCCGCCGGGGCCGTACGGGACGAGCCCGGCGCCGCCGTGTCCGCCGGGCCGCCCCCGTCCTGCCAGGGGCGGCCGACCAGCAGGGCCGCGCCCGCCACGACCACGAGGGCCAGCACGGCGAGCGAGGCCGCCCGGCGCCGGTCGCGGCGTCTGCGGCGCACCCGGGAGCGGGCCGCCGACCGCGAGCGGTCCGGTGCGCGGCCCGGGGCCCGCGGCGGCGGCACGCGCAGCCGGAACGTGTCCTCGTCGCGGTCCGGTTCCCCGTACGCGCGCGGCAGGGTGCCCGTGGGGCGGCGGCGCGTCACGAGGCGGCCCCGCTCCGCGGTACCGGGTTCTCGTCGGCGTACGCGATCAGCTCCCGGAACCGTGGGCTCTGGACGACCCGGACCAGGTCCCCGGCGGTGACGGGAGCGCCGCCCGCCCCGGAGGGCGCGGGCGCGACGGAGAGGGCCACCGTGCTGCGGCCGGAACGGTACTGGAGGGAGACCTCCGTACCCGTCCGGCCGTCGGCGGGCTGCCGGTACACCCGGGCGGGCGTGCCGTCGTCCAGGGCGAGGCCCTCGCAGGTCAGCTCCTTCTCCGGGATGTCGCGACAGGCGGGCGCCGGGCCACCCGGCTCCGGACGCACCGACAGCCGGACGGCGTGCACGAGGGAGCCGCGCCGCCCCTGGTAGCTCTCCGTGCCGTCGCCGGCCGGCAGGACCGTCCCGATCGACGCGGGCAGCAGGGCGTCCAGCGCCCCGGCCGCCCACTGCCGGAAGTCCGCCAGCCGCCGGGCCTCCTCGGGGCCGAGGCCGGGCGGGACCGACGGGGAGGGCGTCGAGTAGGGGGGTGTCGCGGGAACGGCCGCGGACTCCGTCGGCACGGGGGTGGACGTGGGGCTCGGCATCTCGGGGCGTGGCTCCGTACGTTGGGGGAACTGGGTGGGTGCGGGCAGGGAGACGGACGGGCCGGCGGGCGCGGCGGGCTCCGCTTCGGGCCCCGCCAGCAGCCAGGGGCCGAGCACGGCGAGGCCCAGGGTCACGGCGGTGACCGCGACGAAGGTGCCCGCGACCGCGAACGCCCGGCTCCTGGCCCGCCGCCGGTGGCCCTCCCGGACGGCGTCGGGGACGAGATCGGGCTGGAGGGACAGCGGGCCGACGGTCCGGTGCAGGGCGTCCCGGAACAGCTCTTCGTCGCGGGTGCGGGGCGGCAGGTGCTCGTGCGGTTCGGGGATCATGACCGGCCCTCAGCTTCCGGAGGAGTAGAGCTGGGCGTCGCCCATCCGGGCGCGCAGTCGGACGAGCGAACGCGAGCACTGGCTCTTCACCGTGGACTCGCTGCACCGCAGCAGCGAGGCCACGGTCTCCACGCTCAGGTCGTCCCAGTAGCGCAGGACGACCATCGCCCGTGCCCGGGGCGGGAGTTCGGCGAGCAGGGCGAGCAGCGTGACCCGGAGGTCGGCGCCCGGCGCGGGGTTGGGCTGCGGGCGGGGCGCGTTGCGTTTGTGGGCGAGCAGATCGGCTACGGAGCGGCGGCGTTCGGCCACGAAGGTGCGGACGAGCACCGTCTTGGCGTAGGCGTCGAGGTTGTCCGCCCTGCTCGCCTTCCGCCAGTGCTGGAACAGCTTGGCGAGCGTCGTCTGCGTCAGGTCCTGCGCGCCCTCGACGTCTCCGCACAGCAGGTAGGCCGTCCGGTACAGCCGGCGCTGCCCGGTCCGGGCGTACGCCTCGAACGCGGCGCCCTCGCCGGCGGCCATGGCGGGCTCGGCCGCTGCCGGCATCCGCCCTCCCCTCTCCTCGCGCTTCCGTGCTCCCCCGGACTCCGCCCCTGGGCGGACTCCCACCCCTTACAGAGCACCGGTGTGCCGAAAAGGTTGAAGAGAGGTGAAGATCAGTTCGAGGGAAGTGTGGCACCCGGGAGACCGCCCCCACTGACCGGTGACGCCGGGCTGCTTGAATGGCAGGGTGACCCGAGCCTCCCTGGAAAAGCAGCCGCACGAAGTCGCCTCGATGTTCGACGGTGTGGCGGCCAACTACGACCTGACCAACGACGTGATCTCGCTCGGCCAGGCCCGGCTGTGGCGCAAGGCGGTCGCCCGGGCGGTCGACGCCCGCCCCGCGCAGAAGATCCTCGACCTGGCGGCCGGTACGGCGACCTCCTCGCAGCCCTTCGTGAAGGCGGGCGCCTACGTCGTACCGTGCGACTTCTCGCTCGGCATGCTCAAGGTCGGCAAGGAGCGCCACCCCTGGATGCCGTTCACCGCGGGCGACGGGATGAAGCTGCCGTTCAAGGACGAGACGTTCGACACCGTCACGATCTCCTTCGGGCTGCGCAACATCCAGGACACCGAGGTCGCGCTGCGCGAGCTGTACCGGGTGACGAAGCCCGGCGGCCGGGTCGTGATCTGCGAGTTCTCCCAGCCGGTCTGGACCCCGTTCCGCACGGTCTACACGGAGTACCTGATGCGGGCGATCCCGCCGGCCGCCCGCGCGGTGTCCTCCAACCCGGACGCGTACGTCTACCTCGCCGAGTCCATCCGCGACTGGCCCGACCAGCCCGCCCTCGCCGCACTGCTCCAGAAGGCGGGCTGGTCGAAGGTCGCCTGGCGCAACCTGACCGGCGGCGTGGTGGCCCTGCACCGGGCCACCCGCGCCTGAGGTCAGCCCGGGGGCCTCACAACTCCAGCCGGAAGCAGACGGCCTCCTGCCCGCGCGGGGTGGCGTACGACTCGGCCCGCCGCATCCCGAGCCGTATCGCGACCGCCATCGACCGGGCGTTGCGCGAGTGGACCATCGCGACGACCTCGCCCACGCCCGCCGCCCGTACCCGCTCCAGCGTCGTGCGGGCGGCGGCGGTGGCGTACCCCCGCCCCCACGCCGGGCGCCCCAGCCGCCAGCCGATCTCGGTCGCGCCGACCGGCCCGTAATGCGTGTGCGGCCACGGCTGTGCCCCGGTGAAGCCGAGGACGGTGTCCTCCTCGTCCGTGACGGTCCACAGGCAGTAGCCCAGCTCCGCGTCGTGCCGCCGCTGGCGGGCGGTGAGCTCCTCGTACGCGGACGGCTCCGCGCTCCGCCCGCCGAAGAACTCCATCACCTGCGCGTCGTCGAAGACCCGATGCCAGGCCAGGGCGTCCTCATCGGTCGGAACACGGAGATGGACGACGGGGGCCGGAGCAGGCGGTGTGACAGGTGCTGTCGACATGAGGGAGCCCTTCGGAGGGTTGGTTCGCAGGCCCCCATAGACTGCACGGGACATGTGCCGCGCGGCACGCGAATTCGAGTCTTCGGGAGATCCGACCGTGACCGAGCCCCTCTCCGAGCACAGCGCGGACGTGATCGTCGTCGGAGCGGGCCCAGCCGGCTCCACGACCGCCTACTACCTCGCCAAGGCCGGACTCGACGTCCTGCTCCTGGAGAAGACCGCCTTCCCCCGCGAGAAGGTCTGCGGCGACGGGCTCACGCCCCGCGCCACGAAACAGCTCGTCTCCATGGGGATCGACATCTCCGAGGAGGCGGGCTGGCTGCGCAACAAGGGCCTGCGCATCATCGGCGGCGGCGTACGGCTCCAGCTGGACTGGCCCGACCTCGCCTCCTACCCGGACTACGGCCTGGTCCGCAAGCGCGACGACTTCGACGAGCAGCTGGCCCGGCAGGCGCAGAAGGCCGGCGCCCGGCTGTACGAGCGCTGCAACGTGGGCGCGCCCATCAGGGACGAGCGCACCGGCCGCATCACCGGCGTCGAGGCGAGGATCGGCGAGGAGAAGACCCCGGTCACCTTCCACGCCCCGCTCGTCGTCGCCGCCGACGGCAACTCCACCCGGCTCTCCCTGGCGATGGGCCTGCACCGCCGCGAGGACCGCCCCATGGGCGTCGCCGTGCGGACCTACTTCACCTCGCCCCGCCACGACGACGACTACCTGGAGTCCTGGCTGGAGCTGTGGGACAAGCGCGGCTCCGAGGACCGGCTGCTGCCCGGCTACGGCTGGATCTTCGGCATGGGCGACGGCACCTCCAACGTGGGCCTAGGCATCCTCAACTCCTCCTCCGCCTTCAAGGAGCTGGACTGGCGCGAGGTCCTCAAGGCCTGGTGCGCCTCGATGCCGGAGGACTGGGGCTACACCCCGGACAACATGACGATGCCGATCCGCGGCGCGGCCCTCCCCATGGCCTTCAACCGCCAGCCGCACTACACCAAGGGCCTCCTCCTCGTCGGCGACGCGGGCGGCATGGTCAACCCGTTCAACGGCGAAGGCATCGCGTACGCCATGGAGTCGGGCCAGATCGCGGCCGACGTCATCGTCCAGGCCCACGCCCGCGCCACCCCCGCCCAGCGCGAACTGGCCCTGAACAACTACCCGAAGGTGCTCAAGGAGACCTACGGCGGCTACTACACGATGGGCCGCGCCTTCGTGAAGCTGATCGGCAACCCGAAGATCATGAAGATCGCCACCCAGCGCGGCCTGACCCACCCGCTGCTGATGAAGTTCACCCTCAAGATGCTGGCCAACCTGACCGACCCGCAGGGCGGCGACGCGATGGACCGCATCATCAACGGCCTGTCGAAGGTGGCGCCGAAGGCCTGAGGCCGGTGGGGACGGGCCCCGGTACGGACCCGGGTGCGGGCCCCGCTGTGGACCCGGGGACGGGATCCGGTGCGGGTCCCGGTGCGGGTGCCGCTGCGGGCCCCGGTGCGGGTGCCGCTGCGGCAGGGCGGCTCCGCTCCGCCCAGCGCACCGCCGGGCCCATGCCCAGGCCCGCCGCGAGGAACAGCGTCCCGAGCAGCAGCCAGCCGGGGACGCCCCAGGAGAGGATCAGCGCGGTCAGCACCAGAGGGCCGAGCATCCTCGCCACGGGCACCCCCGCTCCGAAGAGGCCCTGGTACTGCCCCTGCCGCTCCGCCGGGGCCAGCTCGAAGCTGATCTGCCAGGCCCCCGCCGACTGCCGCATCTCGCCCCACACCTGGAGCCCGGCGGCGAGCAGCAGGAGCGCGGACAGCGCCCACAGCGGCGTGTCGAGCGCGGTGCAGGCGAACGCCGCGCAGGAGGCCAGCATCAGGACGCCGCCGCTCCGCACGGTGCGGACGGCGCTCGGCAGATCCCGTACGACGGACGCCGTACGGACCTGGAAGAGCATCACGGCCCCGGTGTTGAGCACCAGGAGCGCCGAGACGGTCCAGCCGGGCGCGGTGGTGCGTTCGGCGATCCAGAGCGGGATGGCCAGGCTGATCAGCGGCATCCGGAGCAGCATGACCATGTTGAGCAGGGCGACCAGCGCGTACGGCCGGTCCCGCAGGACCGTGGCCTCCGCCCCGCGCGCCGGTACGGCCCCGCCGGCACGCACGGGTTCCGGCAGCCGCGCCAGGAGCAGCGCGCATCCCGCGAAGGCGGCGGCGTCCAGGGCCAGGGCGGTCACATAGGCCCCGGTCGTGCCGATGTGCAGGGCGACCCCGCCGAGGGCCGCCCCCAGCGCGAGGCCCGCGTTGAGGGCCGACTGGAGACGGGCGAGTACGGCGGTCCGCCCGTCCCGGTCCACGAGCCCGGCCAGCAGCGACTGCCGGGCGGCGGCGAGCCCGCACTGAGCGGTCGCGTAGGCGCAGGCCGCGAGGACGAACGACGGGAACGACCGCACCACGAGGAAGGCGGCCACGCAGACCGCCGTGGCGAGGGCCAGCCCGACGGACGTCCCGCGCGGGCCGAGGCGGTCGGCGAGGTGACCGAGCGGCACCCCCGCGACCGCTCCCACCCCCCACGCGACCGTCAGCCCGAGCCCGATCTCCGCCGCCGAGAGGCCGACCACCTGGGAGAAGTACAGCGCGGAACAGACGTAATAGGCCCCGTCGCCGAGTGAGTTGACCAGCTGGGCCAGGGCCAGACCGCGCGCCGGACCGGCGACGGGAATCCGTCGTGCGGGCATGGCCGCACCCTCCCGGACGCGTGGCATGGGCAGCCACCTGCGCCGGGTCCGAATCTAGGCGGGTGATTGGCCTTGGCCCTGGGCCACTTGAGAGCTGTGTGCCTGGGCCAATGACGGTGCTCGGCGCCCGCCCGCCGTCAGGTGACGGGTGTCTCCCCGCCCGCCTGCCGTCAGGTGACGGGTGTCTCCCCGCCCGCCCGCCGTCAGGTGACGGGTGCCTCCCCACCCGCTCCCGGCCCGCGCGTGCGTTCGTAGTGCCGGGCCACCCGGGCCCGGTTGCCGCAGGAGGGTTTGCACCACTCCTGCCGGCCGTGGCTCTTGATGAAGTAGCGCACGCAGCGCGGCGCGTGGCAGGCCCGTAGCCGCTCGCACTCCGGGCCGCCCAGGAAGTCGACGGCATCGCGGGCCAGCGCCGCGACCAGCCGTACGCGGGGGTCGGCCTCGGCCGACAACAGGCGGACCGCCGGGGCCCCTCCGTCCGGCCAGCGCAGCTGGGGGGCGACGGGCTCCCGGGCCGCGGCCGCGTTGAGCCGGGCCAGGGCCTCGTCGGCGGGCATCAGGCGGTGGGCGTCGGCCGGGCTGGGCGGGGCAGGGCTGACCACCCGCGCGAACAGCGCCCGGACGGCCCGCCGTACACCGACGACCGCGGCCCGGAGCTCCTCGTCGACGACCAGGCCCCCGGTGGCGGTCGCGACGGCCGGCAGGCCGGGCTGCTGCTGGAGCCACCGCTGCGCTCCCCGGACCGTGTCCAGGTCGTCGAGCACCCCGCCGTCCCCGTCGTGACGGATGGTGCTCACCAGCTCCATCACGGGCCGTTGTGGCACAGCCTGTTCCCTCCGCCGCCTCTTGAACGTCCGAGCCACCCACTCTAGAGCCCTAACGGAACATAGGAAATATCCATTAGGCGGGGGGGTGCTGCTCATGTTGCTCGCTCAGATCAGCGATCTGCACCTGGACGGCGGCGAGCGCGCGACCCGGCGGGCCGCCCGCGTCATGGACCATCTGCGGGCCCTGCCACGCCCGGTCGACGCGCTGCTGGTCACGGGGGACATCTCCGATCACGCGGCCGAGGCCGAGTACGAGGAGGCGGTACGCCTTCTGGACGCGCCGTTCCCCGTGCTCGCCTGCCCGGGCAACCACGACGACCGCCCCGCCTACCGCAAGGCGTTCCTCGGGGAGGCCCCCGGCACCGCGCCCGTCAACCGGGTCCACCGCATCGCCGGGTGCGCCATCCTGATGTGCGACTCCACGATCCCCGGCCGCGACGAGGGGCGCCTCGCCCCGGAGACGCTGGCCTGGATCGACGCCACGCTCGCCGGGCTGCCCGACGGCGTTCCCGCGCTGATCGCCTTCCACCAGCCGCCCGTCGAACTCCACCACCCGCTGCCGGACGCCTTCATGCTCCAGGAGCCCGAGCGGCTCGCCGCCCTGCTCGGCGCCCACCCACGGGTCGTCGCCGTCCTCACCGGACACGCCCACACGGCAGCAGCCTCGGTGTTCGGTGGCCGCCCCCTGATCGTCGGCCCCGCCGTCACCTGGACCCTGCGCCTGCCCTGGGAGGGGGACCGCCCGGCGGACCGGGACCAGCCGCCGGGCCTGGCGTTCCACGTCCTGGGTGAGGACCGGCGGCTGACCACGCACTTCCGCGTCGTCCCCTGAGCACCCCGACTCGTCCCCTGAGCACCCCGAACCCGGCGCTCCGCTCGCCCCCGGCGTTAATCCTCATCCCCCCGGGTGATCGTGTGCGATGATTTGCGCGCCCCCGGTCGTCGGCAGTGCCGGACCGGACGGCGCCCGCCCGCCCCCGCCCGCAGTGGCGGCACGCGGTGCCTGCCACTCTTCTTGACGCACGCTCACATCGAACGCAGGCCAGCGGGGTACGGAACAAGCCGATACAGCGCTGCTCGACCCCAAGGACAGACAGCCATGACCACCGCCTCCCTGCCCCAGCACCACGGGCTCTTCCTGGAGCCCCGCTTCGCCGTGGACCCGACCGCGACGGACGAGGACGAGGACTTCGACGCCGCGTACGACGCGCTGCCCGCGCCCACCACCTCGGCCAAGGAGCCGGAGCGGACGACCCGCCGCCCGCGCCGCCGCTGATCCGGACGGCGGCCCCCTCCGGCCCCGAAAACCGCTGGAGGCCCCGCCGCCCGCCCGGTAGCCTCTCTGCCATGGCCAGCCCCGAGTCCGACAGACTCCGGCCACCGGTGCGCCGGTGGCCGTGTCCGTGCTGAGCGTCGCCGGCTGACCCACGGGTCACCGGCCCCCTTCATCACGGTTCCACGCCCCCTGCTCACCGCGGGTACGGGCCGTTCCCCCTCGCGTACGCGCTGAAGCACCGCCGTACGCGGGGTACGTGCCACCGGCCGATCGTCACCGCCGGGCACTTCTCCGTGCCACCGGCCGATCACCGCCGGGCACTTCTCCGCACCGTTCCGCCGGACCACCGGCGGCACCGTTCCGCCGGACCACCGGCGGACGTCCACGCGGCCCGTATCCCCGCACTCCGGTCTGTCTGTCCACCCGACGGTTCCGTCCAAGGGGCTACCACCCATGCCATTCGCCGTATACGTCCTGGGGCTCGCGGTCTTCGCCCAGGGCACCTCCGAGTTCATGCTGTCCGGGCTCGTCTCCGGCATCGCCGCCGACCTCGACGTCTCCCTCTCCGCCGCCGGCCTCCTCACCTCCGCCTTCGCCGTCGGGATGGTCGTCGGCGCACCCCTGATGGCGCTCGCGGGCCGCGCCTGGCCCCGCCGCCGCGCCCTGCTCCTCTTCCTCGCGGTGTTCGTCGCCGTCCACGTCGTCGGCGCTCTCACCCCGAACTACGAGGTGCTCCTGGCGACCCGCTTCGTCGGGGCCCTCGCCAACGCGGGCTTCTGGGCGGTCGCGCTGACCACGGCCATCGCGATGGTCCCGGACCAACTGAAGGGCCGGGCCACCGCCGTGGTGGTCGGCGGCGTGACGATCGCCTGCGTCGTGGGCGTACCGGCCGGCGCGGTGCTGGGGGAGCGGTGGGGGTGGCGGTCGGCCTTCTGGGCGGTCGCGATCGTCTCGCTGCCCGCCTTCCTCGCGGTCCTGCGCTCCATCCCGGGCGGCCGGGGTACGGACACGGGCTCCGCTCCCGTACCCGTGCGGGACGAACTGCGCGCGCTGACCGGCCCCGGGCCGCGGCCGGTCCTGCTCACGATGGCCCTGGTGCAGGGGGCGACCTTCTGCGCCTTCTCCTACCTGGAGCCGCTCCTCACCCGGGAGACGGGGCTGGGCGCGGGGTGGGTGCCGGTGTCCCTGGCGCTGTTCGGGGCGGGTTCGTTCGCCGGGGTCACGGTGGCGGGCCGGCTCGCCGACGCCCGCCCGGTCGCCGTCGTCGCCACCGGCATGACCGCCCTCGCCCTCGGCTGGGCGGCCCTCGCCCTGACGGCGGGCCGCCCGGTGCTCGCCCTGGCGCTGATCCCGCTCCTCGGCATGCTCGCCTTCGGTACGGGCACCGCCCTGATCACCCGGGTCCTGGGCCTCGCCTCCGGGGCCCCGACGCTGGCCGGCGCCTTCTCGACGACCGCGTTCAACCTGGGGGCGGCGGTGGGCCCGTGGGCGGGCGGCCTGGCCATGGACGCGGGGTTCGGCTACCGGGCCCCGGTCTGGGTGAGCGCCCTGCTGATGGTCCTGGCCCTGCTCGTCGCCGCGACGACGGCGAAGGGCCGCCGCCCCCGAGCGGGGGAGCGGCGGCCCTCAGAGGCTGTCGACCTGAGCGCCGACGGGCGCTTGTGAATCAGAGAACGCGGACCGCGCCGGTCGGCCGGTCGTAGTCCATGGAGCGCTGCACCGTACCGGTGTTGGAGTTCTGCGCACCGACGAACTCGCCGCCGCCGATGTAGATCGCGACGTGGTACGCGCTGCCCGCGCTACCCCAGTAGAGGATGTCGCCGGGCTGGAGGTTGCCCAGGGAGACCTGGGTGCCGAACGTCGACTGGGCCTGCGAGACGCGCGGCAGGTCGATGCCCGCCGTGCGGTACGCGGCCTGGACCAGGCCGGAGCAGTCCCAGGAGTTGGGGCCGGTGCCCCCGGGCACGTACGCGTCGCCCACCTGCGCCTTGGCGAACGCCACGATGGAGGCGGCGGATCCGCTCACGTTCGAGGAGGAGGAAGAGGGCGCGGAGGCGGAGCTGCCCGAGTCCGAGGAGGCCGACGAGCCGGAGGAGGCGCTGAGCGTCGTGCGCTCGGCGGTCCGGGAGGCGCGCTCGGCGCGCTCCTCTGCCTCTGCCTCGGCCTTCGCCTTCGCGGCGGCTTCGGCCTTCTTCTTGGCCTCGGCCTTGCGGACGGCCTCGGCGTGCGCCTTCTTGGCCGTCTTGGCGGCCTTCTCGGCCGCGGCGTCCTCGTTGGCCTGCGTCTCCAGGTCGAGGGCGACCTGCTGCGTGGCCTGGGCGGAGGCGGCCACAGCGGTGGAGAAGCCGGACGTGATCGTGGGCATCTCGATCGTCTGGGTCACCGGCTCGGCCTGGGCCGGACCGGCGGCACCCGCGACCGCGATGGTGCTGAGGACGCCACCGGCAACTCCGGCTCGCAGTGCCGACTTCGAGGCGCGCTGACGGGGCTTCCGGTGGCTGGGTATGTGAGCGGTGTGGGACATGGGTACTAGCGCTATCAGGGCTGTAGGGGTCCCATCAAGAAACGTGTGTTGCGACACAGTTACGTTCGGAACCTGTGAATCCGCTTTCTGAGCGCCCTTATTGACGCCGTAACGGGCAAATCGGGCGGCGTCCAACAGGGCCGTGATCATTGCCTTTCGGTAATACGTCCGAATTGCCCGTCGCTTACCACCCGTTCACACCGATGGCCAAGCCCGGCTTTCCGGGGCGTGGGGCCGAGTGGCGCAGGTCACAGTGTGGGTCCGCCGGAACGGGCAACCCTCGCGGCCGCGATCCGCGTCGGCGCCCCGCGGCGGTCCACGGTCACCCGCGCGCCCCCGCGATCGCCTCCCGATCGACCCGCGCCCGCGGAGGCGGCGACTCCACTCGCGCGCCGGGCCGGTGCGGGGGCGGCCTCCGGGTGGGCGCTCCGGAAGTTCGTGAATGCGTGCACATGTCCGCATCGGTCCCCACCGCCCCTCGTGCGGGCGGTCGCCGACCTCGGGCGACGCCCTTATCACCCCAGGACGTTCCATCGCCAATTTGCTTGTACGGGCGGTCGATTGATAGCGCGGCACGCCTTTGACCAGCGGTAACGCCGTCGAATGTCACGTCTCGTGATCACTCGGCCGCTTCGCGTACGAAGATCACCGCTCATAGGACTTCATGATCCTTCGTCAGGTGGTGGAGATCACAAAGCCGTTGTCGTACCCCGTGTCGCAGATCACAGGGGGCCGGGCATAGGATGCGGGGCAGTCGGGCTTGTGAACTGCCTCACATGTGCACGATCTTGGTGAGGTGGCGAGCCGGTCGCCCGATGCGGTCCACAGGTCAAGGACGACTGGAAGGAGCGAGGAGCGTGAATGCCTACGCGCCCATCCTCGTGCTCGGCGCCCTCGGGGCAGGGTTTGCGATCTTCTCCGTGGTCATGGCCACGCTTATCGGCCCCAAGCGGTACAACCGGGCAAAGCTCGAAGCGTACGAGTGCGGTATCGAACCCACCCCGACTCCCGCCGGAGGCGGCCGCTTCCCGATCAAGTACTACCTGACGGCGATGCTTTTCATCGTCTTCGACATCGAGATCGTCTTCCTCTATCCCTGGGCGGTCTCCTTCGACGCCCTCGGGATCTTCGGGCTCGTGGAGATGCTGCTCTTCGTGCTCACCGTCTTCGTCGCCTATGCGTATGTATGGCGTCGGGGCGGCCTGGAATGGGACTGAGGGGCTGAGGGGCACACCATGGGACTCGAAGAGAAACTGCCGAGCGGCTTCGTTCTGACCACGGTCGAGCAGGCCGCGGGCTGGGTGCGGAAGTCGTCCGTCTTCCCGGCCACGTTCGGACTGGCCTGCTGCGCCATCGAGATGATGACGACCGGCGCGGGCCGCTACGACCTGGCCCGGTTCGGGATGGAGGTCTTCCGCGGGTCGCCGCGACAGGCGGACCTGATGATCGTCGCTGGGCGGGTGAGCCAGAAGATGGCGCCCGTCCTGCGACAGGTCTACGACCAGATGCCGAATCCCAAGTGGGTCATTTCCATGGGGGTCTGTGCGTCATCGGGTGGAATGTTCAACAATTACGCCATTGTGCAGGGTGTTGATCATATTGTCCCGGTCGATATCTACTTGCCGGGTTGTCCGCCTCGCCCCGAGATGCTGCTGGACGCCATCCTCAAGCTCCACCAGAAGATCCAGGACGGCAAACTCGGGGTCAACGCGGAGGAGGCCGCCCGCGAGGCGGAGGAAGCGGCCCTCAAGGCACTGCCCCTGATCGAGATGAAGGGGCTGCTGCGGTGACCGAGAACTCCGACGCGAACGGCGAGCAGAACGGCACCGCCGTACCCGCCCCGCGCGACACCGGCGGCGATGTCATCCGCGTCCGCAAGGGCATGTTCGGCGCGAACAACGGCGGCGACACCTCCGGCTACGGCGGCCTCGTCCGCACCATCACCCTGCCGGGAGCAGCCTCCCGGCCGTACGGCGGCTGGTTCGACGAGGTGGCCGACGAGCTGGAAGGGGCCCTGGAGGAACAGGACCTGCTCCCCTCCAACGCCATCGAGAAGACGGTCGTCGACCGCGACGAGCTGACCTTCCACATCGCCCGCGAGCACCTGGTCCAGGTCGCCCGCACCCTGCGCGACGACCCCGCCCTGCGCTTCGAACTCTGTACGGGCGTGAGCGGCGTCCACTTCCTGGGCGACAAGGGCCGCGAACTGCACGCCGTCTACCACCTGCGGTCCCTCACCCACGGCCGGCTGATCCGGCTGGAGGTCTCCGCCCCGGACAGCGACCCGCACATCCCGTCGCTCGTCGAGATCTACCCGACCAACGACTGGCACGAGCGCGAGGCCTACGACTTCTTCGGCCTCGTCTTCGACGGGCACCCGGCCCTGACCCGGATCATGATGCCGGACGACTGGCAGGGCTTCCCGCAGCGCAAGGACTACCCGCTCGGCGGCATCGCCGTCGAGTACAAGGGCGCCCAGATCCCGGCTCCGGACCAGCGGAGGTCGTACTCCTGATGACCACTCCCCATGCGACACCCCGTGCCACGACCGAGGGGACTGTATATACAGTCACCGGCGGCGACTGGGACGAGGTCGTCGAATCCGCGGTGAAGTCCGACGACGAGCGCATCATCGTCAACATGGGCCCCCAGCACCCGTCCACGCACGGCGTGCTGCGCCTCATCCTGGAGATCGACGGCGAGACCGTCACCGAGGCCCGCTGCGGCATCGGCTACCTCCACACCGGCATCGAGAAGAACCTCGAATTCCGCAACTGGACGCAGGGCACCACCTTCGTCACGCGGATGGACTACCTGACGCCGTTCTTCAACGAGACGGCGTACTGCCTGGGCGTCGAGAAGCTCCTCGGCATCGAGGACCAGATCCCCGACCGCGCCACGGTCCTGCGCGTCCTGCTGATGGAGCTCAACCGGCTCGCCTCGCACCTGGTGTGCATCGCCACCGGCGGCATGGAGCTCGGCGCGACCACGATCATGATCTACGGCTTCCGCGATCGTGAACTGGTTCTCGACCTCTTCGAGCTCTTCACCGGCCTGCGGATGAACCACGCGTTCGTCCGGCCCGGCGGCCTCGCCCAGGACCTGCCCCCGGGCGCGGTCGACCGGCTGCGCGAGTTCATCAAGACCATGAAGAAGAACCTGCCGGAGTACGACAAGCTCGCCACCGGCAACCCCATCTTCAAGGCCCGGATGAAGGACGTCGGCTACCTCGACCTCACCGGCTGCATGGCGCTCGGCGCCACCGGCCCGGTGCTGCGCTCCGCCGGACTCCCGCACGACCTGCGCAAGAGCGACCCGTACTGCGGCTACGAGACCTACGACTTCGATGTCCCGACCGCCGACACCTGCGACTCCTACGGACGCTTCCTGATCCGCCTGGAGGAGATGCGCCAGTCGCTGCGCATCATCGAGCAGTGCATCGACCGCCTGGAGCCCGGGCCGGTCATGGTCGCCGACAAGAAGATCGCCTGGCCCGCCCAGCTCGCCCTCGGCCCGGACGGACTCGGCAACTCGCTCGACCACATCCGGAACATCATGGGCACCTCCATGGAAGCCCTGATCCACCACTTCAAGCTGGTGACCGAGGGCTTCCGGGTCCCGGCCGGTCAGGTGTACACCGCCGTCGAGTCCCCCAAGGGCGAACTCGGCGTCCACGTCGTCTCCGACGGCGGCACCCGCCCCTACCGGGTCCACTTCCGCGACCCGTCCTTCACCAACCTCCAGGCCATGGCGGCGATGTGCGAAGGCGGCCAGGTCGCCGACGTCATCGTCGCCGTCGCGTCCATCGACCCCGTGATGGGAGGCGTCGACCGGTGACCACATCACGCCAAGACGTCAGTCTGGGGATGCCGCAGCTCCCCGCCACCCCCTACCCGGCCGAGGTGCGCGCCCGGCTCGACGCGGACGCGAAGGAGGTGCTCGCCCGCTACCCCGGCAGCCGCTCCGCCCTCCTGCCGCTGCTGCACCTCGTGCAGTCCGAGGAGGGGTACGTCTCCCGTACGGGCATGGCCTTCTGCGCCGAGACGCTCGACCTCACCACCGCCGAGGTCACCGCCGTCGCGACCTTCTACTCCATGTACCGGCGCCGGCCCAGCGGCGACTACCAGGTCGGCGTCTGCACCAACACCCTGTGCGCGGTCATGGGCGGCGACGCCATCTTCGACACGCTCAAGGAGCACCTCGGCGTCGGTAACAACGAGACCACCGACGACGGCAAGGTCACCCTCGAACACATCGAGTGCAACGCCGCCTGCGACTTCGCGCCCGTCGTGATGGTCAACTGGGAGTTCTTCGACAACCAGACGCCCCAGAGCGCCACGCAACTCGTCGACGACCTGATCGCCGGCCGGACCGTCGAGCCCACCCGTGGCGCGCCGATCTGCTCGTACAAGGAGACGGCCCGCATCCTGGCCGGCTTCCCCGACGAGCGGCCCGGCGCCGTCGAGGCGACCGGCGGCGCGGGCCCCGCCTCCCTCGTCGGGCTGAAGCTCGCCAAGGGCGAAGCGCTCCCGCAGGCGCGCGTGGTCGCCCCGCGCGCCGGACAGCCCCACGACGCGCGACCGCAGGACGCGCAGCCCCAGGACGCGCAGCCCCAGGACGCGCAGCCCCAGGACGCGCAGCCCCAGGACGCGCAGCCGCACGACCCTTCGCCGTCCGAGCACCTCAGCTCGCACGACGCACCGCAGCAGACCTCGGCCTCCGACCCGGAGCACCCGGCCGGGCCCGCAGCCGAGGAGGGGGAGTGATGACCTTGGCCGCCGAGATCGACCACAACGGGACGAGCCCCGAGAAGCTGCTCGCACCCGTCCTCTCCGCCTTCTGGGACCAGCCCGACTCCTGGACCCTGGACACCTACCGCCGCCACGAGGGCTACGAAGGGCTGCGCAAGGCACTCGCCATGGCGCCCGACGACCTCATCGCGTACGTCAAGGACTCCGGTCTGCGCGGACGCGGCGGCGCCGGCTTCCCCACCGGGATGAAGTGGCAGTTCATCCCGCAGGGGGACGGCAAACCGCACTATCTAGTTGTCAACGCCGACGAGTCGGAGCCGGGGACCTGCAAGGACATCCCGCTCCTCTTCGCGAACCCACACAGCCTCATCGAGGGCATCGTGATCGCCTGTTACGCGATCCGTTCGTCGCACGCGTTCATCTATCTGCGCGGTGAGGTCGTCCCCGTGCTGCGACGACTGCACGAGGCCGTACGAGAGGCGTACGAGGCGGGTTATCTGGGGACGAACATCCTGGGTTCAGGACTCGATCTGGAACTCACGGTGCACGCGGGCGCCGGTGCGTACATCTGTGGTGAGGAAACCGCGCTGCTCGACTCTCTCGAAGGACGGCGTGGCCAGCCCCGGCTGCGGCCCCCCTTCCCTGCGGTCGCCGGTCTGTACGCCTGCCCCACTGTGGTGAACAACGTCGAGTCCATCGCCTCGGTTCCCGCGATCCTGAACAAGGGCAAGGACTGGTTCAAGTCGATGGGCAGCGAGAAGTCCCCGGGCTTCACGCTCTACTCGCTCAGCGGTCACGTCACCAGCCCCGGCCAGTACGAGGCCCCGCTCGGCATCACGCTGCGCCAGCTCCTCGACATGAGCGGCGGCATCCGGGCCGGTCACCGCCTGAAGTTCTGGACCCCGGGCGGTTCCTCCACCCCGATGTTCACCGAGGAGCACCTCGACGTCCCCCTCGACTACGAGGGCGTCGGCGCCGCCGGGTCCATGCTCGGCACCAAGGCGCTCCAGTGCTTCGACGAGACGACCTGCGTCGTGCGGGCCGTCACCCGCTGGACCGAGTTCTACGCCCACGAGTCCTGCGGCAAGTGCACACCCTGCCGCGAAGGGACCTACTGGCTCGTCCAGTTGCTCCGCGACATCGAGGCCGGCAAGGGCGAGATGGCCGACCTCGACAAGCTCAACGACATCGCCGACAACATCAACGGCAAGTCGTTCTGCGCGCTCGGCGACGGCGCCGCCTCGCCGATCTTCTCCTCGCTCAAGTACTTCCGCGAGGAGTACGAGCAGCACATCACCGGCAAGGGCTGCCCCTTCGACCCCGCCCGGTCCACGGCCTGGGCCGACGACAAGAACACCGACGGCACGAACGCTCACCGGGGGGTGAACGCATGACAGTCACCACGAGTGCGCCCTCCGGGGGCGGCGAGGCGGCGATCCCGCCCGAGGACCTGGTCACGCTGACCATCGACGGCATCGAGATCAGCGTCCCCAAGGGGACCCTGGTCATCCGCGCCGCCGAGCTCCTCGGCATCGAGATCCCGCGCTTCTGCGACCACCCGCTCCTCGACCCCGCCGGCGCCTGTCGCCAGTGCATCGTCGAGGTCGAGGGCCAGCGCAAGCCGATGGCCTCCTGCACCATCACCTGCACCGACGGCATGGTCGTCAAGTCGCAGATCACCTCTCCTGTCGCCGAGAAGGCGCAGAAGGGCGTGATGGAGCTGCTGCTGATCAACCATCCGCTGGACTGCCCCGTCTGCGACAAGGGCGGCGAGTGCCCGCTCCAGAACCAGGCGATGTCGCACGGCGGCGCCGACTCCCGGTTCGACGGCAAGAAGCGGACGTTCGAGAAGCCCGTCCCGATCTCCACCCAGGTGCTGCTGGACCGGGAGCGGTGCGTGCTCTGCGCCCGCTGCACCCGGTTCTCCAACCAGGTGGCGGGCGACCCGATGATCGAACTGATCGAGCGCGGCGCCCTCCAGCAGGTCGGCACCGGCGAAGGCGACCCCTTCGAGTCGTACTTCTCCGGCAACACCATCCAGATCTGCCCGGTCGGCGCGCTGACCTCGGCGGCGTACCGCTTCCGCTCCCGCCCCTTCGACCTGGTCTCCACCCCCTCGGTGTGCGAGCAGTGCGCGGGCGGCTGCTCGACCCGGACCGACCACCGGCGCGGCAAGGTCATGCGCCGCCTCGCGGCCAACGACCCCGAGGTCAACGAGGAGTGGCTCTGCGACAAGGGGAGGTTCGGCTTCCGTTACGCCCAGCAGCGCGACCGGCTCACCACCCCGCTGGTACGCAACGCCGAGGGCGAGCTGGAACCGGCGAGCTGGCCCGAGGCCCTGGAAGCCGCCGCGGCCGGACTCCTCGCCGCCCGCGGCCGTACCGGCGTCCTGACCGGCGGCCGGCTCACCGTCGAGGACGCCTACGCGTACAGCAAGTTCGCCCGGGTCGCCCTCGACACCAACGACGTCGACTTCCGCTCCCGGGTCCACAGCGCCGAGGAGGCCGACTTCCTGGCCGCCCGGGTCGCCGGGCGCGGCCGGGACCTGGACGGCGAGGGGGTCACGTACACCGCGCTGGAGAAGGCCCCCGCGGTCCTGCTCGCCGGGTTCGAGTCCGAGGAGGAGGCGCCCGGCGTCTTCCTGCGGCTGCGCAAGGCCCACCGCAAGAGCGGCCAGCAGACCTTCGCGCTCGCCTCGCACGCCACCCGGGGCCTGGTGAAGGCGGGCGGCACGCTGCTGCCCGCCGCCCCCGGCACCGAGACCGAGTGGCTGGACGCGCTCGCGGGCGGCGTCGGCCTGGAGGCCGAAGGCGCCGCCGCGGCCGAGGCGCTCCGCGCCGAGCACTCCCTGATCATCGTCGGTGAACGGCTTGCCGGAGTGCCCGGCGCACTGTCCGCCGCCGTTCGCACCGCCGCCGCCACCGGCGCACGCCTGGTGTGGATCCCGCGCCGGGCGGGCGACCGGGGCGCGGTGGAGGCGGGCGCGCTCCCCACCCTGCTGCCCGGCGGCCGCCCGGCCACCGACCCGCGGGCCCGCGAGGAGGTCGCCGAGCTGTGGCGCGTGGCCGAACTGCCCACCCGCCACGGACGCGACACCGGTCAGATCGTCGAGGCAGCGGCCACCGGCGAACTGGGCGCGCTCCTCGTCGCCGGCGTCGGCGTCGAGGACCTGCCCGACCCGAACCGCGCCCTCCAGGCGCTGAACGAGGTCGGCTTCCTGGTCTCCCTGGAACTGCGGCCGAGCGCGGTCACCGCCCGGGCGGACGTGGTCTTCCCGGTCGCCGCCGTCGCGGAGAAGTCCGGCACCTTCCTCAACTGGGAGGGCCGGGTCCGGATGTTCCAGGCGGCGCTGAAGCCGGAGCAGCTGCCCCGGACGCTCGCCCCGACGGACTCCCGGGTGCTGCACATGCTGGCCGACGCCATGGACGTGCACTTCGCCCTGCCGGACCTGACCGCCGCCCGCCGCGAGCTGGACCGGCTCGGCGGCTGGGAGGGCGGCCACGCGGACGACCCGCGCGAGAGCGCGCAGCCGCTGCCCCGGCCCGGCGACGGCGAGGCGGTCCTCGCGGGCCACCGGATGCTGCTCGACCTCGGCCGGCTCCAGGAGGGCGACACCGCGCTCGCCGGGACCCGGCACGCGGCCGTCGCCCGGCTCTCGGCGGTCACCGCCGCCGAGTCCGGCGTCAAGGACGGCGACCTGCTCGCCGTCACCGGCCCCGCGGGCACCGTCGAACTGCCCCTCGTGGTCACCGACATGCCGGACCGGGTGGTCTGGGTGCCGCTGAACTCGGTGGGGCGCGGCATCCCCGCCGACACCGGCGCGAACCCCGGCGGCCTGGTGCGGATCGGCCCCGCCGCCGCACCGGGTGCGCCCGTCGAACCATCGGAGGTACGAGCGTGACTGGCCTCGCCGCATTCACGACGACGCCCGAGAGCGTCGTCCTCGCCGCCGAGGATCTCTCGATGTTCGGCACCGACCCCTGGTGGCTCGTCGTCATCAAGGCGGTCTTCTGCTTCGCGTTCCTGATGCTGATCGTGCTGTTCTCCATCGTGTGGGAGCGCAAGGTCGTCGCCTGGATGCAGCTGCGCGTCGGCCCCAACCGGCACGGCCCCTGGGGGCTGCTCCAGTCGCTCGCCGACGGCATCAAGCTGATGCTGAAGGAAGACGTGATCGTCAAGCGCGCGGACAAGGCGGTCTACGTCCTCGCGCCGATCCTCGCCGCGATCCCGGCCTTCATGGCGATCGCGGTGATCCCCTTCGGCCCGGCGGGCAACGAGGTCTCGATCTTCGGGCAGCGCACCACGATGCAGCTCACCGACCTCCCGATCGCCGCGCTCTACATCCTCGCCGTCGGCGCGGTCGGGGTGTACGGCTTCGTCCTCGGCGGCTGGTCCTCGGGCTCGACGTACCCCCTGCTCGGCGGAATCCGTTCGTCCGCCCAGATGATCTCGTACGAGATCGCCATGGGCGCGGCCTTCGCCTCGGTCTTCCTCTACTCCGGGTCGATGTCCACCTCGACGATCGTGGAGGCGCAGGCGGACCGCTGGTACATCATGCTGCTGCCGGTCTCGTTCATCATCTACATGGTGACCATGGTCGGTGAGGCCAGTCGGGCGCCGTTCGACATGCCGGAGTCCGAGGGCGACCTGGTCGGCGGGTTCAACACCGAGTACAGCTCCATCAAGTTCGCGATGTTCATGCTCGCCGAGTACATCCACATGGTGACCGTGTCGATGATCGCGGTGACGCTGTTCCTCGGCGGATGGAGGGCCCCGTACCCGATCTCCGCCTTCTGGGAGGGAGCGAACCACGGCTGGTGGCCGATGCTCTGGTTCTTCCTGAAGCTCCAGGTGCTGATCTTCTTCTTCATCTGGCTGCGCGGCACGCTTCCCCGCGTCCGCTACGACCAGTTGATGAAGCTGGGCTGGAAGGTCCTCATCCCGGTCTCGGTCGTCTGGCTGATGCTCGTCGCCACCGTCCGCGCCCTGCGCAACGAGGGCTACGACTTCTCCCGGATCGTGCTGTACGTCGGCGCGGCCGTGATCGCGATCCTGCTGATCTCGTTCGTCGTCGACATGTTCCGCGACCGCAGGAACCGGGCCGAGGAGGAAGCGGCCGGACCGGAGCCCGCGTTCGACCCGATGGCGGGCGGGTTCCCGGTGCCCCCGCTGCCCGGACAGACCCTGCCGCCGGTGCCCAGGCGCACACCACGACGGGAGCGGGAGCTCGTTGTCAGTGGTGGGGCGGATACTCAGAGTGACGAAAGCGCGAGTGACGGAAAGGAGGCCGGCGGTGTCTGAGAAACCAGAGCTCACGGGCTCATCGGGATCCGCTGGATCCTCGGGCCAGGCGGGCCAGGCGGGCCAGGCAGGTCAGGCAGGTCAGGCAGGGGAGTCGGGGGAGAAGTTCCAGAACCCCGTGGCCGGCTTCGGCGTGACCTTCAAGGCCATGTTCAAGAAGCGGCTCACCGAGCAGTATCCGGAGACGCCGAAGGTGACGGCGCCCCGCTTCCACGGCCGCCACCAGCTCAACCGCCACCCGGACGGCCTGGAGAAGTGCGTCGGCTGCGAGCTGTGCGCCTGGGCCTGCCCGGCGGACGCGATCTACGTGGAGGGCGCGGACAACACCGAGGAGGAGCGCTACTCCCCGGGAGAGCGCTACGGCCGCGTCTACCAGATCAACTACGCGCGCTGCATCCTGTGCGGACTCTGCATCGAGGCCTGCCCCACCCGGGCACTGACGATGACGAACGAGTTCGAGCTGGCCAACACCACCCGCGAGAGCCTCATCTACACCAAGGACGAGCTGCTCGCGGGCCTGGAAGAGGGCATGGTCGACAGCCCGCACGCGATCTTCCCCGGCATGGACGAGCAGGACTACTACCGGGGAGTGGTCACCGAGGCCGCCCCCGGCACGGTCCGTCAGACGGCCGTGTCCAAGGGCGAGGGCGACAAGCCCGACGAGGACCCCATCGAGTCCACGCGGGCCGCCGACGCCACCCGGCCGGGCAAGGGGGTGGGGGCGTGAACGCGCTGGCCGCAGCCACCACCACCTCGACCGGCGAGGCCGTCCAGTTCTGGATCCTGGGCACCGTCGCCGTGATCGGCGCGCTCTCCACGGTGCTGATGAAGAAGTCCGTGCACAGCGCCCTGTCGCTCGCCGGGACCATGATCGTCCTGGCGGTCTTCTACCTCGCCAACGGGGCGTATTTCCTCGGCATCGTCCAGATCGTCGTCTACACCGGCGCGATCATGATGCTGTTCCTCTTCGTCGTCATGCTCGTCGGCGTCACCGCCGCCGACTCCCTCAAGGAGACGCTCAAGGGGCAGCGCTGGCTGGCCCTCGGGTGCGCGCTCGGGTTCGCCGTGCTGCTGATCGCGGGCATCGGCAACGCCTCGCTGTCCACCTTCAACGGGCTCGGCGCGGCCAACGCCCGGCACGGCGGCAACGTCGAGGGAATCGCCAACCTCATCTTCACCAAGTACGTCTTCGCCTTCGAGATCACCGGCGCCCTGCTGATCACCGCGACCGTCGGCGCGATGGTGCTCACGCACCGCGAGCGCACCGAACGGGCCAAGACCCAGCGGGAGATGTCCGAGGAGCGCGTGCGCGGCAAGCACCTCCCGCCGCTCCCCGCACCCGGCGTCTACGCCCGGCACAACGCGGTGGACATCCCCGGTCTGCTCCCCGACGGCACGCCGTCCGAGCTCACGGTCATGCAGACGCTGCGCCAGCGCGGCCAGATCCGTGACGTCTCGCAGCAGTCCCTCGCCGATCTCAAGGCCCTGGAGCAGCGCTCCGGGGAGCGGCTCGGACGTGAGGACGCGGACGCCGTGGCGCGCGGAGCCAATCCCCCGTCCGCGGCGGAGAATGCGGAGGCCGCCAAGTGAACCCGGTCAACTACCTCTACCTCGCGGCCCTCCTGTTCGCGATCGGCGCCTCCGGGGTGCTGATCAGGCGGAACACGATCGTGCTGTTCATGTGCGTCGAGCTGATGCTCAACGCCTGCAATCTGGCGCTCGTCACGTTCTCCCGGATGCACGGCAACCTCGACGGGCAGATCGTCGCGTTCTTCACGATGGTCGTCGCCGCCGCGGAAGTCGTCGTCGGACTCGCGATCATCGTGTCGTTGTTCCGCTCCCGCCACTCGGCCTCGGTCGACGACGCCAGCCTGATGAAGCTGTAAGGGGTCGGAAACGTGGAGAACCTGATTGCGCTGCTCGTCGCGGCGCCCCTGCTCGGAGCGGCGGTCCTGCTCTGCGGCGGACGCCGCCTGGACAAGACCGGCCACTGGCTCGGCACCGTCCTGGCCGGAGCCTCGTTCGTCGTCGGACTGATCCTCTTCACCGACATGCTGGGGAAGGACGCCGAGGACCGGGCCCTGCACCAGCACCTGTTCAGCTGGATTCCGGTGGAGGGCTTCCAGGCCGACATCGCCTTCCAGCTCGACCAGTTGTCGATGACGTTCGTCCTGCTCATCACCGGTGTGGGCACGCTGATCCACATCTACTCCATCGGCTACATGGAGCACGACGAGCGCAGGCGCCGTTTCTTCGGCTATCTCAACCTGTTCCTCGCGGCGATGCTCATCCTGGTCATCGCCGACAACTACCTCCTGCTGTACGTCGGGTGGGAGGGCGTCGGTCTGGCGTCGTTCCTGCTCATCGGTTTCTGGCAGCACAAGCCCACCGCGGCCACCGCCGCGAAGAAGGCCTTCCTGGTCAACCGGGTCGGCGACATGGGCCTGTCGATCGCCATCATGCTGATGTTCACCACTTTCGGCACCTTCGCCTTCGGGCCGGTGCTGGAGTCGGCGGGCGAGACGAGCCAGGGCAAGCTGACCGCCATCGGGCTGATGCTGCTGCTGGCCGCCTGCGGCAAGTCGGCCCAGGTGCCGCTGCAATCGTGGCTCGGTGACGCGATGGAGGGCCCGACCCCGGTCTCCGCCCTCATCCACGCCGCGACCATGGTCACGGCCGGCGTCTATCTGATCGTCCGCTCCGGCGCCATCTTCAACGCCGCTCCGGACGCCCAGCTGGTCGTCGTCATCGTCGGCGCGGTCACGCTGATCTTCGGTGCCATCGTCGGTTGCGCGAAGGACGACATCAAGAAGGCCCTCGCCGGCTCCACGATGTCGCAGATCGGCTACATGATCCTGGCCGCGGGCCTCGGCCCCATCGGCTACATCTTCGCGATCATGCACCTGGTGACGCACGGCTTCTTCAAGGCCGGCCTCTTCCTCGGCGCGGGCTCCGTCATGCACGGCATGAACGACGAGGTCGACATGCGCAAGTACGGTGGCCTGCGGAAGTACATGCCGGTCACCTTCGTCACCTTCGGCCTCGGCTATCTGGCCATCATCGGCTTCCCCGGCCTGTCCGGCTTCTTCTCCAAGGACAAGATCATCGAGGCGGCCTTCGCCAAGGGCGGCACCGAGGGCTGGATCCTCGGCTCCGTGGCCCTGCTGGGCGCCGCGATCACCGCGTTCTACATGACGCGCGTGATGCTGATGACCTTCTTCGGTGAGAAGCGCTGGCAGCCGGACGCTCAGGGCCACGAGCCGCACCCGCACGAGTCCCCGAAGTCGATGACGATCCCGATGATCGTGCTGGCCTTCGGCTCGGTCTTCGCCGGCGGGTTCTTCGCCATCGGTGACCGGTTCATCAACTGGCTGGAGCCCGTCACTGGTTACGACCACGGGCACGCCCCACTGAGCGCGGCCACGGTCACCGGAGCCACCGTGGTGGCCCTGGTCATCGGCGTCGGGATCGCCTGGGCGATGTACGGGCGCAAGCCCGTGCCCGTCGTCGCCCCGCGCGGCTCGGTCCTCACCCGGGCCGCCCGCCGCGATCTCCTCCAGGACGACTTCAACCACGTGGTCCTGGTCCGCGGCGGCGAGCACCTCACCCGCTCGCTGGTCTACGTGGACCACTCCCTGGTCGACGGCGTCGTCAACGGCACGGCCGCCTCGGTCGGCGGGCTCTCCGGCCGGCTGCGCAAGCTGCAGAACGGCTACGCCCGCACCTACGCGGTCTCGATGTTCGGCGGTACGGCGGTCGTCATCGCCGCGACCCTGCTGATGAGGGCGGTCTGATCACATGTCCTTTCCCCTCCTGACCGCGACGGCGGCGCTCCCGGCGATCGGCGCCATCGCCACCGCGGCGGTCCCCGCCGCGCGGCGCACCGCGGCCAAATGGCTCGCGCTGCTCTTCTCGCTCGGCACGCTCGCCCTGGCGGCCGTCGTCTTCCTCCGCTTCGAACCGGGCGGCGACCGCTACCAGCTCACCGAGTCCCGGTCCTGGATCGCCGACTTCGGCGTCCGCTACGAACTGGGCGTGGACGGCATCGGGGTGGCGCTCCTCGGCCTCACCGCGCTGCTGATCCCCTTCGTCATCGTCGCCGGCTGGCACGACGCCGACCCCCAGGAGACGAAGTCCTCGCGCTGGCGTCCGACGCAGGGCTTCTTCGCCCTGATCCTCATGGTCGAGGCCATGGTGATCCTGTCGTTCACCGCGACCGACGTCTTCCTCTTCTACATCCTGTTCGAAGCCATGCTCATCCCGATGTACTTCCTCATCGGCGGCTTCGGCGACCGGGCCCACGCGGGCACCGACGAGAACGCCGCGACCCAGCGTTCCTACGCGGCGGTCAAGTTCCTCCTCTACAACCTGGCCGGCGGCCTGATCATGCTGGCCGCCGTCATCGGGCTGTACGTGGTCGCGGGCAGCTTCTCGCTCTCCGAGATCGCCGAGGCCCGGGCCAACGGCTCCCTGGAGATGGCGACCAGCACCGAGCGGTGGCTCTTCCTCGGGTTCTTCCTCGCCTTCGCGATCAAGGCCCCGCTCTGGCCGCTGCACACCTGGCTGCCCAACGCGATGGGCGAGGCCACCGCCCCGGTCGCCGTGCTGATCACCGCGATCGTCGACAAGGTCGGCACCTTCGCGATGCTCCGCTTCTGCCTCGGGCTCTTCCCGGAGGCCAGCAAGTGGGCGACGCCGGTGGTCATCACCCTGGCGCTCGTCTCCATCGTGTACGGGGCGCTGCTCGCGGTCGGCCAGCGCGACATCAAGCGGCTCATCGCCTACGCCTCGATCTCGCACTTCGGCTTCATCATCCTGGGCATCTTCGCGATGACCAGCCAGGGCCAGTCGGGCGCCACCCTCTACATGGTCAACCACGGGATCTCGACGGCCGCGCTGCTGCTGGTCGCCGGATTCCTCATCACCCGGCGCGGATCACGGCTCATCGCGGACTACGGCGGGGTGCAGAAGGTCGCCCCCGTGCTGGCCGGGACGTTCCTCATCGGCGGGCTCGCCACCCTGTCGCTGCCCGGACTCGCCCCGTTCGTCAGTGAGTTCCTGGTCCTCGTCGGCACGTTCAGCGCCTATCCGGTGGCCGGCATCATCGCCACCTCCGGCATCGTGCTCGCCGCGCTCTACGTCCTGGTCCTCTACCAGCGCACGATGACCGGCCCGGTGAAGGAATCGGTCCGGTCCATGCCGGACCTCAGGGCCCGGGAGCTGGCGGTCGCGCTTCCGCTGATCGCCGTGCTGATCTTCCTGGGCGTCTTCCCGAAGCCGCTCACCGAGGTCGTCAACCCGGCCGTGGAGCACACCATGTCCGACGTACAGAAGAAGGACCCCCAGCCCGAGGTGGAGGCCGCCAAGTGAGCGCAACAGCTGTCCACAGTCTGTGGACGACGGCGAGCGGGGTGACATCGGCGGCACCGGGCAGCACGTTCACGGCGCCGAAGATCGAGTACACCCAGCTGATGCCGGTCCTGATCATCGTGGTCGCCGCCGTCCTGGGCATCCTGGTGGAGGCCTTCGTGCCGCGCCGGGCCCGCTACCACGCCCAGCTCTTCCTGACCGTGGTGGCGGTCGCCGGCTCGTTCGCCGCGATCGTCGGCCTCGCGGCCGGCGGATACGGCACCACGGACGCCGGGATCGTGGCCATGGGCGCCATCGCGATCGACGGCCCCACCCTGTTCCTCCAGGGCACCATTCTCCTGGTCGCCATGGTGGCGGTGTTCACCTTCGCCGAGCGCCGACTGGACCCCACCGCCCACGGCAACCGGGTCGACTCCTTCGCCGCCCAGGCCGGAGCCGTACCGGGCGGTGAAGGCGAGAAGGCCGCCGTCCGGGCCGGCTTCGCCACCACCGAGGTCTTCCCGCTCCTCCTCTTCTCGGTGGCGGGACTGCTGGTCTTCCCGGCCGCCAACGACCTGCTGACCCTGTTCATCGCTCTGGAGGTCTTCTCCCTCCCGCTCTACCTCCTGTGCGCCGTGGCCCGCCGCAAGCGGCTGCTGTCGCAGGAGGCCGCCGTGAAGTACTTCCTGCTCGGCGCGTTCTCCTCGGCGTTCTTCCTCTTCGGGATCGCCCTCCTCTACGGCTACGCGGGCTCCCTCTCGTACGCCGACATCGCCAATGTCGTCGACGGGTCGGTCCTGGAGATCGACCCGGCCCTCGCCGACACCATGGGCAACGACGCACTGCTGCTCATCGGCGGCGCGATGGTCCTGGTCGGCCTGCTCTTCAAGGTCGGTGCGATCCCGTTCCACATGTGGACCCCGGACGTCTACCAAGGCGCCCCGACCCCGGTGACCGGTTTCATGGCCGCCGCCACGAAGGTCGCGGCGTTCGGCGCGATGCTGCGCCTGCTGTACGTGGCGCTGCCGGGCCTCGCCTGGGACCTGCGGCCGGTCATGTGGGGGGTGGCCATCGTCACGATGCTGGGCGGCGCGGTCGTCGCGATCACCCAGACCGACATCAAGCGGTTGCTGGCCTACTCCTCGATCGCGCACGCGGGCTTCATCCTCGCGGGCGTCATCGCGGCCAGCCCGGAGGGCATCTCCTCGGTCCTCTTCTACCTGCTGGCCTACTCCTTCGTGACGGTCGGCGCGTTCGCCGTCGTCACCCTGGTGCGGGACGCGGGCGGCGAGGCCACCCACCTGTCGAAGTGGGCCGGGCTCGGCCGCCGCTCGCCGCTGGTCGCCGCGGTCTTCGCGGTGTTCCTGCTGGCCTTCGCGGGCATCCCGCTGACCTCCGGGTTCTCCGGGAAGTTCGCGGTGTTCAAGGCCGCCGCCGAGGGCGGGGCCGGCGGACTGGTCGTCGTCGGTGTGCTCTCCTCGGCCGTCGCGGCGTTCTTCTACATCCGCGTGATCGTCCTGATGTTCTTCAGCGAACCGAAGGCGGACGGCCCCACGGTCGCCGTCCCGTCCCCGCTGACCATGACGACGATCGCGGTGGGCGTCGCCGTCACCCTGGTGCTGGGCCTGGCCCCGCAGTACTTCCTGGACCTGGCCAGCCAGGCGGGAGTGTTCGTGCGGTAGCCCGCGCGGTAGGGAGGAGAGCAGCGCCGGACGGTCGGTTATCCACAGACCGTCCGGCGCTGTCGTTGGCTCCGCCTATCGTGGACGGGGACGAGACGGACAGGGCCGGGCGTGCGGACCCTCGGGGGACAGAGCATTGGGCGTGACCATGGATGTGACCGGGACGGTGACCGACACCGACACGGGCGGCGAGGGCGAGACTTCCACGGGCGGCGAGAGCGAGGCGTTGCGGACGCTGCACCGCGTCTTCGGGTACGAGTCGTTCCGCGGCGAGCAGGGCGCGGTCATCGAGCATGTGGTGGCGGGCGGCGACGCGGTCGTGCTCATGCCCACCGGCGGCGGGAAGTCCCTCTGCTACCAGATCCCGTCCCTGGTCCGGCGGGGCACCGGCGTGGTCGTCTCCCCGCTGATCGCCCTCATGCAGGACCAGGTCGACGCCCTGCGGGCGCTCGGCGTCCGGGCCGGCTTCATGAACTCCACGCAGGACTTCGACGAGCGCCGCTCGATGGAGGCGCAGTTCCTCGCGGGCGAGCTGGACGTGCTCTACCTGGCGCCGGAGCGGCTGCGCCTGGACTCCACCCTCTCCCTGCTGGCCCGGGGCGAGATCTCCGTCTTCGCGATCGACGAGGCGCACTGCGTCGCCCAGTGGGGCCACGACTTCCGCCCCGACTACCTGGCCCTGTCCGTGCTCGGCGAGCGCTGGCCCGACGTTCCGCGCATCGCCCTGACGGCGACCGCGACCCACGCCACGCACGAGGAGATCACCCGCCGCCTCGGCATGCCCGACGCGAAGCACTTCGTCGCGAGCTTCGACCGGCCGAACATCCAGTACCGGATCGTGTCGAAGTCCGAGCCCAAGAAGCAGCTCCTCACCTTCCTCAAGGAGGAGCACGCCGGGGACGCGGGCATCGTCTACTGCCTCTCGCGCAACTCCACCGAGAAGATCGCGGAGTACCTCTGCCGCAACGGCGTCGAGGCCGTGCCCTACCACGCGGGCCTGGACGCCGGGACGCGCGCCACCCACCAGGCGCGCTTCCTCCGCGAGGAGGGGCTCGTCGTCGTCGCGACGATCGCGTTCGGTATGGGCATCGACAAGCCGGACGTCCGCTTCGTCGCCCACGTCGACCTCCCCAAGTCCGTCGAGGGGTATTACCAGGAGACCGGCCGCGCGGGCCGCGACGGGGAGCCGTCGACGGCCTGGATGGCGTACGGACTCCAGGACGTCGTCCAGCAGCGCAAGCTCATCCAGGGCGGCGAGGGCGACGAGGCGTTCCGCCGCCGGGCCGCCTCCCACCTGGACTCGATGCTGGCCCTGTGCGAGACGGTCCAGTGCCGCCGGGCCCAGCTGCTGACCTACTTCGGCCAGGAACCCACGGCCCCCGCCTGCGGCAACTGCGACACCTGCCTGACCCCGCCGGAGACCTGGGACGGCACGGTCGTCTCGCAGAAGCTGCTCTCCACGGTGGTGCGGCTGAAGCGCGAACGGAACCAGAAGTTCGGCGCCGGCCAGATCATCGACATCCTGCTGGGCCGCAAGACCGCCAAGGTCATTCAGTTCGACCACGACCAGCTCTCCGTCTTCGGCATCGGCGAGGAGCTGGCGGAGGCGGAGTGGCGCGGTGTGGTGCGCCAGCTGCTGGCCCAGGGGCTGCTCGCGGTCGAGGGGGAGTACGGCACGCTGGTCCTGACCGACGAGAGCGCGACGGTCCTGGGGCGGGAGCGGGACGTGCTGCTCCGCAAGGAGCCGAAGAAGCCGACGTCCCGGTCGTCGTCCTCGGCCGGCGGAGCCAAGGGCGCCAAGGGCAAGGCGGCCGTCGCCGATCTCCCCGCGTCCGCGGTCCCGGTCTTCGAGGCTCTGCGCACCTGGCGCGGGGCGACGGCGAAGGAGCAGGGCGTCCCGGCGTACGTCATCTTCCACGACGCCACGCTGCGCGAGATCGCGACGCTGCACCCGAGCTCCCTCGCGGAGCTGGGCGGCGTCAGCGGCCTGGGCGAGAAGAAGCTGGCGACGTACGGGGAGGGCGTGCTGGAGGTCCTGGCGCAGACGCCCCCGGGGGCGGCGGCGGAAGCTCCCGCACCGACGACCCCGGCTTCCGCACCACGTACGGCGGCCCCGGCCCCCGCGTCGCGCCCGGCGACCGCCCCGGCCCGTACGAAGGCCCCGGCCGCCCGTACGCAAGCCCCGGCCCCGGTCCCGCAGCACAGCGACCCCGAGTTCGGCTGGGACGAGGAACCGCCCGAGTACGAGTGATCCGTACCGGGCGGTGAGGCGGAGGAGCGGCGGATCTACCCGAGATCCGCCGCCCGGCGGCGGGGCGTGATCGCCGTGAGGTCCAGATCCACGGGGAAGGGCACCGACACCTTCATCCGGTCGTGGAAGATCCCCGTCGAGGTGTACGCGCCGGTGGCCGGCTCCCGCTCGAAGACGTACACCACGGCCCGCCCGTCGTGGTTCTCCACCCGCCAGTAGTGGGAGATCTTCGCACGGGCGTACTTCACGGGCTTGGTCTCCCGGTCGCGGGACCGGGACTCGGGCGAGACGACCTCGATGGCGAGGCGCACCGACTCGGCGGGGAACCGGGTCTGGTCCGGATCCTGGATGACGTCACCGTCGATGACGATCACATCGGGCTCGGGCCGGTTGTAGCGGTCGATGTCGATGGTGAACTCGCGGACAACCTCCAGCTCGGGCGGTACCAGGGACTGCAGCTGCCAGTTGAAGAAGTCGACCGCTCGCGAATGGAACAGGGTCTGCGGACTCACGAAAACGAGGCTCCCGTCGATCAGCTCCGTGTGCGGAGGCAGATTCGGGAGTGTGTCCAGGTCATCGGCGGTCCAGCCGCCCTCGGGCGGGACCGCCCACCGCAGCTCGGAGGCCTCGGGTTCGATGCTCATCATTGCTCCCATGGGAAGGAGTCTCGCGGGCCCGACCAGCGTATCCGCCGGGAACCGGATGAGGCTCCCCCGAACGTGTGAACGCCTCGCGCACTGCTGACCGGCCCGCTCCCACGGCCCCCGCCGCCCTCTAATCCCCGCCGCCCCCTCCGCAGCCGCCGCTCTCTCCGCCCCCGCTGTCGCCGCTCCAGCCGTTGCCGGACTCGTTCTGCTTCACGTTGTGGCGGACGGCCACGGCGGTCCACTCGGAGCGGCGCATGACCTTCATGACCGTCCGGCCCGTGCGGCCGAGGCGGGTCAGGTCGCCGGCCAGGCCGATGGCGGAGGCCAGGGCGGCCAGCACCCGGGCGCGGTGGTCCGGATATCCCGCCGCCTCGGCCGCCGCGAACCGGTCGAGGACGCCCGGCGCGAGGTCCGGCACGCCCGGGTAGTGGCGGTGGTACGGGAAGACGCCGAGGAAGCGGTGGGTCTTCCGGGACAGGACGGAGCGCTCGACCAGGGAGTCCAGGTACCTCTCCTGCACGTACCGGTCGTACTCGCCCACCCAGCGCCGGGCGCGGATCCCCCGGCGGCGGCCCTTGGCCGGCGGGTCCAGGGTCCGGAGCAGGGCGGCGAGGAGCGGGTCGGCCGGGTCCAGCGGGTTCACCACCTGGATCCGGCCGCGCTCCTCGCGTATCCGGCCCTGGATCTCCAGCTCCGCGAGGGCGGCCCCAGCGGTCCCGTACGCCAGATCACGGGCCCCGCACGTCGGCTTGCCCCGGTCGGGATCCAGGGCGAGCAGGATCAGTTCCTCGGGCAGCGTCAGCGCGGGAGCGTCATGCCTCGCGGGGGCGTCCTGCGTCATCGTGCGGTGACGATCCTTCCGGTCACGTCGCCGAGGCCCACCCGGGTGCCGTGCGGGCCGGGGGCCCAGGCGGTCAGGGTGACCGTGTCGCCGTCCTCCAGGAACGTCCGCTTGCCCTCGGGGAGTTCGAGCGCGTCGCGGCCGTTCCAGGTCAGCTCCAGGAGCGAGCCGCGCTGGGCGGGCTCGGGGCCGCTGACGGTGCCGGAGCCGTACAGGTCGCCGGTGCGCAGCGACGCGCCGTTCACCGTCATGTGGGCCAGCTGCTGGGCGGCCGTCCAGTACATCGAGGCGAACGGCGGCTCGGCGACCACCTGCCCGTTGATCTCGACGGTGATGCGGATGTCGAAGCCGCCCGGCTCCTCGTCCGCCGCGTCGTCGAGGTAGGGGAGCAGGGGGACGTCGCGGGCCGGGGGTGCCGTGCGGGCGGCGTCCAGGGCCTCCAGCGGGGTGACCCAGGCGGAGACGGAGGTGGCGAACGACTTGCCGAGGAACGGGCCGAGCGGCACGTACTCCCAGGCCTGGAGGTCGCGGGCGGACCAGTCGTTGAGGAGCGAGAGGCCGAAGACGTGCTCGCGGAAGTCGGTCAGCGGCACCGGAGTGCCGTGCGCGGAGGGGACGCCGACGACGAAACCGACCTCGGCCTCGATGTCGAGCTTCACCGAGGGCCCGAAGACGGGGGCCGGGTCGGCGGGGGCCTTGCGCTGCCCGCTGGGGCGCACCACGTCGGTGCCGGAGACCACGACGGTGCCGGAGCGGCCGTGGTAACCGATCGGCAGGTGCTTCCAGTTGGGGGTGAGCGCGTCGCCGTCCGGCCGGAAGATCTGTCCGACGTTGGTGGCGTGGTGCTCGCTGGCGTAGAAGTCGACGTAGTCCGCGACCTCGTACGGCAGGTGCAGGGTCACCGCGTCCACCGGGTGCAGCAGCGGCTCGATGTCCGCGCGGTGGGCGGGGACCGTCAGCCAGGCGGTGAGCGCGCGGCGCACGTCCCGCCAGGCGGTGCGGCCCGCCGCGAGCAGCGGTGTCAGGCTCGGTTGCGCGAGCAGCCCCGCGTAGGGGGAGCCCAGCGCGTGGGCGGCGGCCCCGGCGTCCAGGACGTGGTTGCCGATGCGGACGCCGACCCGGCGGTCGTCGGGGTGGTCGGGGGTGGAGAACACACCGTACGGAAGGTTGTGCGGGCCGAAGGGGTCGCCCTCGGCCAGATCGAGCGGGCTGCTCTGCTCGGGCATGTGGTGCTGCCTCGCTTTCCAGGTCGCGTTGGGGACACGTTACGTCGGGGCTCCTACCCAGCGGCAGTGCCCCGACTATCCCCAACTGTGCGCATTGCCCGGAAAGTTCGCCGGGCCCCCGGAGATCCGGGGGCCCGGAGAACGATCAGGGAGACCGCTCAGCCCGCCGTGCGCGGGATGCGCTTCTCCCAGGTGCGGTGGAAGACGACCTCCCCGCCGTCCTTGCAGATCACCTCGTTGGAGGTGATGAAGTCCTGGTCGTCGGCGGCGATCTCGGAGCGGGTCTCGATCTCCACGTCCCACGCCATCTCCGGGCGGTGCAGCCGGATCCGCCAGTCGGAGCGGGTCCGCGCGGAGAGCGGGTCGTCCTGCCGGATCGTGTACGTCTCCAGGGCGTCCTCGGTGAATTCGAGGCCGTCGGGGTAGACGCGCGTACCGCCGTAGCGGGGGTCGACCTCCATGCGCCATTCGCCCTTGGCCACATCGCGGACGACGAGGCGTTCGGGGCGGGGCTCCTCCAGGGTGACCGGGTAGACCACGCCGAGCGGTTCGGACTGCTCGGGCTCCCCGAAGGTGATCGCCGGGTCCTCGGTGTGGCGGCGCACCGGGAGCTCGACGAGGCTGCCGTCCGCGTCCAGGGTGAAGCCCGCCGAGCCGGCCTGCGGCCAGATCCAGGGCCAGTACGAGGAGGAGACGGCGAGCCGGATGCGGTGGCCGGGCGGGAAGGTGTGCCCGATGCCGTTGAGGTCGAAGACCACGTCCTCGGTCTCGCCAGGGGTCCAGTCGTCGGTGCGGTCGCGGCCGTGCCGGGCGGCGAGGTTGAGCACGCCCCGGGTGACCAGGGTGGAGGAGCCGTCGGGCGCGACGTCGCAGAGCCGGGCGATGGCCTGGCCGCGGGCCGCGTCCATCCGGAGGCGGAGCTTCACCCGGGGGCGGCCGAGGATCTCGATCGGCGCGTCCACGACGGGGAACTCGAAGGACACCGACTTCGCGTCCTCGTCCCGCTGGTCCGGCGGCAGGTCCGCGTCGTTGCCGAACGGGAAGAAGCGGCCCGCGTCCAGGCCGGTCTGCTGCGGCGAGGCGACGATCCGCTCGCCGCCCTGAAGGGCGTACGCCACCGGGGAGACGTTCTCCGAGGGCCAGCTCGCGTCCCCGACCCAGCGGCCCGGCAGCGTCTCGTAGACCGTGGCGGGCGGGTGCGAGCCGCTGATCCAGGACCGCAGCAGCGGCTCCCGCATCACACCCGTCTCCTGGCCCTTGAGGTGCTGGTCCCACCAGCGCAGCGTCTCCTGGAGGAAGCCGATCGCGGGCCCGGGCGGCAGCCCCCGGTCGGGGTACTGGTGCGACCAGGGGCCGATCACCCCGCGCACCCGCTCCGGGTCCAGGTGCTCCACGAGCCGCAGGACGGTGTCTCGGTACGGGTCGTGCCAGCCGCCGACCGCGAGGACGTTCGCCTTGATCGCGCCGTAGTCCTCGCAGACGCTGCCGTGCTTCCAGTAGTCGTCGCGGCTCTGGTGGGCCAGCCAGGTGTGGATGAAGGGGTCGACGGACTCCAGCCGCTTCAGCCACATCTCCTTCCACCCGTCACCGACCTGCGCCGGGTCCGGCGGACGGCAGACGAAGGCGAGCATGGTGGCGGCCCAGGCGTGCATGTCCACGGCGAGGACGGAGCCGCCCATGTAGTGGACGTCGTTGTCGTAGCGGTCGTCGGCCGAGCAGACGGTGACGATCGCCTTCAGCGGCTCGGGGGCGAGCGCGGCGATCTGGAGCGAGTTGAAGCCGCCCCAGGAGATGCCGAACATCCCGACCCGGCCGGAGCACCACTCCTGCTGGGCCAGCCAGTGGATGACGGCGACCCCGTCCTCCAGTTCCCGCGCGTCGTACTCGTCGCCCGGCAGCCCCTCGCTGTTGCCGTGGCCGCGGACGTCGACCCGGAGGGAGGCGTAGCCGTGGCCCGCGTACCAGGGGTGGCGCTGCCAGTCCCGGGGTGCGGTCCAGTCGCTGAGCCGGTAGGGCAGGTACTCCAGCAGGGCCGGGACCGGTTCGTCGGTCAGCGGCCGCCAGATCCGGGCGTAGAGCCGGGTGCCGTCGGGGAGCGGGATGTACACGTCCTCGCGGGTGGTCTCGTACGGGAACTCGGTCGTGATGTTCATGGGTCACCTCGATGTACGACGACGGGTGCGAAGGCGCGCTCAGTGGACGGGGTGCATGGTGCGTTTCAGCCACGGGGCCGCGGCGATCATCGCCACGCCCGCCGCCACGGCGATCGCGCCGTTGACGCCGAAGTAGGCGGGGGTGGAGACCTCGCCGTACACCTTCACGACCTGGGCCTGGATGCCGTTGGCCAGGGCGAGCGAGAGGAACCACAGGGCCATCGTCTGGCTGGCGAACGCCTTGGGGGCGAGCTTGCTGGTGGCGGACATGCCGGAGGTCTCCAGCAGGATGTCGCCGAGTCCGAGCAGCAGGTACGAGCCGACGATCCACCAGGCAGCCATGCGGTACGTGTCGTCGGCGTGCCCGGAGGTCGGCAGGACCATCAGCAGGAAGGAGAGCCCGCCGAGGATCACCCCGAAGGCGATCTTGTTGGAGGCGTGCGGCTGGCGCGGGCCCATCTTCACCCAGACCGCGGCGACGACCGGGGCGAGCGCGACCTCGAAGGCGCCGAGCGCGGAGGCGTACCAGCTGGCCGGGAAGGTGAAGCCGAAGATCTCGGTCCGGGCGTTCGTCGACGCGAGCAGCATCATCGTCGAGTACGCCTGGAAGAGGATGAAGTTGAAGACGACGGACCCGAGGAAGAGGACGACGTACGGGCGGAGCCTGCCGCGTTCCTCGGCGGTGACCCGGGGGGAGCGGAACATCACCACGAAGTAGACGATCGGCGCGATCACCGAGATGACGGTGAGGATGTCGACGAACCGGTCCATCGTCAGCCAGCCCGCCAGGGCCAGGGCGGTGGCCACCACGGCGACCAGGACGGCCCCGCCGATGATCAGCCGGACCGCGCGGCGCATCGCGTCGGGGGCCAGCGCGAACTCCGCGGCGTGCTTACGCCCGGCCAGGTGACGGCGGCCCGCCACGTACTGGATCAGCCCGAGGGTCATGCCGACCGCGGCGGCCGAGAAGCCCCAGTGCCAGCTGACGTGGTCGCCGAGCCAGCCGGTGATCAGCGGTCCGGCGAACGCGCCGATGTTGATGCCCATGTAGTAGAGGGCGAAGCCGGCGTCGCGCCGCTCGTCGTCGGTGCGGTAGAGCTTGCCGACCATGGAGGCCACATTGGGCTTGAGCAGGCCCGTTCCGGCGCTGATCAGGCCGAGGCCCACCCAGGTCATGGCGTCGGTGGGCACGGCCATGCAGTAGTGGCCGCACGCGATGAGGATGCCGCCGTACAGCACGGCCCGGTACGAGCCGAGGATCCGGTCGGCCAGCCAGCCGCCCGCCACGGAGACCAGGTAGACCAGTGTCCCGTAGGCGGCGGATACGGAGGCGGCGGTTCCGGGGTCCATGGCCATGCCGCCGTTCGCCAACGTGTCGGCGAAGAACAGCACCAGGATGGCCTGCATGCCCAGGAACGAGAACCGCTCCCAGACCTCCAGGCCGGACAGGGTCATCAGGCCCCGCGGGTGCCCGAAGAAGGCGTGGTCGTCCTCGGGAGGGGGCGGGGCCGGCTCCGTGCCGGTGGTGCTGTGCGACAAAACGGGGACTCCTGATCGTATGAGCTGATCCCGAACATACCGGCGGTCATGGGAAGCCGCCCACGGTGATCCATAGCGGACCGGATACGCTGAAGTTGTTTCGAGACCTAGCGACACATCGACATCGCGTGTGATCGTCAGCAGACAGGAGATGCCCTCGTGACCGTCGTCGGGCCGTTCGGACTGCACGTGCGGGACCAGGCTCTTGAGGCCGATGTCCAGTCGGGCCTGGCCGCTGTCGAGGCAGGGCTGCTCGAAGCCACCAAGAGCGATGTCCCCTTCATCACGGATGCCGCCCAGCATCTCGTGCGGGCCGGGGGCAAGCGGTTCCGGCCCCTGCTGGTCATGCTCGCGTCACAATTCGGTGATCCGGGCGCGCCGGGCGTCGTCCCCGCCGCCGTCGTCGTCGAACTGACCCACCTGGCCACGCTCTACCACGACGACGTGATGGACGAGGCCGACGTGCGGCGCGGGGTGCCCAGCGCCAACACCCGCTGGGGCAACTCCGTCGCCGTCCTCACCGGCGACTTCCTCTTCGCCCGCGCCTCCCACATCCTGGCCGACCTCGGCCCCGAGGCCGTCCGCGTCCAGGCGGAGGCCTTCGAACGGCTCGTCACCGGCCAGATCCTGGAGACCGCGGGCCCGCGCGACGGCCGCGACCCGGTCGACCACTACCTGGACGTCCTCAGCGGCAAGACCGGCTCGCTGGTCGCCGTGTCCGGCCGCTTCGGCGCGATGATGTCCGGCGCCGACGAGCGGACCGTGGACGTCCTCACCCAGTACGGGGAACGACTCGGCATCGCCTTCCAGCTCGCCGACGACGTCCTCGACATCGCCTCCGACTCCCACGAGTCCGGCAAGACCCCCGGCACCGACCTGCGCGAGGGCATCCCGACGCTCCCCGTCCTGCGGCTGCGCGCCCAGGCGGCGGCCGACGGCAAGCCCGACGACCTGGAGCTCGTCGAGCTGCTCGACGGCGACCTCGGCGACGACGCCGCCCTGGACGAGGTGCTGCGCCGGCTGCGCGCCCACCCGGCGCTGGAGCAGGCCCGCCAGGACACCGTGCGCTACGCGCAGGCGGCGCGGGCCACGCTCGCACCGCTGCCCGAGGGGTACGCGAAGTCCGCGCTGGAGGAGCTGTGCGACGCCGTGGTGCACCGCGCGGGCTGAGAGGCTCTCCGCGGTCGCCTGCGCCGGGTCCTCGCCGTGGTCGCCTGTCTGCTCCGGGTCCCGGCCGTGGTGCGCCGGACGCTGACGGCGCGTCATCCGGTGAGGGCGTACCCCTACTGGATGACCTACTCCACCCTCCCGGTTGTCATACCGGAGCAGTACGTGGAGTTGATTCCCCGGGCTGACGCTTCGGACCGTCCTCTTTGGTCAGATGGTAGACAACGGAAGCCGCCGACCACGGAGGTAGGGCACACCATGGCACCGAACGACAGCGCAGAGACCACCGGCGAGGCCACGAGCACTGTCGTGGGCCGCCGGAAGGCGGCGCGCTACATCGTCCCCGTCGCGGTCGCGGGGGTGGCGGCCGCGACCATCGGGCTCGTCCCGGCGCTCGCCAGCACCGGCGACCCGGACCTGCCGAAGATCACCGCACAGCAGCTCATCGAGAGGATCGCCGCCTCCGACGAGGAGCAGCTCTCCGGCACGTTCAAGATCAGCACCGACCTGGGCCTGCCCCTCGACGGCCTCGCGGGCTCGCTCGTACCGGACGGCGCGGGCGGGGACAAGGACGGCGGCGCGGCGGCCCCGAAGGACAAGCTCATGGAGCTGACGTCCGGCACGCACACGCTGCGGGTGGCCGCCGACGGCCCGGAGCGGCAGAAGCTCTCCATCCTCGGGGACGCGTCCGAGTACAGCCTCATCCACAACCAGGGCGAGGTCTGGGCGTACGACAGCGAGTCCGACGAGGTCTACCACGCGGAGGCTCCCGAGGGCCGGGACGGCGGCAAGCGCGCGGAGAAGACACCGAAGGCCCACAAGGGCGCTCCGGCCACCCCGAAGGACTTCGCAGAGCAGGCGCTCGCGGCGGCCGGGGACACCACCTCGGTCACCGTGGACGGCACGGCGCAGGTCGCCGGGCGGGACGCGTACCAGCTGCTGATCAAGCCGAAGCAGTCCGGTTCGACGATCGGCTCGGTCCGTATCGCCGTGGACGCCGAGAACGGCGTACCGCTGAAGTTCACCCTGTCGGCGGCGAGCGGCGGCAAGGCCGTGGTCGACGCCGGGTTCACCAAGGTCGACTTCTCCAAGCCCGCCGCGTCCACCTTCGACTTCACCCCGCCCAAGGGCGCCGAGGTGACCGAGGCCGACGAGCTGGAGACCGGCGAGGACGAGCACGGCGCGGCGCAGCAGGCGCTCCCCGGGCAGCTGGCCGAGCTGGACGGCGTCGAGGGCCTCAACGTCATCGGCAAGGGCTGGACCTCGATCGCCGAGATCCGGACCCCCGGCGGCACGGGGCTTCCCGCGGCCGGCTCGGGCGACGTCCCGGCCGAGGCGCAGGGCTTCCTCGACGCGCTCGGCGACAAGGTCACCGGAAAGTTCGGTTCGGGCACGGTCTTCAAGACGCGCCTGGTCAATGCCCTGCTGACGGACGACGGCCGGGTGTACGTCGGAGCGGTGACGAAGGACGCGCTGGTCCGCGCCGCCGACGCCGCCGACGCCGCCAAGTAGGACACCCCGGCGCCCGCCGTCCCGGACGACCGGCGCCGGACACCCCGCCCCGTCGCACACCGTGCGGCGGGGCGGCAGTGCCGCGGGGGCGCTGCCAGCCGCGCGGACGGGAGAGGGGCGACCGGGATGACGAGGACGGGGAACGCCGGAGCGACCGGCCCGGCCGGTCCGGCCGGACCGGGTGGGGGAGCCGCGTCGGGCGGCGCGGACGCTGCCGGCACGGCGGGTGCTGCGGGTGCTACGGGTGCGGCGGGTGCGGTGCACGCGTCGGGCACGGAGCGCCTCGGCGCGGCCGGTCCGGAGGCGGCCGGTCCGGTGGGTAGGGAGGCGGCCGGGCCGGTGGGTACGGAGGCGGCCGGTCCGGTCATTCGCACCCGTGGTCTGACCAAGCGCTACCGCGGTGGCCAGCTCGCCGTGGACGGCCTGGACCTGACCGTGCCCGGCGGCAGCGTTTTCGGCTTCCTCGGCCCCAACGGGTCGGGGAAGACCACCACGATCCGGATGCTGATGGGTCTCATCGACCCGACGTCCGGTACCGCCGAGGTGCTCGGCCGCCCGATGCCCGCCGCCGTACGTACGGTGCTGCCGGAGGTCGGCGCGCTGATCGAGGGGCCCGCGCTGTACGGCTTCCTGAACGGCCGGGACAACCTCCTGCGCTACGACCGGGCCGATCCCACCGCCGACCCGCGCACCCGCCGGGCCCGCGTCGACGAGGCCCTGGCGCGGGTCGGGCTCGCCGCCGCCTCCGGGAAGAAGGCCAAGGCGTACTCCCTCGGCATGAAGCAGCGCCTCGGGCTCGCCGCCGCCCTGCTCCGGCCGCGCCGGCTGCTGGTCCTGGACGAGCCGACCAACGGCCTCGACCCGCAGGGCATGCGCGAGATCCGTGCCCTGGTCCGGGAGCTGGCCGCCGAGGGCACCACGGTGTTCCTCTCCTCCCATCTGCTGGACGAGATCGAGCAGGTCTGCACGCACGCCGCCGTGATGGCCCGCGGCCGGCTGATCGTCCAGGGCCCGGTCGCCGACCTCGCCGCGGGCGCCCGGGGCCGGCTCGCCGTCACCACCCCCGACCCGGGGGACGCGGCCCGCATCCTCAAGGAGCACGGGCTCACCGGCCTGAGCGCCGACGGTGACCGGCTGACCGCCGATGCCCCGCCCGCCGCCGTGGACCTCGCCGACCTCAACGCGGCGCTGGTGTCCGGCGGGGTGCGGGTGCGGTTCTTCGGTGTCGAGCGGGGCTCGCTGGAGGACGCCTTCGTCGCACTCACGGGAGAGGGATTCGATGTCGCAGGCTGAGACGCCGTCGCAGGCCGGGACAGCACCGCGGGCCGGGGCGGAGGGAGCCGGCGGTCCGGCGGGTCCTCGTGATCCGGTGCGTCCCCGCGATTCGGTGCGTCCCCGCAACCCGTTGTGGACGCTGGGGCTCCTCCGGTCCGAGATCATCACGCTGTTCCGCCGCCACCGGACCTTCGCCCTGCTCGGCGTGCTCGCCGCCGTGCCCGTACTCATCGGGATCGCGGTCCGGATCGAGACGGGCGGCGGCGGTGGCGGGGCGGGGGGCCCGGACGGCGGGGCGGGCCCGGCGTTCCTCGCCCAGGTCACCAACAACGGCCTGTTTCTCGTCTTCGCCGCCCTCGCCGCGACCCTGCCGGTCTTCCTGCCGATGGCCGTCGGCGTCGTCGCGGGCGACGCGATCGCGGGCGAGGCGAGCAGCGGCACCCTGCGTTATCTGCTGGTCGCCCCGGCCGGCCGGACCCGGCTGCTGCTGGTGAAGTACGCCTCCGTCCTCACCTTCTGCCTGGTCGCGACCCTGGTCGTGGCGGCCTCGGCGCTGGCGGTGGGCGCGCTGCTCTTCCCGGTGGGCGAGGTCACCACGATCTCCGGGACCCGGATCAGTTTCGGCGAGGGGCTGGTGCGGGCGGCACTGACGGCGCTGGTCGTCGCGGTCTCCCTGACCGGGTTCGCCGCGCTCGGGCTGTTCGTCTCGACGCTGACCGGCAGCGGGATCGGGGCGATGGCGGCCACGGTCGGGCTGCTGATCACGGTGCAGATCGTGGACAGCATTCCGCAGCTGAGCGGCGTGCACCCGTACCTGTTCGCGCACTACTGGATGTCCTTCGCAGACGTCCTGCGCGAACCCGTCCACTGGGACGACCTGATGAAGAACTTCCAACTGCAGGGGCTGTACGTCGCGGTGTTCGGCTCGGCGGCCTGGGCGCGCTTCACGGCCAAGGACATCACGGCCTGAGCGGCCTGAGCGGCCTGAGAGACGTGCGCGGCCTGAGCGGCCTGGATACCTGAGCGGCCTGAGAGGCGATCGGGGAGAGCGTGTCTCCTGGCTGGATCGTATCGGCGGGAGGCCGTCCGCGCCGTCGGCCCGGCGAGCCGTCCCCCGATCGGCTCGTCGCGGCACGAACGGCACGAACGCTGCGGACACCGGGAACGACACGACACGGTACGTTCCGTTTCCGCCTGGGTATTGTTCGGTCTTTGGCGACGAGATGTCAACAAGAGATTGGCTGGAACCCCCCTATGCTCACCGAATGATCACATCGCCGAGCAGTGTGCGCCGTAGCGAACGGTCACGCCGCGCGATCCTGCGGTCCGCTCTCGAACTCTGTACGGAGCGGGGGTACGGGCACGTCACGATAGAGGCCATCGCGGCCGGTGCCGGGGTCAGCAAGAAGACGATCTACCGCTGGTGGCCGTCAAAAGGAGCGGTGCTGCTGGAGGCGTTCACGGACGCCTTGATCGACGCCACGCCGTTCGTGGACACCGGCGACATCGGCGCCGACCTGCGCGCCCACGTCGCCGGCGCGGTGAGACTGCTCTCGGTCCCGCCGTTCGGCCCCGCCTACGCGGGCATCCTCTCCGAACTGCACCACGACGACCTGCTGGCCCAGCAGCTGCGGGAGGAGCTGGTGGACCCGCGCGTCGAGGAAGCGATCGGCCGGCTGCGCAGCGCCCAGGACCAGGGCCAGATCCCGCCCGGTGCGGATCTCCCGCTCGCCGTGGAGATGCTGTACGGCCCGCTCTACTACCGCCACGTGCTGCGCAAGCCCGTCCAGGACGAGGAGACGATCGCCACCCTGGTGGACCACGTCCTGCGCTCGCTGCGCGCGCCGGGGTACTGAGGTCGGAGGGTTCGGAGGGGGTTTTCGTAGGAGTAACGGCAAAGCTGGGCAGCCTTGTCGGGCAGCTGTCGTGCAGCTGTCGGGAACCCACAGTGCCCGCGGTGAATCACTCGCGGAAAGTCGATCACGACGACATCGTGCGGGCGCGGAACACTACGACTTCCGCCAAGCCCTGACGTGCCTCGGGGAGCCCGCCTGAACCGAAGCCGGTCGGCGCGACCGGGCCCCCCGCCGCCCCGTCGTTCACACCTCTGCCCTCCACCGGTGGCCGGGCCCGGTGCGGCGGGGGATGCTGGTCCGGCGCGTGCTGGTTCCGGTGCACCGGTGCGCCGGAGCCGGAGGGCGGGTGGAGCCGTGGCGGACGTCGATACCCCGGCCGGGCGCGGAACGCCCCGGGTCGTTCCGGACCAGCTGGACGAGGCACTGCTGGCGACGCTGTTCACCCAGTCCGCCGTCGGTCTGGTCGTGCTCGACCCGCAGCTCCGTCTCGTACGGGCCAACTCACTCGTCGACGGTGTGGAGACCGGGGAGCACATCGGCAGCCGGTTCACCGAGGCCTTCCGGCTCGACGACCCGGACGGCGCCGAGCAGCTCATGAAGCGGGTGCTCGTCGGCGAAGGTCCGGTGCGCGACCGCCTCGTGCGCGGCCGGCTGCGCCAGGTCCCCGGCGACCGGCAGTTCCTGGTCTCCGCCTACCGCCTCGACGGCCCCGGCGGCCCCGACGCACCTGCCCTCGGCGTGCTGGCCGCGGTCGTCGACGTCACCGAGCGCCAGCGGGCCCGCGCCCGGCGGGCCGCGCTCACTGCCGTGCGGGACGCCGTCGGCGGCTCCCTCGACGTCGCCGCCATCTGCCGCGCCTTCGCCGACGCCCTGGTGTCCGGATTCGCCGACCTCGCCGTCGTCGAGGTGGTGGACGACGTCCTGCGCGGCGCCGACCCGCCGGTGGGCCCGCTGCCGCCCGGCACCCCGCTGCGCCGCGCCGCGAGCGGCCGGTGCGACGCCGTCCGGGACATGGCGGAGGGCGACGGGGAGGGCGGGGGCCGGGGGCTCTCGGCCGGGGTGACCCGCCGCCTCCCCGCTCGTACGCCGTACGCGCTCGCCACCACCGACCTGCGGGCCCGGCTCGTCCCGCTCGGGCCCGGCACCTCGTGGCCGGACACCGACCTGGACGGCGCGCGCACCGTCGCGGAGACCGACGCGCACTCCCTGATCGTGGTGCCCCTGACCCTGCGGGGCGCGGTCCTCGGGCTGGTCAGCCTCTACCGCTGCGGAGCGGCCGAGCCCTTCGACGACGACGACGTCTCCCTCGCCGTCGCGGCGGCCACCCGGGCGGCCCTCGGCATCGACAACGCCCGCCGCTACGAGCGCGAGCACGTCATCGCCTCGACCGTCCAGCGGCGGCTGCTACCGCAGGCCGAACGGCAGCAGGCCGCCGTCGACACCGCGCACGTCCTGCTGCCCGGCCGGGACAGCGGCTGCTGGTTCGACACCATCGCCCTGTCCGGCGCCCGCACCGCGCTCGTCGTGGGCGGCGTCGCGGGCGAGGGCCTCCAGTCGGCCATCGCCATGGGCCAGTTGCGTACGGTCATCCAGGCGCTGGCGGGTCTCGACCTGGAGCCGGAGGAGGTCCTCGCCCGGCTCAGGGACACCGCCGACCGCCTCGCCCACGAACGCGCCACCCTGCCCCCGGCCGACGCCCTGCGGGGCGAACCCCTGAGCGCGGGCTGCGTGTACGGGGTCTACGACCCGTTCACCCGGACCTGCACCGTCGCGCGCGCCGGGCACCCCGCGCCGTTGGTCGTCGGCCCCGACGGACGGGCGGTCGCCCTCGACGTGCCGGAGGGGCCCGGGCTCTTCTCCACCGACAGTGCTCTCTTCGCCCCAGCCACCGTCACCCTGGAGGTGGGCAGCTTCCTCGCGTTCTGCACCGCCGACCTGCTCTCCGGCGACCAGGCCGCCGAGCGCATCGAGGAGGCCCTCGCCCGGCCGGGCCGAAGCCTCCAGCAGCTGGGCGACGACATCGTGTACGCGCTGCCGGACGACACCTGCTCCGCCGGTGCGGCTCTGCTCCTGGCCCGTACGGGTACGGTCTCCGACCATTTGGTCGCCACCTGGGACCTGGCCCAGGACCCCACGACGCCCGCCACCGCCCGGGGGCTCGTACACGGCCGGCTCCAGGGCTGGGGGCTGGACGAGGACACCGTCGAGGCGACTGAGCTGATCGTCAGCGAACTGGTCACCAACGCCGTCCGCTACGGCACCCCGCCGCTGCGGCTGCGGCTCCTGCTGGACTCCACGCTGACCTGCGAGGTCCACGACGGCTCCACGGCCTCCCCGCACCTGCGGCACGCCGGGACCGTCGACGAGGGCGGCCGGGGCCTGTTCATCGTCTCCCGGCTCGCCTCCCACTGGGGAGCCCGCCACGGGCCGGACGGCAAGGTGCTGTGGACCGAGCAGGATCTCCCGGGCGACGACTCCGACTCCGGTTCCGGTTCCGGACCGCCCTCGCCCCCGCCTTCGCCCTCGGTTCCGTCCCCGCCTTCCTCCTCGGTCCCGCCGAGCTGATTTCGCCCGGAGGCGCACGGTGGTCGCGCCGATCGCGCAGAGTGGTCCGTATGACGAACCCCGCGGAGCTGTTGCGCTCCTTCGCCCGTACCCGTGCCTCCCTCGACGGCGAGGAGGTCACGTACTGGTGGTCCGGAGACGTGTACTCCTGGGCCCCCGACGAGCCCTACCGGCGGATCTTCGGTTTCGAGGGCCTCAACGTCTCCCGGCTGGTCCAGGACGCGGAGGCCGGGCCGGACGCGTACCGACTGCTCACCCGCGAGGCCGCGTTCTATCTGGATCCCGTCACCCGCGAGATCCTGGAGACCTGGCAGGACCTGCCGGTGGTGCACGTCTGGAACGACCCGGCGAACCAGAGGTGGCGTCCCTTCCCGATCCCGACGACCGACCTCGGGGACCAGGTCTGCTTCAGCCTGGAGATCCCGCTCGCCTACCCGTCGCCGCTGCCGGTGGCCGAGTACCCGGTGCACTCGGCGGGGGACACGTACCAGGCCCTGGAGCTCTTCCAGTTCTTCGCCGACCGCGCCGACCTGGCGGGCCCGGCCCCCGGTGTCCCGGCCACCATGTCGTGGAGCCGGATGTCCCCGTGGCTCCCGTGGATGGCCCGGGGGCAGCGGCCCGGCGGCCTCACCTTCCACTGCCGGGGCCGCAAGCTCGGCGCGTACGCCGAGGTCCCCGGGCGCACCCGCGCGTACATCGCCGCCCACCATCCGGAGTTCGCCCACGCCCCGGAGGAGTGGAGCGAGCCGAACGAGACCAGCTGGACCTACTACCGCAAGCTCAACCCGCCCCAGGGCTGAGGGCCACGGGCCCCCTGCCGCTCAGCCCCGGCCTCGTCTACCGGAGAATGATGTCCCGGCCGGGACCGCCGTCGACGCTGTCCTTGCCCGAGCCGCCGACGATCAGGTCGTCACCGTCCTCGCCGTGCACCATGTCGTCCCCGGAGCCGCCGAACAGGATGTCGTCGCCCTCCCCGCCCATGACGTGGTCGTCGCCCGGGCCCGCGTACACGAGGTCGTCGCCGTCGTACGCCTCGATCATGTCGTCACCCCGGCCGCCGCACAGCCGCTGGTCGCCGTCGACGGCCATCAGGTGGTCCATGCCGTCCCCGCCGTCCAGCACCACGCGGCCCATCACCATGTCGTTCCCCGCGTCGCCCCGCACCGTGTGCGCGGTGTGGGCGTGCAGCATGTCGTCGCCGGTGCCGCCGCTGACGGTGGCGACCCCGGGGTCGCTGGTGGCGATCTCGTCGTCGCCGTCGCCGAGGAAGACGTCGATCCGGTCCGGCCGGGAGCTGTCGGTGGGCAGTTCGCAGACGACGTAGGTCTCGTCCCCGGGGGCGAGGTAGGTGCAGTGGTCGCCGGGTACGAGCGGGACCGCGTCGCGGAAGCCGATCCGCCGGACTCCGTCGCCCCGGTCCATGGGAACCACGTGGAGGTCGTTCACCTGTCCCGCACCCGCGGTGAAGGTGATCGACTGCTTCGCCCAGTCGGCGCCCACGCGGGCCTTCGACCCTGTGCCGGTGGGGGCGGCGAGCGCCGGGGAAGCGGCGAGGCCGGTGGCGAGCAGGGCCACGACGGCCGCGCGGGCGGTGAGTCGGTGTCGGTTCATGGGGCCTCATCTCGATGGGGCGGCCGGTGGGCCGGCCGGTCGGCGGGGGCCTGCCCGGGGTGCCGGCGACCGTGGTCGCGAGAGCGGCTTCCTCGCGACCACGACCGGCGCGCTCCGGCGCCCCGGACAGGCTCTGTTCGTCCCGGCGGGGGCCGGGCGGGTGCGGTACCGCGTCAGCTCGTGTTCACGCGGTGCCGCGTCAGCTCACGCGGGCCGGTTCACGCGGTATCGCGTCAGCTCACGCGGGCCGGTTCACGCGGTATCGCGTCAGCTCACGTTCACGTCCACGCAGGCGTAGAACGCGTTGGCGGTGTCGGCGATGTTCCACACGGCCAGCACCTTCTGCTTGCCGGACAGACCACCGAAGTTGACCTGGTGGGTGACGGTCGCACCGGGCCGGGCGCCACCGTCGTTGAACTCGGCGATCTTCCGGCCGCCCGCGTAGTACTGCCAGGTGCTGGTGGCGTGACCCACCGTCAGCCGCCAGTTGAAGCTGGTCGTCCGGCCGACCGGGGTGACCTTCCAGCCCCTGCCGTCGTCGTTGAGCTCGGCGAAGCGGGCGTTCCCTCCGCTACAGCTCGTCAGCCCCTTGGGGCCCTCGACGCTCTGCGGCTCGTATTTGATGGAACCGCAGGAGACCGTGCCGGCGGCGCACTGTGCCTGCCGGCTGGGGGGTGATGAGATGTAGCCGTGCGCGCTCGCGCTGCTCGCCGGCAGGGTGACGGCCAGGAGCGGGGCGATTCCCGCGCCGATGGCGACGGCTAAGAGCCTCTTGCTTTTCATGACAACTCCTCTGTGGGGGTCCGTGCCCGCCCGCGCGACAGCGGATCGGGCATGCGCATGTCAAGCAGCCACGTTGTGACGGTGGGGCTGTCACGGGTAGCGACGGAAGCGTACCGCGCTTGGTCTAGACCAGGCTAGTGTCCGGGGTGACCTCTCTGCCCGGGTGCCGGCCTTCGGCCGTGCCGAACAGGCGCTCCAGGACCACCGCGACCCCGTCCTCCGCGTTCGACAGGGTCACCTCGTCGGCCGCCGCGCGCAGCTCCGGATGCGCGTTGCCCATGGCGACCCGGTGGCCCGAACCGGCGAACATCGGCAGGTCGTTGGGCATGTCCCCGAACGCGACGATCCGCTCCGCCCCGACCCCCAGCAGCTCGGCGGCCACCGCGAGGCCCGTGCCCTTGTCCACCCCGCGCGGGGCCAGCTCCACCGTGCCGGGGCCCGCCATGGTCACCGTCGCCAGATCACCCACGGCCCCGCGCGCGGCGGCGGCCAGCGCGTCGTCGCCCAGATCGGGATGGCGCACCAGCACCTTGATCACGGGCCGCTCCCACAACGCGGCCCGGGAGCCGACGCGTTGGGCGGGAAGCGTCGGGTTCGGCATCCGGTACCCGGCCTCGATCAGGGTCACCCCGTCCACGCCGTCCTGGTCCACGGCGGCGAACACGGCCCCCACCTCCGCCTCGATCTTCCCGAGGGCGGTGTCGGCGGCCTCCCGGTCCAGGGCGGCGGACCGCAACAGCCGCCCGCCGCCCGCCCCGGCCTCGTAGAGCTGGGTGCCCTGCCCGCAGACGACGAGCCCGGTGTACGCCAGGTCCGCGAGCAGCGCCCGAATCCCGGGCACGGGCCGCCCGGTGACGACCAGGTGCCGGGCGCCGGCGGAGGCGGCGAGGGCGAGCGCGGCCCGGGACCGGGCGCTCACGGTGTCGTCCGGACGCAGCAGGGTGCCGTCCAGGTCCGTGGCGACGAGGGCGTATGCGGGGGTGATGCCGGGGGCGTATGCGGATGGCGTGGGCATGGGCCCCAGCCTAGAAGGGCCCGAACGGCCGCTTGCGCGCCAGGGGTGGATCGGGTACGGGGGTCCCGCCGGGATCCGTCGTGACGGACCGGGTGCGCCGGACCGTTGTCAGGCGGCCGTCCCGCCGGCGTTGCGGACCAACTGCCGCAGCACCTTCACCGTGGTGACGTAGTCCGCGTCGGAGATGCCCTCGTGGAGGGCGGCGCGGATCGCGGGAGCATTGCGCTTGAGGTCGAGGCGCGCCCGTTCCCCGTCCTGCGTGATCCACAACCGGCCACCCGCGTCCCGCGTCAGCCATCCGCGCTGTACGAGCTCCTCGGCCGCGACCGCCAGGTCGTCCTCGGGCCGGATGTACGAGGCCATGGCCCGCTGGAGCTCGGGGACGGTCATCCCTTCGCCGTCGGGCGAGATGTCGTCGGCCGACAGATTGCGCAGAAGCCAGAACTGCGGCTGGGTGTAACCCTTCTCGGCCTGCCGCTCACGGGTGTACGCGATCAGCGCCTCGTAGGCGACGCCGGTCCAGTAGGCGGCGGGCTGTCCGGCGAGTTCGGCGTCGCTGAGCTGTTGATCCCGCATGAAACGTGCTCCCTCGGTGGTGCGGCCCGGGCCCGTACGGTCGTACGGGCCTTGTGGCGACCGTAGAACCTCAAGCGCGGTTGAGGGCAAGGGGTAGGCCTGGCGGGGGCCCGGCACCGGCGGGGCTCGGGCCAGGAGGTCAGCGGAAGATGCCGCTGTAGGCGTTGAGCGCGGGCTGGCCGCCGAGGTGCGCGTACAGGACGTTGGACCCCTTGGGGATCTCGCCGCCGCGCACCAGGTCGATCAGCCCGGCCATGGACTTGCCCTCGTAGACAGGGTCGATGATCATGCCTTCGAGCCGGCCGGTGAGTTTGATGGCGTCCACCGTGGACGCCACGGGCACGCCGTAGAGGTCTCCGGCCCAGCCCTCCAGCACGGTGATCTCGTCGTCCTTCAACTCTCGCCCCAGGTCGATGAGTTCGGCGGTGGCACGGGCGATCCTCGCCACCTGGGCGCGGGTCTCGGTGAGCTTCGCCGACGCGTCGATGCCCAGGATCCGCCGTGGCCGGTCCTGGCCCGCGAACCCGGCGATCATGCCGGCCTGGGTGCTGCCGGTCACGCTGCACACCACGACGGTGTCGAAGAAGACGCCCAACTCCTCCTCCTGTCGCTGCACTTCGCGCGCCCAGTTCGCGAAGCCGAGGCCGCCGAGCGGATGGTCCGAGCCGCCCGCCGGAATGGCGTACGGAGTGCCGCCCGCAGCCCGTACGTCCTCCAGCGCCTGGCGCCAGCTGTCCTTGACGCCGATCCCGAAGCCCGCCTGCACCAGCCGCACGTCGGCGCCCATGATGCGGGACAGCAGGATGTTGCCGACCTTGTCGTTGACCGCGTCGGGCCAGTCCACCCAGCTCTCCTGGATCAGGACCGCCTTGAGGCCGGCGCGGGCGGCGACGGCCGCCACCTGCCGCGTGTGGTTGGACTGCACGCCGCCGATGCTGACGAGGGTGTCCGCGCCCTGCCGGAGGGCGTCGGGGAGCAGGTATTCCAGCTTGCGCGTCTTGTTGCCGCCGTAGGCGAGACCGGCGTTGCAGTCCTCGCGCTTGGCCCAGACGCGCGCTCCGCCGAGATGGTCGCTGAGCCGGTCCAGGGGGTGCACCGGGCTGGGGCCGAACAGCAAGGGGTAACGCTCGAAGTCGTCAAGGGACATCGCGGGCTCCTCGGTGGGTGGGGACGGGTCCGGCACGGTGGCACTGCGGCGCGTCGTGCGGTGGAGGGCGTTCAGGGGGACGCGTCCAGCTACGTCAGGGGGACGCGTCCAGCAACGGCAGCAGCGTCTGCCAGTTCGCCCGGGTGGCGGCCACCGCCCCCTCCACGTCCCCGGCCGCGCACAGCGCGATGATCCGGTCGTGCTGGGCGACCGACCCGCGTCCGCTCAACGAGGAGAAGCGCAGCCGCTCCAGGCGTCGCAGGACGGGCGTGAACTGATCGAGGACGGTGGTGACGGCGGCGTTGGCGCAGGCGGTCACGGCAACGCGGTGGAAGGCGTCGTCGGCCTCCAGCGCCGCCTCGGCGTCGTTGCGCCGCAAGGCGTCGGCGAAGCGGGCGTTCGCCTCCCGCATGGCGTCGAGCTCGACCGCGTCCAGCCGCGGAACCGCCTCCCGTACGGCGAGTTCGTGCATGGCGGAGGTGACCGACTGCGCGGCCCGCACGGCGCGGACGTCGAGCGGGCTCACGATGGTGTACCGGCCGGGCTTCGTCTGCACCAGCCCCGCCTGCTCCAGCCGCGCCAGCGCCTCGCGCACCGGCGTACGGCTGACCCCGAGCCAGGCGACCAGGTCACCGTCGTTGAGGCGTTCACCGGGGGCGAGCGTGCCGTCGACGATGGCGTCACGGATGGCCCGGTAGGCGCTCTCGCGCAGGAGCGACCGGGAGACGAGACCTCGGTTCTGCGGAACTGGCATGCAATAGTGGGGCTGTCAAGGCCCAGGGCCCGAGGGCCGTCCGCAGGACGCCCGCCGCCACGGCCGACTGAGCCGCCGCCTGGTCGTAGCGCGCCCGATAGCGCGCCCGATAGCGCGCCAGGCAGAGCGCCCGATAGTGCGCGAAAGGCGGGCTGTTGACAGAGCCGGAAGCCTCAGTCGCTGCGGTGCCGACCCGCCGATATGAGTGTCGCCCAGAGATGAAATGCGAACAGCGACTTTAACAATCTCGCCGACGTTCTGTTAAAACCTCGCCACGCCAAGGACCTTGATGGCGCCCGGCCGTTGGGCCACAGTTCATCTCGCGGCGGGCATCGCTCCCGCCGCCGGGCGGAAACTCACTCCCGGCGACACGCGCTGACGTATCGCCGAATCAACCCCCCTCGCGAGTTTTTGCCTGCCATCCGGAAGGAATCAGCGTGCGCAATTCCCGCAATTTCCGCAATGCCCGCAAGTACAGATTCGCCTTCGTGGCGGCCGCGCTCTCGGCTTCCGTGGTCATGGGAACCCAGGCCACCGCTCAGGCCCAGGACGCCGCCCCCGCCGGGAACTCGTCCACCCCGCGCTACCAGCCCGAGATGGTACGGGCCCTCGCCGCGTCGCTCGGCGTCGACGAGAAGGCGGCGACCGACCGGCTGGACCGGCAGGACGCCCAGCAGAAGCGGCTCGCCGAGCTGCGCAAGGGCGGACTGGCCGACGACGGCGCGTTCTTCGACGCCTCCGGCGACCTGACCGTCAACGTTGAGGACCGCGCCGATGTCGCCCGGTTCGAGAAGGCCGGACTCGACGCCCGGCTGCCCGCCCGCGGCGAGAGCACCCTCGACCGGATCAAGGCCCAGCTCGACGCCTCCGCCGCGAAGAAGGCCCCCGCCGGAGTGGTGGCCTGGTCCGTGGACCTCGCCGCCGACCAGGTCGTCGTCAAGGTGAACAGCGACCGCTCGGCCCCCGCCAAGGCGTTCCTCGCCGCAGCGGCCAAGCACGGATCCGCCGTCAAGATCGTGCGCGGCGAGGAGAAGCTCGCGCCCCAGGCCGCGATATACCCCGGCAGCAAGATGACGATCAACAACACCACCGGCTGGTGTTCCGTCGGCTACGGCGCCCGCGACCGGTCCGGCAACCAGTACCTGGTCACCGCCGGCCACTGCGTCGCCAACCTCCCGACCCTGCGCTACGACGGCACCGCCTTCGCCAAGGGGGTCAAGACCCGCTACGCCCTCGGCACCCGCAGCGTCGACATGGGCATCGCCTCCGTCAACTCCGGCCACTCCATCACCACCAGCGTCGGCACCTGGGGCAACACCAACCCCATCGCCGTACGCGGCAGCAACCGGGCCTACTCCGGCGCATCGATCTGCAAGTCCGGCGCCACCACCGGCTGGACCTGCGGCGCGGTCGGCTCGTACAACGTCTCGGTCACCTACGTCGACCAGAACGGTGGTCCCGACACGGTCGTCACCGGCCTCGCCACCTCCAGCGTCTGCACGGAGGGCGGAGACAGCGGCGGCGCGTACATCTCCGGCAACCAGGCCCAGGGCATGACCTCCGGCGGTCCGAAGTACCAGCAGTGCACCGGCGGAGTCAACTCCCGCGGCTCCTCCTACTTCCAGCCGCTCGACGACACCCTGCGCTACTACGGGCTGACCCTCAACACCAACTGACCTGCGGCAGAAGGGCTGACCAGGGGCCGTCCACCGGGCTAAGGTGGGCGGCCCCCCGCGCCGCCGGTGCCCGCAGACCGTTGAGAGACGCCATGCCGCATCCCCTCCCCGCCACCGACGGCCTCGAAGACCTCCCCGGGGCCGACGCGACCTTCGCGGCCGTGTTCCGCGAGGCCCTCCGCCGACGCGGACTCCCGCTGGAACGCATCCGCGACCACCTGCGCGCCCAGCAGATATCCGTCAGCCTCGCCACGCTCAGCCACTGGCAGCGTGGCCGCAGCCAGCCCGAGAAGGCCCAGTCGCTGCGGGCCGTCGACGCCTTGGAACCGCTGCTCGATCTCCCCGCCGGGGCCCTGCGTTCGCTGCTAGGCCCGCACCGCCCCCGGGGCGGGGCCCGACCGCCCGACCCGGCCGCCGCCCGGGGGGTGTTCGGCGAGGACTCCGACGTCGAGCAGGCCCTCGGCGACGCCTTCGCCCACTTCAACGCCGGTCTGCGCGCGCTCACCGTCCAGGAGACGGTCTGCCTGGACGAGCACCGCGCCGTCCGCGAGACCTCGATCACCACGGTGGTGCAGGCCGTCCACGACGGCGTGGACCACCTCAGCATCGTCCACTTCCTGGACTCACCGAAGGCCGGAACGGCTGTCCTCACCGTCCCCGGCCGCCCCGCACCGCGCATCCGGTTCCTGGAGGAGCTGGGCTGTGTGGCGGCCGAGATCCCGCTAGGCCGCAGACTGGCCCGTACGGAGACGGCGGTCGTCGCCTACACGCTGCGCGCGGAGGGAGAGACCTCCTGGCAGCACGAGCGCCGCGTGACGGTCCCCCTGCGCGCGTACCTGCTGCACGTGCGCTTCCACCCCCGGGCGGTGCCCACCCACTGCTGGGGATACCGCCGCGAGCGGATCGGCGCCGACCCCAGCCACCGCCACCGCACGGCCCTGGACGACTTCCACACGACCCACCTCATGCCGACGCGGTGCGTACCGGGCGTGTACGGGATCGAGTGGACCTGGCCGGACTGAACGACGCGAGGCCCCACCGCGTGTGTGTGCGTGCGCGGTGGGGCCTCGCTGTACGGCTCCGATGGCTCAGCCGGTGCCGAAGCCCCCGGCCCGGACGCCCGCGACGAAGGCGCTGAACGCGGAGGCGGGGACGGCGAGGGCCGGGCCGCTCACGTTCTTGGAGTCGCGGACGGGGACGATGCCGTGCGGGGTGGCGAGGTTGGTGGCGACCTCGACGCACTGGCCGCCGTTGTCGCTGTACGAGGACGTGAACCAACGGGGGGTCTCGGTTGTCACTGGATGCCCTTTCGCAACTGCCTGAACATGTCTACGGACGCCGCCTGGGAGGGCGCTACCGCCTGCATCTGATGGTAGGCCGTCAGATGCGAAACCACCGAGCCGCTTTCACGCTCCAGATAGCCCTGCTGCGCGGACTCCGCGTACGACATCAGCGAGCGGTCGGGCATGGTCAGGATGGTGACCGGCAGATTGAACGGGCGGAGCTCGCCCATGTCGAACGTCGCCACCTGGATCACCGTGTTGGGCTGCTCGGCGAACTCGATCAGCCGGTCCATCTGCGCCTTCATGACCTCCGGTCCGCCGACCGGCCTGCGGATGCAGCTCTCGTCCAGCATCGCGAAGACCAGCGGAGGCTTCTCCCGGACGAGGGCCGCCTGGCGCTCCGCGACCAGCGCGACGCGCTCTTCCGCCTGGTCGGCGGTGATCGCCCGTCGCCTGACGGCGCTGTCCGCCAGGACCCTGGCGTACTCCGGCGTCTGGAGCAGCCCCGGCATGACGCCGACCTCGTACAGCCGGATCTCCGCCGCCCGGCGCTCGTAGGCGAGGAACTCCGGGAAGCCCTCCAGCAGGCTGCCGTGCTTGATCTGGCCCAGCTCGCGCTCGAACGACGCCTCGGTCCCGGTGAGCCCCAGCACCCGGTCCGTACTGCGCGAAAAGCGCAAGGTCGCGAGTTTACGACCAGTTTCCACCGACGAGATGTGCGTGCTGGAGTAGCCGTTGTGGTTCCCCAGCTCTTCCTGCGTCCAGCCCCGCTTCTGCCGTAAGTCGCGCAGACGTGCACCGTAGGCCGCCTGAGCGGAGCTTTCCGGGTTCAATTCCTTGACGTTCACGGACCTCGCCCCCAATCTTCCCTGCCGAATAGGCAGGTTGAATGACACCTCACGGTAGGTCACGCTGAATCGCCCCGGTAGTCATACGGCTACAGAGAGGAGCGATAGGTGTACGGCGAGAACGTTTGCCCGAACGCGCAGCAGCCGCCCGACCCCCCGGCCCCCGGCACGCTCATGGTGGACACCGCTCGCGGTGACCGTGTGGGTGAGTTCCGTGGGGTCGCCGGCCCCTACTGGTCGTTGCGGCCGGTGGGTGGCGGGGCCGAGTGGGAGGCCGAGCCGCACCGGGTCCGGCCCGCGCTCCTCATAGAGCAACTCCGGGCCAGGACGGCACGGCTCAACGCCCGCAGCCGGGGCGAGGTGCTGTGAACGCGACTCCCGCGCAGGTGCGTTGGTACGTCGCGGAGAGCCACGGCGGTGACGCGGCGCGGTCCGTCCGGCTCGGCGGGATCCTCACCCCGACGCGGCGGCTGGCCCTGCGGTGGCTGATGCGGCAGGCCCGGCGCTTCGCGGACGCGCTCGATCCGGACCCGTACGCCTCCTGGGTTCCGGCTCGTGCGCTGTACCCGGTCCCCTCCGGGGGCCGACGTGACGCGCCGGCCGAACTCCGGTGCTGGGCGGACAGTTTCCGGGAGCACGACTACGCGCTGGGGCGGCTCGCGGACGGGTTGCCGTACGAGTTCGTCGCCCGGGACGCCGCTGCCTGGTACGGGCTGGTCATGCGCCCCCTGGCCGCCGTCGCCCGTACCTCTGTCCCTCTCTCTTCTCACTGGCAAGGATGAGCGCCATGTTGCAGTGCACTGCCTTCACCGAACTCCCCGAGATGGGTGCGCGCGTGGCGCTCATGGGCCTGGCGGACGGGCCGGGGCAGGCGTCGGAAGCACCCGATCTGGACGACTTCCTGCTCTGTGAACTCGGCGAGCACGACGAAGGGGTCGAGCACGCGGCCCAGCTCTGGTCGGCCTCGGCCCGGGCCGGGCGGGACCTGTGGATGTTCTGGACCGACGGCGACGGTCGCCGAAAGTTCCGCTTCACCGAGTTGCTGCCGTGCCCGGCAGTCATCCACCGGCTGTCCGTCAAGGACGGGGACGCCTGCGTGCTGTACGACCGGCACCCGGCCGCGCATTCCTGGGACGTGAAGGATCCGCTCGCCGATCTGATGGCGGAGCGGATCCGGGAGGACGTACGCCGCGACCGTGACGGCGGCGGCGGGCCGGACACTCCCTGACGGCGCTTGCGGCCGACGGCGTTCCGAAGGCCGCCGGTCAGGTCAGTTGAGGCAGAACTCGTTGTCCTCGGGGTCCGCCATGAGGACCCAGCTCCCGCCCTGCTCGTCGTACGTGCGCAGCACCCGCGCACCCAGCCCCACCAGCCGTTCCTCCTCCGTGTCCCGCTGCCCCGGCGCGGAGTGCACATCGATGTGGAGCCGGTTCTTCACTGTCTTCGGTTCCGGTACCCGCTGGAACAGCAGCCGCCGCCCCTGTCCCGTACCGCTGACCTCGTCGTACGGGTCGTCCGGATGCCGGGCCGCCGCGAGGTCGAGCCAGGCGCGGCGGCCGTGGGCGTGGGTCGTGATGGCCTCCGGTACGGCTCCGGCGGCCAGCAGTTGCTCGACCAGCGGGCTGTTGTCCTCGACGAGATAGCCCAGGGCCGCCGCCCAGAATCCGGCCTGTGCGTGCGGGTCGGCGCTGTCGATCACGAGCTTCCAGGACAGTGTCTGTGTCATGGAAACCGTTTATAGTGGTTACATGAGTGAAAGGGCAACAGACGCGCCGGAGGAACCCCAGCGGTCCGAGCGGTCCGAGCGATCCGAAGGGCCGCAATGGTCCGAGCGGTCGGGACGGCAGGAGCCTTCTGGGCTGTTGCTGCGGCATCCGGACGGCAGTTCGTTCCGGTTCGATCCGGGCGCGCTCTGTCTGGAGCTCCTGCCGACCGGGGGCCCGGGCGCTTTGGCGTACTTCGAGGTGCTGCACGAGCCGGCCGACCTGGTGCGCTGGGCGGAGGAGAGCCGGCTGCCGGACGGGCTCGGTCCGGGCGGCGGACCCGGACCCGGTCCCGGTCCCGGACCGCGCCCGTCGCTCGTCGTGAGCGCGGGGGAGGTGGCGGACGCGCGTGTTCTGCGCGATGCGCTGTGGCGGCTGGCGGAGGGCCACGTGGGCGGAGGGCCGCCCGACCCGGACGACCTCGCCACCCTCAACGGCGCGGCGGCGCACCCGCCCCTGACGGCCCGGCTCACCCCGGGCGGGGGCCGGGAGTGGGCTCCCGGGGGCACCGGGACCGGGCTGCTGTCCTCCGTCGCCCGCGACGCGGTCGAGCTGTTCACCGGGGCGTTCGCCCACCGGATCCGTACGTGCGGCGCGCACGGCTGCCGCCTGCTGTTCGTCGACACCTCCCGCCCCGGCCGCCGCCGTTGGTGCTCGATGGAGCGCTGCGGCAACCGCCACAAGGTCCGCGCCCACCGTGCCCGGCTCGCCGCCGACGAGGAGTGAAGGGCGCTCTGCCGCCATCCTGTGGTCGATGCCGACTATCTCTGTGCATGGGTCACGGAAATCTATGCCCGCCGGAGTAGACATTGGTGGGTGTGGTGGCTATGGTTTCTCTTGTAGCCCAGAGAGACAGAAGGGCCCGGCAGAGACGAACTGCCGGGCAGCAGTACACGAAGGTGCCGTTCGCGGCACAGTGCGGTGGCGGAGTTTCGAAGCCAGGGTTGTTGCAGGACGGCGACGGGACTGGCGACCGCACTGGGTGGCCCGCAGTGATCAGGGGCCGCCGTCAGCAGGACCGCGGTTCACGCGGGAGCAGCACAGCAATACCAGCAGTGCAGCAATACCGGCAGTACAGCATCACCAGCAGTAGGCAAGTGATTGATCCCAGAGGGAAGAACGGAGGAGCGAGGCGCCATCAGGATCGCCCGGGCGGAGTCGTGAGCCCGGGTACCGCAGGACATCGATAGTGAGGTGGTCTCCGGTCAAGCAACCGCGATCCCCGCAACCCCGGCGAATCTCAGGCCGGGTCGGCGGAAACACAGGGCCGGCGGAGTAACAGGGCCGGCAGATGGTGTAGCAGTTCCTTCGGGGCCCGAGTGCCGTACGGCACTCGGGCCCCTCCACGCGTTCAACAGAGAGGTGCAAATGACAGCAGGCGAATCGTTCGGACGTCTCGATGACGACGACTATCCCGCCTACACCATGGGCCGGGCCGCCGAGATGCTCGGTACCACGCAGGGCTTCCTCCGAGCTATCGGAGAGGCCCGCCTGATCACCCCGCTGCGTTCCGAGGGCGGGCACCGTCGCTACTCCCGGTACCAGCTGCGCATGGCCGCACGGGCCCGGGAGCTCGTCGACCAGGGGACCCCCATCGAGGCTGCCTGCCGCATCGTCATCCTCGAAGACCAGCTTGAGGAAGCCCAGCGCATCAACGCCGAATACCGCGCCGCCGCATCGGAGAAACCGACGACCGCAGGCTGAGGTGGCGTCGCCGCCCGGCCCTGATCCGTGTCGGGGCCGGGGGCGCCGAACCGGTTCCGGTCTGCCGCCCGGGCGATACCGGCGGGCCGCACCCGACCGGTCGGTCCGCGAAGGACGCGCCCAGCGGTCAGCCGGCCTGCCGCTTCCCGGTGGACCCGGGCGCCTTGCCCGGGACCTGTCCGGCCTCGTCGACGATGGCGTGCGCGATCTCGGCGGTGCTGTGGAGGAGGGCCCCGGCCTTCGCGTACGGGGCGTCCTTCGTCCGGTAGGTGCGGGAGCCGAGGTAGGAGTAGCTGTCCTTGTCGAAGACCCATTCGGTGCGGTTGCCGTGCTTGGTGTCCTCGCGGGCGATGCCGAGGCCCATGCGGCCTATGGCGTCCTTGGCGTCCGGCGCCTCCGTGACGCCCGGGATGTTCGCCGCCGCGCGGTAGAGGGCCGCGGCCGTCTTCGGCGGCAGCACCCCGCCGAGCAGGACGCCGATCTGCTCGAAGACGATCTGGTCGGTTTCCTGGTCGGCGTCCTTCTGGACGTGAGTACGGAGGTAGGCCAGAAGTTCGTCCGGGTCGGTGGGCAGCGAGGCGAGCCAGTGGTAAGTGGGGCGGGACAGCCCGGCGGGGGTGCCCTGGTCGTCCCCGAGCTGGGCGTTGCTGACCTGGTCCTTGCCATTGACCCGGGTCAGCCCGGTCTTCTTGAGGGGACGCGGGTCCTGCGGCGCCCAGCCCTCCGTCTCGGTCAGCGGGCTCAGTACGGCCTTGCCACTGCCGATCTCTGCCTCCCGGACCTTGGAACGGGTATAGAGGAACTGGTCGTCCCGTACGACGGGCGCCTCACTCGTGAGGGCGACGGTCGAGAGGCGGTGGAGAAGGCCGTCCGTGCCCTGGGTGGCCGTCGCCCCAGTCGTCCGGTCGTCGTCGCCGGTGCCGAGGGCGAGACCGCCCGCGAGGATTCCGGCCAGTGCCATCGCCGACACGGGGACGAGGAGGGCGGGGCGCAGGAGCCGGCCGGTGGGGCGGCGCGCGGGCTGAGCCGGACTGTCAGGACGGGAGTCGGCGTCGATGCGGTTCATCAGGAGTTCCTTCTGGTGACGGAATCGCTCGGGCGACAGGTCCTCGGTCACCGGAGGGGGAAGCAGCCGGGCCAGGTGCCGGGCTTCACCGTCGTTCCTGTTCTCAGGAGAGGCGGCGTCTTCGCGGTTCATGGGGTTTCCTTCCGCACAGGCTGGGTCGCGATTGCGGCTGTATTCCTTACCTCTCCGTGGACCCCGGCGGGTTCCAGGTTTCTTCGCGGGCGTTCCGCGCGCTCCGTCTGTTCCGCGCGCTCCGCCTGTTCGGCGCCTTCCGCCTGTTCCGCGATCCGGGCGAGTTTCCTGCGGGCGCGGGAGAGACGGGAGCGCACCGTGCCCACCGGGATGCCGAGCGCGTCGGCGGTCTGCTCGTAGTCGAGTCCGGACCACACGCACAGGGAGAGCACCTCCCTCTCCTGGCGCCGCAGTTGACCCAACGCAGCCGAGACGGCGCGCAGGCGGCTCCGGTCGTCCAGCCGGGACGCCGCCTCCGCCGAGAAGTCCGCCACGGGGGCGGGCGGTGGCTGACGGGCCAGGAAGGCCAGCCGCCGCCGCAGCCCTCGCCGGGTGTTCTCACACTTGTGCGTGGCGATGCCGAGGAGCCAGGGCAGCGCGGAACCCCGGCCTTCCTCCAACTGCTCTCTGCCCTGCCAGGCGGCCAGGAAGGTCTCCGCCATGATGTCCTCGGCGGTCGACCAGTCACCTGTCAGCCGCAGCGCGTGACGGTAGACGGCCTGGGCGTGGCTTTCGTACAACTCGGCGAAGGCTTCGCGGTCCCCCGCGTGCAGGCGCCGGCGCATCTCGTTCTCGGCGGTCTCCGAGGTCTCGACGGTCTCCGAGGTCTCTGATTCTGGTAGTTCCCTCACACCCGGTATCTCTCCGCGGCCTCGCGCCCGTTCCAGTGACCCGCGCCACAGCCTCTCGCGGCAGCGGCAGCGGCAGCCGGTGGGCGACGGGGCTGACGTGGTGTCCGCCCGGAAGATCGTACGGGCCGCGCGAGGCTCCATATCTATGGCCGCGAGACGAGAATTAAATGTTTCGCGCGGACAGTGTGTTTAGCGCAGCGAATAGAGTGGAGCATTTGACTGTACGCGGAGTCGTCCTCGCATGCTACTGTCGATCTCAGTTGCAGTCGTGGTTCCCAAAAACTTCGACGCTTTCGGCGGCAATTTTGAGCCGCAGGAAGCGTTTCGTATTTCCGGTCGTTCTCCGGTCGGGCATCATCGCGGCGACCCGGTACCCGTGGATTGCGGGTCCCGGCGTACTGCCCCCCCCCGAAGGAGATATGACATGGCGTCCGGCACAGTGAAGTGGTTCAACGCGGCCAAGGGTTTCGGATTCATCGAGCAGGACGGCGGCGGCGCCGATGTGTTCGCCCACTTCTCGAACATTGCGGCCCAGGGCTTCCGTGAGCTGCTCGAAGGCCAGAAGGTGACCTTCGATATCGCGACGGGCCAGAAGGGTCCGACGGCCGAGAACATCGTTCCCGTCTGAAGCTGACACGTACTTCGTAGCTGGGGCCCGCATCCCTCGGGGTGCGGGCCCCAGCTACGGGCATTCCCGCGTGGCGTCGCCCATTCCACCGCCTGCACGTGCGCCCGCTGCGCCGCAGGTCGGATCTTATTCCGCATTTCGTTCGGTCCGTTTCTTGCGATTCCCCGCGCTGTTCCATTGCTGCGAGAATTCCTTGATGCGTACCGTGTCAAGGAAGGTTCTGAATGAACCCCGCACGTACGAACAACCGCGCCTCACGTGCCCGCAGCCGTACGGGCAGCCCCACTTTCGGCTCCGACGCCGGTGCGCACCGGAGTAACCGCTCCGGCTCACCGGCGCCGCGCCGTTCCGCAGGGCCGAGCCGCCAGGGCGGCCACGGTCGGCGGCCCGCGGCGGCCCAGGGCGAGTTCGCCCTGCCGAAGACCGTCACCCCCGCGCTGCCCGCCGTAGAGGCGTTCGCCGATCTCGACATGCCCGAGGGGCTGCTGGCCTCGCTCACCGCACAGGGCATGCGCGTCCCGTTCCCGATCCAGGGCGCGACCCTGCCCAACACCCTCGTGGGCCGTGACGTCCTCGGCCGCGGGCGCACCGGCTCGGGCAAGACCCTCGCCTTCGGCCTGGCCCTGCTGGCCCGCACGGCCGGACAGCGCGCCGAGGCCGGTCAGCCGCTGGCACTGGTCCTCGTGCCGACGCGTGAGCTGGCACAGCAGGTGACGGACGCTCTCACGCCCTACGCCCGCTCGGTCAGGCTGCGTCTGACCACCGTCGTCGGCGGAATGCCGATCGGCAGGCAGGTCAACGCACTGCGGCGTGGCGCGGAAGTCGTCGTCGCGACACCGGGGCGCCTCAAGGACCTCATCGACCGGGGCGACTGCCGGCTGGACCAGGTCGCGATCACGGTCCTGGACGAGGCCGACCAGATGGCCGACATGGGGTTCATGCCCCAGGTCACCGCGCTCCTGGACCAGGTGCGCCCCGAGGGCCAGCGGATGCTGTTCTCCGCCACCCTCGACCGCAACGTCGATCTTCTGGTCCGCCGCTACCTCACCGACCCGGTGGTCCACTCCGTCGACCCGTCCGCAGGCGCGGTCACCACGATGGAGCACCACGTCCTGCACGTCCAGGGCGCCGACAAGCACCGGTCGACGATCCGCATCGCGGCGCGCGAAGGCCGGGTGATCATGTTCCTGGACACCAAGCACGCCGTCGACCGGCTGACGCAGGACCTGCTGAACAACGGGGTACGGGCCGCCGCCCTGCACGGCGGGAAGTCGCAGCCGCAGCGCACCCGCACCCTGGCCCAGTTCAAGACCGGCCACGTCACCGTGCTCGTCACGACGAACGTCGCGGCACGCGGCATCCACGTCGACAACCTCGACCTCGTCGTCAACGTCGACCCGCCGACCGACCACAAGGACTACCTGCACCGGGGCGGACGCACCGCGCGCGCCGGTGAGTCCGGCAGCGTCGTCACCCTGGTCACCCCCAACCAGCGCCGCGACATGACCCGGCTCATGGCAGCCGCGGGCATCGTTCCCCGGACCACCCCGGTCCACTCCGGGGAAGAGGAGCTCAGCCTGATCACCGGCGCCCGGACACCCTCCGGCATCCCCGTGACGATCACCGCGCCGGTGGCCGCGCGCCGTGAACGCAGCCGCAACACCGGCTCCCGCGGCCGACGCAGCCCTGCCTCGGCCGCACGGCGCGTGGGCGCGCAGCAGTCCGCCTTCGACGCGGCGGCCTGAGCACGGTCCCGTAGACGCCGCGGCCTCGAAACAGCCGACCGAGGCCGCGGCCGACGGCTCGTCGTCGCGCCGGTCGTCGCGACGGCTCGTCATCGTGCCGGTCGTCGACGAGCACGGCAGCGCGCCCGCCGGGCCCTCTCGCCCCGCCGAGCCGACCCCCTCCCGGCAGCACCGTCCCCTTCCACTCCCTGTGAGGCACCATGCGCTGCGTCATCGCCCGCTTCCCGTTCGACCTCACCAAGAGCGGCGTCCTGGAAACCATGAGGGGCGTCAAGCCCGAACAGGTCATCGGCGCGTCCGTGATCATCGGCCGCCGGACCTACCCGATCAAGCAGGTCGGGCAGGTCCTCACCCGTCAGGACCGCCGCGACTTCAGCGCCGGTGAAGTCCTCCGGGCCATGACACGGCTCGGCTTCACCTGCCCCGGCCTCCCGCGCAGCGCCGCGCCCCAGCGCGCCGTCGGCGCGTTCCGACAGGCTTCCACCCTGCTCGGCGCTCCTGCCGCTGCCTGACCGGCGGGCAGGCGCGGGCCGCCACCAGAACGAACCGCGAGCCCACCGCCGGAAAACAGTGAGGGCCCGACCGGCGGACGCCGGCCGGGCCCTCGCCGCGTGCCGAGAGGTCAGCGGTCAGCGCGCGGCGGTGTGCTCTCAGTGGTCGGAGTAGCTGAAGTCGCCCATGGTCCAGGCGCTGACGTCATCGATCGCCACGCGGTACATCCCGCCCGTCTCCGGGATCCCCACCGTGCCCTGCAGAATCCGCGCCACATGGAAGTGCAGATGCGTGGGAGCCTTCTCCCCGGGTGCCGGGGCGGTGAAGGCGGCGGAGAACTCGCTCAGCTGGGCCGAGTCGGCCAGGACCTCCGACACCCGCTGCCTCCAGGCTGCTTCGGGAGCCAGTCGCCCCGTGATGACAGCACCACCGGCGACCACGGTCAGGGTCATCTGATTGCTGTGCCCGGACTCCACCAGGGCAGCGATATCAACAAGCAGTTCGTCAGGCTTCGACATGGGCCCAATCCTATGCACCGCTGTCCGGCCGGTTCGAGGGGTGTGCCGTCACCGGCGTCCACAGCGCCGGGTCAGTGCGCCTGGGCCCGGCGCGGTGGGAGGCCGGCGCAGGCGGGGCAGGTGTGCCGGTCGATCGCGGCCAGCAGGCGGGCGGCAGCCGTGCGCACGGTCCGCGCCGAGGAAGGGTCCCCGGCCTCGGGCAGGCCGGGCGGGCCGGGCGCGGCGCCCAGCCGGGCGGCCGTGGAGCGGCCCGCCGCCACCGCGTCGTGCGCGGCGCGGGTCCAGGCGGGGTGCTCGGGGTTGCCGGCCGCCAGGATCGTGGCGAGCAGGTCCAGGACGCCCGCCCGGTCCCTGACCGTGTCCGTCGCCGCCAGCTCCCAGAGGAACGGGACCGCCGCCGCCGTCGAGTCGAAGACGGGCGGGGTGCCGATCCAGCGCTCCAGATCACTCAGCGCCTCGTCCGAGGTCGGCGCGTCACCCCAGGCGATCCGCGACAGCACACCGGGAACCTGGGACGCGGAGCCGTACGCGTGCTGCAACTCGTGCCACCGCACGTTCCTCATGGCCCCCAGGACAGTCCCCATCCGGGCACTCAATCAGCCTTTACCGCACGGCGTCCACCATGCCGGGGGACCGTTCCGCGGACCGGCCCGTTCCGTGGAGCCGACGCAGGTACTCCCGTACGGAACGGGCGTCGTCCGCCGGAGCGACCAGGCCCACGTGGTGGTCGGGGCGGACGACCACGACGGTGCCCGCGCCGGTACGACCGGAGGCTTCCGTTCCGTACGCGGCGGCCGCGTGGCCCGCATCGTCGACCACCGCTCCCGGCTCCACCACGTCCGGCTCCGAGCCCCCGGCCCGGTCCTCGTGCGCCGCGTACACCCGGCAGACCCGCACCCCGGCGTCGCCGTACGCGTCCGCCGTCCCGCGCAGGAGCGCCGCGCTCCCCGGGCCGAAACCGAGGACCGTGGTGCGGGGGCCCGCGAAGACGCGGTGAAGCCGGGTCCGTACCCCGGTCGTGGCGTCGGCACAGGGGGCGTCCGGGGCGCGGTCACCGGCGCGCGGGCCGGGCCTGTCGGCCTCCGCCTCCCGGCCCCCGACGGCCAGGGAGCTCCAGCGGTAGCCGACACCCAGGCCGGTGGTGTCGGCGGTGAACGCCGCGTCCAGGCCGCCGCCGGGGCGACGGATCGCCTCCAGGGTGGCCCGCAGCCGCTCCGATGTGAGGTCCAGGGTCCGGGCGGCCACCGGAAGCCGCTCCTCCTCATAGGTGTCCAGCAGCTGCGGGTCCGCGTGACCGGCGAGCACCAGCCCCAGCTTCCAGCCCAGGTTGAACGCGTCCTGGATGCCGGTGTTCATCCCGAGGCCGCCCGCGATGGCGTGCACGTGCGCCGCGTCGCCCGCGAGGAGGACCCGCCCGGCCCGGTACCGGTCCGCCATCCGTACGTTGACCCGGTACGTCGACAGCAGCTCCGCCCGCGCCAGGGCCGGGCCGGGCAGGGCGGTGTGGTGGGCGAGCAGCCGCCTGAACCCGTCGACGGTGGGCGCGAGCGGCCGTCCCCGGCCGTCCCGCTCGGGCCCGGCCTGGAACCACCAGCCCGTCCGCGTGCCGGGAATCGGGCAGAGCATCACCGCGCCGTCCTCGTCGAACCACTGGTGCCAGCGGGTGCGGTCCAGGGCACCCTCGGCCAGGTCGACATCGCCGCAGACCATCACCTGGTCCTCGTCGGTGGTCCCCTCGAACCCGATCCCGAGCAGCTTCCGTACGGAGCTGTGCGCGCCGTCGCAGCCGACGACGTACCGGGCCCGCCCGGCCGGCCCATCGGCGTACGTGACGTCGACATGGCCCCCGTCGCCTCCGTCGCCCTCGCCCCGTCCCTGCGTCAGACCCACGACCTCGCGGCCCGGCTCGACGCGGACGCCGTACCCGGCCAGCCGGTCGCGGAGGATCCCCTCCAGCCGCCACTGGGCGATCAGCCACCCCCGGTCGTAGGGGGCGTCCGGGGACGGCGCGGCGTCCGCCCACGGATCGGCCTCCGCGACCGGGAGGCGATCGCGGTACTTGAGCATCGGCAGCGGGGCCGAACCGGCGGCGAGCACCTCCTCGACCACTCCGAGATCGTCCAGGATCTCCAGCGAGCGGGGGTTGGGGCCCTTGGCGCGCGAGGTGCGCGGCGGGGCGGGGGACCGGTCCACGATCCGTACGGCCGCGCCGCGCCGGGCCAGGTCGCAGGCCAGCACCAGCCCGGTGGGTCCCGCTCCCACGATGAGTACGTCGGTCATGCCCATGCCTCTCCTTCGGCCACGCTTCCCGTTCATCCGGAACCAGGGAAACGTAACCGAGTAAGAAAAGCAACTAGGTAACCTTTTGCTCCGTGGGGTCCGGGGCCGAGGGTGAGGATGGGGAGCCCGGGGATGTGGCCCCGGGTGCGGTGGCCGCTGTCGCCAGCAGCTTCAGGGCGAGCGCCCGGTTGCGTCGGGCGGTCCGCAGCGCGTCCCAGGTCAGCAGCGACAGCGCCAGCCAGACCAGGGCGAACCCGGCCCACCGCTCGGGCGGCATCGACTCGTTGAAGTACAGGACGCCCAGCCCGAACTGGAAGACCGGGGCCAGATACTGGAGCAGCCCCAGCGTGGAGAGCGGCACCCGGACCGCCGCCGCACCGAAGCAGATCAGCGGCACCGCCGTGACGATGCCCGTCGCGGCGAGCAGGAACCCGTGCCCCGCGCCCCCGGTCGTGAACGTCGACCCGCCGGTGGCGGCGAGCCAGAGCAGGAAGCCGAGCGCGGGCACGAAGAGCACGGCGGTCTCGGCGGCCAGCGACTCCAGGCCGCCCATGTTGACCTTCTTCTTCACCAGGCCGTACGTGGCGAACGAGAACGCCAGCACCAGCGAGACCCAGGGCGGCTTGCCGTACCCGATCGCCAGGACGAGGACGGCGACCAGCCCTGTGGCGACCGCGGCCCACTGGACCGGCCGCAGCCGTTCGCCCAGCAGCAGGACGCCCATGGCGATGGTGACCAGCGGATTGATGAAGTAGCCGAGCGAGGCCTCGACGACCTGGCCGTTGTTCACGGCCCAGATGTAGAGACCCCAGTTGACGGTGATGGTCGCCGCGGCGACCGATATCAGGCTCAGCTTCCGCCGGTCGCGGACCAGTTCGCCGATCCAGGCCCAGCGGCGTACGACCAGCAGGGCGACGGCGACGACGCCGAGAGACCAGACCATCCGGTGCGCGAGGATCTCGATCGCCCCGGACGGCTTGAGCAGCGGCCAGAACAGCGGGACCAGGCCCCACATCCCGTACGCGCCGATTCCGTACAGCAGGCCTGCCCGCTGTTCGTTCTTCCCCTCCACGTGCCCTCCCGGCCCGGCCGCGTCGGCGGATCCGCCGACGGCACGACGGTAGCGCCGGAAGGGCTTCGTGTCATAGCCGTCTCACGGAAACACTCATGACACTCGTGGCGGGTGGGCAGGGCGGGGGCAGGGGGCCGGGGGCCGGGGGCCGGGCCGCGCTCGGGGCGGCGGGCCGGGGTGCATGGAGGGGAAGGTGGTGCGGCGGGGCCGCGGGGCTGCGGTGCGCAGGGGCGCGTAGTGGCTCAGGCGGCGGGCAGGGCGGCGCGCACGGTCTCGGCGAGGGGCGTCGTCGGGCGGCCGATGAGCCGCGCGAGGTCGCCGCTCGTCCCCGCGAGCCGACCCCGTCCGATCGCCTTGTCCACGTCCACGAGGATCGCGGCGAAGCCCTCGGGCAGTCCCGCGCCGACCAGGACCTCCTGGTGCGCGGCGGCCGGCACGTTCTTGTACGTGATCTCCTCGCCGGTCAGCTCGGACAGCAGCGCGGCGTACTCGGCGAGCGACCAGGCGGTGTCGCCGCTCAGCTCGTAGGCGGTGTTCAGGTGGCCGTCGCCGGTCAGCACGGCGGCCGCTGCGGCGGCGTAGTCAGCCCGGGAGGCGGAGGCGACACGGCCCTCGCCCGCGTTGGCGAGCACCGCGCGGTGCTCCAGGACCGGGGCCAGGTTGGCGGTGTAGTTCTCGGTGTACCAGCCGTTGCGCAGGAACGTGTACGGCAGCCCGGAGTCGAGGATCAGCTGCTCGGTGGCCTTGTGCTCGTCGGCCAGGGTGAAGTCCGCGTCCGGCCCGCCGAGCACGCCGGTGTACGCGAGCTGGGCGACGCCCGCCACCTTCGCCGCGTCGACGACCGCCGCGTGCTGTGGCACCCGCTTGCCCACCTCGCTGCCGGAGATCAGCAGTACCCGGTCGCCGGACCGGAAGACTCCGGCGAGGGACTCGGGGTGGTCGTAGTCCGCTATGCGCAGCTCCACGCCCCGGGCGGCGAGCGCGGCGGCCTTCTCCTTGTCGCGCACGACCGCGACGACCTCGCGGGCCGGTACCTCGGCCAGCAGGGCGTCGACGACGAGGCGGCCGAGCGCGCCAGTGGCTCCGGTGACAACGATGCTCATGAGGGTCTCCGATTCGGTGGTTCGGTGATTCGACGAAGCGGTTCCGGTGGTTTGGTCCGTTTCTGTGCTTCGGTTACGACCTTACGGGCAGCGCTAACCATAAGAAAGTACCCACTTCGAAGTAAGGTACTGGCATGGCAGAGAGTGCGGAGGTTCCACGACCGGGTCGTCCGGGGGAAGGCCGTAGTGCGGCCCTGCCCTCTCTCCTGGCCTGGGACGTCAACCAGCCCATGTGCCCGTCCCGGCTGATCCTGGAGCACGTGACGAGCCGCTGGGGCGTCCTCGTGCTGGCGGCGCTGCTGGAGCGTTCGTACCGCTTCAGCGAACTGCGCCGCGCGGTGGGCGGGGTCAGCGAGAAGATGCTGGCCCAGACCCTCCGGACGCTGGAACGCGACGGCTTCGTCCACCGGGACGCGAAGCCGGTGATCCCGCCGCGGGTGGACTACACGCTCACCCCGCTCGGCATCGAGGCCGCCGAACAGGTCTGGGCGCTCGCCCGCTGGACCGAACGCCAGGTGGGCGCGGTGCAGGCGGCACGCGAGGCATACGACGGGGCCCGGGCCTGACCCCGTGGGGGATCAAGCCCGGGCCCCGGGCGGTACGCGTACGGTCCTCGCCCGGCCTCAGCCGACGACGGTCCAGGTGTCGTTGCCGGCGAGGAGCGAGCCGAGGTCGCCCTTGCCGTTCTGCTCCACGGCGGCGTCGAGCTGGTCGGACATCAGCGTGTCGTAGACGGGCCGTTCGACGCTGCGCAGCACGCCGATGGGGGTGTGGTGCAGGGTGTCCGCGTCGGCGATCCGGGACAGCGCGAACGCTGTCGTCGGCGACTCCGCGTGGGCGTCGTGGATGAGGACCTGGGAGCGGTTCTCCTCCGTGACGGCCACGACCTTCAGATCGCCGGTGGCCGGATCGCGCACGACACCCTTGGGCTCCTGGGAGCCGAAGAGGATCGGCTGCCCGTGTTCGAGGCGGATGACGGCCTCGGCGGCCTGTTCCTTGTCCTTGAGGACCTCGAAAGCGCCGTCGTTGAAGATGTTGCAGTTCTGGTAGATCTCCACCAGCGCCGTGCCCGAGTGCTCGGCGGCCGCGCGCAGCACGCTGGTGAGGTGCTTGCGGTCGGAGTCGACCGTGCGCGCCACGAACGTCGCCTCCGCGCCGATGGCGAGGGACACCGGATTGAACGGCGCGTCGAGCGACCCCATCGGCGTGGACTTGGTGATCTTGCCCAGCTCGGACGTGGGGCTGTACTGGCCCTTCGTCAGCCCGTAGATCCGGTTGTTGAAGAGCAGGATCTTGAGGTTGACGTTGCGGCGCAGGGCGTGGATGAGGTGGTTGCCGCCGATGGAGAGGGCGTCGCCGTCGCCGGTGACGACCCAGACCGACAGGTCACGCCGCGAGGTGGCGAGCCCGGTCGCGATGGAGGGGGCACGGCCGTGGATGGAGTGCATCCCGTAGGTGTTCATGTAGTACGGGAAGCGGGAGGAGCAGCCGATTCCGGAGACGAAGGTGATGTTCTCCTTCGCGAGGCCCAGCTCCGGCATGAACCCCTGGACGGCGGCGAGCACCGCGTAGTCGCCGCAGCCGGGGCACCAGCGGACTTCCTGGTCGGACTTGAAGTCCTTCATGGACTGCTTCGCCTCGGCCTTGGGCACCAGCTGTAGCAGATCGTTGTGGCGCAGTTCCTCGGTGTCAGGCATCGATGGCCTCCTTGAGGGCCGTGGCGAGCTGCTCGGCCTTGAACGGCATTCCGTTGACCTGGTTGTAGCTGTGGGCGTCCACCAGATACTTGGCCCTGAGCAGCATGGCGAGCTGGCCGAGGTTCATCTCCGGGACGACGACCTTGTCGTAGCGCGCCAGCACCTCGCCGAGGTTCTTCGGGAAGGGGTTGAGATGGCGGAGGTGGGCCTGGGCGATGGGTTCCCCTGCGGCCCGCAGCCGGCGCACCGCCGCGGTGATCGGCCCGTACGTCGATCCCCAGCCGAGCACCAGGGTGCGGGCCCCGGCGGGGTCGTCGACCTGGAGGTCGGGGACCTCGATGCCGTCGATCTTGGCCTGGCGCGTGCGGACCATGAAGTCGTGGTTGGCCGGGTCGTAGGAGATGTTGCCCGTGCCGTCCTGCTTCTCGATCCCGCCGATTCGGTGCTCCAGGCCGGCAGTCCCGGGGACCGCCCACGGACGGGCCAGGGTCCGCGGGTCGCGCTTGTAGGGCCAGAACACCTCCGTCCCGTCCGCCAGCGTGTGGTTCGGCCCGGTGGCGAAGGGGGTCTTCAGATCGGGCAGCGTCGACGTCTCCGGGATCCGCCAGGGCTCGGAGCCGTTGGCGAGATAGCCGTCGGAGAGCAGGAAGACCGGGGTGCGGTAGGCCAGGGCGATCCGGGCCGCTTCGATCGCGGCGTCGAAGCAGTCGGCCGGAGTCCGCGGGGCCACGATCGGAACCGGGGCCTCACCGTTCCTGCCGAACATCGCCTGCAACAGATCGGCCTGCTCGGTCTTGGTCGGCAGCCCGGTCGACGGCCCGCCCCGCTGGATGTCGATGATCAGCAGCGGCAGCTCCAGGGAGACCGCGAGGCCGATCGTCTCCGACTTCAGCGCCACCCCCGGGCCGGACGTCGTCGTGACGCCCAGCGCCCCGCCGAAGGCCGCGCCCAGCGCCGCACCGATCCCGGCGATCTCATCCTCCGCCTGGAACGTCCGCACACCGAAGTTCTTGTGCCGCGACAGCTCATGCAGGATGTCCGAGGCCGGAGTGATCGGATACGACCCCAGATACAACGGCAGCTCCGACAGCTGCCCGGCCGCGATCAGCCCGTAGGACAGGGCGAGGTTCCCCGAGATGTTGCGGTAGGTGCCGGTGGGGAAGGCCTGCGAGGCCGGGGCCACCTCGTAGGAGACCGCGAAGTCCTCGGTCGTCTCGCCGAAATTCCACCCCGCCCGGAAGGCCGCCACGTTCGCCTCGGCGATCTGCGGCTTCTTCGCGAACTTCTGCCGCAGGAACGTCTCCGTCCCCTCGGTCGGCCGGTGATACATCCACGACAGCAGGCCCAGCGCGAACATGTTCTTCGACCGCTCCGCCTCCTTGCGAGGCAGCCCGAACTCCTTCAACGCCTCCAGCGTCAACGTCGTCAACGGCACCGGATGAACGTTGTAGGCCTCCAGCGAACCGTCCTCCAGCGGACTGGTCGCGTACCCCACCTTCGCCATCGGCCGCTTCGTGAACTCATCGGTGTTCACAATGATCTCCGCGCCGCGCGGAACGTCGTCGATGTTCGCCTTCAACGCGGCCGGGTTCATCGCGACCAGGACGTTGGGGGCGTCGCCCGGGGTCAGAATGTCATGATCGGCAAAGTGCAGCTGGAAGGAAGAGACCCCCGGCAGGGTGCCTGCGGGGGCGCGGATCTCGGCGGGGAAGTTCGGCAGCGTGGAGAGATCGTTGCCGAAGGAAGCGGTCTCCGAGGTGAACCGGTCACCCGTGAGCTGCATACCGTCACCCGAGTCGCCCGCGAAACGGATGATCACCCGGTCCAGGCGACGGATCTCCTTCCCGTCGCCGCCCGTGGTTCCCGTCGTACCTGACAGGGGGGCGCGCTGACCCCCGAGGACGGCGTCGTTGGCCTCTTCGGCCTTCTCTGCCGCGCTACTGACCTGGCTCGTCACTGAACTGGACCTCCCTTGGGCGGCGGTTCGGAACCGTCCGGCCAGCCGGCGATCCCAGAGGCCACCCTACGTCCGCGTAGGTGACCTCCCGGGGACCGATCATATGGTGGACGCTCTTTTGAGACACCCTTTGGTTAAGGTTTGTCACGTTTTGCAAGCCCCCTGATCGAGACATGGAAGACGGCCGCTCCCTGGGCCTTTGGTCCTAGGCCCCCTGAGTCCCTTCCGGCCGCTCGTGCTTCAGTCGACTCCTTCTTGATCAGAGGTGCCCGCCCGGCACCCGCCGGACACCCGCGGACTCGCGCGATGCCCGCAATGCGCCCGGGGCGCTCCCGGGGTGCTCCGAGAGCGCCTCGGGATTGGCTGGGGGGTGGCTGGGGGGTGGCTCGGAAGTGGGCTCGGGAGTGGTCTCGGAATAGTCAGTCGGCACAAGGCTGCCTGCGGCTCGCGTCTACTCTCACGAGTATCTGACGGCTCGTCAGGTATTTAGAGTGTCATGAAGGTGTCAGAGGTCTAGGAATTCAGGTAGGTCAGCACAGCGAGGACGCGCCGGTGGTCCCCGTCGCTGGGCGAGAGTCCCAGCTTCTGGAAGATGTTGCTGACATGCTTCTCGACCGCCCCGTCGCTCACCACGAGCTGGCGGGCGACCGCGGAGTTCGTCCGGCCCTCGGCCATCAGCCCCAGGACCTCCCGCTCGCGCGGCGTCAGCCCGGCCAGCACGTCCTGCTTGCGGCTGCGGCCCAGCAACTGCGCCACCACTTCCGGGTCCAGTGCCGTCCCGCCCTGCGCCACCCGGACGACGGCGTCCACGAACTCGCGGACCTCGGCCACCCGGTCCTTCAGCAGATACCCCACCCCGCGGCTGCTGCCCGCCAGCAGCTCGGTGGCGTACTGCTCCTCCACGTACTGGGAGAGGACCAGCACCCCGATGTCCGGGTAGTCCTTCCGCAGCCGCACCGCCGCGCGCACGCCCTCGTCGGTGTGCGTCGGCGGCATCCGCACATCGGCGACCACCACGTCGGGCAACGCCTGCTGGGCGTCGAGGTCCGCCACGGTCTTGAGCAGCGCCTCCGCGTCGCCGACCCCCGCCACCACGTCGTGCCCGAGATCGGTGAGCAGACGGGTGAGCCCCTCCCGGAGCAGGACCGAATCCTCGGCGATGACCACGCGCACCCTGTTCTCCACGTTCTCCACGACTGCGAGTCCCCCACTGTTCCGAATATGCCGCGTTCCCCGCGACCCCGCACGCACCACGCCGACCACCGCGCACCGCGCCCCGACCGCACAAGCATCCCAGGACCCGGACACGGATGGGGCCCCTGTGGATAACCCAGAACGCGGAGCAGGGAGGAGCGGAGCAGGGATGGGCGGAGCAGGGAGGAGCAGGGAGGAGCGGGGAGGAGCGGGGAGGAGCGGGAGACCGGGGGAGAGGCGCGAGACGCCGGGCTCGGGGTCAGCCGCGCCAGGGCAGCTCGGCCGTGACCGTCGTCGGGCCGCCGGCCGGGGAGTCGACCACGAGGACCCCGTCCACGGCGTCCAGCCGCTCAGTCAGCCCAGCCAGGCCGCCGCCCGAGGCCGGAGATGCCCCGCCCCGGCCGTTGTCGGTGACCTGGAGCATCAGCCGGTCGGCCGCCCGCCACACGTCGACCGTGGCCCGGGTCGCACGGGCGTGCTTGCTGATGTTCTGCAGCAGCTCGGAGACGGTGAAGTACGCGATGCCCTCGATCGCCTGCGCGGGCCGCGATTCCAGGTCCACCTCGACCGTCACGGGCACGGTGCAGCGCGAGGCTATCGCGGAGAGCGCGGCGTCCAGGCCCCGGTCGGTGAGGACGGCGGGGTGGATTCCCCGGGCCAGATCGCGCAGCTCCTGAAGGGCCACCTTCACCTCGCCGTGGGCCTCGTCGACCATGCGGGCCGCGGCCTCGGGGTCGTCGGTGAGCTTCTCCTTCGCCAGACCCAGATCCATGGCGAGGGCGACCAGGCGGGCCTGGGCGCCGTCGTGCAGGTCTCGCTCGATGCGGCGGAGGTCGGCGGCGGCGGTGTCCACGACCACACCCCGGTCCGACTCCAGCTCGGACACCCTGGTGGCCAGCCGGGACGGCCCCAGCAGGCCGGTGACCATCAGCCGGTCCACCGACAGCAGCCCCCGCACGATCCACGGCGCGGCCAGCACCAGAGCCAGGCCCACCGCCCCGGTCGCCGCCAGCTCGCCCGGCGAGTCCAGATACTCCTGGTGGGTGCGGTCCCCGTACAGCTGGAGACCGTCCCGCCCCCCGAACACCGGGAAGAGCCAGAACCACAGCGGGTACGTCAGCGCCGCCAGGCCGTACGTCCAGAACGTAATCGCGACGACGAACGTGAACGTCGCCCACGGGAAGTGGAGCAGCGCGTACAGCAGGTGCCGCCAGGACACCCCGCTCTTGAGGACCGCGCTCATCCAGGACAACGGGCCGCCGGTCTTCCCCCGCACCCGCTCCGGATCCGCGACCTCCACCCGCAGCAGCCCGCGCGCCCGGTGCCGTTCCAGTGCACCGAAGCCCCGGCAGACGGCGAGCCCGGCGGCGAGGACCGGTATCCCGATGAAGGTGACCAGTAGGCCCGCGCTCAGCGACGTCATGGTGACCGCGAAGACGAACGCGGTCGTGGCGAGCGGGAAGCTCAGCAGCGCGTAGAGCAGCTCGCGCCAGGCACGGGCCTCCAGCGGCGCACGCAGTGGCGCCGGGAGGAAGTGCTTCGCCGGGGACTTCGCTGGGGTCCTCGCCCCGAAGCCGGGGCCGGAACCCTGATGCTGCCGGTCCCGTGTGTCCGGTCCGTATGCCGTTGCCATGAGTCCCGTCCGTTCCGTCTCTGTCTGAAATCTCTCAGTGGGCTGTGCAGTGGGGCAGTGGGGTGGTGGGGGGTGGTGCGTGGGGCGCCGCGATGGCGCCGGAGGCGGCCCGTCACCCCGGACCGTTCTCCCTCAAGGGTCCTGGTCGGCGGCCTTTCCCGCCATGAGGTCCCTCTCCGTATCCGCCCGGGGGTTTTCCCCACCCCGGGCGTCGGGTGGTCAGGGGGCCGGCCGCGCTGCGGTCCGGTCGCGCCAGGGCAGCTCGGCGGTGACGGTCGTCGGCCCGCCCTCCGGCGAGTCCAGGACGAACACCCCGTCTACCGCGTCGAGCCGCTCGGCGAGCCCCGTGAGCCCCGTACCGCCGCCCATCCGGGCCCCGCCCCCGCCGTCGTCCGTGACCTGGAGCATCAGCCGGTCCGCCGAACGCCACACGTCGACCGTGGCCGACCGCGCACCGCTGTGCTTGCTGACGTTCTGCAGCAGCTCGGAGACGGTGAAATACGCGATGCCCTCTATCGCCTCCGCCGGCCGCCCCCGCAGCCCCACCGACACCTTGACCGGAACCGTGCACCGGGAAGCGATGGCGGAGAGCGCGGCGTCCAGGCCCCGGTCGGTGAGGACGGCGGGGTGGATACCGCGAGCCAGGTCGCGCAGCTCCTGGAGGGCGACCTTGATCTCGCCGTGGGCTTCGTCGACCATGCGGGCCGCGGCCTCGGGGTCGTCGGTGAGCTTCTCCTTCGCCAGGCCGAGCCCCATGGCGAGGGCGACCAGACGGGCCTGGGCGCCGTCGTGCAGGTCTCGCTCGATGCGGCGGAGGTCGGCGGCGGCGGTGTCCACGACCACACCCCGGTCCGACTCCAGCTCGGCGATGCGCCGCTCCAGCTCGTCCGAGGGCGACAGCAGCCCGCGGGCCATCACCCGGTCCACCGTCGTCAGCCCCCGCGTGATGAACGGCAGCACCGGCCACAGGACGAACAGGCTCGCCAGCGTCACCGCGAACGTCAGCACCCCCCACGGCAGTCGGATGAACCCGTACAGCAAGGCCCGCCAGCCCACCGGGTCCTTGAGCCCCGCCCACAGCCGGACGAAGAACCCCTGCCCCTGGTGGCCGCGCGCCAGCGGACTCGGCTCCTCCACCCGCACGCCGAGCATCCGCCGCGCCCGCCACCGCTCCACCCGGCCCAGCAGCCGCGCCCCCTGGAGCCCGCCGACCAGCAGCGGCAGCCCGATCACGGTGACGGAGAGCCCGGCGCCGACAGCGATCACGACCACCGTGTAGACGAACCCGAGGACGGCCAACGGCAGATTGGCGAGCAGATACGCGACCTCCCGCCAGGTCCACCGGTCGAGGGCGAAGCGGGCGGGCGGCAGTCGGTCGGGATCCGGCGCGGAAGGGCTCATGGTCATACACACAGCCTGCCGGGCCGCACCCGCGCACACCATGGGGCTCATGGGTGGGGTGAAGTAGGGATAACCCCACCTGATGCCTGACGCGGCTGCTTACGCTCCGTTTATCAGGCCCTAGACTCCCGTGCGTACAGAACAGAACAGGTACACGGGACAGATGCGGACGACGACGAGGGAGCGAGGGGCGGACGTGACCGACGTTACGGACGTGACCGGCGTGGCGGACGTCACCGGCGTGGCGGACGCGGTGGGCATGACCAGCGCGTCCGGGGTGTCCGGCGTGTCCGGCGTGTCCGGGGTATTCGGAGTTCCGGTGGATGGATCCACCGCACTCGCCTCGGAGTACTTCCAGAGCTATTCCGTCATCGGCCTGCTCGCGCTGATCGGCGTCCTGTTCGTCGCCGTGGCCTTCGGGGCCGGACGGCTGCTGCGCCCCGTCGTCCCCACCCCGGAGAAGCTCCTCACCTACGAATGCGGTGTCGACCCCGTCGGCGAGGGCTGGGCGCACACGCAGGTCCGCTACTACGTCTACGCGTTCCTCTACGTGATCTTCGCCGTCGACTCCATCTTCCTGTTCCCGTGGGCCACGGTGTTCGCGGCGCCCGGATACGGGGCGACGACCCTGGTCGAAATGTTCATCTTCCTCGGCTTCCTGGCCGTGGGACTGCTCTACGCATGGAAGAAGGGCGTCCTCGCATGGGCCTGACGAGCCGGCCGACCCCCGCGTCGCAGCAGCCCGCGCCCCCGTCCCCGACCTCGTCCGGCCCGGTCCTCCTCCCCGAGCCGAAGCGCCTCGGCGTGCTCGCCAGGCTCGCACCGGAGCCGATGAAGGTCGTCCTCAACTGGGGCCGCCGCTACAGCCTCTGGGTCTTCAACTTCGGACTCGCCTGCTGTGCCATCGAGTTCATCGCCGCGTCCATGGCCCGCCACGACTTCATCCGGCTCGGCGTGATCCCGTTCGCCCCAGGCCCCCGCCAGGCCGACCTCATGATCGTGTCCGGCACGGTGACGGACAAGATGGCTCCGGCCGTGAAGCGGCTCTACGAGCAGATGCCCGAACCGAAGTACGTCATCTCCTTCGGCGCCTGCTCCAACTGCGGCGGCCCCTACTGGGACTCGTACTCCGTGACCAAGGGCGTCGACCAGATCATCCCCGTCGATGTGTACGTACCCGGCTGCCCGCCCCGGCCCGAGGCGCTGCTCCAGGGCATTCTCAAGCTCCAGGAGAAGATCGCGCGCGAATCCCTCGCCGAGCGGTACGCCCCCGGGGCCACGGGGGCCAAGGGCGGTGGCCCGTCCACCGATGCCCTGCGCAGCGGCCTGGTGGCCGCCCCGACGGCACCGGCCCCGACGGCACCGGTCTCGACACAGGAGGAGGAGCGGCGATGAGCGACAGCGACCAGCACACGGGATCCGCGGCCGACGCCTTCGACCGGCTGCCGGACGCGGTCACCGACCTGTTCGGCGGCGAGGCCACGGCGGAGTCCGCGTACGACGTGCTGACCGTCGACGTCCCCGCCTCCGCCTGGCTCACCGCGCTGCGGACGGCCCGCGACGAGCTCGGGTGCAGCTACTTCGACTGGCTCAGCGCCGTGGACGAACCGGGCACGGGCTTCCGTGTCTGCGCCCATGTCGTGGCCCTGGGCACGGGTACGGTGCGGCGGCTGATGGTCCGCACGACCGTGCCGCACGACGCGGCGGTCCTGCCCAGCGCCATCGACGTCTACGCCGGCGCCGCGTGGCACGAGCGCGAGACGCACGAGATGTTCGGCGTCGCGTTCGAGGGTCACCCCCATCTCGTACCGCTGCTCCTGCCGGAAGGCTTCGAGGGCCATCCGCTGCGCAAGGACTTCGTCCTGGCAGCGCGCGTCGCCAAGGCCTGGCCCGGGGCGAAGGAACCGGGGGAGCCGGCGGAGGGCCACACCGGTCCCAAGCGTCGCGCGATGCTCCCGCCCGGGGTGCCCGACCCGAACGAGTGGGGCCCCCTGAAGGGCCAACTCCCCCCGGCGGCTGCCCGCCCGGGCCGAGCGGCCCGCCCCGCGACCGACCGCCCGCCCCGCCGCACCCGCACTGCGGGCGAGGGATCGGCGGCACAACGCCCCACGGCGAGCGCGGCGGAGACACCTGCGGCGACCGGCACGGAGGCCGCCCCCACGGCAACCGGCACGGCGAGCCCCACAGCGACCGGCGCGGAGACACCCACGGTGGCCGGTGCGGAGACACCCGTAACGGCTGAGGCGTCCGCGCCCCCGCAGGCGCCCCCGACGACCCGCCCGCGCCGCTCCCGGTCGGCGTCCGATGGCTCGGCCAGCCAGCAGCCGGCCCCGGGCGCAACTGCGGCGGCCGCGCCCGCTCCGGCGCGCCGTTCCCGGTCGGCTTCGGAAGGTTCGGCCAGTCAGAGTCCGGAGCAGGGCGCGCCGGCGACGCCACCGTCCCGGCCCGCACGTCGCGCCCGCTCCGCCTCGGACGGCTCGGCCGGCCGACGTCCGGCGGCGGACGCGCCCGGGGACGTCCCGGGGCCGCCGCCCCGGGTACGCAGCACGGACGCACCATGGCACGACGCCCAACCGGCCTTCGCCGACGAACCCTCCCCCGGCGGCGAGGCCGCCGAGCCCGAGGACGAGCCCGCACCCCCCGACGACCCCACGCCCACCCCCGACGAAGCCACCCCGGACAAAGCCACCCCCGACAAGCCGGCCCCCGCCCCTGAGCGGCCCGCCCCAGACCACCCCGCCGGAGGCGATCCCGAGTGAACGACGTGTCCGACGTCGCCCTCCGTCTGGCCATCGTCTTCGTCGTGTTCCTGGTCGCCCCCCTCCTCGTGGGCCAGACGGAACACAAGGTGATGGCCCACATGCAGGGCCGCCTGGGCCCCATGTACGCGGGCGGCTTCCACGGCTGGGCCCAGCTCGTCGCGGACGGAGTGAAGTTCGCGCAGAAGGAGGACGTGGTCCCGGCCGCCGCCGACCGTCGCGTCTTCCAGCTCGCCCCCGCCGTCGCCCTCCTCCCGTACCTCCTCGTCCTCGTGGTCATCCCCGTCGGCCCCGGCGCGGTCGGCCAGGCCGTCGACGCCGGCATCTTCTTCGTGCTCGCCGTCATGGGCATCGGCGTCCTCGGCTCCCTCATGGCGGGCTGGGCCTCCGCCAACAAGTTCTCCCTCCTCGGCGGCCTCCGTACCGCCGCGCAGCTCCTCTCCTACGAGCTGCCGATGCTCCTGACCGCCGCCTCCGTGGCCATGGCTGCCGGGACGGTCTCGCTCACCGGCATCCTCGACGCCTTCGAGTGGTGGTGGCTGCCCTGGCAGATCGTCGGCGCGCTGGTCTTCTTCGTGGCCGGTCTCGCCGAACTCCAGCGCCCGCCGTTCGACATGCCGGTGGCCGACTCCGAGATCATCTTCGGCGCGTACACCGAGTACACCGGTCTGCGCTTCGCCCTGTTCCTCCTCGCCGAGTACGCGGGCATCGTCGTCCTGTGCGCGCTGACCACCGTCCTGTTCCTCGGCGGCTGGCACGGCCCGTTCGGCGCCGATGGACTCGGCTGGCTCTGGACCATCCTCAAGACCGCCCTTCTCGCGTTCGTCGTCATCTGGCTTCGCGTCAGCTATCCGCGCCTGCGTGAGGACCAGTTGCAGAAGCTCGCCTGGACCACCCTCGTCCCGCTCGCCCTCGCGCAGATCGCGCTCACCGGCATCGTGAAGGTGGCGATCAACTGATGCCCTCGATCCCCGGATCCGGCCTGGCCAAGGGCCTTGCCGTCACCCTGCGCACGATGACGAGGAAGACCGTCACCGCGCAGTACCCGGACACCCAGCCCGAACTCCCTCCCCGCTCCCGCGGCGTCATCGGGCTGTTCGAGGAGAACTGCACGGTCTGCATGCTCTGCGCCCGTGAGTGCCCCGACTGGTGCATCTACATCGACTCCCACAAGGAGACGTCGCCGCCCGCCGCCCCCGGTGGCCGTGAGCGCAGCCGGAACGTGCTCGACCGCTTCGCCATCGACTTCTCCCTCTGCATGTACTGCGGTATCTGCATCGAGGTGTGTCCCTTCGACGCACTGTTCTGGTCGCCCGAGTTCGAGTACGCGGAGACGGACATCCACGAACTCACCCACGAGCGAGACAAGCTCCGCGAGTGGATGTGGACCGTGCCGGAGCCGCCCGCCCTCGACCCCGGGGCCGAGGAACCGAAGGAGATCGCCGCAGCCCGCAAGGGAGCGGACAAGCTCGCCGCCCAACGCGCACAGGAACAGCAGAAGCAGCGGAACCAGCAGGAGCAGCGGAACCAGCAGGGGCAGGCAGACGAGAAGGGAGGAACCCCGTGATGCTGCTCAACGCCACCGCCACCGCGACCGTGGGCACCACCGCCACCGCTGCCGGCGACCACCCCGGTTTCCTCTCCCCGTCCGGCGTCGAGATCGCGTTCCTTTTCGTCGGCCTCGCCACCCTCGGCGCCGCCGTCATCACCGTGACGACCAAGCAGCTGGTGCACGCCGCGCTCTGGCTCGTCGTGGCGCTCGGCGGACTGGCCGTCGAGTACCTCCTGCTCACCGCGGAGTTCATCGCCTGGGTCCAGGTACTGATCTACGTCGGTTCCGTCGTCGTCCTCCTCCTCTTCGGCCTGATGCTCACCCGGGCCCCCATCGGCCGCTCCCCGGACGCGGATTCGGGCAATCGGTGGGTCGCCCTCGGAGTGGCCGCCGCGGCGGCGGCGGCCCTCGTCTGGGTCGTGGTCGACGCCTTCCGCACCACCTGGATCGACCTCGACGGGCCGGCCCAGGGCTCCACCAAGGTGACCGGCGCCTTCCTGTTCCGGAACTGGGTGCTGCCCTTCGAGGCGCTCTCCGTCCTGCTGCTCGCCGCCCTCGTCGGCGCGATCGTCCTGTCCCGCAAACGCGACACGGACACCACCGTCCGCCCCGGCACCAACGGGACGGCCAAGCCCAGGACGGTCAGGCCGGGCCCGCCCGCCTCGCCCGACACCCCCGCCTCGCCCGACACCCCTGCCTCACCCGGCACACCCGGCGACGAGGAGCAGAGCTGATGCACCTCGCCTATCCCGCCGTGCTCGCCGCCCTCCTCTTCTGCGTCGGCCTCTACGGCGTTCTCGCCCGCCGCAACGCGATTCTGGTCCTGATGTCCGTCGAGCTGATGCTCAACGCCGTCAACCTCAACCTCGTCGCCTTCGACATCTGGCTCCGCGACACTCTCCACTCCGGCCAGGCGCTCACGCTCTTCACCATCGCCATCGCCGCCGCCGAGATCGGCATCGGCCTCGCGATCGTCCTGGCCGTCTACCGCAACCGGGGCACCTCCGACATCGACCGGCTCCGCGACACCGCCGAGACCGACGCCGCCGAGACGCTCCCCGACAGCGCCGAAACCGCCGCCGCCGCCGTCGACACCGACTCCGACACCGGCATCGGCACCGACGGCGCCGAGCCGACCTCCGGCCGGGCCGACGGGAGAACAGGGAAGACGAAGAAGGCAGAGGCCACCACGTGACCACCACGACCCTCGCCGCACTCGTTCCCCTCCTCCCGTTCCTCGGGGCGGCCGCAGGGCTCGCCGTCGGCCGCACCGCCCCCGGATTCGTCCGCCCGCTGGCGATCCTCCCGACCCTCACCGCGGCCGTGCTCGCCGTGACCGTCGCCGTCCGCCAGGGCGGCGGCCGGGCCATCGACGCCGCGACCCAGCTCACGCCCACCGGTTCGGTCCCGATCGACCTGGCGCTGCACCTCGACGGCTTCGCCGTTCTGGTCGCCGTCCTCGTCACCGTCGTCGCCACCTGCGTACAGCTCTACTCCACGGCCTACCTCCGCGACGACGCCCGCTACCCCTCCTACGCCGCCCTCGTCTCCCTCTTCACCTCCGCGATGCTCCTGGTCGTCTACTCCGGCGACCTGATGGTGCTCCTGGTCGGCTGGGAGATCATGGGCATCTGCTCGTACTTCCTCGTCGGCCACTACTGGGAGACCCCCGAGGCCAGGGCCGCCTCCCTCAAGGCCTTCCTGGTCACCAAGCTCGGCGACGTCCCCTTCCTGATCGGCCTGTTCGCGCTCGCCGCCGACACCGGCAGCTTCCGGATCACCAAGATCCTCGCCGCCGTCGGCAACGGTGGACTCGATCACCCCACCGTCATCGCCCTGCTGCTCCTCGCGGGCGTCGCCGGCAAGTCGGCCCAATTCCCCCTGCACACCTGGCTGCCCGACGCGATGGCCGGCCCCACCCCCGTCTCCGCGCTCATCCACGCCGCGACGATGGTCGCCGCCGGCATCTACTTCGTGGCCCGTCTGCTGCCCGTCTTCGCGGCCTCCGGCGCGGCGCTCGTCGTCCTCGCCGTGATGGCCGCCGTCACGATGATCGGGTCCGGGCTCGCCGCCCTCGCCCAGGACGACATCAAACGCGTCCTCGCCTACTCGACCATCGGCCAGCTCGGCTACATGTCGGGCGCCCTGGCCGTCGGCGACCGGGGCGCGGCCGTCTTCCACCTGATCTCGCACGGTGCGTTCAAAGCGGTCCTCTTCCTCGCCGCGGGCGTCGTCATCCACGCCGCGGGCACCAACTCGCTCGCCGCCATGTCCCGGATGGGAGGCCTCGCCCGCCGCATCCCGGACGCCTTCTGGACGATGACCGTCGCGCTCCTCGCGCTGTCCGCCATCCCGCCGTTCGCCGGCTTCTTCTCCAAGGAAGCCGTCCTCGTCGCCGCCGAGCACACCGCCCTCGGGGACCGGAGCGTCGCCCCGGCCGCCGCCGGCTGGACGATCCTGGTCGCCGGACTCCTCGCCGCCCTCCTCACCGCCGCCTACGCCGTACGCCTCTGGCTCCTCGCCTTCCGCGGGCGCGGCGCCGAAGTCCCCGACCACGGCAAGCAGCCCGCCGCCATGACCTCCGTCCTGTGGATCCTGGCCGTACCCACCATCGCCTTCGGCCTCACCGTCGGCATGATCGGCGACTGGTTCGACGGGCACGGCCTCACGCCGTCCCTCACCACCGCCGTCCTCTCCACCGGCGTCACGCTCATCGGCGGTCTTGTCACCTACGGCGCGTGGCGGCACACCACCGCCCTCGCCGCCCGCACCCCCATCGGCGCCGTCGCCGCCCACCCCGGTGTCGAACCCGCCCTCGTCGAAGCCGAGGCCATGACGTCCCACACCGCCGTCTACGGCACCATCGCGGACGCCCCCGACCCGGCCGACCCCGGCAGGCTCCTCCTCGGGCGGCTGCACCGCCACGCGGCCACAGGCTTCCACCTCGACGCCCTGTACACGGTGCTGTTCGTCCGGCCCGTCCAGGGAGCCGCCCGCCTCGTCCGCTTCCTGGACCGCGAGGTCGTCGACACCTACGTCAGCGGATCGGGCGCCGTCACGCGCCTCCTCGGCACCGCCGTCCGCCGGGCCCAGACCGGCAATGTGCAGACCTACGCCGGCGCCCTGCTCGCCGGGTCCCTCGTCCTGGCGATCGCCGCCGTCGTCTTCGCCAACGTCAACGCGGGGTCGTGACCGTGATCGATATCAGTGCGTCCGTGATGCAGTTCCTTCTGGCGTTCGTCGTCGTCGCCCCGCTCCTCGGCGCCGTCGCGGCCCTGCTCCCCGCCCCGCCCGGACTCAAGGGGAAGAACCCCGACCAGGCCGTGCTCCGCCACGGCGTGACCGTCACCGGCGCCGTCCTCATCGCCGCGATCGTCCTGGCCGTCGGTTTCGACCACGACCACCCCGCCACGATGCAGGCGACCACCGACATCAGCTGGATCCCGGCGCTCGACGTCCGCATCCACCTCGGCATCGACGGCATCTCACTCCCCCTCCTGCTCCTGACCGCGCTGCTGACCTTCCTCTGCGCGCTGTACAGCTACTTCAAGCTGCCCGCGGGCCCCTCGCCGAAGGCCTTCGTCGCCCTCGTCCTCGTCCTGGAATCCGGCACCCTCGCCACCTTCGCCGTCCTCGACCTGCTGCTCTTCTTCCTCGCCTTCGAGATGGTCCTCATCCCGATGTACTTCCTCATCGCCCGCTGGGGCGGCGGCCAACGGCAGGCGGCCGCTTGGAAGTTCATCCTCTACACCCTGCTCGGCTCGGTCGTCATGCTGCTGGGCATCCTCCTCATCGGGCTGAAGAGCGGCACCTTCGACATGGTGGCACTCGCCACTGACAACGGCCGGGGCCTCACCACATCCGTGCAGGTCATCGCCGTACTCGCGATCGGCCTCGGCCTCGCCGTGAAGACCCCGATGTGGCCCCTGCACAGCTGGCTCCCCGACGCCCACACCGCCGCCCCCACCGTCGGGTCGGTGCTCCTCGCGGGCGTCCTGCTGAAGATGGGAACGTACGGATTCGTCCGGATCCTGCTCCCCATCGCCCCCGACGGCATGCGGACCTTCGCGCCCTACCTCGCGGCGTTCGCCGTCGTCGGCATCGTCTACGGCTCCCTCGCCTGCCTGGCCCTGGCCCGTACCGGCGCCAAGGGCGACCTCAAGCGGCTCATCGCCTACTCGTCCGTCGGCCACATGGGCTTCGTCCTGCTCGGCATCGCCACCATGACCCCCACCGGAGTCAACGGCGCTCTCTTCGCCAACATCGCCCACGGCCTCATCACCGGCCTGCTCTTCTTCCTGGTCGGCGCCATCAAGGACCGCTACGGCACCGCCGACCTCGACACTCTCGCCGGAGCGACCGGGGCCGCCCTCTACGGCCGGGCGCCCCGCCTCGGCGCCCTGCTCGCCTTCGCCGCCATCGCCTCGCTCGGCCTCCCCGGACTGGCCGGATTCTGGGGCGAGATGCTCACCCTGTTCGGCGCGTACAGCCCCGCCGAAGGGCTCAGCCGCCCCGCGTTCCGCACTTTCATGGCCATCGGGGCGTTCGGGACCCTGCTCACCGCCGCGTACATGCTCATCGTCGTCCGCCGCGTCTGCATGGGCGAACACCCGCCCCACTCCCGGCTTTCACCCGACGACCGGGCCCCGCGAGTGGCGGACGGCTCGCAGACGGCGGACAGCTCGCGAGCAGTGTCCGGCCCCCAGTCGTCCGAGGCCGCCGGCACCCGGCCCGCACCATCCACCACCCCGCAGCTGGCCGACATCCAGACGTACGAAGCCGCCACCTGGACCCCGCTCGCCGCGCTCACCGTCCTCGCCGGCCTCTGGCCCGCCGTCCTCCTCGGCCTCACCGACCCGGCCGTGCAGCAGCTCCTCGCAGGAGGCAAGTCGTGACCGCGGACCTCAGCACCGCCCCGGGCCTGGCCCACGGCACCGGCGACGCCGCCGGCATCATCGTCGCCGCCGATGCCCCCAGCCTCGTCCAGTCCATCGACTGGCTCGCCATCGCGCCCCCCACCCTCACCGCGCTGGCCGCCCTGATCGTCCTGGTCGCCGATCTGTTCCTGCCCGCGCACCGCAAGCGGCTCCTCGGCTACGGCGCCCTCACCGCCCTCGCCGCCGCACTGGCGCTCCTGATCCCCCTGCGCGCCGGGGACCGGGCCACCTTCTGCGTCACCACCGGCGCCCAGGCCTGCAGCTACACCGCCGACCACTTCACCCTCGTCATCCAGGCCCTCGTTCTCGGCGGCGCGTTCCTCACCGTCCTGCTCTCGCTCGACGACACCCGGAAACTGCCGGCGGGGGAGTACTGGTTCCTGCTCCTGGCCTCCGCCGCCGGGGCCGCCCTGCTGCCCGCCTCGCGCGACCTCGCCACGCTCGTCGTCGCCCTCGAAGTCGCCTCGCTGCCCGCGTTCGCCCTCGTCGGCATCGTGCGCGGCGACCGGCGCTCCTCCGAGGCGGCGCTGAAGTTCTTCCTCTCCTCCGTCGTCGCCACCGCCGTCATGCTGCTCGGCGTCAGCTTCGTGTACGCGGCCACCGGCACCCTGCACCTCACCGAGATCGCCACCCGCCTCGACGACGTGCCCCCGGTGCTCGACACCCTCGCCAAGACCGGCGTCGCCCTCACCCTCGTCGGCTTCGCCTTCAAGACCGCCGCCGCGCCCTTCCACTTCTGGGTCCCCGACACCTACGTCGGCGCGCCCCTCCCGATCGCCGCGTATCTCTCCGTCGTGGGGAAGGCCGTCGGGTTCTCGGGGCTCATTCTGGTCACCGTCGTCGCGTTCCCCTCGTACGCCGACGTCTGGGGGCCCGCCCTCGCCGTCCTCGCCGCCCTCACCATGACCGTCGGCAACGTCGCGGCCCTCCGCCAGAACGCTGCCCGCGCCCGCAGCGCCGTCCGCCTCCTCGCCTGGTCCTCGGTCGCCCAGGCCGGCTACCTCCTGGTCCCGATCGCCGCCGCCGCGTACTCCAGCGACGACCAGATCGGCTCCACCGTGGCGTACGCCCTCATGTACGCCGTCGTGAACCTGGGCGCGTTCGCGGTCGCCGCCGTCGTCGCCCGTACCCACCCCGGCAACAGGCTCTCCGACTACCGAGGGCTGTACGCCACCCGTCCGCTCGCGGCCCTGGCCCTCGGGTTCTTCCTGCTCTGCCTGGCCGGACTGCCGCCCGGCATCATCGGGCTCTTCGCGAAGGTCACCGTCTTCTCCGCGGCCGTCGACGCGGGCCTCGGCTGGCTCGCTGTCGTCATGGCCGTCAACGTGGTGATCGCTCTCTACTACTACCTTCAGTGGACCGCGATCCTCTTCCGGGAGCCCGAGGGCACCCCGGAAACCACCGGGACCGTCACCGGATCCACGGCCTCCGTTCCACCACGCCGCCACCGGGCCCCCACCCCGCTCACCACGGCGATCGTGCTCACCGCCACCGCCGGAATCCTGCTCTCCGGGGTCCCGCAGGCCGTCCTGCGTTTCGCCTCCGTCAGCCTCTTCTGAATCCTCCCGGCCCCGGAAGACCGGTTTGCCCACGGCGTCCGCCACAGGGCATGGTCTTGGCTGCATACGTCACGTAATCGGCGTGGACGTGTCGGGAGCAAGAGGAAAGAGAGAGCAGTGCTGAACGGGTTCAAGGACTTCATCCTGCGCGGGAACGTCATCTCGATGGCGATCGGTCTCGCTGTCGGGGCCGCCTTCACCGCCGTCGTCACGGGCTTCAGCAATGCCTTCATCACGCCGCTGATCGGCCTCGCCACGCGCGGCACGGGAGACTTCAGCAAAGCCTCCTACGAAGTCGACGGCGTCGTGTTCCCGTACGGCCTCTTCATCGCCGCCGCGATCGCTTTCCTGATCACCGCCGCGGTGCTGTACTTCTGCGTCGTGGTCCCCATGGCCAAGGTGCAGAACCGCTTCACCAAGGAGGAAGAGGAGGAGGCCGTCAACATCAAGGCCGCCCTCCGAGACTGCCCGCGCTGCTTCAGCGAGATCCCCGCCGTCGCCTCCCGCTGCGGCCACTGCACCAGCGAGGTCGAGCCCGACCCCGAGGCGCTCTCCCTCGCCAAGCTCCCCGCACAGCAGCACTGACACCCGCACAGCGGCACCGACCGCACGGCGGCTACCGACCGCACAACGGCACTGACACCCGCACAGCAGCTACTGACGGCACAACGGCGCACGAACACCTGTAGGACCGTCGCACCACGAGGGACCCCGCCACCCGTACGGCCCAGCGCCACTCCGTACGGGGCCGGGTGCCCGACCGGCGCGAACACGCGGCACAGCCCCCGCCCTCCGGCCGCACGCACAAGGGAACTAGCTCCTCTCGCCTGGCGTTGACCAGTACAGGAGGCTCCACTGGGGAGTGGAGCACCACCATGCAAAGGGTTCCCCTGCTGCACCACTTGGAGGGCGTACCGTGCACCGCCGGCACAATGGGCTGAAGACCGCCGTACTCCTCGGGGGACTGTCCGCACTCATCATCGTCATCGGCAGCTTCTTCGGACGTACGGGCCTCGTCGTCGCGCTCCTGGTAGCCGTCGGCACCAACGCCTACGCGTACTGGAACAGCGACAAGCTCGCCCTGCGGGCCATGCGCGCCCGACCCGTCAGCGAGTTCGAGGCGCCGCAGCTCTACCGCATCGTCCGCGAGCTCTCCACGGCGGCCCGCCAGCCCATGCCGCGCCTCTACATCTCCCCGACGCAGGCGCCCAACGCGTTCGCCACCGGCCGCAACCCGCGCAACGCCGCCGTCTGCTGCACCGAGGGCATCCTCCAGATCCTCGACGAACGCGAGCTGCGCGGCGTCCTCGGCCACGAGCTGAGCCATGTCTACAACCGGGACATCCTCATCTCGTCCGTCGCCGGAGCGCTCGCCTCCGTCGTGATGTTCCTGGTCAACTTCGCCTGGCTCATCCCGGTGGGCCGCTCCAACGACGACGAGGGGCCCGGTCTCCTCGGCATGCTCCTGATCATGATCCTGGGACCGCTCGCCGCCTCCGTCATCCAGCTCGCCGTCAGCCGCTCCCGGGAGTACGAGGCCGACGCCTCCGGGGCCCAGCTCACCGGCGACCCCCTGGCCCTCGCCAGTGCCCTGCGCAAGCTCGACGCGGGGACGAAACAGCTCCCGCTGCCGCCCGAGCCCCGGATCGAGACCGCCAGCCACATGATGATCGCGAACCCGTTCCGTCCCGGCCAGGGGATGGCGAAGATGTTCTCCACCCACCCGCCGATGGCGGAGCGAATCGCCCGACTAGAACAGATGGCAGGTCATCGCCCGTGAAAACCATTCTGAACGTCATCTGGCTGATCCTCTGCGGATTCTGGATGTTCCTCGGCTACCTGCTCGCGGGCCTCCTGCTCTGCATCACCATCATCGGCATCCCCTTCGGGCTCGCCGCCTTCAGGATCGGCGTCTACGCCCTCTGGCCCTTCGGCTACACCGTCGTCGACCGCCGGGACGCGGGCTCGCCCTCCTGCGTGGGGAACGTCCTCTGGCTGGTCCTCGCCGGATGGTGGCTCGCCCTCGGCCACATCACCACCGGCCTCGCGCTGTGCATCACGATCATCGGCATCCCCCTGGGCATCGCCAACTTCAAGCTGATCCCCGTCTCCCTCATGCCCTTCGGCAAGGAGATCGTCCGCACGGACCAGCCCTTCGCCGCCCGGTAGCCCGGCAAGGTCCCGCCCCGGCCCCGGTCCGCCCCGGGGCAACCGAACACCTGCCCGCGGCGTCTTGGATTCCAGGACGAAGCAAGGGGTAGGTGCGGCGACATGGGCATCATCAGTTGGATCATTCTCGGGCTGCTCGCCGGAGTCATAGCGAAAATCCTCCTCCCGGGACGTGACCCGGGCGGCATCATCGGCACCACCCTGATCGGCATCGCCGGGGCCTTCGTCGGAGGCTGGCTCTCCAGCACATTCCTCGACCGCCCCATCAGCAACGGCTTCTACGACACCGCGACCTGGATCGCCGCCATCGCCGGTTCACTGGTCCTGCTCATCGCCTACCGGCTGCTGTTCGGCAACTCCCGCGAACGCCGCTGACCCGGGGCGGACACAGGGGCCCGGGGCGGACACAGGGGCCCGGGGCGGACACAGGGGCCCGGGGCGGACACAGGGGCCCCGGGGCGGACACAGGGACCCGTGAACGGGCAGGCGCACCGCGCCCTACCGCACGTCCCGTGACGTCATCCCGGTCTCCCGCAACGTCAGGTTCAACCGGCCGGCCCGCAGCCCCGCTGCCGGGTCGGCCGGCCCCGCGTACACCTTCGGCACCCCGTGGAACGCGAAACGCGACGGGCCGCCGAAGACGAACAGATCCCCGGACGCCAACTCCACATCCGTGTAGGGTCGCCCGCGTCCCTCCGTGTTCCCGAAGCGGAACACACACCTCGCCCCGATGCTCAACGACACCACAGGAGCGCTCGACCGCTCCTCCTTGTCCTGATGCATTCCCATCCGCGCGGTGTCGTCGTAGAAGTTGATCAGCGCGGTATCCGGTGCGAACGCCTCCGCCGCATCCTCGTCCCCGTACGCCTCGGCCACCGCCGCCCGCCCCAGGTCGCCCAGCCAGCCCGGGAACGCGGCCACCCGGGCGCCGTTCACGTCGTCAGCCGTACGGGCGTACCGGTACGGCTGCCAGTGCCACCCCAGGCACACCGTCCGCACCGACATCACCCCACCGCCCGGCAGCACCGTGTGCCGCAACGGGACCGGCCCCGACGCCCACTGACGGCACGCCGCGACCAACTCCGCCCGCCGCTCCACCGACAGCCACTCCGGAACATGGACGGCCCCGGGCGCGACCACCCTCCGCTCCCGCCGGAACAGGCCGTCCGAGGACGGCGGAAGCCCTGGCGCCACGGCTCAGCCCGCCCCGCCCTCGATCCCCAGCAGCAGCTTCTTCCGCTCCAGCCCGCCCGCGTACCCCCGCAGCGCCCCATCCGCCCCGATCACCCGGTGACACGGCCGCACGACCAGCAACGGATTGCGCCCGATCGCCGTGCCCACCGCCCGCACCCCGGCACCCGATGCCCCGACCAGCGCCGCGACCTCCCCGTACGACACCGTGTTCCCGTACGGGATCGACTCCAGCACCGCCCAGACCCGCCGCTGGAACTCCGTGCCCGTTCCCTCCGCCAGCGGTACGTCGAACCGTGTCGAGCGCCCGGCGAAGTACGCCTCCAACTGACGGGCGACCTCCGCGAACGCCTCGGGAGCGTGCAGCCAGCCGTCCTGGACGACCGTGCCGCCCTTCTGACCGGGCATCGACAATGAGCGCAGCCGGACGCCCGCCGCCTCGGCCGTCCCAGCCGCATCCGGCCCGTCCGCCCCCGTCTCGCCGACCAGCAGCAGCTCGCCCAGCGGGCTCTCCACCCGTGTGTACACCGTCGTCGTCATGCCTTCTCACTTCCCGAGTCGGTACGGCCAGTCTGCGCCCGCTCACCGCACCCCACCGGCGGTATTCGGACATCACACCCGGGGCCCGGCATACAAGAGGCACGCCGTCGAGGTCGGCCTCGGCGGTGTGCCCCCGTAGTGCTCAGCTCAACTCAGCTCAACTCTGCTCAGCTCAGTTCTGCTCAGTTCTGCTCAAGCGATCCGGCAACGCCCGTACGGATCGAAGCGGTTGATCACCGGTAGTTCACGAACTGCACCGCGAAGTCGAAGTCCTGCCCCTTCAGCAGCGCCTGCACGGCCTGGAGGTCGTCCCGGCTCTTCGAGCTGACCCGCAGCTCGTCACCCTGGACCTGCGCCTTGACGCCCTTCGGGCCTTCGTCGCGGATGATCTTCGCCACCTTCTTGGCGTTGTCCTGGGAGATGCCCTCCTCGATCGTGGCGAAGATCTTGTACTCCTTGCCGGAGAGCTGCGGCTCGCCGGCGTCCAGCGACTTCAGCGAGATACCGCGCTTGATCAGCTTGGACTGGAAGATGTCGAGGATCGCCTTGACGCGCTCCTCGCCGTTCGCCTCCATCAGAATCTTCTCGCCCGACCACGAGATCGAGGCGCCCGTGCCCTTGAAGTCGTAACGCTGGGAGATCTCCTTGGCGGCCTGGTTGAGGGCGTTGTCGACCTCCTGCCGCTCGACCTTCGAGACGATGTCGAAACTGGAGTCGGCCATGACGTGTGGCTCCTTGCGTCGAATGCTGTGGATACAGCGCAAGCCTAGCCACCGCCGTCCCCTCCGGCCGCTGATCAATCAGGTGGCGGAGCACCCCTGACCATCAGGTATCGTTTACGTCGTCGCCAAGGAACTCACCACGAGATCCAACGCGTCGTTCGAGGCGGTGTGCCCGAGTGGCCAAAGGGAGCAGACTGTAAATCTGCCGGCTCAGCCTACCCAGGTTCGAACCCTGGCGCCGCCACGCGAACGAAGCCCCCGACCGGTTCTTCCGGTCGGGGGCTTCCTCGTTGTCAGGCCGCGGAGTTCCCGTCAGGAGGTCTCCGCCGCGGATCAGTTGCCCGCGACGTCCTTCACGGCCACCGTCACCGGCACGTTCCCGGAGATCGCCTCAAGGGTGAGGCCCGCCGTCGCCGGGGTGTCCAGCAGCTCCAGCAGTGTGGCCGCCACGTCGTCGCGAGGGATCGGGCCGCGGCCCGTCGAGGCGGCCAGGACGACCTGCCCGGTGCCCGCGTCGTCGGTCAGCATGCCGGGGCGCAGAATCGTCCAGTCCAGCGCGGTGCGGGAGCGTACGTCGGCGTCGGCGGCGCCCTTGGCCCGCAGATACACGTCGAAGACCTCGTCGCCCGGGTGGTCCGGGTCGGCGCCCATCGAGGAGACGACGAGATAGCGGCGGACGCCCGCCGCCTCGGCCGCGTCGGCGAACAGCACGGCCGCGTCGCGGTCGACGGTGTCCTTCCGGGCGACACCGCTGTTCGGCCCCGCGCCCGCGGCGAAGACGGCCGCGTCCGCGCCGCGCAGCACCTCCGCGGCCTGCTCCACGGTGGCCGATTCGAGGTCCAGCACGGCGGGACGGGCGCCGGCTTCGACCAGGTCCTGACTCTGTTGAGGGTTGCGGATGATCCCTACGGCCTCATCCCCGCGCGCGGCGAGCAACCGCTCCAGCCGCAGTGCGATCTGTCCGTGTCCACCTGCGATGACAATGCGCATACCACCGACCGTACGCCCGGGAACCTGGTCGCGCTCAGTTCCTCGGGCCGGCGCCGGAGTCGGGCCGCCCCTGCCGCGGGAGCCCGCCGAGCCCCGTGGCGGCGTCCCCATCGGAGTCGCAGTACTCGCGCACGGCGCTGGTGCGGGCGACGACCCGGCCGCCGTGGACGACGACGCGGCTGTAGGCGAGGGAGAGCACCGCGGAGAGCCGTTCGCCGCGTACGGCGAGGAGTTCGGCCGGGAAGCCCGCCTCGACGCGGACGTCGGGCAGGCCGAGGGCCGCGCGGGCGGCCGTGGAGACCAGCGCGTACGCCTCTTCGGCGCGGAGCCCCGCCTGTGAGGCGAGGAGGTAGGCGGCTTCGAGCGGATCGCCGCGACCGACCGGGTTGGCCGTGTCACGCAGCGCACCGCTGCCCGCCGCGACGCGCACGCCGGCGGAGCGCAGCAGGCGTACGGGGGCGGTCGTACGGCGCTCCGCGCCGGCGCAGCCGCCCTGGGGCAGGCAGACCACGGTGATCCCGGCGGCGGCGAGCTGGTCGGCGGCCCGGGCCGCGGCCTCCAGGGGCAGGTGGGCCAGGCCGCCGCAGGGGCCGAGGGTGACGCCGGGGCGCAGACCGGCGGCCATCGCGGCGAGCCGGGCCAGGCGGGCGGGGTCGTCGCCGTCGGTGTGCAGGTCCACGGGGCAGCCGTGCTCGGCCGCGATCTCCAGGACGGCCTCGGTGTACCCCGTGGGGTCCGGGTCGAGGTCGGGGCAGCCGCCGACGACGGCCGCGCCCATCTTCACCGCGTCCCGGAGCATCGCCAGGCTGTCCGCCCCGGCGACGCCGGTGAGGAGCCGGGGGACCGCGACGGGCATGACGTCGGCGAGGCCACGCAGGGCGCGCCGGGTCTGCAGGACGGCTTCGAGCGGGGCGAGGCCCTGGACGTCGCCGACCCGGACGTGGGTGCGCAGGACGGTGGCGCCGTGGCCGAGCTGGAGGAGCGCGGCCTCGGTGGCGCGGCGCTGGATGTCCTCGGTGCGGTGGGAGGCCGGGCCGGGGCTGTCGGGGCCCGCGCCGGCGGCGGTGAGGGCGGTGTCGCTGTGGGCGTGGGGCTCGGCGGGGGCGGGGAGCAGGAGATAGCCGCGGAGGTCGATGCGGGGGCCGCGGGTGGTGAGGCTGCCCGCGGTGCCGACGGCCTCGATCCGGCTGCCGCTCAGGCGTACGTCGACGGCCCGTCCGTCGGCGAGACGGGCGCCGCCGAGGACGAGGGCGGGGGTGTCGGCGGTGGTGGCCGCGTCGGCGCTCTCGGGCGCGTTGTCGTCGGGCCGCCGTGGCTGGCTGTCAGGCATCGCGCTCCTGGGAGGGTGCAAGATCACACGGAGTGACCACACCCTAGGGGCGTGCGGGGGCGGCGTCCGGGAGGAGCGGAATAGTCGTACCGGTGCGCCTGCGCAGGCCGCCGGCCGGGTCCGTTCCCGAGGTGGGCGCGGCCTGGATCAAGGCCTGATCAGGGGGTGTGGGCGGCCCCGGACGGAGGGTCGGAGAGGGCGGCACAAACGGATTTGGGCAACCGGCGGGGGACCGTGTAATGTCTTCATCGCTCGCCCCAATAGCTCAGTCGGTAGAGCGTCTCCATGGTAAGGAGAAGGTCTGCGGTTCGATTCCGCATTGGGGCTCTGGTGATCGGGAACCCCCGCTTCGGCGGGGGGACTCATCATCAAAGCGGTGTAGCTCAGTCGGTAGAGCAAGCGGCTCATAATCGCTGTGTCACCGGTTCAAGTCCGGTCACCGCTACTAACGGTAGCCGATTGCTGGGTCGGTCCTTCGATCGGCTACCCTTTTATGCGTTCATCCGTCCACCGTCCGTCCAAGGAGCACTCACGTGGCTGCCACCGACGTCCGCCCGAAGATCACGCTGGCCTGCGTGGAGTGCAAGGAGCGGAACTACATCACCAAGAAGAACCGGCGTAACAACCCGGACCGTCTTGAGATGAAGAAGCACTGCCCGCGCTGCAACTCGCACACCGCGCACCGCGAAACGCGCTGAATCAGGCTCGTACACGAGGCCGTCCCCTCCTGGGGGCGGCCTCGTGTCGTTGTACGGGGTCGTTCCCGCACAGGGGCGTGCCCTTATTCGTCTTTCACCAGGTTTCTCAGGAGGTAGCGAGCCCATGGCGCTCGACCAGTCCTTCGTGGGGCGGACCTATCCGCCCACTCCGGCGTACGAGGTCGGCCGGGAGAAGATCCGCGAGTTCGCCGAGGCGGTGGGCGACACCCATCCGGCGTACGTCGACGCGGAGGCCGCCCGTGCGCTCGGTCACGCCGATGTGATCGCGCCGCCCACGTTCGCCTTCTCGATCACCTACCGGGCTGCCGGGGAGGTGGTGCGGGACCCGCAGCTGGGCCTGGACTACAGCCGGGTCGTCCACGGCGACCAGAAGTTCAGTTACGTGCGTCCGGTACGGGCGGGGGACCGGCTGACGGTCACGTCCACGATCGAGGCCATCAAGTCCCTCGCCGGCAACGACATCCTGGACGTCCGCGGGGATGTGCGCGACGAGGCCGGTGAACTGGTGGTCACGACGTTGATGAAGCTGGTGGCACGCGCCGCCGAGGAGGCGTGATGACGGCGAAGGTCTCTTACGGAGCGGTCGAGGTCGGTACGGAGCTGCCGGCGCGGTCGTTCCCGGTGACGCGGGCCACGCTCGTGCAGTACGCGGGCGCCTCGGGCGACTTCAACCCGATCCACTGGAACGAGAAGTTCGCGCGCGAGGTCGGGCTGCCGGATGTGATCGCTCACGGCATGTTCACGATGGCCGAGGCGATCCGGGTGGTCACGGACTGGGCCGGCGACCCGGGCGCGGTCGTCGACTACGGGGTGCGCTTCACGAAGCCGGTCGTCGTGCCCAACGACGACAAGGGCGCGCTGATCGAGGTCAGCGGCAAGGTCGCGGCGAAGCTGGACGACAACCTGGTCCGGGTGGACCTGGTCGCCCTGTGCGACGGCAAGAAGGTGCTGGGGATGTCCAGGGCCGTGGTCCGGCTCGCCTGAGGTGTACCGGCGCGATGGCCGGAGGTGAGGGGCGGTCCTCCCGCGGAGGGGTGCCCCTCACGCGTGGGCGGTCCTCCCGCGGAGGGGTGCCCCTCACTTGTGCTCGATCCCGCGAGGCGCTTGCAGGGTTGGTTATTGAGCGATAACTTACTTCCATGGCAAGGATGAGTGCGGAGGAGCGGCGCGAGAGCGTCGTCCGGGCGGCGGTCACCGAGTTCGCCCGCGGTGGTTACAAGGGGACGTCCACCGAGGTGATCGCCCGGCGGGTCGGCGTCTCGCAGCCGTATCTCTTCCGGCTCTTCCCCAACAAGCAGGCCATCTTCATCGCCGCCGCCGAACGCTGCCTGGAGGACACCCGTGCGGTCTTCGTGACGGCATCCGAGGGGCTGGAGGGGCAGGAGGCCCTGCACGCCATGGCCAGGGCGTACCAGCGGCTGATCGTCCACGACGGCGAGAAGCTGATGATGCAGATGCAGACGTACGCGGCCGTCGCCGCCGCAGAGGCCGCCGGGGACCACGAGTTCGGCGAAACCCTGCGGGCGGCCTGGGCGCGGATGAGGGACGACGTCCACATCGCGCTCGGGGCCGATGAGAGCGAGACGACGACGTTCCTGGCGTTCGGCATGCTCGTCAACACCCTCGCCTCGCTGGGCTTCCCGGCTGATCATCGCGCCTGGTCGGGATTCTACGACTCGGCTCTGCCCGTCGAGTGAACAAGCGCGGGCCGGGCCCGGCCCGGTTTTCTGTCCAACGAAGTTAGTCATCAATTACTAACAAGCAGGGGGAGAAGTGAACGCACAGCACGACACGACCGGCCGCGGGGGAGCGGTCTGGGTCCTGGTCATCACGAGCGTCGCCGGATTCATGGCGGCCCTCGACAACCTCGTCGTCGCGACGGCCCTCCCTTCCATCCGCGCGAGCCTCGGCGGCGGCCTGGAGGACCTGGAGTGGACGGTGAACGCGTACACCCTGACCTTCGCCGTGCTGCTCATGCTCGGAGCCGCGCTCGGGGACCGGTTCGGCAGACGGCGGCTGTTCATGGCCGGACTCGCCGTCTTCACGGCCGCCTCCGCCGCGGCCGCCCTCTCCCCGGGCATCGGCGAACTCATCGCCTTCCGGGCGGTCCAGGGCGTGGGGGCGGCGATCATGATGCCGTTGACGCTCACCCTGATCGGCGCCGCCCTCCCGCCCGAGCGGCGGGGAGCGGCGCTGGGCGTCTTCGGGGCGGTGACCGGGGTGGCGGTCGCCAGCGGTCCGCTGATCGGCGGCGCGCTCACCGAGCACATCTCCTGGCAGTGGATCTTCTGGCTGAACGTGCCGATAGGTCTCGTGCTGCTGCCGCTGGCCCGGCTGCGGCTCGCCGAGTCCCGCGCGCCGAAGGCGCCCCTGGACATCCGCGGGACCGTCCTGGTCAGCGCGGGCCTCTTCGGCATCGTCTACGCCCTGGTCAACACCGCGAGCCACGGATGGACCGATCCCGTCGTCCTGACCGGGCTGATCGCGGGCACGGCGCTGCTCGCCCTGTTCGTCCGCCACGGCATCCGGGCGGAGAACCCGATGCTGCCGATGCGGCTGTTCCGCAGCCGGGCCTACCTCGGGATCAACGCAGCGAGCCTGCTGATGTTCCTCGGGATGTTCGGATCGATCTTCCTGCTCAGCCAGTTCCTCCAGAACGGCCTCGGGCACTCGCCCACCGAGGCCGGGCTGCGGATGCTGCCCTGGACGGGGATGCCGATCCTCGTGGCGCCCTTCGCCGGGTATCTCTCCGACCGCTTCGGGGGCCGCCCGGTGGTGGTCACCGGGCTCGCGCTCCAGGCCGTCGGGCTCTCCCTGTTCGCCCTGATCATCGAGCCCGGGGTGAGCTACACCGCCCAGCTTCCCGCCCTGATCATGGGTGGGGTCGGCATGGCCATGTACTTCGCGCCCGCCGCGAGCCTGGTGCTCTCCAGCGTCCGGCCGGGGGAACAGGGCATCGCCTCCGGAGCCAACAACGCGCTGCGGGAGGTCGGCGGGGCGCTCGGGGTCGCGGTGCTCGCCGCCGTCTTCGCCGCGCAGGGCGGTTACGGCTCACCGCGGCTGTTCGCGGACGGGACGGTACCCGCCATCTGGATGGGGGCCGGCGCGGTGGCCCTGGGCGCACTCGTCGCCCTCCTGATCCCGGGTCGCCGCAGCGCCGGCCGACCCGCCCCGGAACCGGTGGACCGAGGCGCCGTGGACCCGGAGCCGGTGGCCGCCTGAGCCGCCTCGGGCGGGTCCGACGGATGGTGACAGGGCCCGCCGGACCCGCCCCGGCCCCCGGGCACGGCCCGTGGCCCCGCACGAGCGGCGGGGGCGCGGACCGTACTCTTGTCCCCGTGCAGGAACTCCACGACGCCCCCCTCGCCCCCCTGACCACCTTCCGGCTCGGCGGTCCCGCCGCCCGGCTGCTGACCGCCACGACCGACGCCGAGGTGATCGCCGCCGTGCGCGAGGCCGACGCGGGCGGCATCCCGCTGCTGGTGATCGGCGGCGGCTCCAACCTGGTCATCGGGGACAAGGGCTTCGACGGCACCGCCCTGCGGATCGCCACGAAGGGCTTCGCGCTCTCGGGTACGTCGCTGGAGCTGGCGGCCGGCGAGGTGTGGACCGACGCCGTCGCCCGGACCGTCGAGGCGGGCCTCGCGGGCATCGAGTGCCTGGCCGGCATCCCCGGATCCGCGGGCGCGACGCCCATCCAGAACGTCGGCGCGTACGGACAGGAGGTGTCCACCACGATCACGGAGGTCGTCGCCTACGACCGGCGCACCGAGGAGACGGTGACGATTCCGAACGCCGAGTGCGCGTTCTCGTACCGTCACAGCCGCTTCAAGGCCGAACCCGACCGCTTCGTGGTGCTGCGTGTCCGATTCGAGCTGGAAGAGGCGGCCGGACTCTCCGCGCCCCTGAAGTACCCCGAAACGGCCAGGGCCATGGGCGTCGAGCAGGGCGAACGCGTCCCGCTGACGGCCGCCCGCGAGACCGTGCTGGGGCTGCGCGCCGGCAAGGGCATGGTGCTGGACCCGGAGGACCACGACACCTGGTCGGCGGGGTCCTTCTTCACCAACCCGATCCTCGAACCGGCCGCGTTCCAGGACTTCCTCACCCGGGTCGGCGAGCGCCTCGGCCCGGACGCGACCCCTCCGGCCTTCCCCGCCGAGGACGGACGCACCAAGACCTCGGCGGCCTGGCTGATCGACCGGGCCGGATTCACCAAGGGCTACGGCAGCGGCCCCGCCCGGATCTCCACCAAGCACACCCTCGCCCTCACCAACCGGGGCGCTGCCACCACCGAGGACCTGCTCGCGCTGGCCCGCGAGGTGGTCGCCGGGGTGCACGCGGCCTTCGGCGTCACCCTGGTCAACGAACCGGTGACGGTCGGCGTCAGCCTGTAGGAGACGCCGGCCGGAGGAGAAGAGGCGTCGGCCCGCCGGGAACGTACGGGGTCAGTACGCGACGCCCACGCCCTGCTTCACGGCCGCCGGATCCTCCGCCAACGCGAGCATCGCGTGGGCCGCGTCGGCCCGGGAGATGGACCGGCTGCTGCGCGGCGTACCGCCCACGACCTGCCGGTAGACGCCCGTGAGCGGCCCGTCCGTCAGCTTCGGCGGCCGCACCGCCGTCCAGTCCGTCGCACTACGGGCCAACGCCGCCTCCATCCGGGCGAGATCGGCGTACAGCTCCGCCAGGACCGCGCCGACCGCCTTGCGCATCAGCCGGTCCACCAGGGGATCGCCCGCCGGCTCCGGCCCCACGGGCACCGCGCTGACCACCACCAGCCGCCGGACGCCCTCGGCCTCCATCGCCGTCAGGATCCGCCCGGTCAGCCGTTCGGCGACGCCGTTCGCCTTCCGGCCGCGCGAGCCCAGCCCCGACAGGACCGCGTCCCGCCCCGCCACCGCCGCCCGCACCGCCGCCGGATCGTCCAGCCGGACGACTGCGTGCGGCGCCGCGCGCTCCAGCGGCTCCGGGAGCCGGTCCGGGTCGCGGACCACGACCGTCACCTCGTGGCCCGCCGCGCGTGCCTGCCCGACGATCTCCTGACCGACGCCGCCGGTCGCCCCGAACACGGTGATTCTCATAGCGCTCCCAGTGGGTGAGTGTTCACTAACCTCTAGGGTGGGTGGCTCCCCACCCGGACGTCAAGATCTCCGGGTCACGGCCTGTTGGAGCACGCATGGACCAGAAGCCCGCCCGCGTCCGGATCGTCGACGCGGCGCACGAGCTGATGCTCTCCATCGGCCTCGCCCGGACCACGACCAAGGAGATCGCCAGGGCGGCCGGCTGCTCGGAGGCGGCGCTCTACAAGTACTTCTCCGGCAAGGAGGAGCTGTTCGTCACCGTGCTCGCGGAGCGGCTGCCCCGGCTCGGGGACCTCCTCGGAGACCTGCGCGCGGGCGAGGGCAGCGTCGAGGGCAACCTCACCGAGATCGCCCGGGTGGCCGCGCTGTTCTACGAGCAGACCTTCCCCATGGCCGCGTCCCTGTACGCCGAACCTCAGCTCAAGCGCCGTCACGAGGAGGGCGTGGGAGGGCTCGAAGCCGGGCCACACCTGCCGATCCGGCAGCTGGACGCCTATCTGCGCGCCGAACAGGACGCGGGCCGGGTCCGGGCCGAAGCGGACACCTACGCCGCCGCCTCGCTGCTGCTGGGCGCCTGCGCCCAGCGGGCCTTCGCCTACGCCGCGCTCCCCGGCGGCAGGCCCCCGCAGCCCATGGGCGAATTCGCCGCCTCCCTGGCCCGCACGCTGCTGGGCGGGATCAGCTAGTCAGCCAGTCGTCGATCCCGGAGAGCAGCTTCTCCGTCACGTCCACGGGGGCCGCCGATCCGCGCACCGACTGGCGGGCCAGCTCGGCCAGCTCCTCGTCGGTGAAGCCGTGGTGGCGGCGCACCAGCTCGTACTGGGCGGCCAGCCGGGAGCCGAACAGCAGCGGGTCGTCCGCACCCAGCGCCATGGGGACGCCCGCGTCGAACAGAGTGCGCAGGGGGACGTCGGCGGGCTTCTCGTAGACGCCGAGCGCCACATTGGACGACGGGCAGACCTCGCAGGTGACCCCGCGCTCGGCGAGCTTGCGCAGCAGCCGGGGGTCCTCGGCGGCCCGGACCCCGTGCCCGATGCGCGAGGCGTCCAGGTCGTCGAGGCAGTCGCGCACGCTGGAGGGCCCGGCGAGCTCCCCGCCGTGCGGAGCCGCCAGCAGGCCGCCCTCGCGGGCGATCGCGAAGGCCCGGTCGAAGTCGCGGGCCATTCCGCGCCGCTCGTCGTTGGAGAGCCCGAAGCCGACGACGCCCCGGTCCGCGTAACGGACGGCGAGCCGGGCCAGGGTGCGGGCGTCCAGCGGGTGCTTCATCCGGTTGGCGGCGATCACCACGCGCATGCCCAGACCGGTGTCCCGGGCGGCGCTGTCCACGGCGTCGAGAATGATCTCGATGGCCGGGATCAGCCCGCCGAGCAGCGGGGCGTACGAGGTGGGGTCGACCTGGATCTCCAGCCAGCCGGAGCCGTCCGCGACGTCCTCCTGGGCGCTCTCGCGCACCAGGCGGTGAATGTCCTCGGGGGACCGCAGACACGACCGGGCGATGTCGTAGAGCCGCTGGAAACGGAACCAGCCGCGCTCGTCGGTCGCCCGCAGCTTGGGCGGTTCGCCGCCGGTCAGGGCGTCGGGGAGATGGACCCCGTACTTGTCGGCGAGTTCGAGCAGGGTGGTTGGCCGCATCGACCCGGTGAAGTGCAGGTGCAGGTGGGCCTTGGGCAACAGACGTACATCACGCTCCATTCGTAGATCCTGCCGCACGGGCGGGCCGGAGCGGTAGCCGCTTTCCCGTTCAGGGGGGCCGCTCGAACAAAAAGCGCCCCCGGCCGGTGGAGGATTCCAGCGGCCCGGGGCGCTTTCCGTTTCGAGCGGTTACGTGACCGGTCAGGCCTTGGCCTCGCCCAGCAGCTTCTGGATCCGCGAGACGCCCTCGATCAGGTCCTCGTCGCCCAGGGCGTAGGACAGGCGCAGGTAGCCCGGGGTGCCGAAGGCCTCGCCGGGCACGACGGCGACCTCGGCCTCGTCCAGAATGAGCGCGGCCAGCTCGACGGTGGTGGCCGGACGCTTGCCGCGGATCTCCTTGCCGAGCAGGTCCTTCACCGCCGGGTAGGCGTAGAAGGCGCCCTCGGGCTCCGGGCAGAACACACCGTCGATCTCGTTGAGCATCCGGACGACGATCCCCCGGCGGCGGTCGAAGGCGGTGCGCATCTCGGCGACGGCGTCCAGCGGGCCGGAGACGGCCGCGAGCGCGGCGACCTGGGCGACGTTGGAGACGTTGGAGGTGGCGTGCGACTGGAGGTTGGTCGCCGCCTTCACCACGTCCTTCGGGCCGATGATCCAGCCCACCCGCCAGCCGGTCATCGCGTAGGTCTTGGCGACGCCGTTGACGACGACGCACTTGTCGCGCAGCTCGGGGACGATCGCCGGGAGCGAGGTGAAGGTGGCGTCGCCGTAGACGAGGTGCTCGTAGATCTCGTCGGTCATGACCCACAGGCCGTGCTCGACGGCCCAGCGGCCGATGGCCTCGGCGTCGGCCTCGCTGTAGACGGCGCCGGTCGGGTTGGACGGCGAGACGAACAGGACGACCTTGGTCTTCTCGGTGCGCGCGGCCTCCAGCTGTTCGACGGAGACCCGGTAGCCGGTGGTCTCGTCGGCGACGACCTCGACCGGGACGCCGCCGGCGAGCCGGATCGACTCGGGGTAGGTGGTCCAGTACGGGGCGGGGACGATGACCTCGTCACCCGGGTCGAGGATCGCGGCGAAGGCCTCGTAGATGGCCTGCTTGCCACCGTTGGTCACCAGGATCTGGCTGGCGTCGACCTCGTAGCCGGAGTCGCGCAGGGTCTTCTCCGCGATGGCGGCCTTGAGCTCGGGGAGCCCGCCGGCCGGGGTGTAGCGGTGGTACTTCGGGTTGCGGCAGGCCTCGACCGCGGCGTCGACGATGTAGTCGGGCGTCGGGAAGTCGGGCTCGCCGGCCCCGAAGCCGATCACCGGGCGCCCGGCGGCCTTGAGGGCCTTGGCCTTGGCGTCGACGGCGAGGGTCGCGGACTCGGAGATCGCACCGATGCGGGCCGAAACCCGGCGCTCGGACGGTGAAGTTGCAGCGCTCATGGCCCCATGCTCCCAGACCGCGAAAGCCGTCGGCACAGGGGTTTCAGGGACCGGACAGGACCCGGACAACATGCGGTCAGGACGGGTCGGTTGCCGTCTGTTCGACGCGGCGGCCCTGAACACGTACACTCACCTGTCGTTGGCCTTCACCAGCCGCACCGTTCCTGCACCCGGTCACCGGGAAAGATGCGGTAGGTTGGTGGAAACCACAAAGGGTCGTAGCTCAATTGGTAGAGCACTGGTCTCCAAAACCAGCGGTTGGGGGTTCAAGTCCCTCCGGCCCTGCTACACACTCCTTCGCCAGGATGTGTGCGCATGTACGTACTTCATTGCACAGCCGTGCGGCTCCACCGGGCGCGGCACGGCCACGACCCGGAATCAGGTGAGTAGCGTGACGGACGCCGTGGGCTCCATCGACATGCCTGATGCTGAGGATGAAGCTCCCGAGTCGAAGAAGAAGGCTCGGAAGGGCGGCAAGCGCGGCAAGAAGGGCCCTCTGGGTCGGCTCGCGCTGTTCTACCGCCAGATCGTCGCCGAACTCCGTAAGGTTGTCTGGCCGACCCGTAGCCAGCTCACGACGTACACCTCCGTGGTGATCGTGTTCGTCGTCGTCATGATCGGTCTTGTTACCGTTCTCGACATGGGCTTCGCCCGGGTCATCAAGTACGTCTTCGGCTGATCTCGCGGAAGGCGTCCGACCCGGCGCCCCTTTCGCACGTTCCACCCTTTGTATCCAGGAAGAAGCAGCCATCGTGTCTGACCCGAACCTGAACGACGCCGTCGAGCCCGAGGCTGGCGCCTTCGAGTCCGCCAAGGACGAGCTCGACATCGTTGAGGCTGCTGACTCCGTGGACCCGGACCCGGACCAGGCCGAGGCCGCCGACCTCGCCGCGGGCGAGCCCGCCGAGCAAGCCGCCGTGAACGTGGAGGCGCAGGAGTCCGACGAGGACGACGCCGCCGAGGCGGTCGAATCCGGCGAGGACGAGGCCGCTGAGGAAGAGGCCGCCGAGGAGGAGGCCGACGACGAGAGCGCCGACGAGGAAGAGGCCGAGCCGGCCGCCCCCGTCGACCACGTCGCCGCCCTGCGCGAAGAGCTCCGCACGCTCCCCGGCGAGTGGTACGTCATCCACACGTACGCCGGTTACGAGAAGCGCGTGAAGGCCAACCTGGAGCAGCGCGCCGTCTCGCTGAACGTGGAGGAGTTCGTCTATCAGGCCGAGGTGCCTGAAGAGGAAATCGTCCAGATCAAGAACGGCGAGCGCAAGAACGTCCGGCAGAACAAGCTCCCCGGCTACGTGCTGGTGCGCATGGACCTGACGAACGAGTCCTGGGGCGTCGTGCGGAACACGCCGGGCGTCACCGGCTTCGTGGGCAACGCCTACGACCCGTACCCGCTGACCCTGGACGAGATCGTCAAGATGCTCGCCCCGGAGGCCGAGGAGAAGGCCGCCCGCGAGGCCGCCGAGGCCGAGGGCAAGCCGGCTCCGTCCCGCAAGGTCGAGGTCCAGGTGCTGGACTTCGAGGTCGGCGACTCGGTCACCGTCACGGACGGCCCCTTCGCCACGCTGCAGGCCACGATCAACGAGATCAACGCCGACTCGAAGAAGGTCAAGGGACTCGTCGAGATCTTCGGCCGCGAGACCCCGGTCGAGCTCAGCTTCGACCAGATCCAGAAGAACTAGCGCTCGCCGCCGGTTTCTGGACACATGCCTACCCAGCAGGTCAGAGGGGCTGCAAAGCCCCTCTGACCTGCTGGGTTTTTGGTCGCACAGCTATACCCGTTATCGTTGTGCGGTATGCCTCCATCCGGATGACCGGAATCGGCGGCGAAACACTCTCATAGGACCCGGAGAGAGCAATGCCTCCCAAGAAGAAGAAGGTCACGGGGCTTATCAAGCTCCAGATCAACGCCGGTGCGGCGAACCCGGCCCCGCCGGTCGGCCCCGCGCTCGGTCAGCACGGCGTCAACATCATGGAGTTCTGCAAGGCCTACAACGCCGCGACCGAGTCGCAGCGTGGCATGGTCGTGCCGGTGGAGATCACGGTCTACGAGGACCGTTCCTTCACCTTCATCACGAAGACTCCGCCGGCCGCCAAGCTGATCCTCAAGGCCGCGGGTGTGGACAAGGGCTCCGGCGAGCCGCACAAGACCAAGGTTGCCAAGCTGACGGCCGCCCAGGTCCGCGAGATCGCCACGACGAAGCTCCCCGACCTGAACGCCAATGACCTCGACGCCGCGTCGAAGATCATTGCCGGCACCGCCCGTTCCATGGGCATCACGGTCGAAGGCTGATTCAGCCCCGTAACCCCCAGTGGTAGGACCAAGCGCTGGTCCGCACCACGACTCCACACTCTGAAACCACAGGAGTAGAAGTGAAGCGCAGCAAGAACCTCCGCGCTGCGGACGCCAAGATCGACCGGGAGCGCAACTACGCCCCGCTCGAGGCCGTCCGTCTCGCCAAGGAAACGTCCACCACGAAGTTCGACGGCACCGTCGAGGTCGCCTTTGCCCTGGGTGTCGACCCGCGCAAGGCCGACCAGATGGTCCGTGGCACCGTGAACCTCCCGCACGGCACCGGCAAGACCGCCCGGGTCCTGGTCTTCGCGACCGGTGACCGTGCTGCGGCCGCGGAAGCCGCTGGAGCCGACATCGTCGGCGCCGACGAGCTCATCGACGAGGTGGCGAAGGGCCGTCTGGACTTCGACGCCGTCGTCGCGACCCCGGACCTCATGGGCAAGGTCGGCCGCCTGGGCCGCGTGCTCGGTCCGCGTGGTCTGATGCCGAACCCGAAGACCGGCACCGTCACCCCCGATGTCGTGAAGGCTGTCAACGACATCAAGGGCGGCAAGATCGAGTTCCGCGTCGACAAGCACTCGAACCTGCACTTCATCATCGGCAAGACCTCGTTCGACGAGACCAAGCTGGTGGAGAACTACGCAGCGGCGCTGGACGAGATCCTCCGTCTGAAGCCGTCCGCCGCCAAGGGCCGCTACATCAAGAAGGCCACCCTGGCCACCACGATGGGCCCCGGCATCCCGCTGGACGCCAACCGCACCCGCAACCTCCTCGTCGAGGAGGACCCGGCCGCCGTCTGAGCTTCCATGCTCACCCGGTAGCCGCGTCGTACGCGTGCACTTCTGTGAACGGGCCCCGCAACCTTTCGAGGTGCGGGGCCCGTCCTCGTATCCGTAAGGAGTCACGTCTGTCAGTGCCCTGTGCCAGTGTTGTGCGGGGGACGACGGACGACACGAGGGGTGGACGGGTACATGAGGACGAACACGGCACGACGCATGGGCACGGCTCTGGCCGCCGCGGCGGCACTGACGTCGATAGCGGCCTGTAGTGGCTCCGACGGCTCGAAGGGCTCCGGCGGCACCCAAGAGGGCAAGGCGGGCGCCGTCTCCAAGGCGAGCCCCGTGGCCGCGTTGAAGCAGGTGCAGCAGAAGACCGGCGGCGCCCAGTCGGCGAAGGTCGAGGGCACCACCGAGATGGGCACCGCCATGTCCATGAAGCAGTCCGGGTCCATCGGCTGGGCCGACGGCCTCTCGGGCGCGCTGACCATCACGTACACCGGCGGCACCATGGGCGACGCCCTGAAGCAGGCCGGCGGCGACGGATCGGTCGAGGCGCGCTATTTCAAGGACGAGTACTACGCCAACATGGGCGACGCCATGGCGGCCAACACCGGCGGCAAGCACTGGATCCGGTATTCCTACAAGGACCTCGCCGAGCTGGGCGGGGCCTCCGGCGACGTGATGAAGGACCAGATCCAGAACAGCACGCCCGAGCAGGGTGTGAAGGCGCTCCTGGCCTCCGGCGACGTGAAGAAGGTCGGTCAGGAGGACGTCCGCGGGGTCCCCGCGACGCACTACTCCGGCACGGTCGACGTGGCCGACCTGACCGCGAAGAACAGCAACCTGGACGCGGAGCAGCTGGCCGCGTTCAAGGAGCAGCTCGCCCTGGCCGGGGTGACCACCCAGACCGTCGACATCTGGGTCGACAAGAACGACCTGCTGGTGAAGAAGACCGAGCGCGGCGAGATGAAGACCGGCTCGTTCAACTCGACGCTCTTCTACAGCGACTACGGGACCGAGGTCCCCTCCGAGAAGCCGGCGGCCTCGGACACCGTGGACTTCAAGGAGATGCTCAAGCAGGGCGGCGCTACCCCGGGCAGCGCCTCCTGACACCTCCCGCAAGGGACGAACGAGGACGGATTTGCCCGTCCCGCGTCCGGTCGCGTACTCTCACCAAGAAGCCAAAGACCGCTGGTCGTCGCTGTGCCTCGTCAGAGGGACGGTGACCGAAGGTTCCGCTAGACCGGACGACCTGCGCAGGTGACTGTGGAACGCTCCCGGACTCTGTTCGGTCGAGCCGCGCCCTGGCACTTGTGCTGGGGCGTTTCGTCTTTCCCGGCCCCTTCTGAGCGGTCCTCATCACCCGGAAGGAGGCCGACGCTCATGGCAAGGCCCGACAAGGCTGCCGCGGTAGCCGAGCTGACGGACCAGTTCCGCAGCTCGAACGCCGCCGTGCTGACCGAGTACCGGGGTCTCACCGTGGCACAGCTCAAGGAGCTGCGCCGTTCGCTCGGTGAGAACGCCCAGTACGCCGTGGTGAAGAACACGCTGACCAAGATTGCGGCCAACGAGGCCGGGATCGACACGCTGGACGACCTGTTCTCGGGTCCGACGGCGGTTGCCTTCGTCACCGGTGACCCGGTGGAGTCGGCGAAGGGTCTTCGTGACTTCGCCAAGGACAACCCCAACCTCATCATCAAGGGCGGTGTCCTTGACGGTAAGGCGCTGTCCGCCGATGAGATCAAGAAGCTCGCGGACCTCGAGTCCCGCGAGGTTCTGCTCTCCAAGCTGGCCGGTGCCTTCAAGGGCAAGCAGACTCAGGCTGCGCAGCTCTTCCAGGCACTGCCGTCGAAGTTCGTCCGCACCGCGGAAGCGCTTCGCGTCAAGAAGGAAGAGCAGGGCGGTGCCGGTACTCCGGCTCCCGCCGAGGCCGCCGAGTAATTTCGCTCAGCGGTCCAGCGGGCTCCACGTACGCCCGCCGACACATACATCCGGCACCTGCCGAATAGTGGAAGGACGCCTATCATGGCGAAGCTGTCCCAGGACGACCTGCTCGAGCAGTTCGAAGGCATGACCCTCATCGAGCTCTCCGAGTTCGTCAAGGCCTTCGAGGAGAAGTTCGACGTCACCGCCGCCGCGGCCGTCGCCGTCGCCGGCCCCGCCGCTGGTGGCGCCCCGGCCGAGGCCGAGGCCGAGCAGGACGAGTTCGACGTCATCCTCACCGGTGCCGGCGAGAAGAAGATCCAGGTCATCAAGGTCGTGCGTGAGCTGACCTCGCTGGGTCTCAAGGAGGCCAAGGACCTCGTCGACGGCACCCCGAAGCCGGTCCTCGAGAAGGTCGCCAAGGAGGCCGCCGAGAAGGCTGCCGAGTCCCTCAAGGCCGCCGGCGCTTCCGTCGAGGTCAAGTAACACCTCGGGAGTCCTCCGGACTCCCTGGGCGCCGTCAGGCACCCGCGCCAAGGGCGATCACCCATTCGGGTGGTCGCCCTTCGGCGTGCCCGTGGCGGGTGCCTTGCTCTTCCGCCGACGACGAGTAGGGTGATCTTCGCCGTGCGCCTCTCGCGGGCCCCTCAGGGGCGTCCTGCGGGCACCCCGGGGGCGGCCGGTGAAGGCTCCCGGAGGTCCGATCGGACCGGCGGGCCTTGACGAACCGGACGCGGCGCGCAATTCTCAGGACGCGTCATCACTTCGATCCGTATCCGAGGCATGGATCGAGAGTGAAGAGGGCAGTAAAGAAGAGCGCACCCCGCGCGAGGGCTAGGGCTAGACATAGGTGTTGAGAACAGCTGTTGAGAGCAACGTGGGTCTCTGAGAACCCCGACTGGACATCAGTGTGCCGCTTGGCTACACTGACCCTTTGCGCTGCCTGTTAGCTGCCTCCTGCCCGTCACCAGGGGCATGCCCACGCTGAAGCACCGATGGCCGACCCCCTCCGACCTGGTCGTTTTACGACCGATTCGGAACGGTCTGTCTATGTGTCCAGAGTGGGACCGGTACGCGCGTAGTGAGTCCGAGCCCTCGGAAGGACCCCCTCTTGGCCGCCTCGCGCAACGCCTCGACCGCGAATACGAACAACGGTGCCAGCACCGCCCCGCTGCGCATCTCCTTTGCAAAGATCAAGGAGCCCCTCGAGGTTCCGAACCTCCTCGCGCTGCAGACCGAGAGCTTCGACTGGCTCCTGGGCAACGCCGCCTGGAAGGCTCGCGTCGAGGCTGCTCTGGACAGTGGACAAGACGTCCCCACCAAGTCCGGCCTGGAGGAGATCTTCGAGGAGATCTCACCGATCGAGGACTTCTCCGGGTCGATGTCGCTTACGTTCCGCGACCACCGCTTCGAGCCCCCGAAGAACTCGATCGACGAGTGCAAGGAGCGCGACTTCACGTTCGCCGCGCCGCTCTTCGTCACGGCCGAGTTCACCAACAACGAGACCGGCGAGATCAAGTCCCAGACGGTCTTCATGGGCGACTTCCCGCTCATGACCAACAAGGGCACCTTCGTCATCAACGGCACCGAGCGTGTCGTCGTGTCGCAGCTGGTCCGCTCGCCGGGTGTCTACTTCGACTCCTCCATCGACAAGACGTCCGACAAGGACATCTTCTCCGCCAAGATCATCCCCTCCCGGGGCGCCTGGCTGGAGATGGAGATCGACAAGCGCGACATGGTCGGTGTCCGCATCGACCGCAAGCGCAAGCAGTCCGTCACCGTCCTCCTGAAGGCGCTCGGCTGGAGCACCGAGCAGATCCTGGAGGAGTTCGGCGAGTACGAGTCGATGCGCGCCACCCTGGAGAAGGACCACACCCAGGGACAGGACGACGCGCTGCTCGACATCTACCGCAAGCTGCGTCCGGGCGAGCCGCCGACGCGCGAGGCCGCTCAGACGCTGCTCGAGAACCTCTACTTCAACCCGAAGCGCTACGACCTCGCGAAGGTCGGCCGCTACAAGGTGAACAAGAAGCTCGGCGCGGATGAGCCGCTGGACGCCGGGGTGCTCACCTCGGACGACGTCATCGCGACCATCAAGTACCTGGTCAAGCTGCACGCCGGTGAGACCGAGACGACCGGTGAGTCCGGCCGGGAGATCGTCGTCGAGACCGACGACATCGACCACTTCGGCAACCGTCGTCTGCGCAACGTCGGCGAGCTCATCCAGAACCAGGTCCGTACGGGCCTGGCGCGGATGGAGCGCGTCGTCCGTGAGCGCATGACCACGCAGGACGTCGAGGCGATCACGCCGCAGACCCTGATCAACATCCGGCCGGTCGTCGCCTCCATCAAGGAGTTCTTCGGCACCAGCCAGCTGTCGCAGTTCATGGACCAGAACAACCCGCTGTCGGGTCTCACCCACAAGCGCCGCCTGTCGGCTCTTGGCCCGGGTGGTCTCTCCCGTGAGCGGGCCGGCTTCGAGGTCCGCGACGTGCACCCGTCCCATTACGGACGCATGTGCCCGATCGAGACCCCCGAAGGCCCGAACATCGGTCTGATCGGTTCGCTCGCCTCGTACGGCCGCGTCAACGCGTTCGGCTTCATCGAGACGCCGTACCGCAAGGTCGTCGACGGTCAGGTCACCGATGACGTCGACTACATCACGGCCGACGAGGAGGACCGCTACGTCATCGCCCAGGCGAACGCGACCCTCTCCGAGGAGCTGCGCTTCACCGAGCCCCGCGTCCTGGTCCGCCGCCGTGGCGGGGAGGTCGACTACGTGCCCGGCACGGAGGTCGACTACATGGACGTCTCGCCGCGCCAGATGGTGTCCGTCGCCACCGCGATGATCCCCTTCCTGGAGCACGACGACGCCAACCGTGCCCTCATGGGCGCGAACATGATGCGTCAGGCGGTGCCGCTCATCAAGTCGGAGGCGCCGCTCGTCGGCACCGGCATGGAGTACCGCTGCGCCACCGACGCCGGTGACGTCCTCAAGGCGGAGAAGGACGGTGTGGTCCAGGAGGTCTCCGCGGACTACATCACCGTCACGAACGACGACGGCACGTACACCACGTACCGCATCGCCAAGTTCATGCGCTCCAACCAGGGCACCTCGGTCAACCAGAAGGTCGTCGTCTCCGAGGGCGACCGCATCGTGGCCGACCAGGTGCTCGCCGACGGACCGGCCACCGAGAACGGTGAGATGGCCCTCGGCAAGAACCTGCTCGTGGCGTTCATGCCGTGGGAGGGTCACAACTACGAGGACGCGATCATCCTGTCGCAGCGCCTCGTGCAGGACGACGTCCTCTCCTCGATCCACATCGAGGAGCACGAGGTCGACGCCCGTGACACCAAGCTCGGCCCGGAGGAGATCACCCGGGACATCCCGAACGTCTCCGAAGAGGTCCTCGCCGACCTCGACGAGCGCGGCATCATCCGGATCGGTGCCGAGGTCGTCGCCGGCGACATCCTCGTCGGCAAGGTCACGCCCAAGGGCGAGACCGAGCTGACCCCCGAGGAGCGCCTGCTCCGCGCGATCTTCGGTGAGAAGGCGCGCGAGGTGCGCGACACCTCGCTGAAGGTGCCGCACGGTGAGATCGGCAAGGTCATCGGCGTCCGCGTCTTCGACCGCGAAGAGGGCGACGAGCTGCCGCCGGGCGTGAACCAGCTGGTCCGCGTCTACGTCGCGCAGAAGCGCAAGATCACCGATGGTGACAAGCTCGCCGGCCGTCACGGCAACAAGGGCGTCATCTCCAAGATCCTGCCGATCGAGGACATGCCGTTCCTGGAGGACGGCACCCCGGTCGACATCATCCTCAACCCGCTGGGTGTCCCGTCCCGAATGAACCCGGGACAGGTCCTGGAGATCCACCTAGGCTGGCTCGCCAGCCGCGGCTGGGACGTCTCCGGCCTCGGTGACGAGTGGGCCCAGCGCCTGCAGGCCATCGGCGCCGACCAGGTCGCCCCCGGCACCAACGTCGCCACGCCCGTCTTCGACGGTGCGCGCGAGGACGAGATCACCGGCCTCTTCCAGGCCACGATCCCCAACCGCGACGGCGACCGCCTGGTCCAGCCCTCCGGCAAGGCCCAGCTCTACGACGGCCGCTCCGGCGAGCCGTTCCCGGACCCGGTCTCGGTCGGGTTCATGTACATCCTCAAGCTGCACCACCTGGTCGACGACAAGCTGCACGCGCGTTCGACCGGTCCGTACTCCATGATCACCCAGCAGCCGCTGGGTGGTAAGGCGCAGTTCGGTGGTCAGCGCTTCGGTGAGATGGAGGTGTGGGCCCTTGAGGCTTACGGCGCCGCGTACGCCCTCCAGGAGCTCCTGACGATCAAGTCCGACGACGTGACCGGCCGCGTGAAGGTCTACGAGGCCATCGTCAAGGGCGAGAACATCCCCGAGCCCGGCATTCCCGAGTCCTTCAAGGTGCTCATCAAGGAAATGCAGTCGCTCTGCCTCAACGTGGAGGTGCTGTCCTCGGACGGCATGTCCATCGAAATGCGCGACACGGACGAGGACGTCTTCCGCGCGGCGGAGGAACTCGGTATCGACCTGTCCCGGCGCGAGCCGAGCAGCGTCGAAGAGGTCTGACGGGCCGGTCGGCCGCCTCATCCCGAGGCGGCCGGCCCTCCCCGGACCCGTTCAGACCATTGATTGAGACGAGACCCCGAAAGAGGGATTGACGACAAGTGCTCGACGTCAACTTCTTCGACGAGCTGCGGATCGGCCTTGCCACCGCGGACGACATCCGGACCTGGTCGCACGGCGAAGTGAAGAAGCCGGAGACCATCAACTACCGCACGCTCAAGCCCGAGAAGGACGGACTCTTCTGCGAGAAGATCTTCGGTCCGACCCGGGACTGGGAGTGCTACTGCGGCAAGTACAAGCGTGTCCGCTTCAAGGGCATCATCTGTGAGCGCTGCGGCGTCGAGGTCACTCGCGCCAAGGTGCGTCGTGAGCGGATGGGCCACATCGAGCTTGCCGCTCCCGTCACCCACATCTGGTACTTCAAGGGCGTTCCCTCGCGCCTCGGATACCTGCTGGACCTCGCGCCGAAGGACCTGGAAAAGGTCATCTACTTCGCCGCGTACATGATCACGTTCGTGGACGAGGAGCGTCGTACCCGCGACCTGCCGTCCCTGGAGGCACACGTCTCCGTCGAGCGCCAGCAGACCGAGAACCGCCGCGACTCCGACCTGGAGGCCCGCGCCAAGAAGCTCGAGACCGACCTGGCCGAGCTGGAGGCCGAGGGCGCCAAGGCGGACGTGCGCCGCAAGGTGCGCGAAGGCGCCGAGCGTGAGATGAAGCAGCTGCGCGACCGTGCGCAGCGCGAGATCGACCGCCTCGACGAGGTGTGGAGCCGCTTCAAGAACCTCAAGGTCCAGGACCTGGAGGGCGACGAGCTGCTCTACCGCGAGCTGCGTGACCGCTTCGGCACGTACTTCGACGGCTGCATGGGCGCCGCGGCGCTCCAGAAGCGCCTGGAGTCCTTCGACCTCGACGAGGAGGCCGAGCGCCTCCGCGAGATCATCCGCACCGGCAAGGGCCAGAAGAAGACCCGTGCGCTCAAGCGCCTCAAGGTCGTCTCCGCGTTCCTGCAGACCAGCAACAAGCCCAAGGGCATGGTGCTCGACTGCGTGCCGGTCATCCCGCCGGACCTGCGTCCGATGGTGCAGCTGGACGGTGGCCGCTTCGCGACCTCCGACCTGAACGACCTGTACCGCCGTGTGATCAACCGCAACAACCGCCTCAAGCGTCTCCTTGACCTCGGTGCCCCCGAGATCATCGTGAACAACGAGAAGCGGATGCTGCAGGAGGCCGTCGACGCGCTGTTCGACAACGGCCGCCGCGGTCGCCCGGTCACCGGTCCCGGCAACCGTCCCCTGAAGTCCCTGAGCGACATGCTCAAGGGCAAGCAGGGCCGTTTCCGTCAGAACCTCCTCGGCAAGCGCGTGGACTACTCCGCGCGTTCCGTGATCGTCGTCGGTCCGCAGCTCAAGCTGCACCAGTGCGGTCTGCCGAAGGCGATGGCGCTGGAGCTCTTCAAGCCGTTCGTGATGAAGCGCCTGGTGGACCTGAACCACGCGCAGAACATCAAGTCGGCCAAGCGCATGGTCGAGCGTGGCCGCACCGTCGTGTACGACGTCCTCGAAGAGGTCATCGCCGAGCACCCGGTGCTGCTGAACCGTGCGCCCACCCTGCACCGCCTGGGCATCCAGGCCTTCGAGCCGCAGCTGGTCGAGGGCAAGGCCATCCAGATCCACCCGCTCGTCTGCACCGCGTTCAACGCGGACTTCGACGGTGACCAGATGGCCGTGCACCTGCCGCTCTCCGCGGAGGCGCAGGCCGAGGCCCGCATCCTGATGCTGTCCTCGAACAACATCCTGAAGCCGGCCGACGGTCGTCCCGTCACCATGCCGACCCAGGACATGGTGCTGGGTCTCTTCTTCCTCACCACGGACGAAGAGGGCCGCAACGTCAAGGGCACGGACCGCGCGTTCGGCTCCACGGCCGAGGCCACCATGGCCTTCGACGCCCGCGAGCTGTCGCTCCAGGCGAAGGTGGACATCCGCTTCCCGGTCGGCACCATGCCGCCGCGTGGCTGGGTGCCGCCGGTCGCCGAGGAGGGTGAGCCGGAGTACCAGCCCGGCGACACCTTCCGGCTGCGGACCAGCCTGGGCCGTGCGCTCTTCAACGAGCTGCTGCCCGAGGACTACCCGTTCGTCGACTACTCGGTGGGCAAGAAGCAGCTCTCCGAGATCGTCAACGACCTGGCCGAGCGCTACCCCAAGGTCATCGTGGCGGCGACGCTCGACAACCTGAAGGCGGCGGGCTTCCACTGGGCGACCCGTTCGGGCGTCACCGTGGCCATCTCCGACGTCGTCGTGCCCGAGGCCAAGAAGGCCATCGTCAAGGGGTACGAGGAGCAGGACGAGAAGGTCCAGAAGCAGTACGAGCGCGGTCTCATCACCAAGGACGAGCGCACGCAGGAGCTCATCGCGATCTGGACCAAGGCGACCAACGAGGTTGCCGAGGCGATGAACGCGAACTTCCCGAAGACGAACCCCATCTTCATGATGGTCGACTCGGGCGCCCGAGGAAACATGATGCAGATGCGTCAGATCGCGGGTATGCGTGGTCTGGTGTCGAACGCCAAGAACGAGACGATTCCCCGTCCCATCAAGGCGTCCTTCCGTGAGGGCCTCACCGTTCTGGAGTACTTCATCTCCACGCACGGTGCCCGTAAGGGTCTGGCGGACACCGCCCTGCGTACCGCCGACTCGGGTTACCTGACCCGTCGTCTGGTGGACGTCTCGCAGGACGTGATCATCCGCGAGGAGGACTGCGGCACCGACCGCGGCCTCAAGCTGAAGATCGCGGTCAAGGGCGCCGACGGCGTGCTCCGCAAGACGGAGGACGTCGAGACCTCGGTCTACGCCCGCATGCTCGCCGAGGACGTCGTGGTGGACGGCAAGGTCATCGCGCCTGCCAACGTCGACCTCGGTGACGTCCTGATCGACGCCCTGGTGGGCGCCGGCGTCGAGGAGGTCAAGACCCGCTCGGTCCTGACCTGTGAGTCCGCGGTCGGCACCTGTGCCTTCTGCTACGGACGCTCGCTCGCCACCGGCAAGCTGGTCGACATCGGTGAGGCGGTCGGCATCATCGCCGCCCAGTCCATCGGTGAGCCCGGCACCCAGCTGACGATGCGTACCTTCCACACCGGTGGTGTGGCCGGTGACGACATCACCCAGGGTCTGCCCCGAGTCGTCGAGCTCTTCGAAGCCCGTACGCCCAAGGGTGTCGCCCCGATCTCCGAGGCCAAGGGCCGCGTGCGGATCGAGGAGACCGAGAAGACCAAGAAGCTCGTCGTCACCCCGGACGACGGCAGCGACGAGACGGCGTTCCCGATCTCGAAGCGTGCCCGTCTGCTCGTGGGCGAGGGCGACCCGGTCGAGGTGGGCCAGAAGCTCACCGTCGGTGCGACCAACCCGCACGACGTGCTGCGCATCCTCGGCCAGCGTGCGGTCCAGGTCCACCTGGTCGGCGAAGTCCAGAAGGTCTACAACTCGCAGGGCGTGTCGATCCACGACAAGCACATCGAGATCATCATCCGGCAGATGCTCCGCCGCGTGACGATCATCGAGTCCGGCGACGCGGAGCTGCTTCCGGGCGAGCTGGTCGAGCGGTCGAAGTTCGAGACCGAGAACCGTCGTGTGGTCACCGAGGGCGGTCACCCCGCCTCCGGCCGTCCGCAGCTGATGGGTATCACCAAGGCCTCGCTCGCCACCGAGTCGTGGCTGTCGGCGGCGTCCTTCCAGGAGACGACCAGGGTCCTCACCGACGCGGCGATCAACGCCAAGTCGGACTCCCTGATCGGCCTCAAGGAGAACGTCATCATCGGTAAGCTCATCCCGGCCGGTACGGGCCTGTCCCGCTACCGCAACATCCGGGTCGAGCCGACCGAGGAGGCCAAGGCCGCGATGTACTCGGCCGTCGGCTACGACGACATCGACTACTCGCCGTTCGGCACCGGCTCCGGCCAGGCCGTCCCGCTGGAGGACTACGACTACGGTCCGTACAACCAGTAAGCGAGCGGCTTGATACGACCGAAGGGCGGTCACCCCGAGTGGGTGGCCGCCCTTCGGCGTTCTCGGACCGGGGGTCCTACGGAACGCCCAGCTCGAAGATGACGTAGTGCGCGTACCAGCCGGAGGCGAGCGCGGCCGTGGTGAAGAAGACCGCCAGGCTCGGGAGCTTCAGCCGGGCCAGGGCCGCGGCCGGGGCAAGGAGCAGCGGGAAGGCCGGCAGCAGATAGCGCATGGTGTTGCCGAACATCTGCTGGGTGCCGAGGACCGTGATGATCGTGGCCAGCGTGTAGGCGACCAGGACCAGCGGGGGCTTCTTGCGCAGCATCAGGGCGATGAGGAAGGGCAGCGCAAGGACCAGCTGGACGGAGAGCAGGTCCGGCGTGGAGAACGCGAAGACGTAGTCGCCCTTGCCCACCGCGAGGTTGCGCAGCACGTCCAGGGTGTAGGCGCCGTAGTCGAAGAAGTGCGCCCAGCCCTCGCGCTGGAGGGTGAAGTAGGCGGTGGCCTCGCCGGTGCTGTAGCCGACCCAGGCGATGTAGGAGAGCAGGCCCAGGGGCGCCACGACCATGGCGTAGACCGGGCCCCGTATCCCGTGTTCGCGGCGGGACGCCGGGCGGGCCAGCGTCACCAGGGCGGCGAGGCCCACGGCGCCGATGAGGACGGCGGAGGTGGGGCGGTTCAGGCCCGCGGTGAAGGCGAGGAGGCCGGCCGCGACCCAGTGCTTGGTCATCACGGCGTAGCAGGCCCAGGCGGCGATGGCGACGAAGAGGGACTCGGAGTAGACCGCCCACTCGACTCCGGCGCCGGGGGCCACGGCCCACAGGCCGGCCGCGACGGTGCCGGCGCGGGCCCCGGCGACCAGGCGCACCACGGCGAAGATGCCCGCCGCCGCGACGAAGGAGAAGACGACGGAGACGAGGATGCCCGAGCCGTACAGGCCGAGGCCCGTGGTCTCCGAGACCATGCGGATCAGCGCCGGGTAGAGCGGGAAGAAGGCGACCGAGTTCTGCTGGACGGTGAACAGCCCGTCGCCGCCGAGCCGCACCAGGGAGGGGCTGTAGCCGTGCTCGGCGACCTGGAGGTACCACCAGCCGTCCCAGGTGCCCAGGACGTCCCACCAGTGGGCGCCGCCGCCGAAGCGCGGGTTCTTGCCCTTGTAGTCCCCGGCGTACTCCAGCAGGGAGGCGAAGACCGCGAGGCCGACCAGCTTGGTGACGCCGTACAGGGCGAGCGCGGGCAGGTACGGGCGGGCGCCGTCCGGGAGGGTGGGCAGCCGGGTCCACCGGTCCCGTGGCGGGCGCTTAGTGCGGGAGTCGTCGGGCGGCCCGTCCGGGGCGCCGCGCGACCCGTCGGTCACGGTGTCGTCGGCAGCCGTGTCCATGGCTGTCATCCCCCTCGGTCCGCCCTCAAGCGTCAATTGCTGCCATAAGATCGCACAAGAGTCGCACATCTGTGCTCAGTGTTCGGGGGAGGGGAGGCGCGGTGCCCGAGGAACCGGACGCGGAACGGCGCGAGACGGTCGTGCTGTCGGTCGTCATCCCGATGTACAACGAGGAAGAGGTCCTGCCCGCGCTGGTCAGCAGGTTGCGGCCGGTCCTGGACGGGCTGGGCGCGGCCCACGAGGTCGTCGCCGTGGACGACGGCAGCACGGACCGTACGGCGGAGCTGCTGGCGGCGTTCCGGCTGGGCTGGCCGGAGCTGCGGGTGGTGGCGCTGCGGCGCAATTCCGGCCACCAGGCGGCGCTGACCGCCGGCCTGGACCGGGCGGTGGGTTCCTTCGTGGTCAGCCTCGACGCGGACCTCCAGGACCCGCCGGAGAAGATCCCCGAGATGCTGGCGCTGGCCCGCGGCGAGGGCCTGGACATCGTCTACGGGGTCCGCGTCGACCGCAGCAGCGACACCGGTTTCAAGCGCTGGACGGCCGGCGTCTACTACCGGCTGATGCGGCGCCTGGCGGGCCCCTCGGTCACCGCGCAGGCCGGGGACTTCCGGCTGCTCAGCCGCGCCGCCGTGGACGCCCTGAAGGCGCTGCCGGACCAGCAGCGGGTCTACCGCCTCCTCGTGCCCTGGCTGGGCTTCCCCAGCGGGCAGGTGACGTACGAGCGCGCCCCGCGCGTCGCCGGCCGCACCAAGTACCCGCTGGGCCGGATGATCCGCCTCGCGGTCGACAGCGTCACCGGCTTCTCCGCGGCCCCGCTGCGCATCGCCACCTGGCTGGGCGCCGGTGCCTTCGTGGTCTGCCTGGGCCTGCTGGTCTACACCCTGACCGCCTTCGCGCTGGGCCGTACGGTGCCCGGGTGGACGTCGCTGTTCACCGGCATCGTGTTCATCGGGGCCGTGCAGCTGATCTGCGTGGGTCTGCTCGGGGAGTATGTCGGCCGCATCTACACGGCCTTGCAGAACCGCCCTACGTACTTCGTCCGGCACGACACCGCGGCGCCCGGGGCGCCCGCGGCGGGGGACGCCGGCGAGGGGGCGGGGAGCGAGGCGCGGGTCCCTGCTCCGAGGGCCTGAGATCCCGAGCCGGACGCCGGAGCCGACCGGGCGGAAAGGCGCATTCCGGGCGCCGCTGTCGGTCCCGCCCATTTGTTTTGACCGCAGCGAGTGCGGTAGGTACGCTCAGACCTTGTGCCTGGGGTGTGCCCTGGCCTCCGCGCGTGTCTACAGCCGCAGCGGAGGTCGTGACCGGCCACCGCAATCCGCGCTGTTCTTCCGCCTTGCGGCAGGGGTTCGCGGCTTCGACACACCCGACCGCGTGGGTCGGTGACGTTCCAGGTTAGCTTCACCATTCGGCACACAGAAACCGGAGAAGTAGTGCCTACGATCCAGCAGCTGGTCCGCAAGGGCCGGCAGGACAAGGTCGAGAAGAACAAGACGCCCGCGCT